>NZ_CEEDEC010000003.1:0-449306 GCF_979253805.1 Bacillus sp. AC266
TTCCAATTGGATTTTCACGCCTGCGGTATTACTACTCCCACCTGAACCTTGATAGTCAGTGGCGAAATGGTCAGGCAATTGAAACACTGTTGCATCTAAAATACGGATACGATTGAAAGTAGAGATCACGTGTGCAGAAAGTGAGTGATTTGAACAGAGTTTTTGTGTGAGAAGAGAAGTAAAGACTTCTCGAAGAAATGCGACAGCTGCTGGATTAAAGCGTTGATTCAGTCCTTCTGAGCTCATAAGTACCCCAGTGGAAGCTTCTAACTGACTGCACAATTGTGTAAGTGATGTGCTAGCAATTTCTTGACTGAGCCATACGCAAAGGGCAATGAGTTCGTTGGCTTGATACTTGCTAGATCGCTGTACAAAGCCAACTTGTTTGGCGATATCTTGTAGGAATACTGGAGATAAAAAGTATTGTAGCTCTTGTGCGAAAAGATTCAGTTCATTTGAAATGATAGGATTCATCAAAAACGCCATCCTTTCTGTATATTTCTACAAAAAGAATAGCGTTTTTTTCGTTTTATGGATACAATTTTTTAGCTTGATGGCGATGTGGGGTAGCCCCTATATGCCACTTATTCAAGATGGTGACATTCTCTTTATTGAAGATAGCTCAAAAGATGCAGCTACTATCGAAAGAAGTTTTTCATCACTTAAAATTAACGGCGTTTTTGATAAAGTTTCAGGTATCATCCTTGGAAAACATGAACAATTTGATGATTGTGGTACAAATAGAAAACCTTACGAAATATTATTAGAAGTATTACAAAATCAAAAACTTCCTTTTCTAGCCGATTTTGACTGTTGTCATACTCATCCAATGATTACTTTGCCAATAGGTATTCAAGTAGAGATGGATGCAACAAATAAAACGATACAAATTATAGAACAGTGGAAAATCTAACTCTACTAGCTCTATTATTTTCAGCTCTAAAGCTACGCATTGCCTTCTATTGTTTTACATTAGAAGACATGATACTATATATTTTGGAATGTGAAGAAATAAACAAAAATCATTTCAATATGCCTTTTATATATAATAAGAAGCTATTGATTATATACATCGAGTTTACATACGTGTATATAAAGTAAAAGAGAGTGAATATATGAAACCAACTATTAAAAACTATGTATTTCTACATGTAGCCTTCTTGATATATTCTATCATTATGGTTTACATGAAATGGGCATCTCAATTCCCTATTGCATCAATTTCATTTTTTATTGCTTACTTCGGACTTGTTGTACTTTTATTCGGATATGCAATTCTATGGCAACAAGTCATTAAGAACTTTGAAATTTCTAGAGCATATTCACACCGTGGGATTATCATACTATGGTCAATGCTTTGGTCAGTATTCCTGTTTGGAGATACGATACAGTGGAATCACATACTTGGCGCAGCTATTATTATCGTCGGAATTGTGGTGGTGACAAAAGATGAATAGTTATATGTTATTATTGATATTTGGGATAATTTTAGCCAATTACTCACAAATATTATTAAAAAAGGCTACTTTACAACAATACGATTCTAGAATAAAAGAATATGTGAATCCTTATGTTATCATCGGCTACTTTTTATTTGTAATTAATGCCGGATTAAATGTGATCGCCTTAAAGGGCATGGCATTAAAGCAAGCATCTGCATTAGAATCATTAAGTTATATCATCATTTTAATTTTCAGTTGGTACTTCCTAGGGGAGAAAATCACGAAACGAAAAATCATTGGCAACATTATTATTGTCATTGGTGTAATCATCTATTGTATTCAATAACAAAAAGATCCGTTTATGATAAACGGATCTTTTTGTTATTGCCCTAAATTTTGAACCTTATCTTTCAAATCACGAACTTGTTCTATCGTCTGCATAAGCTCAGAGTTTTTAAACTGCTCTACATTCATTTTCCCTTCCTCTATCTTTGTCATAGATGTATCAATTAATGTATTTAACTTTTCATTATACCCGACGATTTGCTGGTGAAGATCCTTCGCTACATCTGGTGGTGTTAATTCATTAAAAGCTGGTATATCTTGTTTAATTTCAGTAAGTTTCGTTTCTAGTTCTTTCCGGGCTTCCCCATCATTAACAGCCTTTTCTGCTAATGCTGGCGCTTCATTTGCAAATGCACTTATTTCATTTACATAGTCTGTCGCTTTTTGAGCGTAATCTATGGAGTTCTTCCCTTCCTCTACTAGCGAACATCCCATCAAACCAATTGAAACTACAATTGAAAGTAACATTGTTTTTGTAAACTTCATTTTTACCTCCTAAATAATTGCCATACTTTTATTCATTTATAAACACTTTATTTTCTTCTTATACACTTTATCACATCATATCTTATTTTTTTAATCTTCCTCTTATACATTCTAGAAAAATCATTATTATCCTGTTCAACATGTACCTCGAAACTATCTTCATTTAAATATAAAAACAGACATACTTATTTTAAGTACGTCTGTTTTCCAGGTACGTATAGCTCTCACTAATTAAAGTTTCTCTTTATCCTCTCACATGCCCTATTACTGTTATAATATCTATGTCTATATGTACACTAATAATATCTTCTATAATGTCCGTATATCCTTGACCTAAAGGTGTTCCGTAATGTAATAAAATTTCTTTTTTTTCATAAACTGACTTCGGTACTGTAAAAATAAATTTCCTCATATTCCGCTCATCAGCAGGCTCCAGTATTAAAACAATGCCATCCTCTTCAAACATATAATCACGCCTTCCAACAATCCATTCACTATGGCTCAAGTATTGCCTTGAAAGGATAGGTTTTAAACACCCTTTCTAACAATATATAACCATTTCATGATCAAATAGCTTATACGGCTTATATGATTTCACCACAAATACAAAAAAACACAAACCTTGAACTACCAAGAATTTGTGTTTTTTTGCATTTCATTCCTATTTACCTTTATCAAGCTCATATAACCTACGATATTTCTCATTTTCTTTCAGTAGCTGTTCGTGACTACCTTGCATAGCGATTTGGCCACTATCAAGGAAAATAACTTCATCTACATGTTCAATTCCTACAAGATGATGTGTAATCCAAATAACAGTCTTTTCTTCTGTTGCAGAAAACATTGTTTCTATTAAGGCTAATTCCGTTTTAGGGTCTAAACCGATAGTTGGTTCATCAAGCACAATAATCGATGCTTCTTGCATAAGAGTTCTTGCAAATGCTACTCTTTGCCTTTCTCCGCCAGAAAACCTCTTTCCCATTTCATGCATTTTTGTTTGTAATCCATCAGGAAGAGAAGCAATGTGCGGCGCTAGCTGTGCTTTCTCTAAAGCTTTCCATATCTCTTCATCATTAGCCTCTGGTTTACCGATCCGCACATTATTTCCAATTGTCGTATCGAATAAATGTGGTTTTTGGTTTAATACAGAAATATATTTTGACAAAAAATCCGTATGAGCTTGTTCACCATTCAATATAACTTGCCCACTCACCGGACGTAGCGCACCAGTTAACAGTTTTAGTAAAGTAGATTTTCCTGTTCCACTTCTACCTAAAATAGCAATTTTCTTTCCTGCCTTTATTTGCAATGATACATCTTTTAATACAGGTTCATTACTATCCGGATAATTATACGACACATTACTCAGTTCAATATCTATATGTTTTTGTGCAACGTAATCTTTATCTCCAGGTAACTCATTTCCATCTTGCAAAATGATATCACTTTCTACGCTTTTAAGCCTATGAGCAGATTCTACATAAGATGGAATTCGATCAATAGCATCTGATATAGGGATAAGCGCATTTGTCACAGATAATGTCATTAATACGAAAGCTGCGATAACTGTAGGTGCAATCTGTTCACTTGCCGCTTGATTTCCAGTCCACATAATCATTGAAATAACTACAATGCCGACTATTAAATGAATGATACTGTCTCGAATATGGTACCAGCGTTTCACTCTCTTTTCTGTCTTTAACAACTGGACATTTTGCGCTACATACTCATTAATAAATTCATCTTTTCTACCACTCGCCTGCCAATCAGATAACCCAAATACAGCATCTGTCAATTGTTGATACAAACGATTTCTTCCTCGCTTCAAAGCAACATGATTTCGTTTCATCAAAAGTAGTGATACGAATGGGAGAAGAAAAACAATAACAGCTAACATACAAGCTGCGATAAGTGCAAATACTAAGTCAAATGCACCTATAACAATTACGAAAATGCTATATACAACTAACGCTAATATACTAGGGAATATTGTACGTAAATATAGATTCTGTAAATGTTCTATATCATCAGACAATACACCTAGTACATCACCAGTTTGAAATCGAGAGCGTAAAAATAACGCCTGTGGTTCTACAATTCTATATAGTTTTGTTCTCATTTTTTCTAAAATTCGTAGAACGACGTCATGCCCTACTAAACGTTCTAAATAATGAAAGACAGCTTGCCCTATACTAAACGCACGCGTTGCAACTATAGGAACATATACAGCCATTACATTTTCTGGTCTGAGAGCAGATTTAGAAATTAAATAACCTGAAATGAAAAGTAGCATCGCACCTGAACTAACTCCAAGAAGCCCGAGGAAAATAGTCAACGTCATTCTACCTTTATTTTGCTGTATATAAGGTTTAATCCAATTACTCATCGCTCTCCCCTCTCTTCCCTATGAAAATGTAATGTCTCATTCTTTAAAAGTTCTTCATATGTTCCACTTTCTTTAATTTCCCCTTTATTTAAAATAAGAATATGATCCATTTGCTTCATCCAATGCAGACGATGCGTTGCAAGAAATACTAACTTACCTTCAAACAGACGTAACATCGATTGCTTTATTTCAAATTCAGTTTCAATATCAAGATGTGCTGTAGGTTCATCTAATAAAATGATTGGCTTTTTACTTAAAAGTGCACGTGCCATAGCGACACGTTGTTCTTGTCCGCCACTAAGCATACGTCCACCTTCTCCAATTCTTTCGTACATCCCATGTGGTAATGATGCAACGAGCGAACGAAGACCAACTTCATTAATAACTCTCTCAACTTCTTCATCAATTGTATTCGTTTCATAGAAACAAATATTATCTTTTAATGAAAGCGGAAAAATATAAGGTTGCTGCGGAATATAAGCAATATTTTTTTGCCAATCTTCTCGAGTAGATTCACCAATTTCCACACCATTTACTAACATCTTCCCACCCGAAGGCGGTAGAAATCCTGCTAACACATCGATTAACGTTGATTTCCCTGCCCCACTTTCACCAATAATGCCTATAGCACCGTTACCTTGCCAAGTAAAATCAATTCCCTCTAATATAGCCTTTTCAGATTCATCATTATTTACTTTTACATCTTGTAATTTCAAACTACTAGAAGAATTCCATACTATATCTACATTTGAATCTTTCTTTTCTATTTCTTTTTGTTTCTGTAAAATTTCTTCTATTTGCTCCATTGCAAGTTGTCCATCTAATGTAGCATGATAATTCGCTCCAACTTGCTTAATCGGCAGAAAATATTCCGGCGCTAAAATTAAAATCGTAAGAGCTGGCAACAGTATAATTGTCCCATCTATTAACCGTATCCCTAATCCAACTGCTACAAATGCAATTGATAAACTCGTAAAGAAATCTAATGCAAAAGAAGAAAGAAAAGCAACTCGCAAAGTACGCATCGTTGCTTTTCTATATCGTTTACTTACTTTTTCAATCTTTCCTTCGTGCTGTTTACTTTTCCCTAAATACTTTAATGTTTCTAATCCTTTTAACGTATCTACAAAATGATTAGAAAGTACACGATATGTCTCATATTGGCTATCCGCCATTTTCTGCGCTGCTAATCCTAGAAGGATCATAAATATGATCACAATTGGAATCGTTACAACTAAAATGATTCCAGACTTAATGTCCAGTGTAAAAACATATAGAACAATTAGCCCTGGAACGATACTACTTCTAATCATTTTAGGAATTGTCAATTCAATATATGTTTTAAGTTTCTCAATACCTTCTATCGATAAAGTAACCAGATGACCAGTCCCATTCGTTTGGACAAATCTCGGCCCTAACGTAAAATATGCTTCTATTAACTGTTTACGTAATGCAAATCCTGTTTTTTCAGCGAAACGCTCAACCAATATTTGCGATGTTCGCACTAACATTTGGCGTGCTGCAAACGTGATCCCAAAATAAACAGTTTCATTTAGCACAGCTTGCACTGTTTCTCCATGAAATAAAAATGTGATTGCTCGTGCTAAAAATACTGTCTGCGCAATGATACTACACGCCTCTAAAATGCTAATAAGACTTAAAGTTACATATAAAACTCGGCTACCAGGATACGACGGAAGTCCTCTTTTTCTTTTCATTAGTACTCCAAATCTTTGTCTGACTTAACAGGTTGTCTAAATACATAGAAACTCCATATTTGACTACCGATAACAAACGGTAAAATAGCAAGAGAAAAATAGCTCATCAATTTTAATGCATAAGGTCCTGATGCCGCATTATAAATTGTCAAATCATTTACCGCTCCTAATGAGCTAATCATGACACGCGGGAACATACCGATGAACACACTTGCACTTAACAAAATGATTGTTAAACTCGTCATAAAGAAAGCCCAACCATCTCTTCTTCTTTTATTTAATAAAGTAGAAACAAATAGCGCTACAAAAGCTCCAATTGGAACCATTAGCCACTCTGAACCATGTGCGGTGAAAATATCTGTTTTCCATAACCCTCCAGCTGCAAAAACAAGAAGTGTTATTAATGCAAAAGGTGCAATCTTTGTCGCGGCAATACGTGCGCGTTCTCGTAATTTTCCTGTTGTACGTATAGTAAGGAATTGCAAACCATGAACAATACATAGAAGAAGAAACATAACTCCCCCAAGTAACGCAAATGGGTGAAGTAATTTCATAAATCCGCCTACCATATTTTTACTTCCATCAATTGGTACACCTGTCATAAAGTTTGCGATTGCAACTCCCCAAAGTATAGGAGGTAGCAAACTTCCAATAAACATGCCCCAATCCCAGAAACTCTTCCATTTATGATTTTCTATTTTCGCACGGAATTTAAAGGAAACACCTCTTATAATTAATGCAAGAAGCATAAACACAAATGGAATATAAAACCCACTAAATAAAGTTGCATACCAGTGCGGGAATGCCGCAAACATAGCGCCACCAGCACAAACAAGCCATACTTCATTTGCGTGCCAAAACGGCCCAATTGTATTTAAATATATACGTTTTTCCAAATCGTTTTTCCCTAAAAACCTTGAAACGATTCCTACACCAAAATCGAAACCTTCAAGTACAAAGAAGCCAACGAATAAGGTTGAGATAATTAGAAACCACAACTCATTAAGAGATAACATACTCTTCCTCCTTATCAAATGGATCATGGCTTTGATAATCCTTTTTCGTTTTCTTATTCGCATGTCCTTTAATGATACGAACGAATAAGTAAACAGTAATTCCTCCAACAATTAAATATAGTGATGTGAATGAAACAAGAGAGAATAATACTTCTCCAAATGAAACGTTTGGAGATACAGCATCTTCTGTTTTCATAACACCGAAGACAACCCAAGGCTGACGTCCCATTTCAGTCATAATCCAACCTACTGTATTACCGATAAACGGTAGTGCAATTGCATATACCATTATTTTTAAATACCAAGGGTTTTCAGTTAAGCGATCTTTTCTTGATAAGAACCAGCCGTACATTCCTAAAAGAAGCATGAATGTTCCACTCATTACCATCGCTCTAAAACTCCAGAACATAGTATGTACTGGCGGAATATAATCTCCAGGTCCATATTTTTCTTCATATTGTTTTTGAATTTGATTCATCCCTTCAACTTGACCGCTAAATTTATCGTATGACAATAGACTTAGCATATAAGGGATTTGAATTTCAAACGAATTTTCTTTCTTCTCTGTATCAATTTTTGCAAATACTGTAAATGGAGCTGGATCCTCACTCGTATTCCATAATGCTTCAGCTGCTGCCATTTTCATCGGATGTGTCTTAATTAAATTTTGTGCTTGTGCATGACCGAAAAATAATACCAATGCAGTTGTAATTGTTCCAACAACGATAGAAACTCGGAACGATTTTTTAAACACCGCAGTTTCTTGGCCTTTTGATATTTTCCATGCACTTACACCTGCAATAAAGAATGCACCAGTTGCAATCGCCGCTGTAATTGTATGCGGGAATTGCACCCATAATTGTGGATTTTGAATAATCGCCCAAAAATCATTCATTTGTGCACGTCCATCTGCTGCCATTTCATATCCTACTGGGGCATGCATAAATGCACTTGCAGTTAAAATCCAAAATGCTGATAACATTGTTCCTATTGAGAGGAGCCAAATACATAAAAGGTGAACTCGCTTCGGAAGTTTATCCTCACCGAATACCCATAAACCTAGGAATGTAGACTCAATGAAAAATGCTAATAAACCTTCAATTGCAAGTGATGGTCCGAAAACATCACCAACAAAACGTGAATACGTTGACCAGTTCATACCAAACTGAAATTCTTGTAAAATACCTGTTACAACACCTACCGCGAAGTTAACAAGGAATATTTGTGTCCAAAACTTTGTCATCTTCTTATAAATTTCTTGTCCCTTTACCACATACAACGTTTGCATTAACGCAATGATAAAAGCTAAACCTATAGACAGCGGAACGAAAAAGTAATGAAAAATCGTTGTTGATGCAAATTGTATTCGTGCCAATTCGAGCGTTTCCATGCTAAAGTCACTTCCTTCATATTTTTTTATATCGTAATATCGATTGAATTGTATGAATTCATTTCATAACGAACAATTCAATCATTTGGAAATACAAAAAGATAAATTCGTTTATGTACTTTCTGAAAATATAGATTGTCAGTTTTTTAGATAATTACAAAAGAACTTTCTTCATACGATTTACCTTTTCACTATTTCAGTAGTGTTTTATTCGTTAATCGAATTGTATAATATACTTACATAATAAATTCAGGTGATTTTTGACGTATTATTGACAGGATTTTGTCTGAAATATGTCTTTTGTAATTTTTTTGAATTAGATTTCTCACATTTTAAAAACGTACTTTTCAAACATACAACACACTCTTATATCAATTGTTATTATGTTTTTCTCTTCATACGCTTGACTTTCTCCTTGAAAAATGTCCTCGAATTAAACCTAGAAATATGCTAGTTTTTTGTCAAGAGAAAAATGTATTTCCAAAATTCAAATCAACAATATTGTTATTCACAAATAGAAAAAAACTCCCCTTTCTCTAGACATAAAATTCGTTTTTTTGTCATTTTTCAAACAGACTAAATAAAAAAGTACCGAGAATAAATTATATTCCCGGTACTTTAATCATTATTTCGTTGTATATTTTCTAACAGCCGGCATAATTTCGGTAGCAATTAATTCAATGTTTTTCTCAATCTTATCAAATGGTACACCGCCAAAATCAATCTGTGCCATAAAACGTTGCTGTCCAAATAATTCATATTGATAAAGCATTTTTTCAATAATTTGTTGCGGGCTACCAATCATTAACGCATCACGGTGATCTACTGCGTTAGTAAATTGTTGTTTTGGATACCCACCACCGCGTAGCGCAAGCATACCAGCATTAATATGGGGATAATATTCACTAAGTGCATCTTGTGAATTTTCTGCTGTATAAAATAAACTTGTTGTTGCAATTGGTAATGTTGCTGGGTCAAAACCACTTTGCTCAGCTGCTTCACGATATGCATCAACCGAAACTTTAAAATTAACAGCTGGGCCACCAAGTGTCGTAAGCATCATTGGTACACCTGCGCGTCCTGCCTTAATTGCACTAGCAGGTGGCCCTCCAACAGCACGCCAAATTGGCATATTGTTATTTTTAGCTCTCGGTATAATTGCCGCATGTTCAAGTGGCGTTCTAAACTGCCCTTTCCATGTTACACTTTCTTCTTTATTTATTTTTAATAAAAGATCCATCTTCTCTTCAAATAGTTCTTCATAATAATTTACATCGTAACCAAGTAAACTATATCCCCCAATACGAGATCCACGACCAGCAACGATTTCAGCACGACCATTAGAAATTAAATCAATTGTGGCAAAATCCTCATATACACGAACCGGATCTGACGTGCTTAATACTGTTGCAGAACTCGCGATTTTAATGTTTTTCGTAGCTTGTGCAATAGCTCCTAAAATAACTGTATGAGCTTGCGTTGTAAAATGCGCTTGATGACTTTCACCGACAGCAAACACATCAATTCCAGCTTCATCTGCTAACTTAGCTGTTTCAATTAGTTCATGAATTCTTTTTTCTGCACTTATTTTCGAGCCATCATGCGGATTTAAAATATGATCTCCAATTGAATATAATCCAAATTCAATTCCCTTACTTGTATCAATACGGTATTTTTCCATAGTTGCTCTCTCCCTTTTAATAAAGCGGTATTAATTTCTCTTCAATCTCTTTTCTTCTCTCTTCTAAAAATGGTGGTAAATCCAGCTCTTTTCCTAATTCTTCAACTGTTGAATCTACTGTAAATCCTGGGCCATCCGTCGCAATCTCAAATAAAATGCCATTTGACTCACGGAAATATAAACTTTTAAAATAAAAGCGATCGATAATCCCTGTTGATTGGAACCCTTTATCTTTCACCGCTTCATTCCAATAACTCAGTTCTTCATCATTTTTCACACGAATAGCTAAATGATGAATACTTCCTTTTCCTGGTCTTTCACTCTCTCCATCTTGCTGTTTCACCAAAATTTCTCCAAAAGATTGACCATCAATAGATTGATAAATCCCCTCATCGTCTGAACGAGATACTTCTTTATAACTAAACAAACCTGTTAATGTTTTTGATAATTTATTTAAACTGCGCACTGTCATTTCAACTGTTCCCATGCCTAAAATACGATGATTCTGCTCTACAGAAGATTCATCCCATGCAGTCCAATATTCAGGCACCTCTTCATCTTTATTATTTAACAGCACTAACCGTAGACCATCTGGATCTTCAAGGTGCAGTGCGTCTCTTCCGGCGTAAGTTGTAATTTCCCCATGCGCCACCTGGAGTGACTCAAAACGTCTCTTCCAAAATGTAAGACTTTCTATTGAAGGTACGAGCAAGCCTATTTGTGTTATTGCATTTGTACCACGGATTGTTCTACCTACATTCGGCATTTCAAAAAATGATAATTCAGTTCCGGCACTCCCTGTTAAATCACCATAAAACAAATGATACATAAATGGATTATCTTGATTGACTGTCTTTTTCACCCGGCGTAATCCTAAAACATCTCGATAAAAATTATTATTCGTTTTCGCATTTTTAGTCACCATAGAAATGTGGTGATGTCCTGGAATTGTATACATAAAACTCCCTCCCCTTTATCACTTGATTAGTCAATTGATTAAGTAAAAAAAATTACTCATTCGGTAATTCTTTTTTTTCACTATGCTTATGAACTTTTGACATCAACTCGTATAGTATTTTCTGCTCTTCTTCATTTAATACATCATCAAAAAATGATGATTGAAATGCAAGTTGCTCTGGCAATGCTCTTTCTAAAGCCGCTTCCCCTTGCTCTGTAAGACTAATTGTTTTCGTTTTCCAATCTTGTTTTCGTATAATATATCCTTCTTTTTCAAGACGTGTTAACATTCGAGAAATACCGCCTTGTGTAACGGTAACCTTTTCTGCTAACTCCATTTGTGTTAATGGCTGATAAGTCCGTATTTGCAAAAGCACATCAAATTGGGCTGTTGTTAAATCAAAACGTTTTAAAAACTCATTTGACATTTGATTACTTTGGTTCGTAAATCGTATTAAACGTAGCCATATTAACGATCCTATCGTATTTTCACGCATGTTTCATCACTTCCTAGCGTTGATCTTACTATCACTTTACCACTCAAGTGATAAAAAAGCAAGTAAAGAGTAAATACATATTTAATCCCAAAAATCTTAACCAGCTATTTTTCCAATTAGAAATAATAAATTAGCATCAATTGAACTATTTAATTAACGCAATAGACTTTTATACAAAATAACAATCTCACGAATTCCATACACCCAAGTTCTTTTCTAGAAATGGCAAACCCTCCTTTAGATAAGTTAAAGGAGGGACTTCATATTATATAGCTTCACCTAAAACCTTTTTATCTTATATAGAGCTATTCCTTATTACCAAAACCTTATTCCAAAGAGTTTAAACGTTCTGCTCCACCCCTGTGCTCTTCTCCTTCTTACTTCTTTTAAAATTCTTCAACTTCTTAACTGTTCCAACTAACCCTTTCGGAAAAACTAGTAGCACGATAATGTATAATAAACCAAGAATGATCGTCCATCGTTCAAAAATCGGATATTCCGTCGCTAATTCGGATAAATAATATTTCAATGATTCAATAATCCCAGCTCCAGCGATTGCTCCGATTAAAGTTCCAACTCCCCCAATCATTGTCATCAATAATGCATTTAATGTCATTTCAATTGAAAATACAGTTGTATTAACAAAGCGTAAAGTGATAACAAATAAACCACCGCTAATCGCTGCAACTACTCCTGCAACAACACTAGCAATAATTTTATAATGAAGAACTTTATAGCCAAGTGCTTCAACTCGTTGTTCATTTTGTGAAATCGCCTTTAACACTTTCCCAATTGAAGATTTTGTGAAAAGACGTAACAAAATGAAAATACTGATTAGACATATAAATGTTATATAATAAAATGTAAAACGATCACGGAATATATCTGGTACACGAAATGTAAATCCCTCTCCTCCATGAGTCAGTGAACGCCATTTTTCAGCAAGTACAAAAAACAGCTGGGAAATAGCGAGCGTTAACATTGCATAAAAATGACTTTTCAGCCGTAAAGAAAGCAAACCGATTATATAACTAACGATGGCTGATACAATAATTGCGGCTGCTATTCCTATAAAAAAGTTTGTGATAGACACCCCTTGTCGATCAAATAAAAGTGCTACCCCATACGCCCCTATACCAAAGAACATACAATGACCGAATGAAACAATACCTGTATATCCAAGGAGAACATCAAAACTCATAGCGAAAATAGCAAAGATGAAGATTTGAGTGAACAAAATTAACAAGCTCCGTGAATCATTTACGAATGGAAATACACTTAAACAAATGAGCATAAATACTCCGAAGTATACTTTAATTCGATTCGATGTGCTGTTCACCATTTCACCCCTTTTCACCAACAAGTCCCGTTGGCTTCACTATTAAGAAAAATAGTAACATTAACATATTAATTGCAAGAGATAAATCTGGCAAAAAATACGCTGTAAAAGCACCGGCTAATCCGACAATTAAAGATGCTAGCGCTGAACCTTGTACGCTACCTAATCCGCCAATAATAACTACTATAAAAGCTAAAATTGCGTACTGCATACCCATCTCAGCAAAAATAACTCCTGAATATGGTGCTAGTAGAAAACCACCTAACGCCGCCATCCCTGCTCCTAATAAAAAAACAAACGAGAATATCGCTTTTACGTTAATTCCGAGAGCTTGAACCATCTCTTTATCCATTACACCAGCGCGAATCATAAGTCCTATCTTTGTTTTTTTCAGCAGCAATAGTAAAGCGATGTAAATTAGTATCCCAACTAAAATAACGAATAGGCGATATTTTATTAAGATAACTCCTCCAAATGTAAAACTGCCTTGAAGCCATAACGGTAATTTTGCAGCAATTGGATTAGGACCCCAAAATATTTTGATGCACTCGCTAAGAACGAGCATTCCTCCGAGTGTCACGAGAAGCTGCCGCACATGGTTTCCATACACTGGTCTAATAAGAAATCTTTCTAAAATGAAACCGAGGAACATACCCATAGCGACTGCCCCAATTAGCGCTAATAAATAACTATCTGTCATATTAAATAACCAAACGCCTGTAAATGCTCCCCATGCAAATAAACCGCCATGCGCAAAATTTAGTACGCTCATTAAACCGAAAATAAGTGATAGACCAGACGCTAATAAAAAAATAAGCATCCCTGTCGAAACGCCATTTACAAATAAGTTAATTAGCACATCCACGTTCTATCCCCCCGTATCAATGTTAAGAAATACCTAAATATTTATGACATGTTTCCTTATCCTCTCGCAGTTCCTCCATGAAACCGTTATGCACAATGCGCCCATTATCCATAATGTAAAAATAATCACCGATTTGACTAGCCATCATAAAATTTTGTTCAACAAGTAAAACAGTCGTTTTTTCCTTCATTTTCAAAATGGCTATCATTAATTTTTCTATCATAATGGGCGACAAGCCTTTACTCGGCTCATCAATAAGTAATAAACCATCACTATTAATAAATGCTCTTGAAATTGCTAGCATTTGCTTTTGCCCTCCGCTTAAGAGTCCGCTTTTTTTGTGCCAAAATTGCTTTAAATCTGGAAATAATTCAAGCATCCAGTCTATTTTTTCTTCCGCTTCTGCTCCCTTCCCACTAGCAAGAGCGAATGTTTCTTCTACTGTCAGGTCGTGAAAAATACCTTGATTTTCTGGTACATACCCTATTCCTTTCCTTGAAATTAAATGTGTAGATAATCCATTTACTTGTGTACTATCATAATAAATTTCACCATGTGCGATATGGTGAAATCCCATAACCGAACGTAATGTCGTAGTCTTCCCTGCCCCATTTCTTCCAAACAGTACAGTAATCGTTCCTTTCTCAACAGTAAGAGATACCCCTTGTAAAATATGAAACTGATCTAAATACGTCTCTATATTATTCACTTGTAGTAGTGCCACTATATAATCCCCCTAAATAAGCACTTTGTACTCGCTCGTCTTTCATCATTTCTTCCGGCAATCCTTCAGCCAATAACTCCCCATGAAATAAAACGATAAGATGATCTGATAAATCTAGCACCATATCCATTTTGTGTTCGATAAGTACGATTGTGCTCTCTGGATTCTTTTTAATATTTTCGATTACTTGTAATATAGCCGGAACTTCCTCAACAGAAATACCTGCTGTCGGCTCATCTAGTAGTAATACATCCGTTTTTAATGCTAATAACATAGCAAGCTCTAACTTTCGTTTTTCCCCATGCGCTAGATCTTTCGCTAATACATATTCTTTCTCGTGAAGTAATACTGTTTTTAAGAAACGTCTCGCCTCTCCAACTTGTTGCTTAAATTTTGCCGAACTCGGAAAAAAACTATAGTAATCTTGCACAAATGATTGAACACTTAAACGAACATTTTCAAGTACCGTTAACTCTGGGAATATATTTGTAAGTTGAAAAGAACGACCAATTCCTAATCGAGTACGATCCGAAATTGATAAATTTGTAATCTCTTGTCCTTTAAAATATACTTCACCCTTTGTTGGAGAAATTTGTCCACTTAGTAAATTGAATAGCGTTGTCTTTCCAGCACCATTCGGTCCAATTATTGAAATGAGCTTTCCTTTTTGTACCGTTAAATTAACATCCTTAATAACATGATGATCCCCAAAAGATACACAAAGATTTTTCGTCTCTAACAAATGTGTCATAAAATCCCTCCCACTGAAAGCCATGTTTATGAAAGAAACAAGTATAAAGAGGGTATTCCCTCTTTATACAAAGACAACAGAAAATTCAGTCTATTTATTCTGAATTGATGGTTCTGTCTCTTTCATCGTTAATTCTCTCTCTAACACTGGTACTGGATAATCAACACCATCTTGCTTTTTCAGCGTTATAGAATATAGAGTTTGTAATGCTTGATGATCCTTCTCTCTAAATTTCATCTTTCCTTTCGGTGTCTCAAATTCCATCCCTTCCATTTTCTTAATAAGTGTATCTACATCTGTATCGCCCTTCGTTTTCTTTAAAGATTCGACGATAGAAATTGCCGCTGACATTCCTCCTGCTGTAAACAGATCTGGAACAGCACCATTAAAACGTTTTTTATGTTCTTCTACTAGCCAATCGTTCACCTTATTCTTTGGAAGTGAGTGATAATAAACAGAAAACCCTTGCATCCCTATTAGTGCATCCATCGTTTTTAATGCTGGTATATCAGGTGCACCAGTAGAAATTTTAATACCTTGCGCTTCCACATTCATATCTTTCAACTGTTTCCATGGTGAATTCGCACCTGCCCAAACGATAAATAAATAATCTGGCTTTGAGCTAATAATATTTTGAATATTTGCAGTGAAATCAGTTGAATTCGTATCCGCGTATTGCTCGTTTACAATATTCGCACCTAATTTCTTTGCTCCCGCTTTAAATGCTGCAATCCCTTCACGACCGAAAGCATTATCTGGAGCAAACGTCGCAATCTTTACATCTTTTTTAGCAATTGAGGCAGCCCCAGCAATCGCATCTTGCGAAGAGTTTCTACCTGTTCTAAAAATATATTTATTCCAGTTCTTCCCGGTAATACTATCAGCAACTGCTGGTTCTACAACCATTATTTTTTCATATTCCTCTGCAAGTGGTAAAACCGCTAATGTATCACTTGAACTAGACGATCCGACTAAAAAATCGACTTTCTCTTCTTCTAATAACTTCGTAGCTTTTTTAACCGCTACATCAGCTTTCGTTTCCGTATCTTCTACAACAAACTTAATCTTCTTCCCTTCCACTTTCCCAGTTCCACCAGTTGCATAGTCTAACCCTAATTCAAATCCGTTCACTGTTTGTTTTCCATATGATTCTAATGGACCTGTTAATGAAGCAAGAACCCCTACCTTAATCGTCTTTTCATCTTCTGTACTTGTCTTCTTTCCCGAACAAGCTACTGTTACTAATAATGACCCTAAAACACAACCAGTAACCACCGTTCTTAGCCATTTACGTTTTTTCATCGACATTGTGATCCTCCCCATACTTTACTTTCTGATAGAATCAAACACGCCAAATTCCCCTGTCCGTAATCATGACTTTAAAATTGGTAATGGAAAACTCTTGTAGTAACCTCTACATTCGGCACAAATCTATAATCACCTTCCTATTAAATGGAAACGGACATACAATCAATATATATTCCGTTGTTCAAATGAAATTACTGTTTCATTACAGTAATCATCACGCAAAAAGCTGCAAATAATTGACTTAATTCATTAAGTCAATTATTTGCAGCTTACCTAAAAAAATGATTAGAAAAACCGATTAATTATTTTCGACTTTCTCTAACCCCTCAACCAATTGCTTCTTATCTAATCCTTCCCCTATTACTACCAAGTTTGTCGGGAAACCGAAGTCTTGTTCCAGTAAAGTCGGTACCCCGAACGAATATTGGAATAGATGCGGGTATTTATCTCCATGGAATTTCACAAATCCTTTTACACGATAAATACTATCTGGTAAATTCGAAAGCCATTCGTATAATTTATCTTGATCAATCGATTTCGTAAATTGATACGTCATCGTTTGTATATGTAAATGCTGTTTGACATGTAGTGTCTCATGTTCCCCATCATTCGTAAATTCAGCTTCTTCTATGTCTTCTAAAGATATATTACAATATTTTGTTTCAAACAATTTCGCATGATTATTTATTGCTTTCACGTCTTCAAGTACTTTGTTCTTATCCGAATCTGTTAATAAATCTGATTTATTAATAAGAATATGACTTCCATATTTCATTTGCTCATGTAATAGCTGTTGTACATTTGCACTTAATATACTTCGGTTTAACCATCTTACTGCATCTAAAACGACGACAATTGATTTCACTTCAAAGAAAGGAGCTAAAATTGGTGATACACATGCATCTAACACTTCAATTGGATGTGCGACACCTGTTGTTTCTATATAAATTACATCTGGTCTTTCTTGTTGATATAAAGAATGTAATTGAATTTCAAGCTCTTCTTTTAACGTACAACAAATACATCCTTTCAGAAGTTCCCTTAACACATTCTCTTTTCCAATAATATCTGTATCTACCGAGTATTCACCGATTTCATTCATCAAAACTGCAACTTTTCGATTTTTCTTCTTTTCTGCTAATAATAAATTTTGCAGCAATGTTGATTTTCCGCTACCTAAAAAACCACCTAATATATGAATTTCTACTTTACTCATTCGACCGACCATCCATTTCTCTACTTCAAATTTCTTCAAAGCGTAATTATTACGATTTATATTTATCATTTTATTAAAAGAATACCTATTTGTAAACAAAACTGCTAGATTATCGTTTCATTTCCATTCACTTCATGAGCAACTCTAATTCCAGACTCGATTGCCCCTTGCATCCATCCATGTGTTAATGTCGTATGTTCTCCTGCAAAGTGCACTCTACCCGCTGGCGGCGTAATATATGGAAACAATTCAAGCTCTTGCCCTGGTTCAAAAGCTGTAAATGCTCCGCAAGAATACGGATTTTGACTCCAGCTAAAAGATTCTCCCGCAACATACTCACTATAAACCACATTTCCATATATTTGTGCTAAATTTTTCAACGCATAACGAATACGTTCTCTATTCGAGAGACTATCCCACGTTAACGCCTCATCTGCCCACGTATAACTCACTAAAACGATAGCCGCCCCTGGTGTATGAATGCCGTAGCTCGGATAATATGTAAAGCGGATAGGTAAATCTGTAATTGACTTACCACCATATTGTCCTGCTCTTTCCCAAAATCTACTTTTAAACTCTATCGCAATTTTAGTTGAAGCAATATAATTTAATTCACGAATTGCCCGCCTTTTATAATAAGAGAATAAATGATATGGCTGAACTTCTACAAATCGCAAAGCTGAAAATGGAATTGTGACAATAGCGATGTCACCAGTTACTATAAATGAATTTAACGTTTGTTCATGTGTTACTTGCATCATTACTTTATTATCTTCCTGTATAATTTTTTCTACTTTATACGACATAAAAATATTATCCTTTAGCTCTGGTAAAAATGAATTTGGTAATTTATCCATTCCGCCCGTTATCTCATAATATTTCGTCGTTGAAGTGAAAAAGATCATTTCGCGTAATACTTCAATTAATGACATTCCCATGTATGCTTCCATATCAAGAAGTACTCCGATCATATCTATTGCCCCATCTGAATAATACTCGGTTAAAAATGAACCGAGCGAATATGTTTTATACTTTTTTTCAACAATAATCCAGTTTTTATTAGGATTTTTCTTAATATAATTAAGTATCGGTTTCAATACCTCTAACATTAACCCTTCTGCTGTTTTCCCTCTTTCTTTATCTAAAACTGGATATCCAAGTACACTTGGATCCTTTTCAAACACATCCAATCTCGTTCTTTTGTTATTCGTATAAATTATATCTGAAGAAGTTTTATTAATAAAAAGGTTTAACGGTAGTTTAAATTTATGAATGTAGGCTAAAGTTAAATCATGAGTATCCGGAATACGCATAGGGCCTGCGTTAAAATATAACCCTGCGCTAAATGGTTCACGAATCGTATACACCCTGCCACCTATTCTGTTATTCGCTTCTATAATCGTTACCTCGTGTCCAGCCTCTTTTAATAAAGATGCTGCAACTAATCCAGACATCCCTGCACCGGCAATTGTAATCCGTTTGGGGTTATTTGTTTTGGCAAGCCCTTCATGAATAATTTGAAGCATTTCTTCCATCGATAATGGATTCCCCATGCCAATTCCCCTTTTATGAAGGATTTTACTGAATTATATTCGTTTAACAGGATTCCTATGTTTCATTCAAGTAATTGAGCGGATACATTTTCAATTACTTGAATATCTTTTATAAAATGTAATAAAATAGATATGAAACTATAGAAGTAAGACGTATTATCTTGCATAATAAAATTAATGAAATTGCGAGGAATTTTGAAATGAAAAAAGGTATTAACCGTGTTGTATTAGTAGGAACAGGAGCAGTTGGGTGTAGTTATGCTTACTGCATGATTAACCAAGCTGTAGCTGAAGAATTTGTTTTAGTGGATGTAAATGAAGCAAAAGCTGAAGGAGAAGCAATGGACTTAAGCCATGCCGTTCCTTTCGCACCAGCTCCAACAAAAGTTTGGAAAGGTAGTTATGAAGATTGTAAAGACGCAGATCTTGTTGTAATTACAGCTGGATTGCCACAAAAGCCAGGTGAAACACGTTTAGATTTAGTTGAGAAAAACGCTAAAATTTTCAAGCAAATTGTTCGTAGCATTATGGATAGCGGCTTTGATGGCATCTTCTTAATCGCAACGAACCCTGTAGATATTTTAACTTACGTAACTTGGAAAGAATCTGGTTTACCGAAAGAACGCGTAATCGGTTCTGGTACAACTCTTGACTCAGCTCGTTTCCGCTATATGTTAGGTGAGTACTTCGATATTGGACCTCATAACATTCACGCTTATATTATCGGAGAGCACGGTGATACAGAACTTCCGGTGTGGAGTCACGTATCAATTGGTATTCAAAAACTACAAACGCTTCTTGAAAAAGACAACACATATAACCAAAAAGATTTAGATGATATTTTCGTAAACGTTCGTGATGCAGCTTATCACATTATTGAACGAAAAGGTGCTACATACTACGGCATCGGCATGTCACTTTTACGTGTTACGAAAGCAATCTTAAGCAATGAAAACAGCGTATTAACTGTATCAGCATATCTTGAAGGTCAATACGGCCAACAGGATGTTTATATCGGCGTACCTGCTGTTTTAAACCGCGGCGGTGTTCGGGAAATTTTAGAAGTTGAACTAAGTGAAGAGGAAGAATTAAAATTCGATCACTCTGTTCAAGTTTTGAAAGAAACAATGGCTCCTGTTCTTTAATCATATTTTCCAATCAAAAAAGCAATCCGATTTATATTGGATTGCTTTTTTATACTTTTATAGTTCCCCCTCAATTTAAACGGTAATATTATCTATAAAAAGGGGTGATTTCATGAATGATTCTTTGACGATTGCAATCCTCTTGCTAGCTGTAGCATCCTTAATACTTTTCCTCTTCTTAATCATCAGAACGCTATTTCCAACTAAAAAATATGATAAGAATCTCGGATTGATTCTAATTATTTTAAGCTTGTTAGCAATACCGATAAGTATCTTCCTTGTAGGAGGATGGGCAGGTATGGGAGTTAGTGTAATTGCAGTCTTTATTTTTGCTGCTGTTATTATAGCTTTAATTGCAAATACCTTCATTAAACTACCTCCTCCAAAGAAAAAATAATAAATGACCGATGTTTTCATCAAGAGAAAACATCGGTCATTTTCTATCACTTATTATCTTTAATCGGTTCATCATTATTTACATCAAGTACATCTAATAAAAAGATAAAGATTGGAATCCCAATAATAAGCCCCCATATTCCGAGAAAATGCTCTGAAAAGATAAGAATCATAAATGTATAAAAAACAGGTAAATTCGTTTTTGCAGACATAAATTTTGGATTTAATAAATAACTTTCAAGAGCGTGGATTACTGTAATGAACACTAGTATGTAAACAACATACACAACCCCGCCGACGTTATAGGCAATGATACAAAGTGGAAACAATGAAATGATAACACCAGCAACTGGAATCAAACCGAGTAGAAAGACCATGACAGCCAATACAAGAAGCTGTGGAAATCCTAAAATGACAAGTGCAATTACAGTGAGCACACAATTTACAACCGCAATTAAAAACTGTGCTTCAATCACTTTTCCGAACGATCTTGCAAACCTTTCACCGAAATATGCAATCTCCTCATAAAAAATTTTCAGCTTACTATCTTTAAATTTCGAAGTAAATGCTATAATGCGTTCTTTTTCTAATAAGAAAAATAAGCTTAAAATAAGAGAAAGTAGTATTTGTAAACTGACTTTTCCTATGTTTGCTATCGATTGATAAATGACATCTACACCTTGTTCGATATATTTCGATACTTCCATTCCATTAATTGTCGAAAGTGCATATTTAATTATCTCGTTATCAGGTGGGTTTTGAAAAAACAATTTAAATTGATAAATTAATTGTGAAATTTGTATCGTTAGTACAGGCAAATATTTATATAGTGTAGTTACAATAAACGTCACTAACACAATATATAAACCAGCAATAACCACTTTCCTATTTACTTTCAATTTTTTTGAAATAAACTTTTGAAATCGATCCATCAAAAACGTGAGAATAAACGTAATTAATATTAAATTAATCATACTTTTTAATCCATACAATACAAGCACTAATATTATTAAAACGAGAAACCGTTGAAACCCTCTGCTTCGAAAGAAATTTTTCACTTCATTCATTAAGAATTAACCTCCCCCTTCAATGGATGGAAATTGGATATATTACATTTTATGAACTTCTATAGACAATCTTTCTTACTAATTGGAAAGAATCCTTTTTTTCTTTTTTATTGTCGGATTTTTTTATCTACTACTTTTCTAAAAACTACTTTATCAACTCTATATTTTAGGAGATCGTCTATTTTTAGACTGCTGTTCATACGCATATCCAATATTAAAAAGTTCTTTTTCACCAAACTGTTTCCCAACAAACACTACACCTACCGGCTGACCATCAGAATCATATCCTGCCGGCACTGCTAATTCTGGATAACCAGCCACAGCTGATAGAAGAACTTCATCGTTATTAATCATTACAAGAGCATCCAAACCTTTTTCTACTAAATACCTATCTAGCTCTTTTCTTGCATTTTCTTGACTCGTTTGAACTACTTTTTCAAATTCATCTTTCGTTATAGCAGATTTTTCAGACCCCTCAATTAATGTTTGTCCATATTTCATTCGTCTTTTACTATCTTTTTTATTAAACGCTATAATCTCTTCTAACGATTTTACAGGCACATTTTTTTGCTTCGAAAGATAGTCGTTAACATTATGCTTGAACTCATATTCTAATGTTTGCAGATTATCTACACCCTCGCTGTTTAACTGAATATCATCAGTCAATATCGCACCTGCATCTTGAATGTCTTTTCTAATCTTTTCTGCTACTGCTTTTCTATTTTCATCTTGTTGATCTACAGAAAAAAGAATCCCTATCTTTTTCCCTTTTAATCCATCTATCGATAAATCATTCGTATAATTTATTCTATCTCTATCTTTCATTTTTTCTGTCATAGCATCTTTTTCATCATAACTTACCATTGTATTAAATAACGTTGCCGCGTCTTTTACCGTTCTTGCCATAGGCCCTGCAGTATCAAGCGTTTCAGCTAACGGAATAATTCCAGTTCTACTAATCATACCTAAAGATGGACGTAATCCAACTACTGATTGTTGCGTTGCCGGTGCTACAATTGATCCAGTCGTTTCTGTGCCAATCGCAAGCGGTGCAAAATCTGCTGCAACCACTGTAGCAGATCCAGAACTTGATCCCGATGTATCAAACGTAATCGGACCATATGGATTCAAATTTTGTCCTTTTTTCCCGCTATATCCGCTAGGCATTGTAAAGGATAAATAATTTGCCCATTCAGACATATTCGCTTTTCCTAAAACAAAAGCACCTTCTTCTTTCAACTTCTTCACGATCGTCGCATCTTCATCTGCAATCCAATCTTTTAATACATAAGTGCCTGCGCTTGTCGGCATCACTTTTTCCGTTTGTATATTATCTTTTACGATGACAGGAATGCCATATAAGTTCGATTTCTTATTTAACGCTCTCTCTTTATCTAACTTTCGTGCTACTTCCATCGCATCAGGATTAATCTCTGTAACAGCATTTAATGATATTCCACTTTGGTCGTGTTCTTGTATTCTAAAAAGATAAATACTCGTCAATTCTTCATATGACAATTTTCCATCATCGACCATTTTTTGAAGCTCATCCACAGTCGCATTTACAACTTCTTTTTCTTTTATCTTTATATTATCTATGTTGATACCGTTAAGCTGATTATGTATCGGCTTTAACACTCTGTCTTTATCATATACAATAAGTTCAGGTTCCTTCGGAAAATAGTTTTTATACACGTAATATCCTCCAGCACATGCCAATAGGACAGTACCTCCAGCGATAGACAACGTTATTTTCACCCATTTTTTCATGTTGCTTCCTCCACTCTAAAAGTTGCTCATTTATATAAAAAAGAGAGTTACCTTTTACTTAACTCTCTCCAATCAAAATGCTAAATGAAAAAATGAAAGATTTCAATCTAATTACTTCTTTTTTTGCATTTGCTTCGCTAATAATTCCTTCACTTGATTATACGTTAATCCTGAATCTTTATTTAAACGTTTTACTTCCTCAACATCAGTACCTACTACTGTATATTTTTTCTCATCATTCATTTTTCCACTTCCCTTCTTACTACGTTATTTCTTATATTTTTTCCCTAAACTCTTAGAAATTAACACAAATACAATTAAGGACACTGTACGAAATTCAATAGGTAAAGGCAGTTACGTAAGAGGAAAAGATAAAAAAATGTCGAATTTATATACTTGTTGAATTTAAGGACTTGGAGGTTGCATTTTGAAAACATATGAGTTTAAACATAACATTCCAACATTAGAAGAGTATAAATATTTGTGTGATTCTGTTGGATGGACTAATTATATGAATTTTGAAGTAGCGGATACTTCACTGAAGCATTCTATTCACTGCATCACAGTCAAAGATAATGAACAAATTATCGGTATGGGGAGAATTGTTGGCGATGGATCTATCTATTTCCATATTCAAGATATAGTGGTTCATCCAGATTATCAGAAACATGGTATTGGGAAAGAAATCATGCATCGTTTGATTGCATACTTAAATGAGAATGCCCCTGATAAGGCGTTTGTCGGTTTATTTGCATCACAAGGTAAAGAATCGTTCTATGAAAAATTTGATTTTAAAAATTACTCACCAAACATGACGGGGATGTTTACTGTCATTTCCAAAACATGATAGATTTTTAATTGTAGGGAAAACTTCGCTTCGTATGAAAGAAATTATTCTTGCAGTAACCTTTTCCACAATCGAATTTAAACATTACATACGAAAGGAGAGTACATATATAGCTAATATGTACTCTCCTTTCATTTATTTAACTCTGTATATATTAAATTTCTTAATAAAATTTCACTACATCTTCAGTAGGTAAGAACGTTCTTTCTCCTGGTTGTTCATTTGGCTCACCAAATGGCATTTGTCCTACTAAACTCCACTCTGCTGGAATGTTCCATGTTTCTTTCACTTCAGCATCTACGATTGGATTGTAATGTTGTAATGATGCGCCAATTCCTTCAGCTGATAATAACATCCATACAGTATGTTGTAACATTGCATTTCCTTGATGAGACCAGAATGGGAACTGATCTTTATATAATGGTGCATTTTCTTGCATTTTTTCTACTGTTGCTTGATCTTCAAAGAATAACACAGTCCCAACACCTGCATGGAAACCTTTTAGTCTTTCTACAGTCGCTTCAAAGTTTTCTGCTGGCACGCGTGATCTAAGCGTTTCTTTTACGATATCCCAAAACTTTTCATGCTGTCCATCCATTAATACAACCATACGGCCACTTTGCATATTGAAAGAAGTTGGTGCATGTAAAGCTGTTTTTAATACTTCTTCAATTCTTTCCTTTGTAATTGCATCATTTTTTGTTACTTTACGAATTGAACGACGGTTCACGATTGCTTCTTTTAAGTTTGTTGTAGTTGCTGACATTTTAATTCCTCCAAATATTTGTTTTATAATTTATTTTGTTATTTCATAACAAGCGAATTAGCAATATCCATCTGTATTACATTGCATTCCTTCAAAAGAATTTGTTTTATTCTTTTCCATTTCTTTATCAATTACTCTTTCTAGCGTTTCTTTACTAGCAAGCCCTTGAATAACTTCATCACCAATCATGACAGTTGGTACAGCCATAATATTCGCTTCATCATATGCACGCTGAATTGCTTCTTGATGTTTTTCTTTATATTTTCGATTTACTAATGCATCTTTAAATTCAGCTTCTGGAAGCCCTACTTCTACCGCTAGTTTTGTTAACACATCAATATCTTCAATGTTTTGTTCTTCTTGGAAAAATGCGGTGAATACACGGTGATGATACTCATTTCCAAGTCCACGTTCTTTCGCAAATTCACATCCTTCAAAAGCTAAATGTGTATATGGATGCGGTGAAACACGTGGCAGACGCATATCGATTCCTAATTTCTTCGCTGTAGGAAGAATGAAAGCATCCCATGAACCTAACTTTTCTGGCTCATTCCATGGATCTATTTTTGAATATGGACTTGGACGTAATTCAAATGGCATCCATTCAATTTCTACATCTTTTTCTTTTGCTACTTCATCTAATGGACCTTTTGCTAAAAAACAAAATGGACATATAAAATCTGAGTATACTTTCATTTTTACAGTCATAATTTTTACACCTTACCTTTATAGTTGTAATCAAAACAGTTACATTTATAACAAAAAAATATAGATACTATTTTAAGCATTCATTTTCTCTTGTAAAGATTCAAACAACTGCCCCATCGTAATATTTTTCAAAACTTCTTCCATCGCGGATTGTGCTTGAATTAATATAACTTCTAACACCACTTGAATATTCGCGCCAATTGGACAATCTGGATTTGGTTGCTCATGAATATGAAATAGTTTATCCTCTTCCACTACATTTACTGCATGATACACATCTAACAACGTGATTTCATGTAAATCCTTTAATAATCCCGCGCCACCTGGTCCACGATTTACGTAAACAAATCCAGCTTGTTTCAAGTACGACATAATTTTACGGATTACTACCGGATTTGTATTTACACTTTCAGCCATATAGTCTGAAGTACAAAGTGAAGACGGATCGTTTTTCAAAATAGATAAAATATGAACAGCTATAGAAAAGCGGCTACTAATTTTCATCGTAATCACCACCTTGATGTAATCATTATAGTTACAACTAAAAAATAAGTCAATCCTTTTCATAGATTTTTTATAAGCAAATTAAAAAGTGTCCCATTATGATATATGAGACACCTCTTTTTATTCTGCAAATAGCGCTTGAAATTCTTCAATAAATAGCTGCACAGCGATTGAAGAATCCTTTAATGAAGGAACAGCTAAAGCAATTTCTCTCCATACTTGTGGTTCCAATTCTCTCGTTTGTATATTCTTTGGTAAACTCGTTAAAGATAACTCAGCCAAAATTGCGATTCCTAATCCTTCTTGAATCATATTTAAAGCTGTTGTAACTGTGGAAATTATATATTCAGCCCGAAGTGGTACGTTCGCTTGTTTAAACATATCGATAATGGGTGGTTCGTACCCACCCTTACATAATATGATCGGTTCATTCTCTAAATCACCTATTGTAATAGAATCGTTCTTACAAAGAGGATGATCCTCTCTTAAGACAACAACCATTTTCCCCTTCGTTAAGGGCACGATCTCCATATCTTTATTAGGCAAGATAACAATTCCTATATCAACAACCCTCGATACTAACCAATCTTCAACTTCTTTAATCGTGCCTTCACAAAGAACGACTTCTAAGTTCGGATACTTCTCCTTAAAAAGATTTATCATTTTGGGTAAGAAATGTGCAGAAGCACTCGGAAAACTCCCAATTCGAATCGTCCCAACTTCGTGCCCTTTCTCCATCGCTACTTCTTGTTCAATCTTCTCAACGCCGTTTAAGATTTCTCTAATATGTACAAGAATTCTATTTCCAACATCCGTAACGATTAGCCCTTTTCGTTTATCGCGTATAAGAATGGTAACTCCTAACTCTGACTCAATGCTTGAAATCGCATGACTTACAGCTGGTTGTGTCATATTTAACATCCCGGCAGCCTTCGTAAAACTCCCTAATTCAACCGTTTTAATTAAAACTTGAAGTTGTGTAATGGTCATAACTAATCACTTATACTCCTTATAAAAAAGATTCATTTTATTTATCATAGTCGATATCATATCATAGTGAAATGGAATACAACAAGGAGGGATTACAGTGACACAGCTTTCTCGAACTAAGACGGCCATAATCCTTACATTTCTCGTTATTATGTGGGGAATTAATTGGCCGTTATCAAAATTCGCTCTGCATTACACACCACCCGTACTCTTTGCAGGGATTAGAACATTAATAGGAGGATTTATCTTACTTACTTTCGCATTACCGAAATACAAACAATTAAATTTAAAGGAAACTTGGCATTTATACTTTATTTCATCTTTACTCAATATTATTTTGTTTTACGGACTACAAACTGTCGGACTTCAGTATATGCCCGCCGGACTCTTCTCCGCAATCGTATTTCTCCAACCTGTCTTACTCGGCATTTTCTCATGGATTTGGCTTGAAGAGGCAATGTATGGCTTGAAAATTTTCGGACTTATTCTTGGATTTATTGGTGTAGGGGTTATTAGCTCTAGTAGTTTAACTGGACATATTTCTATTATCGGTGTTCTACTTGCTTTAGGGTGCGCTATCGGCTGGGCACTCGGCACAGTATTTATTAAGAAAACTGGACACCGCGTTAATGCCATTTGGATGGTAACACTTCAGCTTATTATTGGCGGACTTTGCTTAATCGGATTTGGTTCAGAATTTGAGAGCTGGTCTAACATCGCTTGGAGTATACCATTTGTAAGTGTACTACTATTCATCTCGTTCTTTGTTATTGCAATGGGATGGCTCGCTTACTTTACACTTGTAGGAGCTGGTGAGGCAAGTAAAGTTGGGGCTTATACGTTCCTTATCCCACTGATCGCTATTATTGTAAGCTCTATTTTCTTACATGAGGCCATTACAATTAGCTTATTCATCGGACTTTTATTTATTATCGTAAGCATTTGTTTTGTAAATATAAAGCCGAAAGCACTTGCTGTAAGGCAGCAAGTTGAAGTGAAATAAATAGATATGAGAAAGAGTCTACCACTTGTAGGCTCTTTCTTTTTTACCATTTTATCAGTACAGTCACTTAACATCTTAGCAAAAGGAAAATTTTCCTTTTTTATTGTATGATGATAATTAAGTAGAAAATATTATCTCTAATACATATGTATGGACTAACAATTCTAATCATAAGGGGGAATTATATGGTTTTACAGTATAAGGAATTTGGAGATTCAAGCTCTCCACTTATGGTTTTTATTCATGGGGGCGGAGTCAGTGGATGGATGTGGGACAAACAAATTAAACATTTTACTAACTTTCACTGCCTTGTTCCTGATTTACCCGAGCAAGGGGAAAATAGTAGTAAGGATCATTTTTCAATACACTTTAGTGCTGAAAAAATCATTGAATTAGTTGAAGAAAAAGGACAAGGTAAAACTGTTATAGTAATCGGTTTTTCGTTAGGTGCTCAAGTATTAATTGCAATGCTCAGCATGAAACCAAACTTAATTCAATACGCTATGATAAATAGCGCATTAGTTAAACTAATTCCTTTCGCTAAAACATTAATAAGATCCCTTGGCTTAACCTATCCACTTATAAAGAGTAAGACGTTTTCCAAAATACAAGCAAAATCAATGTACATAGATGAAACACAATTTGATAACTATTATCATGAAAGTTGTCAAATAAGTAAAAATACATTTGTGAGGATATTAGAAGAAAATATGTCGTTTACAATACCAAAAGGTTTCGAGAATGCTAGTAGCAATATATTAGTGACTGTTGGAGAAAACGAAAAAAGAATCATGAAAGACTCGATGACTGCAATCCTTGAAAGCAATCCTACTTGCACAGGTATTATCATTCCTAAAATCGGTCATGGAATCCCTTTAGCAAATCCCAAACTATTTAATACTTTAATTGAAAACTGGCTTAAGCATGATAACCTACCAGAAGAAGTAATGACAGTCAATTGAGTTCCTTATCTTAATAAACCATGTTGTATTTGTAGCTCTAATCCCCCTCGAAGCTGCTTAATCTCAAAATTTTATTAACAAAGGTCTCATTACTTTCAATGAGACCTTTCAATGAGACCTACTTTTTACGACGTACTACAAAAACACACGTACCTACGGAAGATACAATCGCTAAAACTGATAAAACAATTGCTATTGTTTGCATATTACTTGTACTTTCATTTTTTTCCACACTAGATACTTCACCATGTTCTCCTGTTAATGATGTACCTTTTGCAATAGTAGTAAGTGAGTGGGGCTTTTCAGCTTTCTCATCGCCTGTCCATTCAACAATTTCTCCATCTTTATATTGTTGATATGCATTCCAAGCTATTTGTTGCTCTTTATCTGGATTTTTAGCAACGAAAGTAAATCGTTGGAACTGACCAGGTAAAATCCCTTCTCCTGTTGCTTCCCATATTACAGTTTTAACTTTTCCAGCTGCATCTTTTTGTTCTTCCACTTTCCACCCTGGCACTGGCTCGTACTGTTGAAACTCGACTCCAGACGGTATTTTCAGTGTGACTTTTGTTGTTGCCATATTCTTTTCAACAGGTACCTTTATTGTATAAGTCTCCCAAGAGCCAACGTCAGAAGTTGCTGGTTTCACAGTTACGTGAGCACTAACAGGTAACGAAAAAATCCCCATTGCAATTATTGTTGCGATCATTGTTGTTCCTAATTTTTTTATACGTTTCATTTTCTATAAACTCCTTTTCATTTATAACGTCTTTTTTATCTGCCACCTACAATAAATTTATAATCCGTATCGAAACTATCAAGAGATTTTGTTAATCCGTGAACTTGTATATTCCAGTTTCCTGTCATGTTAATATACATACCTTCCGCTTCATATTCTCCCGGTGACACTGCCGAAACTTTAAATGAACCTTTGCCCATATTCATATCTAAAGATTGAGTCGTCAATACAATTTGTTCCATATCAGTAACAGGCTGTCCATTCTCATCCTTCAAAGTAATATGAAATGTATTCTGTCCTACCTTATTAGGACTTACATGTAAAGTAAGTTCATATCCATTATCTAATTGTTTACTCTCTGTAAAAGGTCCCGTAGGAGGCATCGGCGGCGTTTGTACATTTGTCATAAACGCTACGATTACGAAAACGATAATTCCAATGATAAACTCTACTTTCACCGTAGCTCCTAACCTTTGCTGCGCTCGCATTCTCCCTTTCACATAATGAATAATTCCCAATATCCCCATACACACGAATAAAAGTATCTTTGCTAATAAGGCCAATCCATACTTCGTATCAAATAGGGAATGGATTGTGGGAATAAAAAATGTACTGTTAAAAAGACCCGTTAATAAAATCACTATGACAGCACCTGTTGCCCATGGCGAAAAACGCTTAATCGCATCCCAATACATAGTCCACTTGTCATCCTCTTTACGTAAAAGAAGAACAATCGATGATAGCCCCCCAATCCATAACGAAGCTGCGAATAAATGTAGAAAGTCCATAACGACAGCAATTTCTTTAAACTTTAATCCATATGCATGACTATTGAAAGCTTTCATAACCAGTAACCCCATAAATAATACAATTGGAATGCTCCATACTTTAAACGACGAAAGCCTCTCACTCTTCACTGCAAAATATGTAACAATTATAAGCGTACTAATAAGAGCCATTTGAGTGATCCATACATAACCAAAAACAGATAGCTGTAATGTTTCTTTTAATAATAAAGGATCGAATGCTTCTAACCATGAAACATCAGCATTTATTTTCGCCTGCAATGGTAGATTGAATAGTAAACTAATAAATATCCCAAATAATGATATCCATATTATTCTCTTACTCCTTGATTGAACTGAGGTTGCATTCCCTTTATACATAATAAGATTAAAGAATAGAACTCCTAAAAATAGTGAGAAACTTGTATATAGAACCCCACGTTCCATGATCATATCGATTTGCGGAACATAGCCCATCTCTTCTACTTGTATATCATCTGTTCCCGCTTCTGCTAATCCAATACGGAATGGAATAACTCCTTGAATCGGATGTCCATCAGCTGAAATAGCTTTCCACTGAATAGAGTAAAGACCATTTTTGAGATTCTCTTTTAACCCAGCCTCTAATATTTTTTTGTTTTTCTTATCAATATGTGCATCTTTTAAATCTACTCTTTTACCTGAGGTGTCTCTTACGAACAATGTATTAAAACTTGAAACTTGTATGTCCTCATCGAATTCAATTTTCACAACAGATGGTGCTTTCTTTAACGTTTCATTTTCAGCAGGATTTGATTTCACAACATACGCATGAGCAGATGCGCTTTTTGGTATCAATATGATAAACACGCACGCTATTAATAGCCATGCCCCTAACCTTCGTATTACTTTCACAATCATTTCACTTCTTTCTTCTTTCTCGCTACACTTTCATTACTTTATACTTCCTAGTTTGATTTCCTGGCGAAATATTAACCTGATTAAGTATTTTTTTATACAACATGACGCTTTCTTTCTCCCCACCTTTAAACTTCTAATATAATAGCAGCTACTTTAATTAAAACAACTTACATTTTTAAAGTCGATTGTTATTATATCATAAAATATATTTATGTAAGTTTCCTAAGAAGAAAAGTTCTCGTGAATCATTTGTGAAGAAAATGTGAAATACATAAATAAAAAGGTGTTACGTTATTACGTAACACCTTTTTATTTATAAATCGTGCCATTGGAGAAGGTATAGTATTCGTTGGTGTAAGTAATTCAATTCTATCACCATCCACTTCAAGAATGGTTGCTTCTCCTTCCACACCTAGCACCTCACTTACGTAACGCTCTATTACTGTTCCTTACCAAACCTTTTCGTAAAAACGTATAACTATCTAGATCATGAACTACGATACCGCTATCCTAAACAAAATGAAACACTTCTTTAAGTCTCTCCATGATAGAGAACTCCCTTTATATCGCCACTTCTATATCATCGTTTTAATTATAATTAAAAGCTAACCTTTTCTATACAATATATCCTTTTATTTTTTATAGATATTTAAAGAATGCATTTATATGAAACGGCTATTCCTAAAGTATCATATTAGGAATAGCCTCAATAACCAATATCTTATCTATCTTAAAAATTAAATTTGACATTTTCAATTTCTGTATTCTCGATTACTAACCCTTCAATCTCAATATTTTCTAATTTTATTTCTTTATTTGAACTAATCGTGTCTAAGATACCTAAAAAATTCTCCGCTAATTTTTTTATAGTTTCCATTCTATACAAACTACTTGCATATTCAAATTCAAAAAACAACTCTTTTTTTCCTTTTTCTACAAATAAGGTTAAATCAAATTTCGAAATTTTATTTCTATATTGAACAGGCGTCATTTTCAAATTCCCCATTATACTTTCATTGATTTGAGATTCTTGAAAAGCTAACATTGTAGAAAATATAGGGTTTCTCCCTAAGTCTCTCTTAATTTTTAACTTATCAATAATCATATCAAACTGGTAATCTTGATTATCATACGCTTTAATTAACTGTTCTTTAATCTCTGACAAAAATTCCGTAAAGTTTTTTTTCTCAATAGGGAAACTTCTAATTGCAATAGTATTTGCAAACATACCAATGATATTTTTCAAATCAGAATGTGTCCGCCCTAAAATAGGCATTCCTACAATTATATCGTGCTGCGAGGAACATTTTGATAACAAAATACTATAAGCTGCAGACAAAATCATGTACAATGTCGTATCTGTTTCTAAACATAAATTGTCTAAACGTTGCTTTAATTCATTTCCGCCTTCAAAAATAAAACTATTTCCTTCAAAGCTTTGTATAATTGGTCTAGGAAAATCCGTAGGCATATCTAATACTGGAAGATCCCCTGAAAGTACATCTAACCAATATTTTTCTTGTATACTTGCAGCACTTGTCTTTAAAAACTCATTCTGCCAATAAACGAATTCTTTATATTGAATAGGGTTTTCCTGTAACAGTTTTCCTTGATATAATTCTGATAACTCCTGCAGTAAAATATTGACTGAATATCCATCTGAAATCAAATGGTGCATATCTGTTAAGAGCACATGTTTATGACTACTTAAGCGAATGATCTTAACTCTTACTAAAGGGGCTTTACTTAAGTCGAAAGGTTCAATAAATTCATCAATTATATTTTCCAGTTCGACATTCAGCTTACTTGATGGATTAGAACATAAATGTTCATCTAAAACAGAATAACTAATTTCTATATCCACTTCTCCCTGAATTCGTTGTTTGGGCACACCATCTACTACTTCAATAGATGTTTGAAATGCCTCATGTCTCTTTACAATCTCACAAAAAGCTTTTTCCAATTTATCCAGATTGATTTCACCTTCTAGTAAGGTTGCTCTTGGCATATTGTAACTAGTTCCAATCCCTTCCATCTGTTGTAGTGTATATATCCTTTTCTGAGCTGAAGAAAGGTCGTAATATTCGCACTTTTCCACAGGTTGTAATGACACATACTTACTTTCAGATCTTTTCTTTATATGCTTACTTATACCTCTTACTGTTAGTGCTTTAAACGCTTCTCTTAACGATATATCTACACTAAACTTTTTGTGAATTTCTGCCATTAAAAGCATTAACGACAATGAGTTTCCACCCATTTCAAAAAACGAGTCATTCATACTAATTTGCTTAACATTAAGAGTTTCTTCCCACATTTGTGCAACAGTTTTTTCAATTGGATCCTCAGGCAGTTCATAATTAGTTTTTATCAATAATTCATCCTTAATTTCTGGGAGTGCTTTAACATTTAGCTTACCATTTGGAGTCAAAGGAATTCTATCTAACTTAATAAAGATAGAGGGCATCATGTAGTAAGGAATCTTACTTGAAAGGTATTCCCTTATTCCCCACCCATTCTCATTCTCTTTCAACACAATATAAGCACATAGTATATTATTATTTTCTTTATCTTTTTTTGGAACAACAATTGCATCAAGTATCATATCGTGTTGCAACAGTACTGAATTTATTTCTTCTAACTCCACTCTATATCCTCGAATTTTTAATTGATTGTCAATTCTTCCGAGAAATTCTACTTCTTGATGGCATGTGAGCCTCCCTAAGTCTCCCGTTCTATAGAGTTTGATTTTTTCATGTCCCAAAGGTGAAACCGTAATAAACTTTTCGCTATTTAAATCAATTTGATTCAAATAACCTTCTGTCACTCCTACTCCCCCAATACAAATTTCACCAGCCATTCCAAGTGGAACAAGTTTTTGACCTCTATCCAAAATGAATATTTTCGTGTTATCTACTGGTTTTCCAATAACCGTTCCCTTGGATACAAGGTCAAAATCAGTAGCATTAAATTTGTGAAATAGAGCGCCAATAGTAGTTTCTGTAGGTCCATAGTGATTCATAATTACAGTTTGCGGATACACCCTATTAAACTTACTAATATCAGCTGACTTCACTTCTTCACCGCCCAATACGATTAACCTTAGCGCCATGCAATTCTCATAATCTTCAACCATACGATGGTTAACTAAATAATTAAATAGTGAAGGAGTCAGTTTTATATAACTTATCTTTTTCTCTTTCAAATATGTGATAAGGGTTTCTGGGAGCATATAATGTTCTTTTGGAACTAAATGTAACTCACACCCATTTAATAAAGCTGTATACAAACTTGTATATCCTAAATCAAATGCAAAGGAAGATAATAGTAGTGTTTTATCCCTATACGTTATACTTGCTTCTCGTGTGAACCATGAAATATAATTTACCAAGCTTTGATTCTTAATCGGTACCCCTTTTGGGAGCCCAGTGGTACCAGATGTATAAATAATATATATTGGATTATCAACTGTACTTCTTTCCTCTATATTTGAAGGACATTCAAAAAATAAGCTCTTATCTTCCAATTCCATAACCTCACAAGTAAAATCATTAGAAGTTACTAAGTGAGACTGGGTCAAAAGAAGAATTGTATCACTGTCTTCAATCATGCTATTTATTCGTTCTAATGGAAACTCCGGATCAAGAGGTAAATAAATTGCCCCGCTTTTAATAATACTCCATAGTCCAATGATCATTTCAATAGAAGGCTCAGCTAATAAAGCGATTACTGTATCACTTCCTGCCCCCTTCTTAATCAAGTGTTTAGCTAATTGATTTGCTTTATCATTTAATTCCTTATAAGTTATTGTTCTCTGTCCAAACACTACAGCAGTACGATTCGGATGTTTTTCCACCAGTTCTTCAAATATACGTTTAATCGTTTTTTCTTCTGGATACAAAGTATCAGTATTATTAAAAACACCTATTCTATTTTTTTCTTTCATGGTTACTAGATCAATTTCCTCAATTGGAATAGTAATGTCCTCTATGATAGTATCAATAATTTTAACGAAATGTTCCGCCATTCGTTCTATCGTTTCTTTACGGAACAAACCTGTACTATATTCAAATATAAAACGAAGTTGTCCATCCTGCTCAGTTACTTTCAGCTCTAAATCAAATTTAGATGTACGATTCGTATACTCGTACGGTTTAATTTCAAAATCACCTATTTCCGCCCATACTGCATCAACATTTTCAAAAGCAAACATCACATCAAACAGAGGATGACGATTCACATTTTTTCGCAATTGTAGCTTATCAACGAGCATCTCAAATGAATATTCCTGATGTTCGAGAGCTTGAAGTGTGTGGCTTGCAACTTCTTTCAAAAAATCCTCAAACCGTTTCTCTGAAGTAGGATAATTTCTGAGCGCAAGTGTATTAACAAACATACCTACCACATTTTCTAATTCAGAATTCAGTCTTCCTGCTACCGGGCTTCCAATTATAATGTCTTCTTGTCCGCTATATTTAAACAGTAGTATATTGAATGCCGAAAGTAATAATGAGTACAGAGTAGCTCCTTTTCGGCTTGAGATTTCATTTAATTTAGATGTATAATATGCATCCAAATTAAATTGAACTACATCACCTTCAAACATTGGCTCATCTAACCTTGGATAATCAGTTGGTAAATTGAGTAATGGTATTTCTTTTGAAAATATTTCAAGCCAGTACAGTTCTTTTAGTTTCCAGTTCCCGGATTCTATCATTTTGTTTTGCCAGTTTGAAAAATCTTTGTATTGAATTCTTACGTCTGGCAAATTATTTTTTTGATAAAGAGATGCAAACTCTCTAATTAAAATTCCCATTGATAAACCATCGGATATAATATGGTGCATATCATAAACAAGCAAATATTTCGATGATGGTAGCACCTCCACAATTGCTGCTCTGAACAAGGGCCCTTTCTCTAAATCAAATGGTCTAATAAATGTTTCAACAACACTCTCAAAATTTTGTTCATCTGCATACAAGTGTTGCATATTCCATTCAGGATTCTGATGGATTTTTTGAACTATTTTCCCTTGTACTTGTTTAAATGATGTTCGCAAGCTTTCATGGCGATTAATTAAAGCTTGCAATGCCTTTTCTATCTGTACTATATTAACTTCCCCTTCAAGAAATACTGCTCCGGTAATATTATAGTTTGTAGATGCACCATTCAATTGACTAACAATATACATACTTTTTTGTGCTGGAGAGACTTCATAATACTCCTGTGGTGGTGCTAGACGAATCGCTTCATATGTTTCTTTTTTTCCCATCATTTCTTCAATGATTACAGCCAATTCCTTAATAGTAGGAAATGCAAATATATTTCCAAGTGGAAGTTCAACTTCAAATTCCCTATGAATTTCAGAAACAAGTGTTATTGCTTTTAATGATTGTCCCCCAATTTCAAAGAAATGATGATTAATGCCTACACCATCAGTTCCCAGTATCTTTCTCCAAATACTTACAAGTTTTTGTTGTATCGTATTATAAGGTTTTTGATATTCTTCATCAAACTGTACTTTAATCTCCATATTTTCTAGGGACTTCCGATCAATTTTTCCATTCGGACTGAGCGGAAGGCTTCCTAGTTGAATAAAATAAGAAGGAATCATATATTCAGGAAGTTTTTTCCGCAAAAAACCCCTTATACTGCATTGATTATTTGTACCATGTGAGGGGGAATCATAGAATGCAACAAGATACTTATCATTTGCTACTCCATTCTTCACGACAACTATAGAGTTTTTTATGTTATCACATTTGTTTAAAACAACTTCAATCTCTCCTATATCAATTCGATGCCCTCGTATTTTTGTTTGGTCATCCTTCCGCCCCAGAACCTCAATGTTACCATCGCAAAGTAATTTCCCCATATCTCCTGTTTTATAAAGCATTTTTCCATAATTATGATAATACGGATCTCGAATAAACTTATCCTTCGTCAACTTAGAATTGTTAATATAACCTCTAGCTAAAGGTATGCCACCTATGAATATTTCCCCCTTCACTCCAATCGGCAAAGGGTGCATGTTCTCATCAAGGATATAAATGCGCCTGTTAGCAAGTGGTTTTCCCACGGGAATAACTTTTAAGTCGGCACTTTTAGTTCTTTTTCCAGACACTTCATATAAAGTACTTGTCATCGCCGTTTCAGCAGGTCCATATGCATTTAACAAAATAATATCTTCTAAAGGTAACTGTTCCCACATCCCTACTTTCTCCGCTGGCATTTGTTCCCCACCAACTATAACGAGTCTGAGGTTACTATCTGGAATTATTTCTGGTCTTGTATACCATTCTTGTACAATTTCGCCCCAATAATTTGTAGGTAGATTAACAACTGAGAGTCCAAGTTCAACACATTTCTGAGAAAACTGATAAGGAGTCCATATATTCTTATCACGCAAAACAAGAGAACTTCCTGCAGCTAGTGTTGTAAAAATCTGTTCAAGTGAAATATCAAAACTTATCGAAGAAAACTGAAGAACACGATCCTCCGGTGTCAGCTCATAACGTTTGCAAATATCAATGGAGTGGCTTACAACTGCTTCATGAGACATCATTACACCTTTTGGTCGACCAGTAGAACCCGAAGTATAGATGATATATGCCAAATTCTGGGGTTCAATTCTAACACTCGGTTGGTTTTTTGGTTCTTCGCGCACTGAATCCCATTCTATATCAAGACAAACGGTATGCCCCTGATAATCTCTAATCTTCGACTGTAAATTATTTTGGGTGAGTAATATAGGTACTTGGGCATCTTTCAACATCAAATTTATTCTTTCGCCAGGATAATCCATATCTATAGGTAGAAAAGCTCCACCAGCTTTTAAAACAGCTAAAATTCCTACAATCATTTTAGGTGAACGTTCAACATACACTCCCACAGGTATTTCAGGCCCTACCCCTAATTTAATTAGCTTATGCGCTAACTGGTTTGAAAGTATATCTAATTCTGTGTAAGATAAACTTTCATTCCCCTGTATAACAGCAGGTTTGTTTAAATTTAATTTTACTTGATCAGTAAATAAATCCTGAAAACATTGATTCTTAGGATAATCCAATGAAGTAGAATTATTATCACTTAAAATATGTGTAAGTTCTTTTTCGGAAATCATTGAGATATTCTCTAACTTACCATCTTCGCTAACAAGCATTTCCCACAAAATATTGATTAAATGTGAAAGTATCTGATTTGCTTCTGTTTCATTTAAAAAGGAACTATTGAATAGTAGCTTCAATTGAAGCTTTGGTTGTAGATTACAATAAACAACCAAAGGATAATCCATTTGTTCATCTATACGTACTGATTTCACTTGTAATGAACCAATTCCGTCTTTCAATTTCACATCGAATGGATAGTTTTCAACAATTACAATACTCTCATACAAATCATATAAGGCAGAGCTTCTTGGCATATCAATCCAACTTCTTATATCAACGAGTGAGGTATATTCATATTGACGCATTTCAACCTGCTTCAGTTGTACATCTTTAAGCCATTTAATCAAATTTACATTTTTATTTATCTTTACCCTAAAAGGAAGAGTATTCATAAAGCAACCAATTATTGAATCCGAACCTTCTAACTCGGCCGGACGCCCTGATGAAGTTACCCCAAAAATAATATCTGTTTCTTGGGAGTAGCGATTTAAAAGAATTGCCCAAGCCCCCTGAATCATAGTATTTAGTGTAATCCGATTCTTTCTAGTAAAGTCTTGAATTATCTGTTGTTTGTCTTCAGACACTTCGTATACTACATCTCCAAAAGCAGATAACTGATTTGAATTTTTTGCAGGAAAAATATTATTGAATCGTATAGGTGTTTTAAATCCATCTAACTCGGTTCTCCAAAATTGTTCCGCTTTCTTCTTGTCTTGCCTACGTAACCAGTCGATATAATCTTTAAATGAATATACATGTCCAAATGTTATCTTTTCGTCAACACATAATGCTTCATAACACTGACCCAGTTCCTTAAAGAGGATGCTATTACACCAACCATCTAACTGAAGGTGATGATGCGTCCATACTACATCATAGGCATACTCTTCTTGCTTAATGACCAAAATCCTCATAAGTGGTGGTTTTGAAAGGTCGAATCCCTTCTTACGATCTTCCTCAATAAGTTGTTCTAACTTTTGCAATCCTTCAGATTTCGAAAAATTTGTCCAATCTAAAACTTGAAAAGGAATTTTTAGATCTTTATGAACAATCTGTACAGGTTCTTCTAGTCCTTCCCAATGATATGATGTTCTTAAACTTTCATGTCTATCTAAAAGTTTTTGCCAAGCCTTTTCAAATATCTCAATATCTAGTTTTGATTTTATTGAAAATATTGTTTGCTCCACAGTTACTGACGATTTTGGTGAATAGATATGATGAAAAACCATACTTTGTTGTACAGGTGAAAGCATGTATATATCTTCTATATTTTTATATACCTCAATCCATTCATCAATTTTCTTTTGATCTATGGAGACAAGTGGGAAATCTGAAGGCGTCAAATATGTACCTTCTTTTGTTTGACAGTGGTCAATTATATCCTTCAAATTGTTGACAAAGTCCTTTGCCAAGCCTTGAATGGTTTCAACCAAATGACTATTCGCACTATATTTCCATTCTACACATAATTTTTTATCAACGATCATACATTCAATTTCAAGCAAGTGACTTCTAATTCCATTCAAATCACGGGTTGGTCCTGTATTCACATCCGATATATTAAATAACTGCTGTTTTTTAATTGCTTGTTCGAACTGTCCTAAATAATTAAAGCTTATTTGTGCCCTTTTCCTAGACGAAATTTGCCCTCGCATCTCTTTCTCTGCTAAGTAATATAAAATTTCATAACCAATTCCACCATTTGGTATAGCACGATACCGCTCTTTTACTTGCTTCAATATTTCTGCTATGCCCTTCTCTTTTTCAATGTCGCCCATAACAATAGGATATACACAAGTAAACCATCCTACAGTTCTTGAAGTGTCGTACTCTTTTAACAAAGGATTCCTACCATGGCCCTCCAAATCAACTAGTGTTTCACCACTCCAATTTGCTAATGTACTAGAAAGTGCGGAAAGCAGAATATCATCAATTCTCATTTTAAATAATTGATACGTGTCATGCAGTAAATACTTTGTTTCTTTCTCCGTCAACATAAAAGAAAGTGTACGAGCAGAGTTTTCATCATTTCTCCCCCCTTCCATGTCAATAGGTATAGTATTTACAGAAGAAGGGACATTGTTCTTCCAAAAAGCAAGTTCATCTTTTAATTGATTGGAATAAGCATATTCATAGAGATGCTCAGACCATTTTTTAAAAGAGAGGCCTTTCACTGGAAGTTGAACAGAGCCACTATTTATAAGCTGTTCATATATCATCTGTAGAGTGTCCAGCATAAGTCGCCATGAATATCCGTCTATTACAAGATGATGTACTGTTATAAACAATCTTCCTTTTTCCTGATCCCCAGAATCAAAATATGCAACTTTAATTAATGGCCCATCTGTAATGTTTAATTCATACTGCAATTTTGATAAAATTTCATGCATATGACTATTATTAAAATCATGTAATTCAAATAACACATTCTCATCGGACTCTGAATAAACTTGAATCCATTCTCCAGCCCTTTGATAATAACGGAGCCTAAAACTATCATGATAATTTGTAAGTATACGAAAACTTTCATGCAACAAATTCGGATTTATACCTGCTCGTGTTTCCAATAGCACAGATTGATTCCAATGATGATAATTTTCCAAATCTTGCTCAAAAAACCACTTTTGAATCGGTGTAAGAAGCACTTCTCCAGTCTCAGGTTCTTCTATTTGATCTTCACTATAGCTTTCTTTAATATCTGCAATACAATCCGCCAGTTCTGCTATCGTTTGGTTCTCAAACATCTGACTCACGGTAATCTCTATACCCTTTTGAAGCGCTTTACCTACTATTTGAATACTTAAAATTGAGTCTCCTCCCAACTCGAAGAAGTTATCATGTATACCAATTTCCCCCTGATGTAGACCCAATACTGCAGACCATACCTCTACTAGTTCTTCTTGAACTTTATTTTTTGGAGCAACGTAACCTTTATAAGTATGAATTTGAGGAGCCGGTAAGTTCCTTCGATCAAGCTTTCCTATGGAAGTTAAGGGCAGACTCTCTAGCTGAATATAGTATGACGGAAGCATATAATCTGGTAATTCTTTTGCTAAAAATCCCTTAAGTTCCTCCATGTTAACCTGAACATGGGAAACGATATATGCACAGATAACTTTTTTCCCATTATTAATTTCCCAATCAATTACAGCAACATCTTCAATGTAGTTCCTTTTTAATATTAAATTATGAATTTCTGAAAGTTCAATCCGATACCCTCTGATTTTCACCTGATGATCCTCTCTTCCAAGAAACTCGATTTCTCCGTTTGGAAGCCATCTTCCTAAGTCCCCTGTTTTATACATACGATCATTTGGATTAAAGGGATCATTCATAAACTTTTCATTTGTAAATTCTGGTAGATTCAAATACCCTCTTCCTACACCGTCTCCAGCAATATACAACTCACCAGGAACACCTATTGGACTAATATTTTTATCTTTATCTAATATATAACATCTAACATTTGAAATCGGCCGTCCTAAAGAGACGGTATTTTCTGAACATTCAACACTTAAAGCATCCACTGTCGTTTCTGCTGGACCATAATTATTATATAATTTATATCCTCTATCAATCAGTGCATCTTTTAATGATTCTTCTAGTCTTTCTCCACCTGAAATAACTGTGTGTAAACTCTGCAATTTGCGATCATGACATAATAATTCTTTTAATACAGTCGGTATGAAATTAATAATATGAATTTCATGTTGATCAACATAATCACAAAAATGCTCCTTATTTAAAATTAAATTCTTTTCGGCTATATGTAATGTCGCTCCATAAAGTAATGTACCGAAAAAATCCTCAATACTCGGATCAAACACATAATTTGTTAGTTGTAATAGATTTGTTTTTTCCGTTATATTAAATGTTTTTCCAAACCACTGAACAAGATTAACAACATTTCGATTTTCTATCATTACACCTTTAGGTTTTCCTGTAGTACCTGAAGTATACAAAACCGTAAATAAATCATTCGGACTAAGGTTTACTTTTGGTAGAAGAGTCTCACCCGAAATTTTTCTACTATTATCCAATATAAAAATACAATCATTGTTGAATTTTCCAATTACATAGTCGTTTTTATTAATTACATCCTTACTGGTCAATATGAACTTTGTTTGACTATCCTGTATCATATACATTTTCCTTGACTCTGGATATTCTGGATCAATTGGCAAGTATGCAGCTCCGACTTTTAAAATAGCAATTATCCCTATTAGCATTTCAATTGATGGATCCGTCATGATTCCAATAATCTCACCCTTTTTCACTCCTTTTCTAAGCAGTTCATTTGATAAGTTATTGGATATGTCATTTAATTCTTCATAAGTCATAGTCCTATTTTTATATACAATCGCAACATTATCCGGGGTTTTCATCGCTTGTTGCTCAAACAACTGACTAATCGTCAACTGATGTGAATATGTTTTACGAGTATTATTAAATTCCAAAAGGATTTGTTTTTTCTCTTCAATAGATACGATATCAATCTCTTCTATTTTTTTATGAGGATTTTTTATGACTGCTTCTGCAATTATAGTAAAATGCTGAGCTAAACGCTCAATTTTAGATGATTCATATAATTGTTCGTTGTAACTGAAACATATCTCAATATCTTTGTGCAAACTTATACTAATAGATAAGCCATAATTAGTCATTTCAAAGGTGGAATATGAGTTCAAAGCGATTCTATTTTTGTTTGTCAGTATCGTCTGATCTAAAGGGTAGTTTTCAAAAACAACAATAGTATCAAAAAGGTCGATTTCCGTATCCAATTCACTATATTTTTTTATATCTACTAAAGATGATGTCCCATACAATTCCCAATCCTGCAATGTCTTATTTAACTTTTTGATAAGTTCTATAGATGTTTCGCCAGAATCCTTTTTAACTCTTAATGGAACTGTATTTATAAATAGGCCTACCATTTCTTCAATCCCATTAAATGTTCCTGCTCTACCCGAAATAGTTGCGCCAAAAATAATGTCATCGATATTATGATTCTTTTGTAGCACAATTCCCCATAAACTATAAACAAGGGCGGCAAGAGTAACTTCATTTCCCTTCGCAAATCCTTCCAACTTATCCCTTGAAAATTGAATACGATACTGATGATCTTTTCGAATTGATTTATGTTTCTTTTTTGTTACTTCCAATCTATTTTGCGAGTTAAATCCTTTTAAATACTCTTGCCAAAATACTTTCTGCCCTTCTTTATCCTGTTTTTGAATATATTTAATAAAATCTTTATATTTTTTTTTAGTAGGCAGATTGTAAGTTTCTGATTCACTAAGGCATCGATATGCGTTTAGGAATTCTTTTAAAATAATTCCATTACTCCAGCCATCATATATAATATGATGATTACTTATAATCATTTCATGTCTTTCTTCTGCTAATATGCACAAAGTAACCCTGAATGGTATTTCACGAAGATTAAACTTTTTTTCACGATCTTTAACTTTTATCTCTTCTAGTAAAATATTTTTTTCACTTTCACTCTTGTGTGTAAGATCAATTATTTTAATATGAGGGGTATGTTCTTTCAATACTATTTGAACAGGAGTTTTCACTTTTTCCCAACGAAATAGTGTACGTAACTGCTCATTTGTTTGGACAACCGCGTCCCAAGCTTTCTTAAACAATCCTGCATCAACTCTACCTAAAATCCCCAAACATATCTGTTCAAAATACTCATCACTTTGAGGATTTTTTAAGTAGTGAAATAACAACCCTTCCTGTATTGGTGTTAAACCAAGAATATCTTCCAAATTTTGTTTATCCAATTTTATCATCATTGAGCTCCTCCTTGAGACAATCAAATGAATCTAAATAATTATGCTTCTTCATATTTTCTATAATTTCTCCTCTTTCCATCTTGATAATTTTATCCGCGATATGAAAATACCTATCATCATGAGTAATAGCAATGATAGCTTTTCCTTTTTCCTTTAATTCAGCCAATAGTTCTGTATAGAAAAAATGTCTAAATTCAGGGTCTTGATCTGCCGCCCATTCATCAAATAGATAAATAGATTTATCCTCTAAATAGCTAATTAATAGTGCTAGTCTTTTTCGTTGTCCTGTTGAAAGTTTAGTTGTACTAAATTCTCCATTTTGAATTTGTACTTTTTCATCGATACGTAATATTTTCAAATATTTTTTTATTTCTTCTTCCTTTGAGCTATAGTCAATACCATAGACTTTTGTAAACAAATAAAAATCACTAAATATTGCGGAATATAGCTCTCTTAACTGTTCCTGATTTATTTGTTGATTGTTAACAAATATGTTTCCGCTATTTGCAGAATACAAACCTGTAATTAGTTTAGCAAGAGTTGATTTACCACTACCATTGCCACCGGTTATAAATACAACCTCTCCTGATTTAAGTTCAAAATTAATTGGCCCAACTTGAAAAGGTTCTCCATGTTCACTTTCGTATTGATATACTACCTCTTTAATCTCCATGTTTATTTTACTTTGAGGTATCAAAGTACTGTTTACGTCTGTCTTATTAGTTTCGGTTTTTAAATACCTTGAAAAATCATTTATTCTCTTCCAACTAATTTTCATTTGAATCGCATTAGGGATAGTATTGAGTATACTATGTAGCGGTCCTGTCATATAAAGAAAAACAAAAACATAGCTTCTTAAAAACTCACTCTGTACCCCTTTAAATAAAAGCGGAAATAAAAATGTAACAGCCCCAATTACCATAACAAACAGCAATTCACCAATAATAAAAACATTAGCAAACTTAAGACCACCTTGAATCCGCTTATCCTTATAATCCTCACAGCTCTCTTGCATCCCTTGTCCAAACTCTTCTCGCTTTGACTTTCCTATGCTTAACTCTTTATAACCGCCAATGAGATCGTTTATATATCTAAAAAAAGTGTTTTGGATGTTTCTTGTTTGTTCCCAAAGATTATTAGCTGATTTTCCAGCTACATAATACATACCTGCTGCAACCAAAATAACTGCAATAGAAACAAGCAGTCCATAAACATTAATTACTCCCAAATAAACCAAACAACATAAAAGTGTAATTGAATCAGTCAAACCAGTAATTATGGTGGCAGCATAATTACTGATAGCTTCTGTATCATTATTTAAGGTGGTTTGAATTCTTTCTGACTCTATTTTTTCAATTTTTTCATAAGGATTTTTTAATATATCGTTAATTAACTGGGTCCTTTTTTCATAAATCAGATTATTTGTAATGGTAATCAACTGCGTCCGTACCAATTTTTGCGCTAATACATAAGTAATAATTCCTAGCAAAAAATATAAAAACAAACTATTGTTGCTTGAATAATTACTTCTAGTTAAAGCTTCATTAATAATAAAAATAATCATCGCATTTCCAAAACCACTGGTTACACTCAACACAAAAATCGGAAAAAAATTTTTCTTATTATGCAAAGGAAAAACAGTTATTAAAGATAAATATAGGCAGAACAGTACAATACTAATTAAAGTAGCCCATACCGCAAAACTCATACTGATAGGTAACCAAACATTAACAAAATCCCAAGAAAGTCTCCCGAAAAATACAAATGGAATTTTATAAAGGGCATACCCAGCTAAGAACGCAAACAGAAACGTTATAAAGGGAATACAAATACTTTTAAATTTATTTTTTTCCAACTTCCTTTTTTTCTTATACACCTGAATCATAACTATGAAAATGAAGTATAGAGTAATAATTGAAAAAGGAACCATAAACAAAAGTACAGTAACAGAAAAGGCATCAATACTCTTATACGTATCTTTACCGTTTGTCACCACACTCTCCCCCACAAGTGTGTCCATAATAGCCTGGCCAATATTTTGAGTGTACTCGGAGTTCATGTTAGCCATCACCGCAACTCCTAACTTCTCTTGAGGATGAAATACAACGAAAGAGGAGAAATTCGGATTACTTCCTGCATGTGATATTTCACCAGGACCATTTTGAAAAACTTGCCACCCTCCGGCATAAGAAGAGCCATCCTCAGATGGTGGAACTGATCTGTTTGGTATATGTGTACTATAAATTGCCTTTTGGTGATCATCACTTAGTCCATATATCCCAAGCTGCATACGAAGCCACTTTTCCATGTCTTCATTATTTGAGATAAAATAACCTGCGGGTGTATTTCCTCGATAAATAGGTGCATTAAACTCTATAGGCTTTAAAAAACCTATTTTATATCCCTTTGACATATCATATTTAGCGACATCTTTTCTAAACAAAAAAGTATTACCCATATTAAATTGGTTTAATATATTATTCTGAACGTATTGTTCAAAAGATTGATTGGTAACTTTTTGTATAACTAATCCTAGAATATCGTAGTTAATACTGGCATAATTGAATTGCTCTCCTGGATATGTCTCCAATTTTTGATTTAATATTTCTCTAACTGTATTTTCCAACGCATCATTGTCATTTGAGATAGGTATGTCCCCAATGGTATGAAAAGGGATCCCACTCGTATGATATAAAAGCTGTTCAAGAGTTATTTCAACATTTTTATTAAGTTGTTGTCCTTTATAATTACCTTCATATATCATTTGAAACCACTGCAAATATTTGCTAACAGGGTCCTTTAAATCAATTAACCCCTTTTGAACAAGTTGATATATTGCGAGAGCTGTAAACGCCTTACTATTCGAACCGATTTCAAATAATGTTTTTTCCGTTACACGTTGCTTTGTCTCAAGATTTGAATAGCCAAAACTTTTTTTATACACAGCTTGATCACCTTTGACTACTATCACTGACATTCCAGGAATTTTGGCTTCTTGCATTTGTTTTTTTATAAGCGAGTCTAGTTGTTCTTTATCGTTTTCCGTAAACATTCTATCATTCTCTGCATTTGCTATTTGAATCCCAAATAGCATCTGTACATTTAATAATATTACAAGGGTAATCAAAACAACTTTTACTCTCATCATGATTGAATGACTCCTCTCTAATATCATATATTAAATATATTTTCAAGATCTTCACTCGAGAGGTTTGCCGTTTCAAAATCAGATGGGGTGAATTCAGCATGTTTTCTCTGACAACAATGTTGAATCAAATCTCTCAATTGATTCATATACTCCATGAAAAATTGCGATATTGTTTCTTGTTTAAATTTGTTTTTGCTATACGTAATCGACAAATTCAACTTTTTATCTACTGTATACGCAACGATATCTAGCAAACAATCCATCTCATTTTTATTGCTGTTATCTTGACCGGAATTTTCATACGCAAATTCAAAAATTCCATTGGAAAATGTAGCATTAAAATCACCTAAATAGTTAAAACGAACATACTTTCGAGATTCGGAACTTAATTCCTTCGAAATATACTTTAAAACTCCATAATTTAGACCTTTACTTGGAACGCTACGCAATTGCTCTTTTAATTGTTTAATTTGTTGTGATATATCTACATCCTCAAATTGTAACCGAATTGGAAATAGGCTCGTAAACCATCCAATAGTTCGCGATACATCAATTTCATCATTTAATTCTTCACGCCCATGCCCTTCAATTTCAATAATCACATCATTTGTTTTAATATACTTAGCCATTACCAATGATAGCGCTATAATCATTAGTTCATTACCTTTTGTTCGATAAGCTTCATTTGCTTTTTGTAACAGCTGCATAGTTTCTTCTTCTGTTAACTTCTTAATCATTTTCTCGCAAAATTCCATACGATCCAATCCTAAATCAAAATCATTAAATGAATTCTCTTCATATTGATATACATGCTCCCAGTATCGCTTTTCTGATTCTGGAATTTTTTTACTCATTCTCTTTAACTCAATTGCCCAATCCTGTACCGAATTATCTTTTGGCGGCAAAGAAGTTTTCAGCTTATTTTCTATCTGTTTATATAATTGATTTATATCTTCAAAAATAATTCGCCAAGATATACCATCAACAGCTAAATGATGAGCTGTCATTAATAATCTTTTACCAAAATCGCCCAAATCAAATATACAAACTTTAAGAAGAATTTCATTTTCAATATTAAAGCTCGATTTCAATATTTCTCCAATACTAGCAATACGAATACTTTGCTCTGCTTTTGATAATTCAGATAAATCTAATGATTCTATTTTTATTTTTTTATTGTAATTATTTTGATTATAAAATAATTCCTTCGTTTCCATCCGGTAATTCAAGCGAAAAGCGTCGTGATGACAAACTAATAAGCTAAATGCCGATTCAAGTATCCCAACCTCAACGTCATCCTTTACTTTGACTAACACTGACTGTGTATAATGGTTTATATTGTTCAAATCTTGCGAAAAAAACCATGAGATAGATGGTATCGTTTCAATACTACCAACACATTGTTGATTACTCTTCTGCTCTTTTGTGCTAGTCATTTCTAAATATAAAATCATATCTTCAATAACTGGATTAGCCAAAATATCCTTTGTTTTTATTTTAATCCCTTTCTCACGTATCTTAGAAGAAATTTGAATTGCTTTAATGGAATCCCCGCCTAGATGATAGAAGTTGTCTCTTATACTTACTTTTTCAACATTTAATACTTCACGTATAATACCTACTAAATCACTTTCTATCTCACCTTCAGTTTTTTTCTCTATTTTAACTTCAGGTTTCGGCAAGGCCTCTCTATCCAGCTTTCCGTTAAACGTCAACGGTATTTCTTTCAACACAATAAAATACGAAGGAATCATATAAACTGGTAAGATCTCTTTTAAGAATCTAAATAGTTCGGATGTCTTCACCTTAGCATTCTCAGTATAGTAGGCACAAAGATAGTGGTTTCCATCATAATCCTCTTGATCAATCACTACCACTTCCTTAATGCTCGGATATTTTTGCAAGTTTATTTCGATTTCTTTTAGTTCTATGCGGAACCCACGAACTTTTACTTGATCATCTTTCCTTCCCAAATACTCAATCTTATCTCCTTCAATAAATCTAGCTAAATCACCCGATTTATACATCTGCTCTTTTGCCGAATATGGATTTACAATAAATCTCTCTCTTGTTAAATCCTGATTGTTAAAATATCCTCTTGCAACACCTTCCCCAGAAATATAAATTTCTCCAACAACTCCCATTGGTACTGGGCGAAGATCGGAGTCCAACACATATATTTTCATATTTTGTGCAGGTACACCAATAGGAACAGATACCCCTTTATCTTTTTCAATATCGAATTGATGAATCATACATCCTACAACTGTTTCTGTGGGCCCATATTCATTATATATTTTTGTTTCTCTACCTAATTTTTTCTGTATGTTTGCGGCAAGGTCTACTGTTAAATTTTCTCCACCAACAATAATTTTTTTAATTGAACACCCAACAAAGTCTGAATCTTTCAATAAAAACAGGTGAGATGGAGTTAATTTAATAATACTTGCTTTTTTTTCTTTAAATATTCTATATAATACATATTCGTTTGCATCAGCAGGATAAATAATAATCTGATTACCACTAATTAATGGGGTAAATATAGTTGTAACAGTAAGATCAAAAGCAAGAGATGAATACAATGGGAAAACTTCATTTTCACTTGCGCCTACATATACTTGATTTGCCCAGGAAATATAATTAACCAATCCTTTCTGTTCAATCATTGTACCTTTAGGGTTTCCCGTAGAACCCGATGTATATATGATGTAAGCAAGGTCAGTCGGCTCACTTCTATTTTTAATATTAGAAGTATCTCCCATATAAATATGAGCTGCATTTATATGGATAACCTCAACCGCATACAAAGAAAGATCCCATTGATGCGAAATATCAAAATTAGTGAACAGAATATTGATATCTGAATCTTGCAGCATATAATTGACCCGTTCAGATGGATATTGTGGATCAATAGGTAAATATACCGCTCCTGCTTTTAAAATCCCTAAAATTCCAATAATTGTTTCTAGAGAATGCGTAGTTGATATTCCTATTACTGTACCTTTTGTTACATTTTTCTTTAATATATACCTCGCTAATTGATTAGATCTATCATTCAATTCACGATACGTAAGTTCCTTATCTTCCAGGCAAATCGCAACTCTATCTGGTGTCCTTTCTACTTGTTCTTCAAAAAGCTGATGAATTGTCTTGTCCTTTGGATACTCCCTATTCGTTGCATTAAATTCATATATCAATTTATTCCACATATCTTCTGGTAAAATTTCTAATTCCATTAACTTTTTATTGGGCGACTCCAACATCTGATCCAGTAAATGACTGATTCCAAGATACATTTGTTCAATTTGCTTTTCTGTATACATATGATCCTTATAATCTATATCTAGATTAAATCCTCCTAATCTAGACCATTCTCGAATAATCAATTGAATTGAATAAATCTGATTCCTATTGTAAAATTCTTCATTTTCTATTGGTGTACCATTAATTTCAGTAGGAAGTTTTGTATTGTAATAGTTAATACATGTATCAAATAAATCACCGTATCCCTTTTTCTTTAATTCCAAATCTTTCACCAATACATCATATGGATATTTTTGATGATAATAACAGCGAACCAATTCACGATTAATGCCTTTTATAAAATCTATGACTGTCATTTCACTATCAACAGTATGACGAAATGGCATAGTACTTGTTAACATCCCCACAATATTTTTTTCATTTTTCCCCGCTCGATTAAGTACAGGCATTCCAATAATTAAATCATCCTGCCCATTTACTTTATTTAAGTAAATATAATATAGGGCAACAAAGAATGCGTACACAGAAACATTTATGTCAGTAGCAAATTGTTTAATTTCATCCGATTGATTATTTGTTAAAGAATATGTTTTTCTATTTGCCTTTGCACAATCTACTTCGTTCTTCCGCTTCACAATTGGGAGCTTACTAAACTTCTCATTCCAAAAATTTTTATCCTTCATAAATCTTTTTGAAGTTAAATAGGATTCTTCCTTCTCAAGGCAATACATATAGGTACTATTAAGCTGATCTGTTATTTTTTCACCTTTCAAAATTTGAGTGTATGCATTACAAATCTGTTCAGTTAAAAGATTCATAGACCAACCATCAGAAATTATATGATGGACCTTAACGAAATATCCCCCTTCTTTAGTATCTTGTAACTTGAACAAAGCAAAATCAAATAAGTCTTGTTCATTGATATCGAAAGGTTTTGCAGCTTCCTGCTGAACCCAGGTATCTAAATCCTTCTGACTATTAAAAATAGTATATCGAACTTGATATTTATGATATTTCTCCACATATTGATGAACCTTCTCATCCGATTCTACAAATCGATGCCTGATTCCATCATTTTTTTTTATAAAATAATTAATTGCTTTCTCAAGACAATCAAAATCCACTTCTCCTTGTATCTTTACTGTTCCCCCAATATTATGCAATGGCTGATGAGGATTAATTTTCTCCATATACCAAATCCTTTGTTGAGGATGAGTTAGTGAAAAATATTCTCTATACTTCAAATTATCACCACTTTATATTTAATGTTTTTCGAAATAATTAACTTTTTGACCATATCCAATCATTTTTTTCGTCATTTCATCCGTAATATTATTCCATACAAAACCCGTTTTTCTTAACAGCATATTCGTTTTATCTCCCATTATATGGAACAATGTTTGTTCGACATCATTAAATGTTTTCAATTCATCTCCTATACAATGCAGCTGTAAATTATATATATCTGATGCATATTGATTAAATTGCTTTTCATCAAAGATATAATCTATAAATTTATCAATTGAAGTTTCTTTTACATCTATGTCTAATCCATACGTTGTTAAAAGAGCTGATAAGCTTACATGGTTAGGATTGAAAATGTGATGAGTCTCATTCATTAATTCTTTTTTATTAAACAACTTAATAATTGCCTGACTAACATCATTCACACATGCAAAATCTATATCTCTTTCCATTTCTGGAACCAATCCAATTCTTATATATGATTTCATCATTGAGTATAATGCATTCTGCTCTATGTTTTCTTGAAACCTTCCTGTTTTAGAATCAAAACCAATGTTTCCCACTCGAAAAACATTTACATTTATTCCCTTATCCCTCGTTTCCAGTACAATCTTTTCAGCTTCTAACTTTGTCTTTGGATAAGGATTTTCAATAATTTGCCCTAAATCATTATCATACTCCGTATACAATATATCTTCGTTATTCTTTACTACACCAGAAGCTACAGCCAATGTAGAAATATGATTCACATCTTTCTTTACTCCCTTAAGCGAAAAATCAATTACATTTCTCGTAGCTAGAACGTTTGCTTCATAGGATTTTTCATATTTCCCATAATGACTAACACTGCCTGCTGAATGTATAATACATTGGATTGTTTCACTCAAATATTGATAGTTCGGCAAATCTAAGCCCATATATTTTTTTGTCAGGTCGCCACTATATACAAAAATTCTTTTCTTATACTTATCATAAAAAGATGTTCCAAAATAAGAGCAAACTTTTTCTTTAATGCGATTTTCTGCTTTTATACAATTGTCACTTCTTACAATCAAATGTACATTGCAATCTAATTCAGTTAATAAATCATGTAATAAGTAAACGCCCAAATATCCCGTGCTTCCTGTCAATAGAACTTCCTTATAACCGGTTTGGCAAGAAAGGTTGATTTCGTAATACTTTTTGTTTCTATCATCATATAAACTTCGTATCGCTATGTCGCCTCTTATCTTCTCCTCCATTAACCGATGCCTTTCTCCTCTAGCAATCAGATAAGTTGCTAATGCATCTGGAATGGTCTTCTCCTTTTTATATGTCATATGCTGCGCTAGATCAGAGACTCTAGGGTATTCAAATAAATGATTAATAGAAATATCAAAATCCTTCTGTAAGCTCGAAACAACATTGATAGCCGTTAATGAGCTACCTCCTAATTCAAAGAAATCATCATGGATACTAACTTGTTTTACTCCCGTAACTCTCTTATATGATTCTATAATTTTCCGCTGTTTATCATCTTTCGGAACAACATTCCTCTTTAGCTCTTCTACATAGTCACTTTGCGATAAAGGGGAACTCTCTTCCATTTCAATATCCTTAGAAAGGCTAAAGAACTGCCGTTCAAAAGGATACGTAGGGAGTGGAACACGATATCTTCTTTCTTGCGAAAAATACTTGGACCAGTTAATCTTCACGCCATGAATATGCAACTTACCAATATTTTGAAGCAAGTAATTGTCATCAAAAATTTTTTCTTTAGGATGCCTTACAGTATTAATAATTGGGCATTTTGATTCTCCTTGAGTATGTTGTCTAACAAAACTACTTAATGTTCTACCTGGTCCAACCTCCACAAAAATACTTTCCGTACCCGATAGTAGATGCTTAATGCCCTCAGAAAATTCCACTACATGTCGCAGATGATTCACCCAATAATCTGCACTTTTTGCTTGTTCTTCCGTAATCCATTCTCCTGTAGAATTGGATATAAATGGTATTTTAATGTCCTGGAAATTAATTTCTTTTAACTTCTTTCCATAGGTATCTAAAATTGAGTCCATCATGGATGAATGAAAGGCATGGGAAGTTGTAAGTTTTTTAAACTGAAAACCTTTCCTAATCAATTCCCCCTCAAAAGTATAGATTGCCTCATCAGAACCTGAGATTACGCATGATATTGGACTATTCACTGCGGCAATAGATACATCTTGATTCATTAGTGGTAAAATTTCATTTTCCGAAGCCATTACACTTATCATGCTGCCTTTAGGTAATTGTTGCATTAAGGTCGCCCGCTCATACACCAACTGAAGCGCTTGCTTTAATGAAAACACTCCCGCCAAACAAGCAGCCACATATTCCCCTATACTATGTCCAATCATGCCGTCCGGATAGACGCCCCATTCCATTAATGTTTTTGCTAATGAGTATTCAAAAATAAATATTGCAGGCTGTGTATTAGATGTTTGATTTATATCATCTCTCATTCTAGCTTCCAGGTCCTTTGGATATAAGACTTCCTTCCAATCAATCCCACTAATCTCTTCTAAAATCTCACAACAAAGATTCACTTCATCTCGAAATCTCTTCTCTTCATTATATAAATCCAATCCCATATTTACATATTGTGCACCCTGCCCGGGAAACATGAAAATTATTTGCTTACTACCGCCATCACAAATGTTAGTTTGAACCTTAGCAGAATTTTGAATAAAAAATTCTCGCTTCGCTTCCTCTATATCCGAAACCACTAATGCTCTTCGATATTTTAAATTTTTCCTTCCATTTAAAAGTGTATAAGCTACATCAGCCAAATTCACATTATTGTTATGATTTAAATATTCAGCTAACTTTTTAGTTTGCTCTTCAAGAGATTTTTTCGTTTGTGCAGAAAAAGAAAGTAATTGATATCTCCTACTCCGCTCAGAAGCTTCTCTTTGGGGAGGTTCCTCAAGTACAACATGGGCATTTGTTCCTCCCATACCAAATGAACTTACTCCTGCTCTTAAAGGAAACTCTTGGTTCTTCCATTCCGCCAATGTATCCTGTACATAAAATGGACTATTACCAAAATTAATTTTTTCATTTGCTTTCTCGTAGTTAATGCTTGGTGGAATCATGCGATTCTCCAAAGCAACTACAGTTTTTATCAAACCTGCTATACCTGCAGCGTTATCAAGATGACCAATATTCCCTTTAACCGATCCAATACCACAAAAATTATTCTTCTCTGTATTAAATGCCAACTTCAAGGCTTCAACCTCAATCGGGTCACCTAGCATTGTTCCAGTACCATGAGCCTCTACATATGATATACTTTCAGATTCTACCTCGGCCATGTGATGAGCTGCTCTAATAACAGCAGCTTGTCCTTCTACACTTGGCGCATTAAAACTAACCTTATCAGCGCCATCATTATTTATTGCGGATCCTTTCACAACAGCATGGATGAAATCTCCATCAGCAATCGCATCCTCCATACGCTTCAAAACAACAATTCCCGCTCCATTTCCATTGACCGTTCCCCTAGCATTATCATCAAAAGGTCTACAGTGTCCATCTGGTGAAAGAATCATGCCATCCTTGTATAAATACCCTCTTTTCTCAGGTAATGTAAGTGAAACCCCTCCAGCCAAAGCAATGTCACAATCTCCACTTAATAGAGCTTGACATGCCAAGTGCACAGCAACCAATGAAGAGGAACATGCAGTTTGAACTGTATAACTAGGACCTTTCAAATTTAATTTATGTGATAATCTGGTGCCGAAAAATTGAGAACCATTTAAAAATTCTGCTTCTTTTATAAAATCTTTCGCTCCATCATATACCGCTTCTAACCAATATAAGTTTGTAGATGCTCCAATATAAGTACCAATTAAACCATTAAAGGTATCCGAAAAGTAAGCACTACTCTCTAATGCTTCCCAAGCACACTCGTGCAAAATTTTCAGCTGTGGATCCATTACCTCTAATTCCCTAGGTGAGTAATTAAATAATTTATTGTCGAACCATTCTGTTCCTGTAATAGCCCCACCAGCCTTTATATAATTGGGATTTTGGATCGTTTCTAGATCAATTCCTCCTTTCTGTAACTCCTTATCTGTGAAGAAAGTTACCGATTCTACACCATTCTTCAAATTTTCCCAGAATTCATTTATAGTATCTCCACCAGGAAATCTGCAAGACATTCCAATAATAGCAATCTCTATACCATTTCTTATCGGTTCCTGTGCACTATCATTCATTCGAATCCCTCTTTCTTTGACGTCTTTGTTTTAACCTATTTTTCGATTCCTTTATTACCTGAACTCTATTTGAATTCATTTTTTCCTGTACCCTGCTCTCATCGGTCATCTTTAATTGCTGGGATAGAGAATAAATTGTAGGATATCTAAATAGCATCATTACAGTTATGTCGATGTTCAAATCATTTTTCAACCGTTCATTTATTTGAATAATATTCAGTGAATTCCCACCAAGTTCGAAGAAATGATCATAAATACCGACCTGATTTACCCCAAGTACCTGTTTCCAGATCTCCGCTATCATTTTTTCTAGATTCGTTCCAGGTGCTATATAAGTAGTACCTAACGATATATAATTCTCATCATCCCTTTCTTGCAAGGCTCTTACGTCGACTTTGTCGTTATTCGTTACAGGCATACTCTCTAATTGCACAAAATGTGACGGAATCATATATTCAGGTAACTTATTCCTCAAATACTCCCTTAATTCTGTACTGGTAACCTCTTGGTTTGTAATTAGATACGCACACAAATAGCTTTCATTACTTTGATTTTGTTTCGCAACAACAATTGCATTATCAATATATTCATGATTTAAAATGTGGTTTTTTATTTCATCTGGCTCTACTCGGACTCCCTTAACCTTTACCTGATGGTCAATCCTTCCAAGATACTCAATGTCCCCATTAGGGAGCCACCTTGTAAGGTCTCCCGTTTTATACATTTTCTCACCTGGAATAAATGGATTGGACATAAATTTTTCATCTGTCAAATCTGACTTATTGATATATCCCCTTCCTACACCTGCCCCAGCAATATATAACTCCCCAGTCACACCAATAGGTACAGGATAATAATCTTGATTTAAAATATATGCCCTATAGTTACTTAGAGGCTTACCTATTGGTATGCTCGAACCCTCTTCATTTTCACGACAAATATAGTATGTTGAAAAAATCGTCGTCTCGGTTGGACCATACAGATTAATAATCATCTCAGCATTAACAGTACTCTTTAATTGATCATAAAGACTCTTTGTAAAGACCTCACCGGCTACAAGAACATAGTTAAGAGGTTGACTTATGACAATATTATCTATTAAAACTTTCAAATGGGTAGGTACAGCACCCAAGACATTAATTTTGTTTTTCTCAATAAAGTTCCACATATTTCTTGGCTCAGCGATTAGCTCTTCCTCAGGAATATATAACCTACCCCCAGAGAGAATCGGGAGAAGGATTTGTTGAACAGAAACATCGAATGTGATTTTTGCTAGCAATAAATGATTCATTTCTTGATTAAATTTTAATTTCCGAATGAGTCCTATCAACTGATTCACAATATTCTTGTGTTCGACCATAACCCCTTTAGGGTTACCGGTTGTTCCAGAGGTATAAATTACATATGCCAAATCGTCGGGCTGGTTTATGTTTTCAAGATAACAACCATCTTCTTTACAGTTTATTTCATCATCCAACCTAATTACTTCCTGTTCAAAAGTAAAGCGTTCCTTCATATTATTTCGGGCCAGAACCAACTGACAATCACTGTCTCTCAAAAAATATTTTATCCTGCTTATTGGAAGAGTGGGGTCAATCGGTAAAAATGCCCCTCCTGCTTTTAGCACACTGAGAACTCCTATGACCATTTCTAAGGAAGGCTCTGCAATAAGTCCAACAACGCTATTTCTTTGCACTCCCTTTTTTCTTAAAGTGCGGGCCAGTTGATTTGCCCTTGCATCCAGCTCAGAGTACGTTAGTGTCATTTCTTTATACACGATGGCATTTTCTGATGGACCTTCTTTCACTTTCTGCTCAAATACCTCATGCACCGTCATTTGATACGAATATTCATCCGTCGTATTATTAAATTCATAAAGAACGGTTTTCATCTCTGATTCAGACATCATCTGGATATCTTGTAATGGTATATCCATCTTTTCGGTAATCTCATCAAGTAGATAAATAAAATGTTCTGCTAATCTTTGTACTGTATCCTTCTTGAATATATCCTTACGATACTTCCACTTAAAATGCATATCTTCATTAATTTCTAATACATGAATGAACATATCAAATTGAGTCATACTACTTTCAAATGGGGATTTTCGGAAAGTTAATTCCCCTTTATCCTTAAAGAAATACTCATCATTATCCAAAGAAAACATAATATCAAATATTGGATTTCTCCCTGTATTTCGATAAGCATCTACTTGATTTACTAACAATTCAAACGGATATTCCTCATGATCAATGGCTTTTATTGTATTATCCTTCACTTCATCCAGAAAATTCAGAAATGTTTTTTTGCGACATGGGAAATTTCTTATTACTACCGTATTCACAAACATACCAATAGTCCGTTCCAAACCTGGACGAGATCGGCCAGCTGTAGGGGTACCAATCGTAATATCTTCTTGACCCGTATATTTTAAAAACAATACATTTAAAGCAGCAAGTAGCACCGTATATAGGGTTGTCCCATTCTCCTTCGCTATCTTTTTCAAACGCTTTGTCAAATCGTATCCCGCCATAATTGGTACATAATCACTATCATAAAGTTGCACCGGGTGTCGTGGATAATCTGTATTTAACTCCAGTAATGGAGGTTCATCTTTAAATATGTTTAGCCAATACTTTTCTTTACTCTTAAAATCATCAGTCTGAAAAAATTCTGCCTGCCATACTGCATAGTCTCTATATTGTAATTTAATCGGAGGCAAATCTTTATTTAAATAACTATCATAAAATTCCTCCATAATTATGTCCATCGATATACCATCAAAGACAATATGGTGAGCATCAGTTAACAGCAAATGCTTATTTTCTCTGATTTTAATAACTTTGATTCTAAATAGAGGAGGTTGTCCCAGATTAAAAGGTGTAGCAAACCCATGTACATACTCCATTAATTCTTCTTCCGATGCTTCAACGATATCAACAATAACCTTTAATTTAGGATGTACATACTGCACCACTTGTCCATTGATGAATGAAAACGATGTACGTAAAGATTCATGACGATCAACAAGATGTTGGAAAGCTCTCACCAACATATCATATTCGAGATCACCCTCTATGATTGTCCCCGACGGTAAATTATAAGCTACTGAATCACGATTAAGTTGCCACATAATAAATAGCCTTTTTTGCTGTGATGAAACAGGATAGTATTCTCTTGCTTCAACAGGTAATATAATTGAACTTTTATGTTGTTCCCCATCCAGTATTAGAGTTGTAAATTCTTTTATAGTTGGCTTTTTAAACATTTCACTTAAGTGTATATTCACGTCAAATTCTTGGTTAACTTTCAATATAATCGAAGCAGCATTTAAAGAATGCCCACCTAACTCAAAAAAATTATCATACACTCCTATCTTTTGAATATTAAGAACATCTCTCCATATATGTGCAACCTTTTTTTCCAATTCGCCTTCTGGTGCAACATAGTCGAAGTCTGATACTGGATCCAAGTTGGACACTGGCAATGCTTTACGATCAATTTTCCCGTTTTGATTGAGTGGCATTTTTTTCAGTTGAGTGAAGTAGGTTGGCACCATGAAATTCGGCAAACTTTTAATAAGGAAATTTCTTAATTCTGAGTTTGTTATATTCACATTGGCAACAAAATAAGCACTTAATACTTTCGTACCGAAAGTATCTTCGATTGCAACAACAACAACCTCATCTACATCTGGATGCTTCATAAGACCAGTCTCTATCTCCCCAACTTCTACCCGAAACCCCCTTATTTTCGTAAGATTATCTTTCCTTCCAATAAATTCAATATTCCCATCAGGCATCCACCTTGCCATATCTCCTGTTTTATAAACTTTTTTTTCGGTAATTTTCGGAAACTCTACAAATTTTTCTCTCGTTAAATCTGGAGCATTATAATACCCACGTGCCAATCCAACCCCAGCAATACACAGTTCTCCTGTTACACCAATAGGTACAAGATTCATTTCTTGATCAACAATGTATATTTCGACATTATTAAGAGGCTTCCCGATTGGAATCACCTTCAATTGTTCTATCTCTTGATTACTAATTCTATAGAAAGCGGCTAAATCCGTGCATTCCGTGGGACCATACGTATTTATAATTTCGCTCTTGAAATTTATTGATTTAACTAAAGGTTTGAGTTTTTTACAATTTATCGATTCACCACCTAAAAAAATACGCTTCAACGTGATTAACCTGCTAAAATTAGTTCTCTCATTATAATCAACCAATGGATAAAAACCACTTGGGGTACAATTAACGCTCGTGATTTTATGAATATTTATATAATCAGACATTTTATTGTAATCATACATACCTGACTCAAAAAGGTGCAATCGCCCCCCTTTTATCAATGGAGCAAATAAATTTTTATGCGCTGTATCGAAACTAATTGGGGCAATTAATAATACATTATCGGTTGGATTCATATCAAATTCATTGGTATACCAGTTGAGCAAATTCATAAATGAATTTCTTTTCACCATAACTCCTTTAGGGTCACCAGTGCTTCCAGATGTATAAAGAACATACATTAAGCTCTCTAATGGGATTTTCAATTCTAAATTCCCACTCATTTCTATAGGTGTACCGTCTCTCAAAGTTGTATCTATATCAATAAATCTAGTGTTTTCAATTATAAAATTAAATTCATTATTGCTGCACTTCAAAATGATATCTACATTAGAATTACTTAAAAGATAATTAATTCGTTCATTTGGATAGTTTGGATCAATGGGTAAATATGCAGCTCCTGCCTTTAAAACACCTAATATACCAATTGGAAGTTCGAGCGATCTATCTAACATAATTCCTATTACAGAATCTTTTTTAGCTCCTAATTCAACTAATTTATGTGCTATATGATTTGCTCTTATATTTAATTCCTCGTAAGTTAAATTTTGATTTTGGTAAAAGACTGCTAGCTTATGTGGACTTTTAGCTACTTGAAATTCAAACAAGTCAACAACAGATTGATCCTTAGGAAAACCTGTTTTTGTGTTGTTAAACTCATTTAGAATACGATTTCTCTCATTGGATAAAATATCAATTTCAGAGAGCCTTATACTCGGATTAGCTACTACTGCTTTTAACAAATGAGTCAATTGATTTATAACTCTTTCAATCAAGTCTCCTACACTTTCTTTACAAGTGATACAACACTCTAGTTTATCTCCATGCCATGTAAAATTAAAGACGGTATCTGCATTTGTATAATGATTAGAAATATTATGTTGAATATTTTCAAACTGTATGACTGTACGAGGATTCAGTTTATTAGAATTTGCATTCTCATCTCCTAAAAGTTTTGCTAATCGCTTATGCGATACTTTCTGATTTTTATTTGCCTCTGTAATGTTTTGTTGTACTTTTAATAGAAGCTCTTTAAATGTCATATTACTATGGACATTACTTCTTATAATCAAAAGATGATCATAATATGCTGTGCCAGATTTTGATTGAATTACTGGCGTTCCAATAGAAATATCTTTACTATCCGTGTATATTGAGAGCAAATATTTCACACTAGCAATCAAAATGATAAGCATTCCATATTCAGAATGATTACTTATTTCACTAATTTTATGTGATATGTTTTCTGATAACCTATATGTAAATATTTTTTCTTCCTGATTTTTCACACCAACTTTTTTATTAAAATTTACAAAACTACTCATTTCTAAATCCGTTGATAGTTGATCCAACCAAAACTTCTCCTCTTTAGTTAACAAATCTGCATTATAAACATCATTGCTCATAATAATCTCCTCTCCCAACCAATGTTGAATTAATAAGATTTATAATATCAATGTAATTTTCATTAATAAAAAAGTGATCTCCTGGATAGCCATAAACAACAGTATCTCTCGAAGTAAACTCACACCATTTTTTCATGTATTCCTCAGTAACATCATCCAGCTTACCGTACATTGCAGTAATACACGTATTTAACTTGTACAATTCATTACTGAATTTATATTCTTCTATCAATTTAAAGTCAGATCTTAAAATTGGGATAAATATATCCATTAACTGCTGATTATTAAGAATTTCTTTTGGAGTACCATTTAAATTTAATATCACATCTTTAAATTCTTTTTCTGGTAAGTTAGACACTTTTTGTTCTCTAATAAAATTTGGGGGCTTTACACCTGATAGAAAAATATGCACAGGAGCATTAAGATTTCTACTTTCTATTTCCTTACAAAGTTCATAAGCGATAAGCCCGCCCATACTGTGACCAAAAAACGCGTAATCGCAATTACCTACAACTCTATATATACATTCGAATATATCATTAATCGCGTGATTCATATCATCATAACAATCTTCTTGAAATCTTTTACCCCTTCCTGCGTATTGAATTGGTTTCAATTCAATACTAGGATGTAAGTAATTTTTCCACTTACTATATATCGAACCGGATCCACCAGCATAAGGAAAACAAAAAAGCATCGTGTTATTCATATACTCTCCTTTCCTATGAATTAAAATTATTTACTAAATTTTAAAAGGCTCTATAGAACTTAATTAGCCACCTAACATCTCCCAATTTTTTTTATTAATCTAGCTCCCATTTATATTTTAGGGTGCAATCAGGAATTATCTTTGGTAAACCATTAAATTTCCATACAGCCTATGTAGCACAACATGTATAATGATCTATTTCCCTTTCACTTTATTCCAAAATGGTATCCGTCCTTGTATATCATCTATTACAGAAGAGAATCCTGGTGCAGTGGAAAAAAAGAACCCTGTACAATGATGCGCTTTTTGATATTCTTCATCTTTCATTAAAATAAGATGAGCCTTCTTTATATTAAAGTGTGGAACAGCAGGGAACAAGTGATGTACCAAATGGTATGAGTTTCTATGAGGATGAATGAGAAAACGCTCAAAAAAATTCCCAAAAGAATTTCTTGATGCAAATATCTCATTTTCCGATTCTAGTCCTGCATGTTCGGCCATTTCAGCCCAATATTTTAACATTTGAAAAGTTGTTAAAAACGGAACTACCCAAAATAAAATCAACTCTTGCCAGAAACCGAAAACAATTGAACAAATAATGATAGCGCCCCAATATAGAGTCCTGATTATTTGATCAAATCTAGGTTCCTCTTTTGCATATGCTGTTACTTTGATCATTCCAATCAAATAATTCGGCACATGTACTAAGAACAAAGGCTTTAAGCAATGCTGAATAAAAAATTCCATTTTATTTTTAGTCGGTTTATCTAACCCAACAATTTGATACCTTTGCTTATCAGGGTCTATCTCACTCCATAAATACCTGTGGTGATTCATGTGACTCTTACAATATGCTTTATAAGAAATCATTATCGGATAAGCAGCAAAGAAACATGCAACCCACTTATTTAATTTACGATTTTTAAAAAGCATACGATGACTTGACTCATGCATCATAATATCAAGGCCACGCATACGGCTACCAATGATAACAATACTAATCAAATACATCCACATAGTAGGGATAAAATAATTCAATGCAATTACTAAGGACACAATACCCCAATCCAATCCTATGGCAAAAAAATTATACCAATTGTTGGTTTTTTGTAATTCGCGAATTTCCAAGTTGATTTCTTTCGAAAAACGATGCTTCTCTAACTCTTTCTTTTGACTTTCCCCTAAATCGGTAGTTCCTCTAATCATATTATTAACTCCTTTATATAGAAATTAATGCTGTTGATTTATATCAGGAATCCTTCATTTAAATCCTTAACAAACACCCTTAGGCTCTCAAAATTTATACTCTAATTAATCATTTAAAGCGAACAATCCAACAGTTTTTATAAGCATATTAACTCTTAGTTAAATATTCATATCCTTTTTTATTTTGTAGGTATCAAAAAACATCCATGAATCTCAAAAACTAAATCTTTTTTTCAGAAATTAATTTATCAATCCCACTTTTAAGAGGAACTACATTTCGTTCCACATTAGACATAATATGGAATTGCATCTTAGACTTTGCATTTACAGATGAATGAACCCTCACACCTGGATCAAATCCAAATACAAAATATTTGAGAATCTCATCATTTTCCATTGAAATCCAAACACCATATCCATAATGTAAACTATTATTTTTCACATAAGGAGTTAACAACTGATTAGTGTACTCTTTATTTAGGAGTTTCCCATTAAATAATCCATTCCAAAATTCTCCTAAATCTAAAACTGTTGTAAAAGCCCCTCCATCTGGCCCACCAATTATAGGGACCGAATAGATATTAGTTCTCCAAGTGTTATCATCTTTATTATCTATATATCCAAGTGCAGTTCGTTCCGGCAGTTGATCCATCCGGAAATATCCTGAATCTGACATGCCACAAACCTGAAATATATTCTCTTTTACATATTCTGCAAACTTCATCCCTGTCAATTTTTCTACAATCAACCCAAGTAAAATATAACCTGCATTACTATAAGAAAATTTACTTCCAGGATTAAACTTCATATGATAATTTTGAAACATAGGCAGAAAATCTGCAGGAGATTTAATAGAATACATTGGGGTATCCTTCCATAAATCTTCAAAATCATCCATTTCTTCTTCATCAAAATAATCTGGTATGCCCGAAGTATGAGTTAATAAATGATGAATTGTAATGCCTTCATAAAAATGTGGGAATGAGTCTTCTAAACACTCTTTCAAACAGGTATCAAAAGTTAAAACACCCTTTTCAACTAATTGACATATTGCCACTGCAGTGAAAATTTTACACCCAGAAGCCATACCAAACCGAGTACGTGATGTATTAAAAATTTGTTCACTTCTATTCGCATATCCAAATCCATCTTCAAAGATCTTTTTTTTATTTTGAATTAAAATCGCACCTGAGAATGGTAATTTATCATCATAATTCTTTATAAATTCTTTTATTTCTCCAGAAATTATCACTTACCCAATCCCCTTTTATTTTTCTGATTTTTCCAACTATTAAACAGGATTAATTGTAACTTCATTTAATTTTCAAAGCAATCTAAAATACATAACAAACCTTGAGAAACTTTTTTAATAATTGAATTGACTTCAAAAAAAAATAAAACATAAGTTTGTTCATTTCTTCAAAATAGCTATACAATAACACTTAATATAATTCACATGATTTCTCAATAAATCTTATATCGCTCTCTATAATTTAATGGTAGTTGATAAATAATAAAATTAATTATACATTTAAATTCTCTTGAGACTATTATTTATATTGTTAGTGAGGTCATTATGAAAAAAATTGATAGTTACTTAGAAATTATTGCAGTTAAATTAGGAATTTTACTACCCTACAAAGACATAGAGCTGAAACTCACAGAATTACCTAAAAATGAAAGGGAAAGAATTTTAAGATTTCATAAATTAGAAGATCAACAAAGAACATTATTAGCTCATCTATGCATCAGAAAACGTTTGCAAAGATTATTGCTCATACCTGCAGATACTATCTCTATTAAAAGAGATCGAACAGGCCGCCCTTTTTTAAATAAATATCATGGTTGGAAGGGGGATTTTAATTTATCTCATTCTGAAGAATGGATTATATGTGGACTTGCTTCAACTGGACGAATTGGTGTAGACATTGAAAAAATTCAACCTATAGATCTTTCCGTAACCGAACTATGCTTTACTCAAGAAGAAATTGACTATTTTCAGTATATTCCTCACGATAGACAGTTATCGTTTTTCTTTGATATTTGGACTCTAAAAGAATCATTTGTTAAAGCAATTGGAAAAGGACTTCTATATCCATTAGATAGTTTTGGCTTCAATATGGACGATTGGTCCCAAAATAAAATAACCTTACGGAACACTAATTCCGATTTTAGTCAATTCTATTTCTGCCTAAATCGGTTAGAGCAAAATTACACTATCGCGGTTTGTTATACAGATTTGGAACAGATAAACAATTCATCTATAAAGATACTGGATTATTCTGAGTTCCTATAATTATTTTACGTTTTTTCTAGAGCAATGATACACCCGTCGTTATAAAAAACTGAAAATACAGAAAAATAACAACTTATAATAATCACTTTAATTATTATAAGCTCAATCTTTTTTAAGTTGATATTTTATTACGTTTTATCTTCTGTATCCAAAAATATTTTAAGCTTCAATCATCGTATAACAATTTAAAAATCACCTATATTGGAGGATTATTAGAATGAGTATTTTAAAGTCATATTGCTCAAGTGAATATAGTACGTTAAAAAAAGTTGTACTATGCGAACCATTATATATGAATATTTCTAGCGGTATAAACAAGACCCAAAAATATTTTATCAATTTAGGCTTTAATGTAAATCTAGCGAGAGAACAATACTCAAAATTTATTGATATACTTAAAGAAAATAGAATACACACTTTAATGCTACCTCCTGAAGTACGCTTTCCCGAACAAGTTTTCACGAGAGATATCGGTTTTACTGTAGGGGAAACTGTTTTCATTTCTAACATGAAAAATGAAGTTCGTAAAGGAGAAGAGCAAATTTTCAAGAAAATATTATTAGAAAAAGATATTACTTATATAGATTGTATTAATAGTCATATAGAAGGCGGCGACGTCATTATCGATCAAGATATTGTATATATTGGCGTAAGCAATCGAACGTTATTTAACTCTGTAATAAAACTTCAACAGTTGCTCACACACTATAAAATAATTCCTGTTCCTTTTTCCAAAGATTTTTTACATTTAGATTGTGTTTTTAATATCATTTCAAAGGAAGAAGCCTTAATATATCCACATGCATTTAGTAATAGTACATTAAAAATGTTATCAGATCGTTATAATTTAATAGAAGTATCTAAAAAAGAGCAATTTACTTTAGCAACCAATGTATTATCTTTAGGCAATAAAAAGATGATTAGTTTACCCATTAATACTACAACAAATAAAGAGCTGAGACTTAGAGGTTATGAGGTTATTGAAATCGACTTTGGAGAAATTATAAAATCTGGCGGATCTTTTCGCTGCTGCACTCTTCCTCTACAAAGGGGATGATTAAAAAACTAAAAATTAAAAGCTCACATTATAAAGGTGTTACGTTATTACGTAACACCTTTTCTCAAGGATAAACTTCCTTTACTTCTCTTCCGGATAATCACAGTACTCAATGATTGTTCCCTCTGTATCCGCTGGGTTAAGATAAATTAATCGTCTACCATGTTTATTAATTCGAAGCGTATGTTCTAACGTTCGAATCCCTTGTTCCTTTAATTCTTCTAAAGCTACATCTAAATCGTCTACACGATACGCAACATGATGGACACCTTTCCCTTTTTGCTTTATAAATCGTGCTATTGGAGAAGTCGAATTATTCGTTGGCGCAAGTAATTCGATTCTATCACCATCAACTTCAAGAATAGCTACTTCGCTTTCAACACCAGGTGCTTCACTTACGTATCGATCTATTAAAGTTCCTGATAAAACCTTTTCATAAAACTGTATCGTACTATCTATATCACGAACTGCGATCCCGATATGGTCAATTGTTTTTTTCATTTTATTTCCCCTATTACTTTATTTTTTCTATTCTTATCAATAGTAACAAAAAAAGTTATAGAATCAAATTCTATAACTTTTTTCATTTAACTTATTTTCTTATTCGCACTAGCTGCTGGGCGAACTCCATTTTTCATTTTCACAACGCTAATGCCGTATCCAATTAATCCACCAATTACTGCTGGTAACACCCAGCCTAATCCAACCTCATGCATTGGAAGTAACTTAGTAAGAATATCGCTCACTACTGCTAATTTCACACCAGCAGCACTTAATCCATCAAACATACTTACAATAAATGTTACTAATAAACTTCCCTGATACACTTCAGCTCTTCCATTGAACAATGGGTGAAGGAACGTTAGGAAAATTAATACGATTGCTAATGGATAAATCGCTGTTAATACAGGAACTGAAATTGAGATTAATTGTGTTAAACCTACATTTGCAACAACTGCACTGAAAACTGATAACATAATTGCAATCGTTTTATATGGAATACTTGGGAATAGCTTATGGAAAAATGAAGAACACGCTGAGACAAGTCCAACACTAGTTGTTAAACACGCTGCTATAACCATTATACCTAATATAACTCCGCCATATGAACCAAAATAATAGCTTGAAACTTTTGCTAACACTGCACCACCGTTATCTAAGTGACCAAGTTTTGCAACACTTGAAGCTCCCATAAATGAAAGTGCTGAATAAATTATTGCTAAAATAGATGCAGCGATCAATGTTGCTTTTGCACAAACAATCATAATTTCTTTTTTTGTTTTTGCGCCCTTTTCTTTAATAGCATTGATAATGATAATACCAAATACGAATGATGCTAACGTATCCATTGTTAAGTATCCTTCTTGGAACCCTTTAAAGAACGCATGTGATGTATAAGCCTCTGCAGGTGCTTGCATTTCTCCCATTGGATGAATAAAAGCAAAGACTACCAAAATTCCAATAAACGTTAATTTAATTGGCGTCAAGATTTTTCCAACAATATCGACAATTTTCGCAGGATTTAGCGAAAAAAAACAAGTGATGCTAAAGAATACAATTGTAAAAAGAATTAGCGCTGTAGAACTTAAGCCTTCTGGCACGAAAGGTTTAATACCAATTTCATAAGAAACGCTTCCTGTTCTAGGAATAGCGAATAACGGACCGATTGCTAAGTATAAAACTGTCGTAAATACAATTCCGAATACTGGATGCACTCGGCTTGCTAATGACTGTAAATCTTCTTTACCTGAAATCCCAAATGCTAATACACCTAGTAATGGTAAACCTACTCCTGTTACTAAAAATCCAGCGTTAGCAATCCATACATTCTCTCCTGCCGATTGACCAAGCATCGCTGGGAATATTAAATTTCCTGCTCCAAAAAATAGTGCAAATAACATTAATCCGATAACTACTATGAACGAAAACGGTACTTTATTCGCCATAATATAACCCCCATTCAAATTTCCTTATCTTATTTCCAATTTTAACTAATTGAATTTTCTGAATATTTAATTTAAGTATCAACTATTCTTGAACTCATTATAGTTTGTTATATAATATTTTGCAATACTATTTTCAAACTTTTCATTTATTTTATGAATATACATTTTTTAACATGGAAATTAGACTAAAAAACCAACATGGTCATCCATGTTGGTTTTACATTTACTATCATTAATTAAAATTTCGCCGCTACTTTCTTAACGTTCTCTAAACCTTCTTCAACAATTTGCTGTGAGCGATCTGGATATTGATTGTGTCCTTCAATTACAACTGTCTCTGGATTTGCAATTCCCCAGAACCCAAGTACGTTTGTAACGTAATTAACAGCCATTTCCATAGGAGCCATTTGTTCAGAAGAGTAATCTGAACCACGAGCACCTAAAACAACTACTTTCTTATCACCAACTAAACCTTCTGGACCGTTCGCTGTATATTTAAACGTTTTTCCCGCTTGAGAAAGATATGAAATATACGTGATTAATGGTGCTGGTACTGTAAAGTTCCATAATGGGAATGCAAATACTACTTTTTCAGCTTCTAAAAACTGGTTTAAGTACTTATCCACTGTAGCAACTGCCTTCTCTTCTTCAGCTGTTATCTCCATTCCTTGACTACGTTTATATCCACCTGAAATAGCGATATTTCCGTAATACGGAAGATCTAATGCGAATAAATCTAACTCCGTAATTTCTGTATTCGGATTTGCTTCCTTATAAGCACTTACAAATGTTTCATACATTTTTGAACTAATTGCTTGCTCCGCTGGACGATCGTTTGCTTTTACAAATAATACTTTTGACATTGTTTTATTCTCCTCTACTTTTGTATTTTCTTCTTTTTTACCAAATAACGAGCTAAATAATCCCATTTTCTTCACCTAAACTTTCTTATCATATTCATTATTCATCATCATAAAAATTCTTATTCTAATAAAAAGTTCCAATAGATACCTTAACCTAAGTAACTCGAAACTTTTTGTTATTTAATTACCTTATGTAAGTGATTGTAATACATCTACTTACTTTAGTCAAGTGACTTCTTAAAAAGAAAAATATCTCGGATTAAAAACAATAAAGAAATATATTTCCTCATTCAAAATGATAAATTCGAAAACACATAAGTGAAATCCCTTGTATAATACAACTAGAGAGAGAAATTCATCTATAGAGAGGATTTATTAATGAGTACTTTAGAAAAGATTCAAACCTTTATCATTCTTGCAGCTGTTATATTCGGGGTTATATTAGGACAATTTAATATGATACATATGTATTCGGAAAAATTTATTGTTCCCTTCTTATTTTTCATGCTTTATGGATTATTCCTCAGCATCCCATTGAAAGAAATAAAAAATGGATTCCGTAATTTAAAATTCGCTGGAACGAGCCTCACCATTAATTTTTTATGGACACCTTTACTCGCTTGGGGGTTAGGAGCACTATTTCTTTCAGATCACCCGGCACTTTGGGTTGGATTTATTATGTTAATGGTTACTCCATGTACAGATTGGTACTTAATCTTTACTGAAATAGCAAAAGGAAATGTAGCACTTTCTACTGCAATTTTACCTGTAAATTTAATATTGCAAGTACTACTCCTTCCCATTTATTTATTTTTATTTGCTGGTGTCATGAAGACTGTAGCGTTTTCTGTTTTAGTGGAAAGCATTGTTATCGTAATCGTCTTACCATTTGTACTTGCACACGCTACAAAATTCATTATGAATAAAATGAAAAAAGCTGAAACACTCGAGAATAAACTCATTCCATTTTTCAGCTCTGCGCAAATTGTATTTTTAAGTTTAGCAATAGTAGCGATGTTTGCCTCACAAGGTAAGTGCTTATTACAAAATATGAATGTTGTTTTATTGTTACTTATACCAGTATTACTGTTCTTCATAATTAACTTTATACTAGGACAGTTTGTAGGACGTATGATGCATTTATCCTATGAAGACACTGTAAGCCTAAGCTTAACAACATTAGCGAGAAACTCGCCTGTTGCACTCGCTATTGCTGTAACAGCTTTTCCAGACGAACCTCTTATCGCGCTTGCATTAGTGATTGGACCGTTAATAGAACTACCAGTACTAGCGTGTGTGTCACAAGTGTTATTACTTATTAAGAAAAAACAGCAATACACATAAAAAAACGTCCTACTTTGGGACGTTTTTTTTATTGTCGAGAAAGTATAGAAGTAACGATACTTATCAGCTCTAAGGATTTTATACGTTATAGAAAATTAGCTTGTCGTTACGTTAACAAAGTCTTTCTAATTAAAAATTATAGGAAAAGTAAATATAACGAAAGCTGCCCAAAGTCCGTAGATTGGCAAATACTTCGTAACGGCGTCTTGGATAGCTGTCGGTCCTGATTTGTTTTGTAGAAAACGCATATAGGATAACATAATCCAAATGAGATTTGCCCAAATCAGTATGTTTACTCCTAAAACAGCAAGTCTATTAGGTGTAATCCCATAAGAAGAAAGTCTGAATACGATGGCTGACAAAGCTACAGTGTCAATAATAAGCGCAAGAACAATTAAGGCAAAATTGATATAATCTGAAATGTTCTTTTTCTCGTCTGATTCACTCTCAACAATGGAAAATATGGTAACAGCCAATACACCAAGGAGTATTCCGTTGAAGGCCATTAGGAAATTGCGGTCCAAGAACGGATTTTTCCCGACCCATATAACCGTTATAAGATAAATCAACAATGTGATCAGGACGAGAGGACTAAAAATTTTAGATATGTATGGTGTAATATTCTTAGCAAGTTTAAGATTCATTGATGCCAAGTATGCAGCCACAATAGCGAGAGCGGCAGCACCAAATAAAATAACATTACTAAAATAGAAGTCTTCTATATTCAAGTCAACAAACCTAAATAACTGCATGGTTAATGCTGCTAGTACCATTCCGCTCACTGCCATGCTGGCGTAGAGAATACCATATTCCAAATTAAATTTAATATAAGCTAATCTCGTACTTCCTTTTGAATATTCATTTCCTGTAAACGCAAACCCTACTAAGGCCCATAACAATATAGGAAGATGTAAATAAGCAAGGATAATGCTGTCTTTATAAGTTAATGGCAACATATTAAGATACAACCCGGAAATTAGGAACAACGCCGCAAGGAAATAAATAATACTTTTCTTCGGAGTATTATTGTAAATAAAATAAGCAACAATAAAAGGAATTACACCAAAAGCTAGGTTAATTGGAGCAATTGCTTCCTGCTCGACAAAGTGAAAAATGATTCTGGTGCTTAGCCCAGCTAGAATAGCTAACATGCCCATGAATAAGAAACCTTTTTGAAACAGCGATATTTTTTCTGCATTTTCCGTTTCCTTGAAATGCATCCTTTCATACCAAGCAGCTAGAAGCTGAGAATCAGGGTTTTCATCCCATGCTTGTGAGAATGACTTTTTAAAAGCTTTCGGGTCTTTTCTATACAGTCTCTCCAACTCATGAGGGTTATCCATATTTTCAATTATTAAATTGTTAACCTCCATATTTATACCTCCTCTATTTTAAAAAATAAAGTTGTTACCTTTTCCATAAAAAGCACCACACTTATTTATTATGTTTTTGATTTTAATATAGAATTTATCGTTTTGCAATAAAATTTTATTATTTTAGATAGTATTTTTGTTGTATATTTTTATTCCAAGCAAAAACAAAAAGCATTCCTCATTCAAAGAAATGATCAAAATGATATAAACGTCCAATTTAATAACACCTTTTCAAACAATTATTTCAAATAAATTTTAGTGCTAGTATACAAAACTCTGTAATTATAAAATAAAAAAGCATGACATAAAATTGTCATGCTTTTTCTTTTCTATCTATATTTTCAAACCTAATACAGCACATCTTACTCGGGAAAGAGCTTTTTCATTTGTTAAAACCACTTAATTCTCAAACACAAAATTAATCTTATTATCTTTCCACTCTAACTTCGCATCAAACGTTTTCTCGCCTTTTTTAAAGCCTTTAATTAAATCGGTCTTCTCACCTTTTAATAGTTTCGTCATGTTTTTTTGCGAAATAGCTTTGCTTAAAATCTTCTTCGAGATGGTAAAATCACATTGTGTTGTATTGTAGTTAGAACAACCGTAAAACGTCGACTTATCAATAACATCGCCATCGCATTTTTTACAGTTCCCGACCTTTTTACCTGTTGTAAATTTCGATCCTTTTCGCTCAATCGATTCAACATGTAATCCGGTGAAATCCCATTTCTCCGACATTTCTACCGCATCTTCAATAATTTTAGCTGATAGCTTTTTCGTTTGCTCCATAAATGTCGCTGGTGAAGCTGTACCTTCTCCAATTTCCGCAAGGCGTTGCTCCCATTTTGCTGTCATTTCTGGTGAAGCCAGTATTTTATCACCGATTGCTGTAATTAATACTTTCCCTTTATCGGTTGCGTACACTTGGTTTTTCTGTACATCTATATATTTACGGTCTTTCAGCATTGTAATAATACCAGCACGAGTGGCCTCAGTACCTAAACCTTCTGTTTTCTTCAATACTTTCTCAAGCTCTTCATTTTCTAAATACTTACCGGCCGTTTTCATTAACGTAATGAGTTGTCCTTCTGTATAACGTTTCGGTGGCTGTGTTTTTCCTTCTTTCACTTTCACCTTTACAACTTTTCCTTGTTCACCTTCAGCTACAATTGGAAGAATCGTTTCGTCATCTTTATCGTCTTGGAAAATAACTTTACGCCAACCTTCTTGAATTTGCTGTTTTCCTTTCGAAATGAACGCAGCACGTTCGTCTACAAGAGTTGTAATCGTTGTGTAATCAAAGATTGCTACTTCATAATGCGCCGCAATCAGCCTTCTTACGATCATATCGTAAATTTTCTTTTCATCACCTGATAGTTTGCTTGGATTTGTAACTTGCTCTGTCGGTATAATTGCGTAGTGATCTGTAACTTTCTTTTCATTCACATAACGCTTATTATTCATAATCGATTCAATTGGTGCTGGCAATAAACCTTTATATTCATCAAACTGACTTAACTTCTGTAAAATATCAGGGAACGTCGCTGCCTCTCCTTGTGTTACATAGTTAGAATCCGAACGAGGGTAAGAGACAATCCCTTTTTGATATAGTGCTTGCGTTATATCAAGTGTCTTTTTTGGTGAAAATTTAAAGGCTTTATTCGCTGTCGCTTGCAGTGCTGATAAATTAAATAAAAACGGCGGCTGAAACTCTTTACGCTCCGTTTTCATTTCTTTTACTACAGCCGGTTTGTTTTGACAAAACGCTGCAATTTTATTTGCCAAATCAGGGTCATTTAAGCGGGACTCATTATCTTTCTCCCATTTCCCCTCATATTTCTTTCCTTCTATATTAAAGGTTGCGAACACTTCCCAAAACGGCTCTGACTTAAAGTTCTCTATTTCTTTTTCACGCTTTACAATGAGTGCTAATGTTGGTGTTTGTACACGACCAGCGGAAAACACATCATTCATTCCTTTTTTCTTTAGCAAAATACTAAAGACACGCGATGCATTCATACCAACGACCCAGTCAGCGCAAGATCTTGTATATGCTTCGTAATATGTATTAATCGTATCTGCTTCATCTAGTAAGTTTTTAAATCCTTGATAAATAGCTTGCTTCGTTAAAGATGAAATCCAAAGACGCTTCATTGGCTTTTGCACGTTGCAAAGATTAATAATATTTCTTACAATCAGTTCCCCTTCACGCCCAGCATCACCCGCGTGAATAATTTCTGTTACCTGTGGATTATGTAACAGCTGTTTCACAACGTTAAATTGCTTATACTTTGACTTTGTTACCTCAAATTGAAAACGCTCTGGAATCATCGGCAATGTATTAAGTGACCATTTCTTCCACTCAGCGTGATAATGTTCTGGATTACATAACTGCGTCAAATGACCAATTGCCCATGTACAGTACGCTCCATTTGGAAATAACTCATTTGCTTCTACTTCTAAATACCCATCTTTCCGGCGATATTTAAACTGTGAAACAAGAGCCAAACCTTGATCTGGTTTCTCGGCAATAATTAATTTCATCTTCTAACTCCCTATCTGTATTCCAGTGTTACTTTCATTGTCTATCTGTTTAGAAGCGATGATAAAACAACCATCTTATTTATCATTCGCGGTTTGCCTCACAAATGGGAGACCTATAATATTATACGCTTATTCTTTATGGCTTCACAATAGAAACTCATTATATAACACTTTCTTTCTCATGCTTATAGACAAAAAAGACGCTCAAAAATCGAACATCTTTTCCATTCACTACTACTTGCTTACATATATTCTCTCAAAATAAAAATACAACAATTCTTTATGAAGCATCGTCCACTAAGAGAACCATCATTATTTGAAAATTATATTGAACTTACCTTTTTTAAATTGTGCAGATAATTTGCAGATATATATTAGCATAAGTACTCTCCATTTGAACATATGATGAAGTGAATGATAGGACAGGGAGGTATCATGATGTTCGCTTATACGTTAACTGCCTTAACACTTTGTTGTATCTCGATTATTATTACATCATATATTTCTAAACGTAAGGGTACCCTAATGGAGTATATGGTATTTATTATGTCTTTTAGTATGTGTATCGGTTTAAGTATAGGTTTTTATTTAGGGATTCTCTTCAAAGGAGAATTACTATATTCTACTTTGCTTGCTATTTTGATTAGTGGGTTTATCGGTTTTTTAGTCGGTCTACGTTTTCACCTATATACTGCTTTAGAAGGACTGTTCTCTGGATTAATGGCAAGTATGATGGGAGCTATGATTACAGAAATGTTAAACGCTCAACAAGCCCACAGTATACTGTTCATTAGTCTTTTACTTACTATAACAATAACTATGTCATGTATAATTCAACTTTTATCAGAAACCTTTTCTACTTTTATCCAACGGCGTTTTTTATTATTACTTTCAATTAGTGTGGTAATTATCGTTGCCGTGTTCGTGACATTCCCCGATCATACTCCCCCATCTTCATCCGGGCACGATCAACATATGCATTAACACTTGCAACGAAAATAAATAAGCAGCTATCCATAGGATAACTGCTTCATATTATTCTGGCTTATTAGGAATGTTAGGGTTTGGAACATAATCAGATTTATAATCTGTATATTTCACTTCTGTTACCATCCCCGCTGAAGCATGGTGTAAATCATGACAGTGGAACATCCAATCACCCGGATTGTCTGCTACAAAGGCTACTTCATATTCTTCTCCTGGTTTTAAGTTCAAAGTGTCTTTAACAATTGGAGAACCTTCTACCGGTTTTCCGTCTTTACTTAACACCTGGAAGAAATGACCGTATAAATGCATCGGATGATCGTCCGCTTTAGAGCGATTTACTAATTTTACTCTTACTAAATCACCCTTTTTCACTGGAATTGGATCAATATCCGGAAATATTTTTCCGTTAATTGTATATACCATTTCCTTTCCATTCATTTGCGTATTCAAGTCCATATTATATGTGGCAGTATACTGCTGGTCTAACGTGAAACTACCTAATTTTTTCTCACCATATTTCGTCATATCTAATTTTGGTAGTTTTTCTTTTTCGTTTGCTTTATCTTTCATCTCTTTACTACCTTCATATTCAATAACAGCTTTCATTCCTTTTGCACCCTTATTTTTCGAATGGTCTTCAACGTACCATTTCCCAGGATTGTTAGCTGTAAATTCAATATCATAACGTTCACCCGGTGCGATTGAAATTATTTTGTCTTTTATAACTTTTGGATCATTAATTGGTTGACCATCTGTTGCAATTACTTTTAAATCATGACCGTGAACGTGTATATCATGTGATAGATAACCCGCATTAACGAGTCGAAGACGAACTTTATCACCCTTATTCACTTTTAATGGCTCTACTAAATCTCCGCTTTTACCATTGATTGTGAATAAGTCATACATACTCATATCATGACCTTCCATCTTCATATTTCCATGGTCCATTCCTGCCATATTACTAGAGTCTTTTTTATCACTGTCCATACCGGAATGATCCATGCCTTTCATATCATCATTCTTTTTCGTATTTTCATTCCCCTTAGATTTATTACCTGTTGGCCCTTTTGTCATTTCTTTTAACTGCTTATTAATTTCTTCTTTATCTGTTACCCATTCATCTAACATTAATGTGTAATCTTTATCATACTTTTCACTTGTATCCTCTACAATAAGAGCACCATACAAACCTCTATCTAGTTGATTTACAGAATCTTGATGTGAATGATACCAATACGTTCCTGGTACGTTCGCTTCAAATTCATAGGTGAAACTTTTTCCTGATTCAACCGCATCTTGTGTCACACCCGGAATTCCATCCATGTTATTTGGGACTGGATATCCATGCCAATGAATAGATACTGGTGCAGATAATTCATTTTTTAATGTCACTTTAACCTTTTCACCTTTTTTCACCCTGATTTCTGGTCCAGGAGATGAACCATTAAATGTCCAGACCGGAACAATAACACCGCTACTTAGCTTTTGCTTTTCTTCTTTCGCTACTAAAGTAACTTCTGGTCCTTTTATAACTTTCAATGGTTTTGTAGCAGTTTCAGTCTGTTCTGCTTTTTTATCATTCATATTTTTATGATCATTTGTTGTATTTGTGGTCGCAGAACATGCAGCAATTAAAGATATTACGGAGACTGTAACTGCTGTTAATACAAATCTCTTCAATGAAAATCCCTCCTTTTTCTTTTTCAAGATTATTATAGAAGACAATTTTCAAGAAAATATGGAGGTTTAAAATGGCCTAAATAAAAAGACGCCCAAAATTGAGCGCCTCTTCTAATAATTATTTCGTAACAACTTCATCTTCTTTTACATTCACATTATTTTCACTCATAAACTCTTCAATCTCTTCAACTTCTCTAATGATATCTTTTGACAAGTTTTCATACCCATCTTTTGTTACAAGGATATCATCCTCAATACGAATTCCAATTGATTCTTCTTCAATATAAAGACCAGGTTCGATTGTTATAACCATACCTTCTTCTAACACTCTATCTTTGTATGTTCCTACATCGTGAGTATCTAAACCAAGGAAATGGCTGACGCCATGATAATAGTATTTTGATAACTCTTCATCTTCTTGAATTAAACCAATTGCTTTACACTCTTCTGCCAGTACCTTTTTTGTATGCTCATTTAATGCAGCAAACTTTAATCCTGGCTTAATAAGCTCAGTTGTTTCTTTCAATGCTTTTAACACTATATTATATATTTGTTTTTGGCGACTAGAGAATGTTCCACTAGCTGGGAATGTGTAACTAATATCAGCGTTGTAGTAATCTTTTTGAGCACCTAAATCGAGCAGCACTAAATCACCATTTTGAATTTGTGCATCATTATCTTCATAATGAAGGACTGTAGCATTTTTACCACTCGCCAAAATTGTATTGAATGCATGATGTTTAATTCCAGATGATTTAAGCGTAAAATCAAAATGAGCTTCTAATTCATATTCCATCACATCTGCTTTTGCATGCTTCAGCACGTTATAAATACCCTCTTTAGTTACAGCAATCGCTTCTTTAATGATTTCAATTTCTTCTTCCGTTTTAAACACTCGTAATTCACAAATATGCGGATATACATTACCAATTAAAACGTGTGGATACTGTTCTCTTACATATTTAGCAAACGCTAACGTTTTCGTCTCAGTACCCTTCCACTCACGACGCTCTAAATCTAAATACAGATGCTTCACATTTTCTGTGAAAAGTGTATTTGCCATTGTCTTCTCAAAGCTTTCTATATATACAACTTTTTTTATGCCTGAAATTTGTTCTGCATCTTCTTTAGAAACTGTTTTACCGTCCCATTTTTCCATTACTGGATCTGATTTTTCAATGAAAAGAGTTTCTTCCACACTATTTCCAAACTTTTTCAACATGAAAATAACATTTGGCTCATCGATTCCCGTTAAATAGTAAAAATTTCGATTCGGCACAAATTTATAATGTGCATCGGCTGACATATGAGGTGCTTGCCCAGCAAATAAAATAGTAATAGATTCATCCGGTAATGTGTTTACTAATCGTTCTCTATTTTGAGCAAAAAATGTTGATTTCATAATAATCCCCCTAGCATTCTATGTATAATTTTGAAACTGATTATCCAATATAATTCATTCTATTATTGTTATAATTTTTCGTCAATTAATAGTGCTCATAGAGAAAAGAAAATCTTCATTACTAGGGCCCCTTCCACTCTAAATTATGCATACCACTCCACAATTTCTTGACATTTATTCCATATACTTAAAATCTCATATATATGGAAAGGAGTCTACAAAAGTGAAACATTATGTAGCAACAGGGTTAGCAATTACTTCTTTATTAATAATTACAGGATGTTCTAGCAATGCTGAAACAGCACCAGCTAAAAAAGAAACGATGCAATCTCAGCCAAAAAATAAAGAAACAGCAAATACGATTCCGCAAAACTTCTATAAAGAAATTACCTCTGGAAAAATCGAGCACATTCATGGAATTGGCTACGCGGGAAATATGCCTGGGGTTTCTATCGCAACTCACAGTGGTATAAAAGTTTATCAAGATGGTAAATGGTTTGAAACTACGACTGAGCTACATGATTACATGGGATTTCAGGCAACAAAGAATGGATTCGTTGCCAGCGGTCATCCTGAACCAGGTGCAAATTTAAAAAATCCTTTAGGGCTAATGAAAAGTTCTGATGGCGGTAATACCCTCGAAAAGCTAGCGTTTTATGGAGAATCTGATTTTCATAACCTTGCTGTCGGATATAATACGGAAGCAATTTATTTATACAATGAGCGTCCAAATTCTAAATTACAACAAGGTTTTTATTTCAGTACGAACAACGGACAAGATTGGAAAAATAGTAAATTAAACGGTCTTTCAAGTACAATCCATTCCTTTTCAGCACATCCAGATCAATCTAGTGTAGTCGCGGTAAGTACTAAAGACGGTGTATATTTGTCTACAGATTATGGAAATACATTTGAACTATTTTCTAAACCAGTTGAATCGACCGCAGTTACATTAAGTAATGAAGACATTATCTATGCCTCTATTAATAAGCAAACTGAGCAACTGATTACGAAGAAATCAATTGCTACAAATGAAGAAACAAACTTACAGATTCCATCTTTAGATTCTAAAGATACAATTATGTACATATCACAAAATCCTCAAAATTCAGCTGAAATAGTTTTTGCTACAATGAAAGCAAATGTCTTTCTTTCTATGGATGACGGTAAAACGTGGAAGCAGATTACTAAAAATGGAACATTACAATATAACTAGTTAGAAAGGTGAATATAACGTGTTTTCAACAGTTAGCGAGTGGAGTTATCAACTCATGTCTCCTTTAATGGATATCGCGAATGCTACGAAATCAATTCCTCTTTTATTTGCGTTTTTATTAGGCATTGTAGGTACCCTTGCTCCTTGCCAATTAACAGGAAGCATTAGCGCTATTACACTTTATCCCGCATTAACGGGCAGTAAAACTCCCACCTCAAAATTCGGATAGTACAAAGAAGTTAGGTGGGATATCAACTGCCCGTAAATGCCCGATTGGTGAAGGCTAATAATCAGTGGGGGATGAACAAAACCCCCACTGATTAAAGTTTCACTTTATGGCAATCAATCTTTACAAAAGGGACATGCATGGAAACATATATTGTTATTCATTTTAGGAAAAATAATAGCTTTTACGACACTTGGACTATTAGTATGGTTCTTAGGAAAAGAGATTCAGCAAATATTAACTTTGTATTTCCCATGGTTACGAAAAATAATTGGACCTTTATTAATTTTAATGGGGCTAATGTTGGCAGGTATTATAAAAGGAAGAAGTTTCTTCTCAATCAAATTTATACGAAAACAAAATGAGGTTGGCTCATTTTTACTTGGATTCTTTTTTTCCTTAGCCTTCTGTCCGACTATGTTCGTTCTATTTTTCGGAACGTTAATCCCTTTATCTTTCTCATCTAATTATGGATACTTGTTTCCGACATTCTTTTCGATAGGAACTGCTCTACCTATCGTTATATTAATGTTCATCATCTCCTACCTTGGATTAAATGACACACTACTTAAAAAGAGCCGAAAAATAGGAAAAAACATTCAACTTATAGCAGGGGTACTACTCATTTTAGTTGGACTTTATGATATATCCTTATATTGGGTATAAATATAAAAGGTAAGTTCCAGTGACTTGAACTTACCTTTTTACCAATTATATTTAACTCTTCTGCATGCCCTTTTGCTTCATCTCCCACTTTTTATACAGTAGTACTGTACCAAATAAGAATACCCCCGTAACAAATGAACCTACTGGTAACATCTTTATCATTTCATCAGGAAATACGAGCGGAAGTAATGGGAATGCATACGCTGCTGGAATACGTACTCCAACGATTTTCAATAAAATTAGCATTAATATCATATTGAATAAAGTGACTACAATCCATGAATCAATCGCAAAGTACAATAAAGTTCCAACAGTCGCCGATATAGTTAATACTACTATTTGTTTAAATGCCATCTTTTCATTGTACATCGGTTTTTGAAGCGATTCATACACAACGACTAGAATTGGCGGAATAACCGCTAATTGTTCATAACCAGTTATCCAACATAAACTGATCCATACAAAATTTAAAAATAGAAATACAACCATATATTTATATTGGATTTTAACTTTTCTCTCAATACCGTTATTCAATTTAAAAATAAGAACACCAATCATTAAAATAAATGTCAAAACGAAGACTGAGATAACAAATGACCATTCCGTCGCATTTGTTACTAATGGTAATAAACCTGTCGCAATAGATGGTGCTAAATTGGATTGAATAACACGTAAAAACAACATCATTAATATAAGTGTTAAGCTAACTTTTCCTATATAGGAAATGTCCATTTGATTCACTGCAAAACCAATAACAGCTGTTATTGACGGCGCAATAAAGATTTTTTCTGGTTGTCTTAGCCATCCCGGCTCACGATATGCCCATAAAGCTATTGCCATCGCAGCTATTTCCGGCAAAATTACTTCTGGATCATCTAATAGTACACCAGCTGTAACCATCGCTAATATAAATAGAATTGCAATGCTATATGATATGATTGTTTCTTTCCTTGAAATTACTGAATTCATTATTACATACTCCTTTTTGCTTATTACTCTCATAAAGTAAAACAACACCCTATATACCCTACTTAGGTATTGTATATTAACATCTTTTCTATTTCAAGTATTTGTAGTTTTTTCATTCTTTATCACCCCATACACTTACAAAACAAGGCATGTTTACAGGCATTGACACTTATTAAAAGATACGTTACAATAACTATACATTAGTAAGTAACTAATGTAATTAAATCTAACTAGAGGTGAAAACAAATGAAAAACATTTTATTCCGTATTAACGAATTATCAAAAAAAGAAAGAACATCTGGATTAACAGTTGATGAAAAACAAGAACAACAAATGTTGCGTCAAAACTATACAAAAACATTTCGCGGGAGCTTAGATTCCATTTTATTAAACACAAAAATCGTTGATCAAAATGGTCTTAACGTTACACCAGTTGCATTACAAGATGCTCAAATCCGTTTAAAATTAAGCAAATGAAATCAAAGCTAAAAAAACAATCGTATAAAACATAAAAAGAGCTGAAATTCCTATATAGAAATTCCAGCTCTTTTTATTGTCTTTTCTAATTTAGTAAACGAGCGATACATCGCAATTCTCCACGATACAATCATCGCAAATGCGAGTAAGAAAAACATCCCGCTTAATTGTGCTAAATCAATTGATTGACTTAAATATGATTTTAATGCTACCCGGACAGCTAATAAACCAACTAAAATAAATATGAACGCTTTTGATGGTTTCATATATATGTCTTCGCCTCTTATTTCGAACTTAGATGTTTTAATAAGAAATATAGAGAAAATAAGTCCTACGCTAATTGCCTCTACTATTTCTAAAGACGTTAATCGAAACTCTGGTAAGAAGTACATCATTGCACCAGTGCTCATAAAAATTGGCGGTAATATAATTTTCTTTTTCGTTACCGGTTTTTTCGCTGACTTAAAGCGAAGAAACATAACTCCAACAGCCATACAAACCGCTACTATACTTGATAAAAGTGCTAAACTCATACTCTCCACTCCTATCTATTTAAAAGATTTTCTGAGCAAAATCATAAACCAAACGAGCCCAATACTTATAATGACATGACCTAATCCAGCCATATGGCTTAAACCATTAAAGTCAGTTCCATTCACTTGTAGAATACCTCTAAATACCATTGTAGCGATTGTAAAAATAAGTCCTATGTTATAAACAACAAACCACGCACGAAAACTTTTTGTTTCACGGACATTAAATACTTTAAATAGAGCTAAAGCGATCAAAAAGAATACGAAGCCGAGCACTAATACGTGTGTATGCACTAATTGCAACATAGTGGATCCTTTAATTCCTTGCGCTTTCGTATACTCTCTAGCAAATACACCTGATAATAAACCAATAATTAAGTAAATGAATGCTGCATTATATAATTTCTTCATCATATTCCTCCTGCTGTAAACTTTCCATATTCGATGCAATCATTTTATGCAAAGTTTATGAACGGAATATGAACGGAATATTACATTCTATTTTTGAAAATAAAAAAGCCATTCCACAACTATTCATTGTGGAATGGCCTTTTAACTTATTTTAAATCTTCAATTGAGAAAGCACCTGGCAGTAACTGTTCCACAGTCACTTCTTTTTCATCACCTTTTACATTCGTTAGTAATACAGGCATTTTCGGATCACAAAATTCAGCAATAACTTGTCTACAAGCACCACATGGTGAAATAGGTCCGTCAGTTTCTCCTGTAATGACTAAGTAACTAAAGTCGCGCTCACCTTCTGATACTGCTTTAAATATTGCTGTTCTTTCTGCACAGTTACATAAACCGTAAGAAGCGTTTTCTATATTACAACCAGTATAGATTTTACCTTCTTTCGTAACTAATGCTGCACCAACAGGAAATTTAGAATACGGAATATACGCTTTCGATAACATCTTATTTGCTTCTTCGATATATTTTTTCTTATCCATATTATTTCCTCCTCAAAGTAAATGTAATATTGATTAGTCAGTAATAACTGTATGAACTAATTTAGGAGCCACTGCTGTTTCAGCGATAGAAATGTTCTCATAGATTTTTGCTTTTACATCTTCTACATTTTCGCGATTTGCATAGATCGTTACGAACGGCTCGCCTTCTTTTACTGCATCGCCAACTTTTTTACGTAACATTAGTCCTACTGCTAAATCGATTTCATCTTCTTTTGTTGCACGGCCAGCACCAAGTAGCATAGCTGCGATACCGATTTCATCTGCAACAATGTTTGAAATCACACCTGAAGTTTTTGCAGGTACATCAATTACATACTTCGCTTGTGGCATTTTTTCTGGATTGTCTACAATCGAGCTGTCTCCGCCTTGGTTGCTTAAGAACTCTTTAAATTTCTCAGTTGCTTTTCCATTTTTCATCACTTCAATTAGCATTTCACGAGCTTCTTCTAATGTATTTGCTTTTTTCGCAAGTACGACCATTTGGCTTCCTAATACAAGTACTAATTCTGTTAAATCTTCTGGACCTTCGCCTTTTAAAGTATCAATTGCTTCCTTCACTTCTAGAGCGTTACCAATCGCAAAACCAAGAGGTTGTGACATATCTGAAATTACTGCCATCGTTTGACGTCCAACATTATTTCCGATACGTACCATTGCATGAGCTAATTCTTTTGCATCTTCTTCGGTTTTCATAAATGCACCAGCACCTGTTTTTACATCAAGTACGATTGCATCAGCACCAGCTGCAATTTTTTTACTCATAATTGAACTTGCAATTAGAGGAATTGAATTTACTGTTCCTGTTACATCACGTAATGCATAAATCTTTTTATCAGCAGGTGTTAAGTTTCCTGTTTGTCCGATAACAGCCACTTTGTCACGGTTTACAATATCAATGAACTGTTCTTTCGTAATTTCAACGTGGAATCCTTCTACCGCTTCTAATTTATCAATTGTCCCGCCCGTATGTCCTAAACCACGACCAGACATTTTTGCTACTGGTACATCTAAAGCAGCGACTAATGGTCCTAATACTAATGTTGTTGTATCACCAACACCGCCAGTTGAATGCTTATCTACTTTAATGCCTTCAATTGCTGATAAGTCGATTGTTTCTCCAGACTCAACCATTGCCATCGTTAAATCTGCACGTTCACGATCCGTCATATCTTTAAAGAAAATTGCCATTGCAAGTGCACTCGCTTGATAGTCAGGAATACTTCCGTCTGTATAACCGTTAATAAAGAAATTAATTTCTTCAGTTGTTAATTCTTTTCCATCACGTTTTTTCGCAATAATATCTACCATTCTCATTACAATCACCATTCCTTTTTATATTATATGAATCTGTTAAAATAATAAGCCAACGATTGTTGCTGATAAGAAACTTACTAATGTTGCACCGAAAAGTAATTTCAAACCAAATCTTGCGACTACATTCCCTTGTTTTTCATTTAAGCTCTTAACTGCCCCAGCAATAATTCCAATTGAAGAGAAGTTTGCAAATGAAACTAAGAATACAGATATAATCGCTGTCGTTCTATCTGAGAAATTAAAGTTTCCTTGTGCTAAATCTGTCATCGCAACAAATTCATTTGATACAAGTTTTGTCGCCATAATATTCCCTGCGTTAACTGCTTCATGCCATGGAACACCCATAATAAATGCAAATGGTGCAAATACATAACCAAGAATTTCTTGGAATGAGATACCGATTACACCTTTAAATACTGCATTAATGAATGCGATAAGGGCAACGAAACCAATTAACATAGCTGCTACTGTAATCGCAACTTTAAATCCATCTATAATGTATTCCCCTAATACTTCAAAGAATGTCTTTTTCTCTTCTTCTTGTACTTCTAACATATCTTCTTCTTCAGTAACTTCATACGGGTTAATGATAGAAGCAATAATGAAGCCACCGAATAAGTTAAGCACTAAAGCGGTTACAACATATTGCGGTTTTAATAACACCATATATGATCCAACGATAGACATAGATACTGTAGACATTGCAGATGCACATAATGTATACATTCTTTTCTCTGGCAATAATCCTAGTTGTTTCTTAACTGAAATAAACACTTCAGATTGTCCTAAAATCGCAGAAGCTACCGCGTTATATGATTCGAGTTTCCCCATCCCATTTACTTTACTTAATACTAGACCGATAGATTTCACAATAATAGGTAATACTTTAATGTGTTGCAAAATACCTATTAAAGCTGATATAAATACGATTGGCATTAATACACTTAAAAAGAATGAAAACTCTTTTTGATTTACTAATCCACCAAATACGAAATTCACACCATCAGCGGCATATTTTAATAATTCTCCAAAACCATCTGCTATTCCGCTAATTAATATATTCCCTACGCTTGTATTTAATAATAAAAACCCCAAAATGAATTGTAATATAACCATCGTTATGATTGGGCGATATTTGACTTTCTTTCTATCATTACTAGCAAGCCAAGCGATACCTAAAATCAATACGAGGCCTAAAACACCGATTAAGTATTTCATAAGCCGTCTCCTCCCACTCGTATCCGCTTACATTATTTTCAATTGTTAAAGCAATAGATACACTTTACTTTAAACGTGTATCTATTGCTTTTCACACTTTATTAATTAGTAATTATCTGTAGCACCTTTTGCATCATTTAATACGATTGCAACACTAGCACTTGCTCCAACGCGAGAAGCTCCAGCCTCTACCATTTTGTCTGCATCTTCACGTGTACGAACGCCGCCAGATGCTTTCACGCCAACGTTTGGTCCAACTGTTTTACGCATTAACGCGATATCTTCAGCAGTTGCTCCGCCAGTTGAGAATCCAGTTGAAGTTTTTACGAAATCAGCGCCAGCTTTTACTGATAATTCACAAGCACGAACTTTTTCTTCATCTGTTAGAAGGCAAGTTTCAATGATTACTTTTACAAGAGCTTTTCCTTTTGCTGCTTGTACTACTTCATAAATGTCTTTTTCAACGAACTCATTGTCGCCATCTTTTAAAGCACCTACGTTGATTACCATATCAACTTCAGTTGCACCTTTTGCGATAGCATCTTTTGTTTCGAATGCTTTTGTTTCAGTAGTGCTTGCTCCTAATGGGAAACCGATTACAGTACAAACGTCTACATCATGTCCAGCTAATTCTTCAGCAGCTAGCTTTACCCATGTAGGATTAATACAAACTGAAGCAAATTTGTATTGCTTTGCCTCTTCGATTACTTTCATAACATCTTCTTTTGTAGAATTTGGTTTTAAAATTGTATGATCAATTAACTTTGCAATGTTCATTATCTTCACTCCTCATATCTTTTAACAACTTCATTCTAACCCTTAGTTGAACAAATGTAAATACACTTTTGAACTTTTGTTCATTCTTTTTTAGAAGGGAATTTCTAGTAATACATTGAAAGTAGTATAAGCTTGTAAATAAAGGATGTGAACCACTTGTTTAAGTCAAAATTCTTTATATTCACATTGCTAGTATGCACCTCACTATCCATATTTATTTTTTATAAAAGGGATGTTATTTTCCAAGAAGGAAACCCAGTTCCATTTGCTTTAGCTATGTCTAAGATGGTTATTCAAGATAAAGAAATGATGGAAGTAGAACCGATAGATAATCAATACCCCTACTTAGTAAAGCGCGGAAAAATGGAACCTTTTATCGATATGATGGAGCAAGATGGCTGGAGTTTTGTAGATAGAGATATTATGGCTAACTCACTAATTTTTGAAAAAGGAGATCAATCAAAGAGCGTTCCTTACAAATACTTTACAAGGTACTACACATTGATTTATTCATACTAAAAATAAAAGGCTTTCTCAAAATTAATATTTTGAGAAAGCCTTTTATTTCTAACCTTTTTGATAATGTAACAATTCTTTCGCTGTATGCTGATCTATAATTAGTACATTTGCATACCCGCCACGTAACGCACCGTCAATTGCTTTTATTTTTCTATTACCACCTGCAACTAAAATAGAACGTTTCTTTAATTTAAGTTCCTCTAACTCAATTCCAATTGTACGCTTATTAATTTCTTCGCTACTAATATTTCCGTCTCCATCAAAGAAACGTGAACAAATGTCACCGACAGCTTGTTCTTTCAAAATGTTCGTTTCATCCTTATCTAAATATCCTAATCGGAATAATAACGCTTCATCACGCACTGTTCCAACAGTGAAAATTGCAATATTTGCTTGTTTCCCCATTTCAATAATGTGATGAATATGTCTATCTTGCTCCACTAATTCTTTTGTCACCGCATTATCAAATATAACTGGAAGAGGTAGATTTCTTGGCGTCGTTTGAAAAGCATCTGCAAATAACGCGATCGTTTCATTCGCATATGTATTTACACTTGAGTGACTAATGCCACCTTTTAACTGGACAACCTCTACACCTTTCACATGTTGCGGTACGATTTTTCTAGCGATTTCATACATCGTCATTCCCCAGCTTACACCAACGATATCACCAGTTTTCACTGTCTTTTCCATATACTCAGCAGCATACTTACTAATATACTCCGTAATCGTTGCATATTCTGGTACTGGAGAAAATATAACATGCGCCTCTAACAAGTTGTACTTTTCTTTAAGTAAGTTCCCAACGTTATCTAAGTCAGCAAATGGATCAGCTATACTAATTTGAACAAATCCTTTTTCTTTCGCATACTTCAATAATCTAGAAATCGTCGGTCTTGAAATATTTAATTTATTAGCAATTTCTTGCTGACTATAATCTGATTGATAATATAATCTTGCAACTTCAACGCTTAATTGTTGTTTATCCTTATCCATAGTAACTCATTACATATCCTTTCCTGTATTTCCTTTTCGTTACAAGCATTATACAGCTTTATGCAAAAAAATTCGACTACCGAATTTTATCTAACTGAACTTCTACTACGCTTAGTATTTACAATGAAAACTTATTGTATAGATTTACACCCTCAACATAGATACACTTGAAACATATAAATCGATTTATATGTAATTCATTCTTTTTTGCTTTTTCTGTAGTAACGATAACAAAGCCGTTCAATAAGAAACATGAAACATCGTCTAAAAATCTCCCTTTACTAGAAACTATTCAAATACCCCTCATAAACAGAAGATACTGTTTATGAGGGGTATTTATTCAATTTAAGTCTATAAAAATCGGATGAAAACAATGCAAGTTCTCACTTATTTAGAATAAGTGAAAAGATGATGTTTTATTTGTTCAATAAAATAATGATGGTGTATATTATCGTTAGATACTCGACTTGCCATAATAGCTCCCTCCATTGAAGATGCAAGAAAAGAAGCGAGTGATATAATGTCTATATCTTCTTTAAGTTCTTGTTTCTCTATTCCTTCTTTTATGAGAGAAGCCATTAACATTACTGTATCGTCATAACCTTTTGCTGCTGCTTTTTGTAATTCTGGAAATATTCCAGTACTTTCAATTGCGCTATTAAGTAATGGACAGCCTCCAGCAATAGGAGGATTATTAGCTGCATCTTGATATACAAGGAATATTGCAAGGATTTTATCGATTGCTGTCTTTTTATTTTCCATTGCTTTATGAAAATGACTCCACATAATCTCACCACTTTTGTCGTAGGCAGCAAGGACAATTTCTTCTTTATTTTTGAATCTACGATAAATAGATCCTTTAGGTAGTTCAGTAGCTGTCATTATATCCTGGATGGATGTACGAGTTATCCCATTAGTATTAAATAAATATAAAGATGTTTCAATAATTTTTTCTTTTACCTTATCAACTTTAGTCATGCTTTGTAATCCTCCTAATAAAAACGCTCTTAATATTCCAGGTAATGTTTACCCTCTATTTTTTTAATTTTTTTGTAAGTATAAATAAGTTTGGAACAGAAATATCTTATGGAAACCTCAAACAATACAGTTTGAAAAGAGGTTAATCAAATTGTATCATCTATATCATCCGAGTGAATTTTCTGTCAAAAATAACATGACCAATTGTTTAATTCAGTCATGTTATACAACTAATTTTACCTAAAATCGTAGAAGATGTAAAAATATATATTTTAGTGTATAGACATATGGTTATTATATATAATCTCTATTAATATGTTTAGCTAAAGTGTTTGAACTACCCCCACTTTCACTTCATATATTAGGATATCTACCGCATTCCTTGCGATTAAAAGCCTTATCACTTCATTCTATAAAAAGGAAATCTTTAATAATTAATGAGTACTGTAATTTAATTGTAAATAAGAAACTGACATATAAGTATTTTGTACTTTTGCCATTTTGATTTTGTTAATAATTTGTAAAAAGGATTAACAAAACTAGAAACTTATAGTATTATTAGCTTTCGGACCGAACCGTCCGGTTTAGAATCTTGTATAAATATATTTAGAAGGAGAACCTAATGCAGAAAGAAAATTCAAAGATTCTAAGTAATTTAATTATGGAGGTAATAAGGTGAACTTTATTAAAATGAATCAAAAAGAACTTATTATGCTAATAGTTTATACAATGTTTGCACTACTTCAAATTGGCTTGTTCATATTATTTGGCATATCACTTTTAACTAACAGCAATTTAGTTGAATCAGAATTTGCTCTTAGTGCCATCGGTTTGACTGTACCTGCTATTTTGGGAATAATTTTCTTTAGGAAAGAAATTATTGAAAGTTTTACTTATTTTAAAGAGAAGACAATTTTGAAAATAGTAAGTATTCCTATGGTGGTTTTATTTACGGTAATTGTGGAACAGTCTGTTATGCGTTTTCTAGCAACTGGTCAGCCAGAGAACCAAGAACAGCTCCTTGAAACGGGCGCGGAGATACCTCTTATATTTACATTGCTTGTATTTGGTATTCTGGGTCCAATACTTGAAGAAATTATATTTCGTCATATAATATTAAATCGTTTTTCACATTATATTGGTACTGCTATTGCATCTATCATTTCGATTATAATTTTTACAGTTCTTCATACGAACCAGCTTTCGGATATTGCTATATATTTACCCGGATCGGTAATACTTACTGCGGCTTATCTTATTTCTAAAAGATCCCTTGCATATGTTATGGCGATACATATATTAAACAATTGCCTTGGTTTCATTCTATAAGAAATTAGACTTAGTTCTTTTGCAAAGTAAAAAAATAGAAACAGATATTGATAAATGAGGAGTACAATTTAGACAGTGACTAATGATTTATGAAATTCCTTGTACGTCGAAATACCGCAGTTTGGATGTAAACTGCGGTTTCTTTTATATAGGGGGCCCACCGCATCACAATCAAACTAAAAAAGGAAATACCATGCCTAATATAGGTTCCCCTTATATCCCATTACAGTAAACATTTTTGGGAAATATCCAGAATTTTATTAGCGGGTTAGTAGTTGAAGAAAAATTTGTTCCTCAGCCCTTAAGTTATAATACATAAAAATTAAATTGCTTAGTTAAGAGAAAAGATGAAGTATCAATTTTGCTTAAATTATCTAAACTACCTTGATTTTTTCTTATACAGCAAAATGTGTCAAGTGATTAAGGACCTCATTTTTAAAGCCCATGTTAGATAGGTATATAAGATTAGTATGAAGGTTTGAAGTCAATTGTAAAATGATAGTTTTAGAATAAGAGAAATAACCACCATTGATTATTTCTCTTTTCATATACATATTTATTTTTGGAAAAATAACCTAACTCCAAATACTAACAATACTGCGCCAGTAATACCCTCTATTGTACGGTTCACTTTTTCTTTTCTTAAAAAAGTTCTTAATTGACGTATTAGTGAGATATAAAGTAAATACCATATTGCTGTCAAAGTCGTAAATGTGACTCCTAATAAAAGAAATTGTAGGAAATGATTTTGATTACTCACAATAAATTGGGGTAAAAAACTAAGGAAAAACACAGCAGTTTTTGGATTTAAGATTGCCGTGGTAAATCCTTGTCTAAAACTTTTAATCGTTCCAATATCCTTAGAGTTCATTCCCACTGAACCTGACATATCTTCTTTTTTATGTAAGGCACTTTTAATTGACTTTACAGCTAAGAAAATTAAATAAAAAGCTCCAGCATATTTTATAAATGTAAATAGCATAGCAAATTTCATTAGGATAGCAGAAAGTCCTAGTGTAGCCATTATTGTATGAATCATCATTCCAGATATCGTTCCTAAAACAGTCTTTATCCCACCATTTTTACCATGCGAGATAGTGTTTTTTGTAACTAAAGCAAAACCGGGACCAGGCATTATTATGATTAGGATTGCTGTAAGGATAAATAACAAATAATTTTCCATGTTCTAGTATTTCCTTTCCAATTTTTAGTTTTTCTTATAGTATAGCTTTTTTACTAAAAATATTAAATATAAAAAGCGTGATCAGGAGTTTATCGAGGTTATTAGTATCAATTTGATCAAACATTATCCTAAAGTTACATTGATAAAACACACGGCAAACTTATGGGTAAAATTACAAGCTCGTCTCTCACAAAAAACGGGATAAAAAAAATAAACAGTGGAACTAGTCCGCTATTTATTTCGCCACGCCTTCATGTAATTTTTCTGTATAATCTTTTACATCCTTCCAGCTATCTTTCGCTGTATTTAAATCTTCTTTTATAAAGGTAAATTCTTCGGGACTGATTCCTTTTACGTTTTGTAGTAAATTATTATATTTCGCACCTACCGTATACCACTGATTTGATATGTTTTGCAGTGCTGTAATTGCTGCATCAATTGTTTCTGTCATATTTGTTGTTTTATTTTTTACATCTGTCAAAATTGCCACTTCTGCTTGTGCTCCAGAAATTCTATTCTTTAAACTGGCTATTTCTCGTTCTGCATTTGCAATATCTTTTTTCGCAATCGCAATCATCGGTCCGCCAGCAAGACATGTTATTAGTGCTACGCAAAGTACACCACCAGCAATCACCATATCGTTACTCTTTTTAATCGAATCGTTATATGTATTTATTTGTTGCTCTAGAGCTGGAATACCAGCATTCGTACTTGCCAAAATCGCTGTTAATTGATTTGTATCCTCTTTAAAACTATTTTTGTCTTTCGCCATTCTATCGCGAAAAGCTTTCAAATTCCTTAATAATACATCTACCTCATTTTGATTCTTTAAAATGTCCGCATACAACTTTTCTAAATCCGCTTTTAACTTTACGCTATCTTTTTGATCAATCGCTAATAGCATGTCACTATAGTACGCTTGAAAAGTATTGTTGTAATCAATAATATTTTGATCCGTTTTCATAATTTGAGGCTTCATATTATTTAACCAATACGCCGCATTAATTTTTGCATCTCTTTGGTGCTGAATCATATTCCCTCTTAAATTACCATTAATTGAACTTATTTTACTCAAATCAGTCTCTTGTTGATTTTGAATTAATTTTGCATATGAATCCATCGCAAATATACTTGATGTCGTTTGCGCCATTACATCTTGGAACCCTGCTGGTCCGAGAGAATAATTTTTTGCACTCTCTTGTAATGTTTTTATGTTTTGTTCTGCTGCGAAAGGATGTAAAGGAAATGCATTACTCGTTGCCACTCCAGCAATCATTATCGTTAAAAGGCATTTTTTATAGAAATTACTACGCATACTTATCACCTATTCTTTTTATGAGGATATGAAACGTTAGAGGTAAAAGAACTCCTGCTCACTACTGAACAGGAGCTCTCTATTTTATAATAACCAATTATCTATACATAACGTTGTAACAGTTTAATCGCTATTATGCTTTTTTCGTATCTACTACTTTAATATCTTCAGCATAAATCTTTTCTGCATAGTCTTTAATGTTTTTCCAGCTATCTTTAGCTATATTCAAGTCTTCCTTAATGAAAACAAGGTCGTTTGGACTAATAGAGTCTACATTTTGAAGTAATGAATTATATTTCGATCCCATTGTATACCATTGGTTTGAAATATTTTGCAACGCTGTAATTGCTGTATCAATTGTGTTTGTTAAATACTCAGTTTGTGTTTTAATGTTCGTTAGTCCTGCCACTTCTAATTGGGCAGTTGTAACTTGTCCTGTTATCTTTTGAATTTCTGCCTGTGCATTATCAAGCTCTTTCTTCGCTAATACGATTCCAGCTGTTCCACCACCTACAGCTGCTGCACCACCTGCAATTAACGCGACTCCTAGCGGCGTTCCTGCACCTGTAGCAATAACTACTGCACCACCGATAATTGCAATTGGCCCTAAAGCTGTCGCAACTGATGAACCGATAATAATTGCATTATATTTACTAATCGCTTCATTGTACGTTGTAATTTGATTTTGCAGAAGCGGGATTCCTGCATCTTGACTAGCTAATATAGATGTAATTTGATTTGCATCACCTTTGAAGTTTTGCGTATCGGACGTCATTTTGTTTCGGAATTTTTTCAAGTCTTCTACTAACTGATCTACTTGCGCTTTATTTTCATTAATACTACTTGATAATCTAGTTAAACCTTTCGTAAGAGTCGCTTTATCTTTTGCATCTACCGCAGCGACTAAAGTATCATAATAGTTTTGGAATTTCGTATTGTAATTAATAATATTTTGATTCGTTGAAATAAGCTGTGGTTTTAATACATCTAACCATTGCTTCGCATTTCCTCTAGCTGTATCCTGGTGCTGAATCACTTTCCCTTTTAAAGCCGCATCAACAGACGATACATTACCAAAGTTAACATTACCTTGTTTAATAATTGTTAAAGCGTACAGATCCATTACTAAAGCGTTTGAACCTGTTCTTTCCATTGCATCTTTCAGGCCTTCTGGTCCTAATGAATATTCTTCGTAGTCATTATAAGCTTTTGCTACAGCATGAACTGGAGCTTGTTTCACTGTACTTTCAGCTGCATACGTATGGGCCGGCATAATATTCCCTGCTGCAAATACTGCCATAAGTGCTGATAGAGCCATTACTTTATAAGGTTTTTTTGTCATTTTTCTTCTCTCCCTATATCGCTAATTATTTTTCTGTTTAATGTACTTCAACGTTTGTAACGTAATCTTCAAATTGATTTGTTTGCTTATTCATTTCATCACTTACTTTTTTAAGTTGATTGAAATGTTTTTGAAGTAAACTACTGTCTGTATACGTGCCTTCTTCAATATTTGTTTGAATTTGGATCATATTATTGTTTAAAACTTTCCAATCCGTTAATAACGTTTCTAAAGTTGTAATTTGGCGATCAATTAGTTCTGTAAAGCTACTTACTTGATCTTCAACAAATGTAATTTGAGTCGCCTCTAATTCAGTTTGTGATAACTTCTGAATAAGCGGTAATAACTCTTTTTGCTTTTGTTGAATACGAAGAGCTGCTTCCCTCGTTTGACTATCTGCTGCATTTACAATTTCATTACTTAACGTACCGATAGAAACAAAATCGATTGTTTTCGTTTGTGCAGTTTGATTTGTGATTGTAAATACTTGTTTACCGATATTAATAGAACCTTTAATAATTTCTTGTGGTCTATTCAAAATAGTAGTTAGTTCAGCTTGAATTTCCCCTTGAATTCTTTTTATGTCTTCTCTTAATTTCACAATATCTCCACTTGATCCTTGCAGTGTTTTTATTGCTTCATCAGCTTTAATTGATAAGTTATTACTATCTTTGTCTAATACCGTTTTAAATCGATTTAACTCTAATAAATCTTGCTCCATACTCTCTTGAATGCTTTGGACCTGCAATTGTAATTTTCCATATGCGTTTGTAAAATCTGCTTTTGCCTGTTCATCTTCATTTACTTTTCCTGCTAGTTCATAGAGCTTACTATAATAGCTATTAAATCTAGTGCTGTATCTCATCATCTCTTGATTTAAGTCGATTAGCTTCGGATTATATTCATCAATCCACTCTCGTACATTCGTTTTTGCAAATTTTTGATGATTCGTTAAACTACTCATAGCGTTTACCTTAATGTCTGGCTGTTGCAAAATAACTAATCCGTATGCTTGTATAAGCGGTGACTGTGATCCTAACATTCTAATTGAATTGGATAATGTATTTGGAGCAATTACATTTTGCGCATATACTGTTTTCACTTCTGTTTGCCCCTCCTTAGCGTAAGCGCTTACAGGAACGAAGCAACTCGTAGATACTGCTGTAACCAATAACCCTGTAATTAAAGTCTTTTTCACTTTAACTCCTCCTATGTATTAGCAACTATTACTATCGCATTTTAGTATTCTATTTTCTTGCAAATGATTTGAGATGGTTAAAAATAGAGAACGTTCTCACCGTGAGTCATGTACGAACCACCTCTCTCAAACTTTATTTCTACAGTACTTACTTATTGCTATAAAACACTTCATAACTTTTCATATGTGCTTAGTATGAATAAAACTGTATAAATTTTCTATTTTATTGCGATTTCCACATTCACACAGTGAATATATTACATGAAAATATTATTCATTTTAAACTAATTAACGTGTGAAAGTATGAAATTTCGTTTTGTTTTCATGTAAGTTTTGTACTGTAAGGTCATTTAAACACAGCTATTTATATAACGTAAAGAAGTATTTTAATTCCCTTTATTTTCAAGCTCTCATGTCCTTATCCCAAAATAAAATTCAATTCACTTTCTCGATTAAACTATCTATATACCACAACAGGAAACACTACATATTCATAACCATTAAAATTATACTAATATATTTTTTAAATCCATATGCAATTATGCATAGCATATACACAAAAAGGATAACTTCACTTTCGTGAAGTTATCCTTAAAAAATTTCCTTACTTTTTCAAATGATACGGTACTGTCGTAATAACAACATTTCTTTTATAGAGTAAATACGCACGAATGAGTAAACTAGACTGATTATGAAGAATGTTATGCCAACCTTTTTTCGGAATAAACTGTGGTATAACGACCGTAACTCGGTAATTTGATTCACTCGCTTTATATTGCACTGTGTCAATAAATTTTGTAAGCGGCTGAATAATGCTTCTATAATGAGAATGTAATGTAACAAGCCTTACTTCAGGTTGCCACTTCTCCCATCTCTCTTCAAATTTCTTTTCCTCTTCTCTGTCAAAAGCAACATACACAGCGATAACTTGATCTGCAGAAAGAGCTTTAGCATAGTTCAGTGAATTTTCTACTACATGAGTCATACCTGCTACAGGAACGACAATTACATTCCCTTCAATCGGAACAAGTGGTTCACAAGTTTTTAAACTTAATTGATCGCCCACTGCATCATAATGCTTCTTAATTCGATGGAACAAGAAGATAATGAAAGGTAAGAAAATAAGGATTGACCAAACTTGTGCGAACTTAGTTAAAAAGAACATGCTCATAACGATAAAACTAATGACTGCACCAATTAAATTGACCGTTAATCTTAAAGCCCATCCTTCAGGCTTTTCACGAAGCCATTTTAGTACCATTCCAGTTTGAGAAAGTGTAAACGGAATAAATACCCCTACTGCATATAGCGGAATCAAGTGTTCTGTTTTTCCCTGAAAAGCTACAATTAAAATAATCGAAGAAATCCCAAGTATAATAATACCGTTTGAATAACCTAGGCGGTCTCCTCTAATCGTAAACATTCTCGGTATAAATTTATCTTTTGCAAGGTTAACTGCTAATAGCGGAAATGCAGAATAACCTGTGTTAGCCGCAAGAATTAATATTAAAGCTGTTGTACCTTGTATGAAATAGTACATGAAATTACGTCCAAAAGTTTGTTCAGCAATTTGTGAAACGACTGTTACTTCCTTACTTGGGTTAATTCCGTAATAATAAGCTAAAAAGACAATTCCAGAAAATAAAACTGCAAGTAATGCACCCATTGCAAGCAATGTTTTTGCTGCATTGTTAGGTGCAGGATCTTTAAAGTTTGGAATTGCGTTAGATATCGCCTCAACACCCGTTAAAGCAGAGCTTCCTGAAGCAAATGCTCGTAACAGTAAGAACAAACTAATTCCCGCAACTGGTGTTCCAATTGGCGAATGCAGCGTGGGTGAAACGTGACCAGTCAAAATATTATATATTCCTACACCAATTAATATAAATAATGCTACAACGAATAAATAAACCGGATATGCTAAAACGGAAGCTGATTCCGTTACGCCTCTTAAATTTAAGATGGTAATCAATATGACAAATATAATCGCAATGATTACATTATGTGCATGTAAGCTAGGGAAAGCTGATGTGAGCGCATCTGTACCTGCAGATACACTTACTGCAACCGTTAAAATATAATCGACTAATAAAGATCCTCCAGCTATTAATCCCGGATTCATCCCTAAATTTTCTTTTGATACTACGTATGCACCCCCACCATGAGGATAAGCAAAAATAATTTGTCGATAAGATAAAATAAGAGCTGTCAATAATACTAATACCCCAATTGCAATCGGAATGGAATACCAATAAGCTACCGCTCCAAGACCTGCTAAAGCAATTAATATTTGCTCTGGTCCGTATGCAACCGATGACAATGCGTCAGAAGATAAAATTGCTAGCGCCTTCGTTTTATTAAGCTTTTGCTCTCCTAACTCTGTTGATTTTAACGGCCTTCCAATTAAAAACCTTTTGATAGATGAAACCAACGCTGTCCACTCTCCAATAATTTTGCACGAATTTTTCTGCTAATTACAGCGGATAAACTATTTCTTCAGAAAACAAAAAATGTCTACAAGCCATAATGAAATAGACTTGTAGACATTATTTTTTTTGTCGCACAAGCTCCACCTTCCTTCTCAATATAACGCTTACGAGGTTAGCTGTCGGATTCGGGCCTATGAGTAGCCCTACCTTTTTCAAGGATTCACCCCATTGGATTAAGTACTAATCCATAAGAACGGGTCCCCCGCACCATGCGGCTTCAGCGATTTAGAAAATTGAAACTGTGGATTATAATACTCCTTTATTTTCAAAAAGTAAACAAAAATTTTAAAAAAGAAAAAAATTAAAATGATTGCGCATAATCCACCGAAAAATATACATAATGAATACTAAAAATCCACAAAGGAGACCCGTATGTCTAAAGAAAAGAAGCCACTTTTTTCCGATTCATATTTAGATGCAGTAGCAAATGAAATTAATCAGCTATATGGTAAACGTGAAAGAGAACGAAATACGACAGATAAACCGAAAAGAAACGAATAAATTGTCAAAAAGAAATAAAAAAAGGATAGCAACATTTATATTTTGCTATCCTTTACTCTTTTTCATACCATTTCTTTAGTAAAAATCATTTTTTCATATACCTTTAAATTTTGATACACAACACTTAATAAAGGCACATCTATAGACATTTCCTCTGCTAATTTCAATAAGTATCCTTGTAAATGCTTCCCTTCAATGAGCGAACCTTTTTCCATATCCCGTTGCATCGATGACTTCATATCATACGAAATTTTATCAATTGTTTTCATATGTTCCTGGGCAATGTTTTCCTTTACCGGAGCTCCTAATGCCCTCATGATTTGCACAGATTCTTCAAATAAGTTTTGGATAAAATCGCGTCCACCTTCGCTTTCGCGAATCGGTCCTATTGGTGCACGCATTAATGTTGTCACACCTGACATTACAGTAATAAATAAATATTTATGCCACATATCTTGCGTAATATTTTCACTTAAAACAAAACTAGATTTCGTACCCGCAAATGCTTTGGAAATATGATTGATTCTCTCTGAATCTTGAGACTTAATTTCTCCAAATACAAGTCTGTTGGCAGCACTCGTTTGTACAATTTCTCCCTGATCGTTTAATGTCGTCTCTATAAAGCATAGACCGCCAATTACTTTTTCTTCACCGAATTCCTTTTGTAATAGTGATAAATGAGCGATACCATTTAACAATGGGATTATTACAGTATTTTTACCTACAAACGGCTTTAAATCTATGGTCGCCTCGTGTAAATGATACGCTTTTGTTGAAAATAAAATCACATCAAATGGAGTCGTTCTATCTTCTTTCGTTACCAATTTCGGTTGAAATGAAAAATCTCCATTAACACTACGAATAACAAGGCCTTTTTCTTCTAATTGCTGTTTTCTTTTGCTGCGAACGAGAAATGTAACATCTTCTCCCTTTTCTACTAATCGGCCACCGAAAAATCCGCCAACGCCCCCAGCTCCTAATACTAAAATACGCATACAACATCCCCCTTTTTCTAACACAATTATACTAATTTTAGTATACATAACATTATACATGTCCCTTGTTAAATAAGCTGAATTTTCATTCTTAATCTAATGAACAAGAGAGGTTATTTTCAAGAAAAATTGGGCATGTTGTTTCTATAGCTTATACGGAAAGGAAACAATGTAAATGGAGGCAATACAAACAATCGAGGAAAAAGATGTAACAACAGCTATATTTCAATTTATATTCCCGTTTTCGTTTAAAACTGGATATGAACAAAATATGTTCCCTTTCTTACAAAAAAATGATTTTCGACCTTTTCGACTCGATCATCTTGAAGATGAAAATACATATTACGGGAAATTTCAAGTTTCACATCAAAATATGGAAGCATACTATCTTTCCTTTACAAATAAAATTCTCTTTCCTCATTCAGAACATCAAAAAGGATTACAGCGCTATTCTAAAGACCTTAATTTAAATGGACATTTAACAACTAACCTTATTTCCGTTCCATTCAAGATACATTCTATTGATGTAACACTTTGTCCTTATGAGCTTGGGTTCTTAACAATTCGGACAGAAATAAAAACCGCTCCTAACATGACATTATCAGAAGCAATTGAATTCGCGGCTCGCTTCCGTGTACTTGAAACTAAAAGTGATACGACTGAGACTATTTGTATTGAATGTGATGGAAAAAAATATTCACAAGTAGAAAAACTTATATTCGGTGATTTATTTCATGGTTTAACAGACTTCTTTGAGAACAAGAGATTGCGGAGTTCTTATTTTCAAACATTCCCTTTCTTTGAAGACCAGCGAATGTATGTACAAACTCTATTATCCATAAACAAAGAGTCAGACCTTCATATAATCGATGTATATCGAACTTCCAGTCTTTCCGGATTATCAGATGATGGTAAGCCATATATTAGTGCAAATAATGTTCCTTATATTCACGATTATTTAACAAAACATTCTTATCAAAGATGGGCTCCTAACCGTTACTTTATTATGGAAGAACATATTTTCACATGTATTACAAATGAAGGTGAACAAGCAGTCACTAAACTTGCTAGTCAAATGTACGGGGAGTTTTATTACGCTTTATTATTAAATTTATTTCATAAAGTTGTTTTATTAAAGATGGCAAACGCTTATGCTGAACTAAATATTGAACAAGATACAAATGAGATAGAGAAATTAATTTATTCAATAAATTCGTTTACAGCTAATTATTTTTCTTTAGAATTAGTATCCCAATCACAAAGTGAAGATATTTTCTTTCGTCTAAGAAAACTTTTTAACATTGAAGTACTGTACACGAACGCGAAACAAAATCTCGATAGTTTATTTAAATATCAAGAAAATGTTGCTTCAAAAAAAGATAGCCTCTTATTATTAATTTTAACGCTCTACTCTGTTGTAGGCCAAATGTTAGGGTTTACTATGATTGATCTTTTAAGAAACACCGATTCAAACAAAATATCATCGCCTTTTGAATTTTTTGCTCTATTAATAGCGATTAGTGGTATAGTCATTTCACTTATTTTAGGTATACAAAGTTTATACCAATGGAGTGTACAACATAAACGAAGAAAAGCATGGGTAAAACAAACTGTATTATCTGCTGTGAAAGAGAAGGATAGTACAAAGTAACTAAAAAACAGATGGCAGCACGATGCTACCATCTGTTTTTTTATTAAGCTAATTTTGCTTACTTACCTGCTTCGATTTTTTCTAATGTAGCAGCTACTTGCTCTTCTGTTAATTCGTGTTGCACGATATAACGATTACGTGGGTGTACACGACATTCATGAGAACATGCACGTAAATGTTTTGCTTCACTTTCTTCAGAACATAAAATTTTCTTGTTACATTCAGGGTTTGCACAGTTTACATAGCGCTCACAAGGTTCACCTGTAAAGTGATCTTTACCAACGATAACATGTTCTTTTTGGTTTACTGGTACAGCGATACGCTCATCAAATACGTAACATTGACCATCCCAAAGTTCACCTTGTACTTCTGGATCTTTTCCGTACGTTACAATTCCGCCATGAAGCTGGCTTACATCTTCATAACCTTCACGAACTAACCAACCTGAGAATTTCTCACAACGAATTCCCCCTGTACAGTACGTTAAAATCTTTTTACCTTCAAGTGTTTCTTTATTTTCTCTAATCCAATCTGGTAATTCACGGAATGATTCAATATCTGGTTTAATCGCACCTTTGAAGTGTCCTAAATCAAATTCATAATCATTTCGTGCATCAATAATAACTGTATCTTCTTGTTTCATTGCCTCATAAAAATCTTTTGGTTCTAAATACTTCCCAGTAATTTCTTTCGGGTTAATGTCGTCTTCTAGACGAAGTGTAACTAACTCTGAACGAGGACGTACGTGCATTTTCTTGAATGCATGTTCATCTGCCTCATCAATTTTAAATACGATTCCAGCAAAACGTGGATCATTATTCATCGCTTCCACGTATTTTTCTGTTTGTTCAACAGTTCCAGAACAAGTTCCGTTAATTCCTTCTGTCGCTACAAGAATTCTTCCTTTTAACTCAAGTGATTTACAAAATTCTAAATGCTGTTCAGCAAATTCTTCTGGATTTTCAATTGTTGTGTACATGTAATACAGTAATACTCTATATGGTTTTGTAGTTGCCAATGTATTTCTACCACCTATCTAAATTTTAAAATCATGTATAAGTTAACGTTCATATCAAAACATATATAATAAGAAAATACATACTAAATTGTACTTAGCCTATTTTCTTCTATTTACAATTTTTTCTATAAGTTAACAGAAATAAAAACAAGATTACAGAACAAAACACTACGGTTAGGTTGTAATCCCAATATATTATATATCATACAATTTCATTTCCATCAATTAATATGCTGTAATATAGGCTGTATGTTCACATAAATTTCAAAAACAACCCTATAATTTATTATCTTCTCCCTTAGTCAGCAACCATAAACTCCCAATTTTTTTTGCATCGTCACACCATTCATTGCATACAGTCATATAATTTGCATTAAGGAAACTTTTATGTTCAAATGAAATTGCCACATCATATATCTAAACGTATTGAAATAACGAGTAAGAATAAAGTGAAACTTTAATCAAGTTAAGATTTCAAAGGGGAATACTACTATGAATAAAGATATAACAAAAAATGAACAAGTCCCTTCTCAAAGTACAACAGTTCAATCAGCCCATTTAGCGTTAAGTGGACAAACAAAAGGCTTTAAAAGACTGTTACCATTCTTAGGACCTGCTTTTATCGCATCAGTTGCTTATATTGATCCTGGGAACTTCGCTACAAATATCGCAGCTGGATCACAATATGGGTATTTATTGCTTTGGGTAATACTCGCTTCTAATTTAATGGCTGTATTAATTCAAACTTTATCAGCTAAATTAGGAATCGCTACTGGGAGAAATCTTCCTGAAGTAGCTCGCGAAAACTTCCCCAAACCAGTTTCCATCGGTTTATGGATACAAGGGGAACTCGTTATTATGGCTACAGATTTAGCTGAATTTATCGGGGCAGCACTTGGCTTATACTTACTATTTGGAATTCCGATGTTACCAGCTGCTTTAATTACAGCAGTTGGATCATTTATTATTCTTGAATTTCAACGCAGAGGCTTTCGTCCATTAGAAGCTATCATAACAGGTATGATTTTTATCGTTGTTATCGCTTTTGGTATCCAAGTCTTTTACGCAAAACCGGAATTAAACCCTCTACTCTCAGGACTTTTCACTCCAAAATTCCAAGGTGTAGATAGCATCCTTTTAGCAGCTGGAATTTTAGGTGCGACAGTAATGCCGCACGCGATATATTTACATTCGGCCTTAACGCAGCGCCGTGTAGTCGGAACAAATGATGAACAAAAGAAAAAGATTTTCCGCTTCGAATTCATCGATATTATTATTGCAATGGTTATCGCTGGAGCAATTAATGCAAGTATGTTAATTGTAGCAGCTGCACTATTCTTTAAAAACGGCTTGCACGTTGAAGACCTTGATGTTGCTTTTAACCAGTTCAGTAATTTAGTCGGTCCTGTATCGGCTGCATTATTTGGGATTGGACTTTTATCAGCAGGTTTATCTAGTTCTTCTGTTGGTACGATGTCTGGTGATATTATTATGCAAGGATTCATTCGAATGCATATTCCGTTATACTTACGCCGATTTATAACAATGATTCCGCCTCTCGTTATTATCGCTTTAGGTGTAAATCCAACTTACGCTCTCGTTATGAGTCAAGTTGTCTTATCTTTCGGTATTGCCTTTGCATTAGTACCACTTATTATGTTTACAAGTAATAAGAAGATTATGGGCGCACTCGTCAACCATCGCATTACAACATTTATCGCGTGGTTAATCGCTGCACTTATTATCGTTTTAAATATTTTCTTACTGTATCAAACATTTGTAGGGTAATGAAGAAGGGTATTCCAAATTTGATTTGGAATACCCTTTTTGTATGAAATGATTTCCTTCTACTTACCACTTATGTATGTCCCTCTTTCCGGCATTATCGCACCTTTTTCAGTTCGAAAATAAAGTGGCAAGCCTTCCGTGAAAAACATACTCACCTTGGATGGATCCTGCCTTTGATGATGGATATGTAAATGTGGTTCACTTGAACTTCCTGAGTTACCGACTTGGGCAAGAAACAAAAATACCCCCGATTCATCTAGTCGTAAATCAATATGATTAACAGCCATAGATTCAAAATCATCCTTACCTCTTGAATAATCTTTATTTTCAGATTAAATTATATAATAACAAATACATTCTAGTTTCATAAGAAATGGAGTGAAAATATGTTTCCTATATTAAAAACCAACCGACTCATTTTACGAGAACTTACCGAAGAAGATGCACCGAGTATACTACAATGCTTTTCTAATACTGATGTCCTGCGCCATTATGGCCAAAAACCATTGCAAAACTTGGATCAAGTAAAGCAAATCCTTACTAATTTTAAGTTGGGTTACAACGCAAGAAGCGGCATTAAATGGGGAATCGAATTAAAAGACAAGAAAGGGCTCATTGGAACAATTGGTTTTCATGATTGGTCTTCCGAACATAAACGAGCAAATATAAGTTATGCCTTTTTGCCTGAACACTGGGGAAATGGATATGCGACTGAAGCGGTTTCTGAAGTTATATCATACGGTTTCCACACACTTCATTTAAAACGGATCGGAGCAATTGTCTTTCTTGAAAATGAAGCTTCCAATAAAGTGCTATTAAAATTAGGATTTGAAAAAGAAGGCGTTCTAAAAAATTATATGTATCAAGATGATATCCCATATGATACGAATTATTATTCTTTATTAAAATGAGTTTAATAGAAATTATACGTAAAAACTCGTTTCAGCATAATGAATCAAGATAGTGGATTTTTAACGAAAGATGGGAAACCGAGCGTTTTTCATTTCTTAGATCATCATACGACTGATGCGAAGTACAATAAATTATATAATCTAAACAAAGGGCATGAGCATATTCTTACTCATGTCCCTTTTTTACGTTCTTTTTCTGTTTTCGCAATGCTTTTGGAATGTATACACAGAAAGGTTCGCTTTCCATGTAATCTCCCGTCATTGCATATGCTTTAGAACGAGATCCTCCACAAACATATCGAAACCCACAAACTAAACTTTTTATAAGTTTTCAATACCATTACCTCTTTTCTAAAACCATAAAGAACGTACTATCCGGTAGCACAACCGCATTCCCAGACTCATCTTTAAAATCGATTTTCTCGCTAAGATGTTGTGTATATCCATCCTGTAAATAGTTCATAGCTTGAACGATGTTTACTTTATCTCCAAAGATACCCTTTACGAAATCCTGATAGTCGTTTGGCGTAAAGATTCCAAACTGCTCTTGCACCTCGTGAACGAAGGAATCCTCACCCCATGTATACGTATATAAGAACTCCATCGCATCGTTAACAGGCATTTTGACTGTATTGTCTGCAAGTACCTCATACTGGATTATACGCCCCTTAAATTCACGGACATACTGCTCTAAGAACTTCATTCCACCTGCATCTTTAAAATGAATCACACGCATTAACATTTTATCTTCAGTCATGATGCCATCACGAATGATAATACGACCTCCTGGCTTTATCACCTCGTAAGCACTCTGTAACCCCTTTTTGATTACTTCATGATTGAATTTCTTACCTTCATACTCAATATAAGAGAACAGCTCATGAAGGATAGAAGAATACACAATCGTATCAACCGATTCTTTATCAAACGAGCTACCTAAGTTGATAGCATCCCCTTTAATGACGTCCCAAGAACGACTTTCGTCCTGTTTCTTCTTTTTCAACGTATCAATCACATTTTCGGAAATATCGATACCGTAGATTCGTTTATCCTCGGTCTCTTCTTCAATCATGTCTAGCATAACACCACCACCGGATCCGACATCTACAATCGTATCTCCCTTTATATAATCAAGAATAATTCGTTTATCATCAGCCGAACTATTCATATGCTCCAAATACACTTCTTCGTTATGGAATCTATCATATGCATCCTTTCGTAACCCGAAGAAATCAAAGAGCAGTACATTTGCCCGAGCATGCATCATATCTATCTTTTCTGCCTCTACACAGAAGATGATTAACGCTTCACCTACAGCAGAAAACTGAAACGACACATACGCAGTCTTCATATCTTCATCGACTTTAACCTCAAAAGAAACATGTGTTGTATTCGGCTTCTCGTTCTCACGGTACTCCCGTAGATACTTCTCAATAACCCGCTTACGATACACGTTGTCCTTCTTCTCGCCTTTGAAATCATAGTGCAACTGCTGCATCAATTTCTCGAAATGGATATGCTGAACCTTTCTAGTGCCTATCTCGTTCTTTAACATAACAAAAACTGTCCAAATATCCTCGAAGCTAAGGGCATGCATAGACGGTTCTACATACCACAAATCCTTATCAGATAAAAATGTTTGAACGTCTCTCTTCTCGCTCCCCATAATTATATCTTTTTCAAATACTGACTCCTTATGTTTTGGCGTGAGTCTATGTACACGAGAAGTAAATGGCTCCACATAACCATCAAATAGCCCATCAATTGTAATCTTCACATCGTTCTTTACTTCGCTCCACAAAGATTTTGATACACCTTCAATAATACATTGATTAAGATAGTATAGAATCTCCTTTAACCTAACGTCTCCGTATTCTTCTTTATATGTGTCAATTAAATCAATATGAGAGTTCAAACGAGCCTCTCCGCGGATATACTGCCCGATTAATCCATGTGTTCTAATTAAATCTCGAACAAACAAATACTCAGTAGAGTTTAAGTTTGTCTCTATATGTTCGATAAACTGAATATCACTAAAGATATCAGCAGAACCCTCGTTATGTACCAATAGATTGATTCCGTTCTTCTTCCATTTCTCTCGCTGTTTTAAAGAGCCTACCTTTGCAAGCTCACTATACGTTAGTACTTTTTCAATAATGCGATACGCTTCTTCATCTAAAGACAATCCATCTAACACTTGCAGCGTACGGTGTACATAGTACAACACCGCATCTGTTTTTAATTCACCAAGTACTTGTACATTCTCATAGTTTTGATGTATCTCCTCTGCCTCGATTAGATGCTTTAACCACGTAGGGAGATCATCAGAAAACCCTTCAATGTATTTATTTAGAACTTCAATGTTTTTCAACTTATTTACCCCCATATATAATCAATATCTGTAGTAAGGTCTGGGACACCTTCTCCAAAAAGATCATCACCTTATGTCCCCCTGAGTGCTACTACTTGCTTTTTACCATCTACATCTCTTTCAAATACAAATGTATCAAACCCAGTCTTTTTATCATGTAAAAGAGAGTTATCAATTTCGTTACTAACATGCCAAGTTTGTAACACATTCTTTTGTTCATCTCTTATTTTAACTTCATCAGGAATTTCGGCGGAATAAACATCAGGACTCAGCGGATCACTTCATAAACATATGTTGTAACAGAATCAACTGAAAATGGAAACGGCAAGCGGGTGCACTCCACTTGCCGTTTTTTCATAGCTTAGTATGTATTTGAATTTCTTTTGCTTTCTCTTTTTCACCCTTCACGCGTACAATTAAATCATATGATCCGGATTTTGGCGCTTCAAAAGAAAGCAAACCTTCCTTTTGAGAAGTGACTTCTTCTTCATAAATAACCTTATCATCTTTTGTAACTTGCAATAAAATCGTACCTTCTTCAACGGCTGCTTCATAAGGAATTTCCACATTTCCTTTTTCAGCTTTAAGCGTTTGCACATCGTAATACCCTTGCAGGGAACCAATTTTTAAAGTCGTTTCGCCATTTTTTTGAACCTTTGTAACTTGTGTTGCTGTATTGCACGCGCTTAACAATACGACAAGAGTGAGAATCATAAATAAACGTAATGATTTCATAGAAATCCTCCTTTTTTATGTATATGAATTAAGATTCATTCTTTAACTATTTCAAAAACACCAACACCTTAAAAGGATCACTGCTTTTCTTCAATTTCTTTTTTAAATAATTTTTGAAACTCTAATTCTGTTTCATTAATAAAACCAAGATGTAACACACTAGAGATATCTTCATGATTCAAAAAGAAATTATACTCCGAAGAAATATTACTAGCATATTTAAAATTCTTTGCAATTCTCCTCAATTCTTCCGGTCTAACTTGTATATTCCTCATGAATATCCCCCTATCCCAATAACGCATTCAAAAAATTTCATAACACAAATTTTTAATCCTAATCATTAAAAACCCTACTTTTTCTTACTTTAATTGTTTCTAAAATGTAGAAAAGAACCCCTAAACCAAATATCTTTTCAGCATTAGAAACATTATTACCTAATTTAATAATAGGTACATTTAATCCGAATCTTTCGCTCCATTCCAAAGGCATATATCCTCTTTTACAGTTTATTAATATCCGATTATCCATTGTACGAAAAGAAGTTTCGAAAAAATCAAATTCAACTTCTACTTCAGAAAGTTTTATCTCTTTTTCATTCATTAAAGAACCACGTACCATTCCAAATCCTTGTATCATATTTTCTTTAAACATACCTACACAATTATAATTTGAGTCATAAATAGCCCAATCATAGTTTTCAACTTCACTATGAAAATATGCAAGAATTTCCCCATCCCTTGCTTCCAACCCAATAACTTGCTTGTTTTTTTAAAAAGGTAATTTTGAAGAAATTATATCAGTTGAAATCATAGTTGTTCCTACTATATAGGCCCCATCGGGAGTATATAAACCGTAATGTTTATTATTTTGAGGTAATTCTAGTAAAACATAAGTATCAATATCCCAAAACTTCAAATCATTTTTAGCTATATTCTCTTTTAATAAGTTCCCTTTTCTTAATTGCCAAAATCCAATTCCCCCAAAAACAAACGAAGCTATAACCATAAATATTATTTCTCCCCAATTAACATCACCCCAACTATTATACAGACAATATAATCCAAAGAGAAAAATCCCTGTCCCAATTAAACACTTAAACCGTCCCCTTTTTTTATAATACTCAAATAATTCCACACAAACACCTCTATCAATTCATCTTAATACCCCAAATTACCTTTTAAGTATACCAAGGACAAAATATATAATCTAATATTCTTTTCATATAATTAAAAATAAACGTAGTTACAGAAAGAGAATGCTTGTATGCTGATCTGTACTGCATTCTCTTATTCCATATATGCTATATTTCTATTCTTCTTTTTCCGATATTACACCCCTACAAAGAATAGAAACTACATTCAATTTTTAAACAAATCGAAAAAACTTTCCGTTTTTGTTTTTGATTTTTGCAACTTCTTATGAATGCGTAACTACAATTTTTCATTTATCTTCTTTATATGCTGGGAACACCACCAAAGGATTTCCCTGCCCTCTCTAAAAAAACCTTACTTTTAAAAAGTAAGGTTTTTTGTATTTATTTATTAGCGATATAAGCATTCTTATAAGTATAAACACCACCAAATTGATGTTTTTCAATTCCTTTTACATAATCCTTTTGTACATAAGCTGAGCCAATATGATACAGCGGTGCCACAGCAGCGTCTTCTAATAAGACCTGCTCAGCTTCTACCAACGCTTCCCATCGTTTCTCCGGATCTAGTACAAAATCATTTTTCGCTTTCTTTATTAATTCATCGTAGTGAAGGTTAGAATAATTCATTTTGTTATTCGGATTACCCGTCGTAAATAGTTCTAAATAACTAATTGGGTCTTTATAGTCAGGTCCCCAATTTGCCATAGATATATCGTAATCTCCTGTTTGTTCTAATTGTAATTTTTGCTTAAATGGCTGTTGTTTAATTTGTATCGTTAATCCATGCAAATTCTTCTCTAAGTCACCTTTTATATATTCCGCCATACGTTTTGCGTTATCTTGTTCAAACGTTAAAAACTCGAGTTTTATTTGTTCTACTCCAAGTTCTTTTTTCGCTTCTTCCCAAATCTTTTTCGCTTTTTGTAAGTCGTATGGAGAAATATCTCCGTTTTCTTTTCTAAAATCTTTGTCAGTCGCTTCATTTATATGACCAACTGGTACAAGTCCACTTGCAGGTTTTGCCCCGTTATTAATAAAGTGAGCTACAAAATCTTCTTTATTTAACGCTAATGAAATAGACTGACGCACTTTCTTATTTGCTAACGCATTATTTTTTTCATTAAAACGGAGCATAGCAATTCCAGGATCGCTCGACATATGCAATTGCTTATTCCCTTTATACTTGTCTACAAATTGAGAATTAATTGGTACTCGATCCAAATCGCCAGCTTCATATAAATTTACTGCTGTCATTGTATCCTTCACAATTTGAAAGTTTATTTCTTCTAATTTCACTTTCTTTTTATCCCAATATGTATCATTTTTCTTTAATTGAAATTCTTGTTCATGCTTCCACTTCTCTAATACAAATGGACCGTTATATATGAGATTACTAGGTTCCAATGCATAATTCTTTCCTTGTTCTTTTAAAAATGATTCGTGCTGTGGTAAGTATATAGGTAATGCTAACAACTGTAAAAAATACGGAATTGGCTGTTCTAGTTCCACTTCTAACTTATAATCATTTATAACTTTAACCCCAAGTTCATCAAGAGGCATTGTTCCCTTATTTATCTCTTTCGCATTTTTCACGTAAAAGAGCATATACGCATATTGAGACGCTGTTTCATGACTTACCGCCCGTCTCCACGCAAACATAAAATCATTGGCTGTTACACTGTCTCCATTTGACCATTTTGCATCTTTACGCAAATCAAATGTATATTTTTTACCATTTTTACTTCTTTCAAACGATTTTGCTACTGCTGGAATAGGCTGATCTTGATCATCTAATACATACAACCCTTCAAATATGTTTTGCATAACGTGCGCTGATGTACCATCCATCGTTTTCGCAGTATCAAGAGAAGGAATTTCTTCTGATACTGTTACATTTAATACTTGTTTTTTTGCCTCTGTTTCACTTTTATTCGCTTTATTATTACAAGCTGTTAAAAATAAAGATGTAACAAGTGCCATTACTATTAAATGGCTCTTTTTTCGCTTCATGAGTTGTTCTCCTTAAGTATAAAATATTATAAAGCGTTATATATTATAGCAGAAATACCAATAGAAAGATGCGACATTCTTTTGAATATTTATTCGTTCAATAAAAAAAGCTACCCTATTCTATTTTCTAGAAAGGATAGCTTTCTCAACTGGTATATAAATACCTATCTTTGTAAACCTCGTTTATAACGACTTGCTTCAAATATAATACGCTCTTCATCTAACGTTTTACATTCACCATTCCAAACGACACGTTTACCATTAATAATTACATCGCTTATATCTTTTCCACTAGCTGCATACACAAGATGTGATAACACTTCATCTGCCGGTTGTAAATGTGGCTTATTAGATGGATCAATCGTAATAAAATCAGCACACTTACCAACCTCAAGTGATCCCGTTTGTTTCATACCAATTACTTCCGCAGCTCCTTTTGTCGCAAGAGAAAGAGCTGTTTCAACTGGTAATGCTGTTGCATCTTGATGAATACCTTTTTGTAATAAAGTCGCTATACGCATTTCTTCAAACATATCTAAATTGTTGTTAGACGCCACACTATCTGTTGCAATTCCTACTTTTATTCCTGCTTCTAGCATCGCTTTTACATTCGCTATACCAGAACCTAGTTTTAAATTACTATTTGGGTTATGAGCTACTCGAACATCATGTTCTGCTAAAAATGCACGCTCATTTTCATTTAATACTACACCGTGCGCAATAACTGTTGGGCGTTTAAACAATCCGCAACTTGCTGCATATTCTACTGGACGCTTCCCATACTGTGCTTCAATATCACGTACTTCACGCTCTGTTTCAGAAAGATGAATATGAACCATCGTTTGATTTTCTACTGCAATACGAGCACACTCTTCTAACAGTTCTGTGGAACATGTATATGGACTATGCGGTGCAACCATCGTAGTTAACATACCACTTTCGTTATAGTAACGCTTCACATATTTCTCAGCTTCTTCAATTGCTTTCTTTTCATCGTCTTTCGTTCCGAAGCTAAATAAAGTTCTTGAAACAGCAGCACGCATTCCACTCCTTGATACCGTTTCCATAATTGCATCTTGGTCTACTCCAATAGGATTAAACATATCAGAGAATGATGTTGTACCACTTTTCACCATTTCAAGTAATCCTAATTCCGTGCTAGCGACCGCAAGCTCTGGCGTAAACTGACTTTCAAGTGGCCAAATTCTCGTCTCAAGCCATGGCTGCAATAACATATCATCTCCGATACCTCTCAAAAGGCTCATAACAACATGTGTATGTGTATTGACAAGCCCTGGTAAAACCCACTTTCCTTTCATGTCAATTACTTCATCTACTTCAAAATCGTTAGCGAATTCTCCGCTATTTACATCTATAATTTGATCATTTTCTACAATGATATATCCATTTTCTATCACTTCATTTTGTCCATTCATCGTTGCAATTGTAGCGTTTACATAAGTTGTTTTCAAAAGTATTTCCCCTTTCAACTCTATGAAGTTCCCTTTAATTAGTTACCACCATTATAGTAACTTATTGAAGATTAAGAGTCAAAAGATAATTTTAATTCTTTCGTTGTCTTTTCCTTCAAAATGCTATATTGTTTTTCATTTGTATCTGCAAATGCTTCTTCACGGCTCGACTTCATGTCCATATAGTTTAATGTTTCATGAAATTGGGTCCTAGTAAAATCATACCTTTTCCCATCTACTTTATTGTAGAAATGCCATACTTCACCTATCTTCGTCTTTATTATCTCTCCCCCGCACAATTCTTGGACAATAAGGGCCGTTACACCACATTGTCCCTTTGCTGGGCTTTCGCTCGTCCACTTAGAACTCGTTTCTATTGACCAAGATTTTCTTAATGCTTCATATAGTTGTTTAATCTTTATGCTATCCATATTCAGCATCTCCTGACATTAGCAATTTCACACATCATATTATAAAAGCGGTAAAAGGCAATCTTTAAAAATCATTACTATTTGTAACACCGTTCAATATATTGAACGGTGTTACAAATGATTTAATTCACCTTTGCTCCATAACATCTCGCGACTGCAACCGCCTGCGCTATATCTAATTTCACGTTTTTTAAATCAAAAGCTTTAAAATCAACTCTATCAACTACAGCTCCTCTTAAATCCGCCCCACTAAGTTTCACCTTACCTAATTGTGCGCCCGTTAAATCCGCTTCACGCAAATCTGCTTTTTCTAAATTACATTCATATAGGTCAGCTTCAATTAAACGAATACCCTTTAACATTTGTTTACTTAAGTTTGCAAACCTTAAATTCGTATATGACCAATCGCCTGATATAATTGTTATTCCGTCTAAATTCGCCTCTTCGAAATCCGAACCAGTCATTTTACATTCTTCAAACTTAGATACAAATAAATTCGCACCAAAAAACCTACAATTAGCAAACGTAGTTCCTTGATGGATAGAAGCATTAAAAAGAGTACCAGTAAAATCACATTCTATGAAATTACAATTTTTAGTAAAAACTTCTGATGCATCTATCCCTCTAAAACGGCATTTTATAAAGGTACAATTTTTCAATTCCTCGTCTTTTATCCAGACATCTTGAAAATCTATTTCTACATATTCTTTATTTACAAATTCACTCATAATCAATCCTCCAATTTTTCAAAAAACCTCACTTCAGCATGAAGTGAGGTTTCTTCTTATACAATATGCTCATCTAACCATGAAATCAAATCTTGAAATACATCTTCTCTATTCACTTCATGGAACATTTCATGTCTACCATTTTCATATAAACGAAGTGTTACATCTTTCACACCACATTTTTTATAGTTTTCGTATACTTCTTTTACACCTTTCCCCATATCCCCAACAGGATCACGATCACCAGAGAATATATGTATTGGAAGATTTTTTGGTGTCTTCTTGTATTCTTCTATTTTATTTACTTCTAGAACTCCATGAAACAATTCTCGGTAAAAACTAGTCGTGCAAATGAATCCACATAACGGATCCGCAATATACTTATCAACTTGATGAATATCTGAAGATAACCAATCAAATTTCGTACGATTTGGCTTAAAGTGTGAGTTGAAGTTTCCGAAAGATAAGAAGTTCAGCATCGGACTTTTCGTTTTCTTTCCGCGAAGTTTCATCTCAATTGTCGCTACTTTATGACCGATACTTCCTAAAAGCCCTGGATTTCCACCAGTTCCTGAAATAAGGAATCCATCATATAATTCACCTTTAAGTTGTACAGCACGTCTTGATAAAAAAGAACCCATACTATGTCCAAGTAAAAATAACGGGCATGTCTGCTCTTCTTTTATCATTTCCGAAACAAAGATAACATCAGACACAGCCTGATTCCAACCTACATTTGGTTCAAAATGACCATAGTCTTCTTCCCTTTTCACTGTTTTTCCATGCCCTTTATGATCATGAGCATAAACACCATATCCTGCTTCTAATAAAGCATCAATAAATTCTGTATAAACACCTGCATGTTCTGTCATACCATGTGCAATTTGAACAATTCCCCGCGGATTTCCTTCTGGTAACCATTTACGCAAGTAAATTTCCGATTTATCCAATGCCGTAACGAAATTTTCCTGTATGCTCATTCCGACAGCCTCCAAATCTATTATGTATATCTTTTTTTATAATGAATAAACATTCATTATTCTTATTATGTATTATATGCAATTGCTTTCATTATGACAAATGATCTATTTTTCCGATTACATATTAAACTATTATCTTGACGAATTTAAAATAAAATTATATAGTTACTTACATAAAGTAATTAATATATTTTTAGGAGGTTTTAATCATGATGCCCTCACTATTTTTAGCACATGGATCACCTATGCTTGCTATTCAAGATACAGACTATACACGCTTTTTAAAGACACTTGGAGAAACATATAAACCGAAAGCTATTGTTATTTTTACCGCTCACTGGGAAAGTGAAGTATTAACGATCTCCTCTTCAGATGAAGTATATGAAACAATTTATGACTTTGGAGGTTTTCCTCCTGAGTTATACGAAATCAAATATCATGCGAAAGGCTCTTCTAGCATTGCGTCTATGCTAGAAACAAAATTTAAAAACAAAGGCATTCCAGTCCATCATAATATGACGAGAGGTTTAGATCATGGCTCATGGACACTCCTGCATCGTATGTACCCAGAAGCCAATATTCCTGTCGTACAAATATCAGTAAATCCATTCCTTCCTGCAAAAGAACAATTTGAAATTGGAGAAGCACTAAAAGGACTTGGACAAGAAGATATTTTAGTAATCGGCAGCGGAGTTACTGTTCATAATTTACGAGCATTAAAGTGGAATGAAACAACTCCGGAACAATGGGCGATTGAATTTGATGATTGGATTATAAATCATATGCATACTAGCGATAAAGATGCATTGTTTAACTGGGAAAGAAATGCTCCTCATGCACAATTAGCTGTACCAAGAGCGGAACATTTTGTTCCTCTATTTATCGCGATGGGTAGTGGTGAGAACGACGGTACGGTCATTCACCGTAGCTACGAGCTTGGTACATTAAGTTATCTTTGCCTTCAATTTTAATGAAAAAGGATGAAGCAATATTGCTTCATCCTTTTTCTGTTTTTCATTCACATAGTTAACTAACTTCCAAATGTCGTTTCTCTGATACCTCTTCGTTCTTACTATGAAAATAAACCCAAATGCACGCAATAAATAATAGTGATGATGTAGAGAAGAAAACATATTGGAAGCCTGCATGAGCTGCAATTTGTCCACCAAGTACTGGCCCAATCATATTTCCTAAAAACTGAAATGATTGATTATATCCAAATATTCGTCCCGTTACATGGGTTGGCGTATGTTGTTTTAGTAGAGTTTGTACGGAAGGTAATAGTCCTGCTTGTGCAATACCTAATAAAAAGCGAAGAATTAATAGTTGCCAAGCTGAGGTTACAAATGCTTGCGGAATAAAAATAATTCCTGCAGCAAACAACGCTACAACTAACGTTTTTTGAGGTCCAATATGATCTGATAATCTTCCTAGCTTAGGAGCTGCTAAAATAACTGCTAATCCTGTCGCAGACATGACTGCACCTGCAAGCATTTCAATATGATCTGTTCCTGGTCCTGCCAAATGCTTTACATACAACGTAATAATAGGTTGAATCGACATATTTGCAAGCTGAATAATAAACGTTGCTACAAATAAACTTATTATTAAATGTTTTGCAGGGACCATCGTCCATACTTTTTTCGGCTGTGCCTTTTTTTCTTTAGCAGAATGTTTCTCCTCATGTAAGAAGAAAAAGACGATAAGAAAGGACAGGAATAAGAAAGCTCCTGTAACTAGAAAAACATGGCGCATTCCGATTAACTCTGACAAATAACCTCCGAGTATCGGCCCAAGTAACGAACCGCTCACGCCTCCAGTTGAGATTGTAGAAATTGCCCAACCTGAATGTTCTTGCGGAGTTTCTGCAGCAATAAGTGTCATCGCTGTAGAAAGGAAACCTGATACCGATCCCATTAAAAACCGAAGTGCGACTAATTGATACACATCTGTCACAAACCCCATAAGCGTCATAATTATCGCCATACCAAGGCTAGCACGTATAAGCATCAATTTCCGTCCATGTATATCACCGAGCTTTCCCCATATCGGTGATACGATCGCACCCATTAAAAATGTTACACCAAATGCAAGTCCCGACCACTGTGCAATACTAGAAGTGCCAGTCACTCCTAATTCCTCAATATAAAAAGATAAAAAAGGAATTACTAAACTCATACCGGCTGCAGTGGTAAAACAACCTAGCCAACAAATCATTAAATTTCGTTTCCAGCTGGCCATTTTCACACCTTCTTTCATTAGATACCCATTCTACACCGTTTCCTGGAAAAAGTTTAGTAATTTGATTTATACATAATAAAACTCTATCCCTTTGCATTCTTTGCAAAGGGATAGAGTTAATTATCTCCTATGGGTATTAAACGTGCATTACAGCACCTCTCATAAAACTCAATCGGACCTGCTTGTCCTATAATTGCATAATCATATCCGCTTTTCTTCATGTTATATAAACAATGATTCAATAACGTCTTCCCAACACCGTTCACACGATTATGTTTCGCTGTACCCATCGGGCCAAACAACCCTTTTTTTCCTCTCACAACATCGTAACAAGCGAAACCAATGATTGCTCCTTCCTGCTCAGCAATAAAAATAGGTAACTCCTCTTTATATGTCCGAAATCCATAATCTAAAGATTTTAACCAACGTTCACCAAATTCATCCTTAACAAAACGTGCCAACTTTTCAAAATCAGAAAAGACAGCTCTTCTAACATTAAAATTATTATAAATAGGATTAAATCTTTTTAAATCAACGGTTAAGTCTCTTGACTCAGATGTAATACTCAACAGCTCTTTTTGCACGTTTTTACTTATAACCTTTTCAATAACTGTATCAACTTGAAACAGTGCATATAAAACATGCCCTTCATTTATTAATACTTGCTGAAAACGGTCCATCCGTTTCTTTGCTACTTGTAAAACTTCTATCGTCTTATTTGAAACTTTAAACTCCCCAACATTTATGTATTCTATTTCATTTGCATAATATTGTTGGAGCAATGATATTTTTGCTGAAAAATCCATACCCACCGTGTGAAATAAATACATATGTAACTCCGCGCAAACTCCAGTACCTTCCTTACAAGCTCCTATAAATAGATGCATAGGATGAATAATACCTTTATTACACTCAACCTCTCGCGTTGCAATCTCCAATATTTTATGTGCACGTTTTGTAAATTGAAATTCCTCCATATACATCACTTCCCCCTAATAACTTGATATCAAGCCGTAAATATATATAATTGAAACAATTATTCCAACTACTAATATCCCTGGAAGTAAATTTGCTACTTTAATTTTAATGAATCCAAGTAAGTTTAATCCAATTGCAAAAATCATAATACCACCAGTTGCTGTCATTTCAACTATAAATTGATTCATTAATTTCTCTGGTACAAAACTATTAATTTGTGTTGCAAAAACTGCAATACCTCCCTCATATAAAATCACTGGAATTGCTGAAAATACCACTCCAATTCCTAGAGTTGTCGTTAATATAATAGAAATGAATCCATCGATAATCGCCTTTGTAAATAAAATATCATGATTTCCGCGAATCCCACTGTCCAATGCACCAAGTATCCCCATCGCTCCGATTGCAAAAATAAGCGTGGCTGTTACAAAGCCTTCTGATATGCTCCCTTTCCCTTTCGATCCAACTTTATTTTCTAGCCAATCCCCTAACAGTTTTAACCTTTCTTCTAATTGTAGCCATTCTCCGATTACCGTACCAATAACTAAACTTAGTATGACAACAAGAAAATTTTCACTTTTTAATGCCATTTGAAGTCCAAGTACAGTAACCGCTAAACCAATTGCATGCATAATTGTTCCCTTCATACTTTCTGGAATCGCACTAAATAATTTACCAAGTAAAGTACCAAATATAATACAAATCCCATTTACAACTGCTCCTAATATAACCATTTCTCATTCTTCACCCTTCGAATTCTTTATTTCTATATTTTGGTTTATACATTGATTTACAGGTTACCTATATGTTAACGTAATATTGTGAATATTAACAAACGTTTTTCACTACATAACCCACTATTTTTTTGTAACTATACAAAAACCGATTGCCTTTAGTAGATTCATTATTAATCTAATTGCGGGATAAACTCAAAAGGGAAGGTATTTATGAAAACTTTACTAAAACGATTTCTGTTAATAGCCTTTTTCATTACACCAATTGTTTTATTAATCAACTACTCTTTTATTTCAAAAGCGAAAGACAAACCTGATATGCAAAACAAATCTAGTAAAACAGCTTCAAAAAGCGAAAAGAAAACCGAAGACCCTGAAATCACACTCACCTTCTCTGGTGATACAATGTTCGATTGGCAATTACGTCCCGTAATCGAAAAAAATGGGGCTGATTATCCATTCCAACACGTAAAAGAAGAAATAACGAAAGCTGATATTTCTTTTGTTAATTTAGAGTCAGCATTTACAACGAGAGAAAAAAGAGTACCTGGGCAACAATTTTGGATTAAAAGTGATCCATCCACACTACAAGCCATTAAAAACACCGGATATGACATCGTGAACATTGGCAATAACCATACGCTTGATTATGGGCAAGATGGACTACTAGACACCATTTCTCACGTCGAAAAATTAAAACTACCTTACACTGGAGCCGGAAAAAATGCTGAAGATGCTTATACTGCTCGTGAACTAACTGTAAAAGGAAAAAAGTTTAAATTTCTTTCCTTTGTACGCTTTATGCCCAACTTTAATTGGGTAGCTGGTGACAATAAACCCGGCGTTGCAAACGGATATGACCTAGATCTTGTAACAAAAACGATTCAAGAGCAAAAGAAAGATGCTGATTATGTAATCGTCTATATGCATTGGGGCGTCGAAAAATCTAATCGTCCAATAGAATACCAGAAACAATATGTTCCAAAAATGGTAGAGGCGGGTGCTGATGCAATCGTTGGAAGTCACCCGCATTGGTTACAAGGATTTGAGTATTACAATAAAGTTCCTATCGCATACTCGTTAGGAAACTTTTTATTCCCGAATTATGTAAATGGAAAGAGTGCCGAAACAGGCGTATTAACTTTAACCTTTAAAGGTAAGGATGTCCAAATGTCATTCAATCCTTACATCATTCGCAACAACCAAGTTTCTCCTGTAAATGAAGAAGAAAAGAAAAAAGCACTGCAATATTTACAAACGGTTTCAGCTGATGTAGAAATTGATGATACTGGGAAAATAATAAACAAACGCAACTAAACAGCACGAAATTCATTTCTCTGTAACATACATTACGGGATAGGTGATGAATATGCTGAAAAACTTATTAGAAAATATAAGTCTGTTAGAAAACGTGTATAAAATATCTATAGCGATCCTGCTTTTATGTTCATTTTTTTCTGTTAGACTTCTAAGAAAAAATAAAGCGAGAGAGAAAACTTACTCCCTTTGAATTTACAATGTATGTAATCATTCGTATTGCAATACTTTTTTGGTTAACTAGCTTTATCCTTCTTGAATATGGAGCGTATTTCGTTTAACTTTCAAAGAATAAAAAAGATAGAACAAGCAGGATTTCCCTCCTGTATCTATCTTTTTTATTTCAAGTAGAATTGTATGTTAACTCTTTTCTTTTATTAAATAAGTAAATCAAACAGCACAGGATTTTTATTAAGCTCCACGAATTGAATGTTATTTTCTTGAAAACGAGTAATTAAAGCTTCATAGTCTTCCTTATGCTTTAATTCTACCCCCACTAAAGCTGGACCATTTTCTTTATTATGTTTCTTAATATACTCAAAGCGAGTAATATCATCTTCCGGTCCTAATCCTTTATCAAGAAACTCTCGTAGTGCTCCTGAACGTTGCGGAAATTCAATGATGAAATAGTGCTTTAATCCTTCATGAATAAGGGATCGTTCTTTCATTTCTTGCATTCTATCAATATCATTATTTCCACCACTTAACGTGCATACAACTGTTTTTCCCTTTATTTCATCTCTGTATAGATCAAGTGCCGCAATAGAAAGCGCACCAGCTGGCTCTGCTACAATTGCATTTTTCTTATACAGTTCTAAAATCGTCGTACAAACCTTTCCCTCTGGTACTAAAACTATGTCATCAATTACATCTTTACATGTTTCAAAAGTTAACTTTCCTACCTTCTTAACAGCTGCTCCATCAACAAAACTATCAATCTTTTCTAATGCAACATTTTCATTTTGAAGAAAAGCTTCTTTCATAGATGCAGCTCCCATCGGTTCTACACCGATTACCTTTGTAGTAGGACTAACCCCCTTTACATATGTACCAATACCAGATGCTAATCCACCACCGCCAATTGCTGTAAATATATAATCAACTGGTTTCTCCATATCATGCATAATTTCAACAGCGACTGTTCCTTGACCAGCAACGACATACGGATCATCAAACGGATGTACAAATGTCATCCTATTTTCTACACAATAGCGCTGCGCCTCTTGGAAAGAACTATCAAATGTATCACCAACTAATACAATGTCTGCGAAATCACCACCGAAAAATTCAACTTGTGATACTTTTTGCTTAGGTGTCGTTGTCGGCATGAAAATTTTTGACGGAATCTTCAATAAATTACACGTATAAGCAACTCCTTGTGCATGATTACCAGCACTTGCACAAACAACACCATTTTGTAACTTTTCTTTCGGTAAACTTTGAATTAAATTATACGCACCACGAATTTTGAAAGAACGAATAACTTGTAAATCTTCTCGCTTAACATATACGTCACATTCATATTTCTCAGATAAAACTGAATCTCGTTGTAACGGTGTTTTAATAACGATATCTTTCATGCAATTATGAGCCATTAAGATATCTTCAATTTTCACTCTCTCCTTTACATTTTGCACCATTTTATATCATCCTTATCTCTTTTTATATTGGCTCAATCAAAATTCGGGATTTTCAGAACTGCACCTGTATTCGCCGATGTTACCATTTGTGCATAACGTCCAAGCCACCCAGTTTTCACTTTTGGTTCTGGTCGTTTCCACCCTTTTTTACGCTTCTCTAATTCCTCATCACTAACTCTCACTTCTAACAAGCGTTCCTCAACATCAATACATACAATATCTCCTTGTTCAAGAAGTGCAATCGTTCCGCCAGCTGCTGCTTCTGGTGAAATGTGCCCTACCGAAATACCACGTGAAGCACCAGAGAAGCGACCATCAGTTAAAAGTGCAACATCTGCTCCTAATCCCATACCAGCAATTGCTGATGTTGGTGCTAACATTTCCGGCATACCAGGTCCGCCTCTTGGTCCTTCATAGCGAATAACAACTACATCTCCTTTCTTAACTTTCCCAAGCATAATGCCGGCAAGCGCCTCATCTTGTGAATTAAAGATAACGCAAGGTCCTTCAAATCGTTTTACTTCTGTTGCTCCGCTTTTAATAACCGCTCCGTCTTTCGCAAGGTTTCCTTTTAATATACGTAATCCTCCTTCTTCACTATGAGGATTTTCTAGAGAATGAATAACTTCCTTATCTTGAATCTCTGCATGAGCAATGTTTTCTCTTAATGTTTGCCCAGTAGCAGTTATACGATCAAGGTGAAGTACCCCTTTTTTTCGGCTCATCTCTTTCAAAATTGCACTAATCCCGCCTGCGCGATCGATATCTTCCATATGCCAATTAGAAGCTGGACTTACTTTACATAAATGCGGTACACGCCTTGAAACTGCATCAATGCGGTTCATATCGTAATCTAACCCCGCCTCTTGTGCTAGTGCTAACGTGTGTAATACTGTATTCGTTGATCCACCCATCGCCATATCAAGTGCAAACGCATCATCAATTGCTTCTTCTGTTACAATGTCGCGTGGTTTAATATCTCTTTCAATTAAAATTTTTAATTTTTCTGCTGCTTGTTTAATTAACTCCTCACGTCTTGGATCAATCGCTAAAATACTCCCGTTACCAGGAAGAGCTAAACCTAACACTTCACATAAACAGTTCATAGAGTTCGCTGTAAACATACCGGAACAAGAACCACAAGATGGACAGCCATGATCTTCAATATCCTTTAATTCTTCTTCTGAAATTTTCCCAGATTGATAGGCTCCTACCCCTTCAAAAACAGAACTTAAATCGACAACTTCCCCTTTAGATGTTTTCCCCGCTGCCATCGGACCACCTGAAACGAAAACAGTTGGAATGTTTATTCGAAGTGCAGCCATCATCATACCTGGTGTAATTTTGTCACAGTTTGGAATACAAATCATTCCATCAAACCAGTGTGCATTTACAACCGTTTCTACTGAATCTGCAATGATTTCACGACTCGGAAGCGAATAACGCATACCGATATGACCCATCGCAATACCGTCATCTACTCCAATTGTATTAAATTCAAATGGCACCATGCCTGCCGCACGAACGGCTTCTTTTACAAGTTTCCCAAACTCGTTCAAGTGCTTATGCCCTGGAATAATTTCAATAAAAGAATTACAAATCGCAATAAACGGTTTATCAAAATCCTCATCTTTCAAACCAGTTGCTTTTAATAAACTACGATGTGGCGCTTTATCAAAACCTTTTTTTATCATGTCACTTCTCATCTTGTCAAATCCCCTCTTACGTATTTTTCACTTATATTCTCTCAATCTATTTCTTTACTAACGTTTTCTTTTCTGGTTCCTTAATCCAGCTCATCATTTCACGAAGCTCTGCTCCTACTTTTTCTAGCTGATGATTTTGTTCTGCTTTTTTCATCGCATTATACGTTGGACGCCCTGCTTGATTTTCTAAAATCCATTTCTTCGCAAATTCACCTTGCTGAATTTCTGCAAGAACACGTTTCATTTCCTTCTTCGTTTCATCTGTAACAATTCTCGATCCTGTTACATAATCTCCAAACTCTGCCGTATCTGAAATAGAATGGCGCATATTCGTTAATCCGCCTTCATACATTAAATCAACAATTAACTTTAATTCATGTAAACATTCAAAGTATGCAATTTCAGGACGATATCCACCTTCCGTTAACGTTTCAAAACCAGCTTTCACAAGTGCTGTTACTCCTCCGCAAAGCACTGCTTGCTCACCGAATAAGTCTGTTTCTGTTTCTTCTTGGAATGTCGTTTCAATTACACCTGCACGTGTACAACCTACACCTTTTGCATACGCTAATGCTACATGTAGTGCTGTTCCCGTTGCGTCTTGATGCACTGCGACTAATGCCGGAACACCATTTCCTTCTTGGAAGACACGGCGAACGAGATGACCTGGACTCTTCGGCGCGACCATCGCTACATCTACGTAACTTGGCGGATTAATTTGCCCGAAGTGAATATTAAATCCATGTGAGAAAAGTAACATTTGTCCTTCACGAAGATTCTCTTCTACTTCTGTTTTATATACATACGCTTGCTGTTCATCCGGCAATAACATTTGTACAACTTGTGCGGTTCGAACCGCTTCTGAAACGGACATTACTTCAAACCCATCTGCTTTTGCTACTTCATATGATTTACCAGGACGAACACCAACTACAACTTCCACACCAGAATCTCGTAAGTTTTGTGCTTGAGCATGACCTTGAGATCCATATCCAACTACCGCAACTGTCTTCCCTTTTAATAGCTCTAAATTTGCATCTTTCTCATAATAAGTTTTCATATTCCATACACTCCTTATAATTTATTTACTTGCAGTACATTGATTAATTTTTTCAACTGACTGACAAGTAACGTTGCTTCATTTTCAGTACAAACTGCTGTTAGTTTCATATCAGAAACACCACTTGTATCTCTTTCGTTTAAATTTAAAGAAGAAATATAATAACCACGCCGAGCAAAAATTCCGCTTATACGTAATAAGACGCTCGGATCGTTATGAATAACTAATGAAAAAGTATGACTCATTCTTCCCACCTCTTCATAATCATTTCGTTATTCCCTTTGTTTGGCGGAACCATTGGAAAGACGTTCTCACCTTCTTCTACACAAAAGTCAACTACGACAGGACCTTCATGAGAAAACGCTTCTAACATTACCTTTTTCGCCTCAAACGAATTTGTTGCTCTTAGCCCTTTTACACCATAAGCTTCTGCTACTTTCACAAAATCTGGTGACCCAATTCTCGATTCCGACAAACGGTTTTCATAAAACATTTCTTGCCATTGCCTTACCATTCCTAAAAATTTGTTGTTTATAATGAATACTTTGACAGGAATATTATTTTCAGCAATTGTTTGCAGCTCTTGAATGTTCATTTGAAAAGAAGCATCACCAGCAATACAGATGACAAGTTCTTCTTCTTTTGCAAGCTGAGCGCCAATTGCTGCTGGAAAACCAAATCCCATCGTCCCTAATCCCCCTGATGTTAGAAAAGTCCGTGGTTTTCTCGCTTTATAAAAGTGAGCAGCCCACATTTGATGCTGTCCTACCTCTGTCGTGACAATCGCTTCACCATTCGTTAATTCACTTACTAAGTTGATAACATGCTGTGGTTTTAACTCAAATTCTTTTTGCTTATATGAAAGTGGATATTCTTCTTGCCACTTCTTCACTTTCTGAAGCCATTCATCTGTTTGTGTATAAATAGACATATGTAACAGCATATGTAGCGCCTTTTTCACATCACCAACAATCGGATGCTCTACAGTTACATTTTTATGGAACTCAGAAGGATCAATATCAATATGTACTTTTTTCGAATGCGGAGAAAAAAGTTCTAATTTCCCTGTTACACGATCATCGAAACGAACACCTAACGCCAGTAATAAGTCACATTCTGTTACTGCCATATTTGCAGCGTACGTTCCATGCATACCGAGCATTCCTAAAAACAACGGATCTCCCGGCGGATATGCCCCCAGTCCCATTAAAGTTGAAACGACTGGAATACGATTCTCCCTCGCAAACTTGATGAGTTCTTCAGATCCGCCTGAATGAATGACGCCTCCCCCGATATAAAGGAGTGGGCGTTTTGCTTTTGAAATTGATTTTGCTACCTCTCTCAGTTTCAAACTGTCTGGAAAAGGTTCTGGTTTATATCCTAGAATCTCCACTTCTTCATTAAAGAAACTTGTTACATTTGCATTTTGAACATCTTTTGGAATATCAATTAATACCGGTCCCGGTCGCCCGCTTTCGGCGATGTAAAAAGCTTCTTGCACAGTTCGTGATAAATGATTTACATCACGAACTTGGTAATTATGCTTCGTAACAGGTACTGTAATTCCGACAACATCCGCTTCTTGAAATCCGTCTTTACCAATTAAAGGCGTTGCAACTTGCCCTGTAATGACAACTAAAGGAATCGAATCCATATAAGCATCTGCTAAACCCGTAACTAAATTCGTCGCCCCTGGGCCAGAGGTAGCAAAGACTACCCCAACCTTTCCCGAAGCTCTCGCATATCCTTCTGCCGCATGAATGGCAGCTTGTTCATGACGAGTTAACACGTGCTTTAAACCACTTTCGTATAACGCATCGTATATTGTTAAAATCGCGCCGCCCGGATAACCGAAAACAGTCGTTACACCTAATTTCTTCAAACATTGAATAACGTGTCCAGCACCTGTAGCTTCTTCACTCTGCAGTTCATCATATGCTGTATACTGTTCCTCCATTTCAATTAACTCCTCTCCCTATTTACGCTAAACTTTCCGCCAATCCTGGAACACGTACTCCTCTTTCTCTCGTTAATTTTTTAAATTCTTCGGTTAATCTTTTTGTTACATCTCCTGGTTTTCCATCTCCAATTTCTCTTGAATCTACTTTCACTACAGGAATTAGTTCCGCTGCAGTTCCTGTTAAAAGCACTTCATCTGCTACATATACGTCATGGCGAGTAAACGGCCTTTCCTCACACGGAATATTAAGTCGCTCACATAACTCAATCACACTATTTCTCGTAATACCTTCTAGCGCCCCTAAGTACGAAGGAGGTGTTAACACTTTTCCATCTTTCACAATGAAAACATTATCTCCAGATCCTTCACAAACATATCCTTGTTGGTTGAGCATAAGTGCCTCAAGTACGCCTGCTTGTGCGGCTTCAATTTTCACAAGTACGTTATTTAAATAGTTCATTGACTTAATACGTGGGTCTAATGCATCTGGTGTATTACGTCTTGATGCAACAGATACAACGCTTAGTCCATTATCATAAAATTCCTGCGGGAATAACTTTAATTGCTCTGCAATAATAATTACGCTCGGTTTCACACAACTTCTCGGATCGAGTCCTAAGTCACCTTTTCCTCTTGAAACAATTAATCGAATGTAGGCATCCGCGTATTCATTTTTTTGCAATGTTTGTAAAACTGCTTCTTCCATTTCGTCAACCGCCATTGGAATTGTAAGTAAAATAGATTTCGCCGATTCATATAATCGTTTCACATGTTCTTTTAAACAAAATACATTTCCTCCGTAACTACGAATCCCTTCAAATACACCGTCCCCGTATAAAAAGCCGTGATCATATACTGAAACAACTGCCTTTTCTTTTTCTACAAATTCCCCATTCATATAAATGTACTGGTTTCCCATCTCACATCTCTCCTCTTTTTTCTCTCTATTTTTGCAACCTATTTCTATATCGATTGCTGAGATGAGTATTTTTAACAGAATATTCAGTATACTAACTTTAAAAATATACTCGTCTCAACAATCGATTACTTACACACTTGTAGCAATCCATTGCTGAGACGAGAGACTCGTGGTACCACTCAGCTTCCTTACATTTCTCACGAAATATAAGCTCTGCAAGTCCAATTAGACTTTTGTTTTTCTATCGGAAACAACTCCGCTACTTTTTACTAACTTCAAAAGCAGTGCTCCGAGGTGATTTTCAATGATTCAATTGTTACCACCCTCACAGCCTTTGGGCGGCTCTCTGAAACAATCTTTATCATTTACTCTCCTCTTCCTCGCATTCTTTTATTCTATTTTTTAAAATAAAAACTCTCGCCTCAGCAATCAACTACTACAAATTAGTAGCTTTGATTGCTGAGGCGAGAGTTTCGCGTTACCACTCAGCTTCCTTATACTTCTCACGAAATATAAGCTTCATAGGTCCAATCAGACCTCCGTCCTTTTACCGGAGACGATGCCGCCGCCCTCTACTCAGTTTCCCTTTCGCAAGCGATGCTCCGAGGTGATCTTCAATGATTCGATTGCTACTACTCTCACAGCCTAGGAGTAGCTCTCTGAAACGACCATAATCATCTACTTTCCTCTTCTTTGCATATACAACATATAAAGTTAGAAAATTCTTAATTAACTTTTATTTGTTACACGTATTATAGGACGCGGTTCTTTCCATTGTCAACATGTTTTTAGAAAAACATTAAAATTCATTCTATTTACCAGAAATATATTTATTTTTTCTCAAAACAAAATCGGAATGAACTTCTTACACATACTCATATATTACTTAAGTATGTTCGCATTACTACATAAAGAAAAACAACTTAAAAACATATACAATTTATGAGGAGATGAGAAAACTATGTTAAAAGGTAAAATAGCATTAGTTACAGGAGCAAGCCGAGGAATTGGACATGCTATCGCAAAACGGTTAGCAAACGACGGTGCATTAGTTGCTGTTCATTATGGAAATCGAAAAGAAGATGCTGAAGAAACTGTTCATGAAATTCAATCAAATGGCGGATCAGCTTTTTCTATCGGTGCAAATCTTGAATCTTTACACGGTGTAGATAACCTGTATATTTCTCTAGATAACGAACTACAAAAAAGAACTGGTGGAACACAATTTGATATTTTAATAAACAACGCTGGAATCGGTCCTGGTGCTTTTATTGAAGAAACGACTGAACAATTTTTTGATAGAATGGTTTCAGTAAATGCAAAAGCACCATTCTTTATCATTCAACAAGCACTACCACGTTTACGTGATAATAGCCGAATTATTAATATTTCATCAGCTGCCACCCGCATTTCGTTGCATATAGTATGACGAAAGGTGCAATTAACACGATGACTTTCACGCTTGCAAAACAACTCGGAGCACGAGGAATAACAGTAAATGCAATACTTCCAGGCTTTATTAAAACAGATATGAATGCAGAACTATTGAGCGACCCAATGATGAAAAAGTACGCTACTACTATTTCCGCCTTCAATCGCTTAGGTGAAGTAGAAGATATTGCCGATACCGCTGCTTTTCTTGCCTCTCCAGACAGCCGCTGGGTTACTGGACAATTAATTGATGTGAGCGGAGGATCTTGTTTATAAAAAACATATATTTTCAAATCTTTTTTATTGCGCAATAAAACAATTTATATAATACTATATAAAACATATACATTTAGGAGGATTACAGCAATGTCCGAAAAAACATACGAACTCGCAACCTTCGCAGGTGGTTGCTTTTGGTGCATGGTAAAACCATTTGATGAACTTCCTGGTATTCATAAAGTACTTTCTGGCTATGCAGGTGGTCATATAGAAAATCCAACATATGAACAAGTAAAAGCTGGAACATCTGGCCATTTAGAAGTCGTTCAAATTACATTCGATCCTTCTATTTTCCCGTATCAAAAATTACTAGATTTATATTGGCCACAAATCGATCCGACTGATGATGGCGGACAATTTTTTGACCGTGGTCCCTCTTACCGCACAGCAATTTTTTATCATAATGAAACACAAAAAGAGCTTGCAGAAAAATCGAAGCAAACGCTAGCAGAAAGCCGTATGTTTAAAGATCCAATCGTGACTGAAATTCGCCCGGCTGCACCTTTTTATGAGGCCGAAGAATACCATCAACATTTCTATAAAAAGAATCCAGAGAAATATGCTACTGAGCAAAAAGAATCTGGCCGTGAAGACTTTATAAAAGAAAATTGGCAAAAAAAATAATAAAAACGCATCGTGCTTTTTTTCAAAGTGCGATGCGTTTTTATCTTTGAAAAAAGTACCATACAATTAAAAGAACAACCGCTGTTAATGTCCAAAGTACTATCTCGTTTTTTACTCTATTCTTTTTATTAGTCATTTCATCTCCTCCTAATAGCAATACAACGTATTCAAGATTTCCTCTGTTTAATTGTCCACCTTATATACGTGAATACATCCTTACAAATGCTTATAACAAAACCACCGACGATTCCGATTGCAATTGAAATTACTAACATCTGTACAAAACTAAGAGTAGTTGTGTATGTTATGTAGATAACAATGCATACAAGTAAAACATCCGGTAAAGAAAGCAAAAACTTTTTAAGCATTTCTTCAGCTCTCCTATGCTTTATTTGTAATTTATACTTTCTACTGTAGCTTTGAAATAAAGTTTGTTCAAAAATTCCATTTAGACACTCATTTTACGGAAAAAGAATAAGAACCTCTTTTAAAAAGGGATTCTTATCTACATATCCTATTCCATAATTACTCATAAAATAGAATAATATTACTGGTGATTTATTGTAAATTATCTATCAACAAATAGTTATTAAAAACTATTTACCGGGCAATCGGATACTGCGCCAACTACCTACATCGCATTGACCGTATGTATTATCACCTACTGCTACCACCGTGCCATCTAATTTCAGACCGATCGTATGCGCACAACCCGCCGCTATCGCTACAATATCACGCCAATCGCTTACATTACATTGACCATACTCATTCCAGCCGACTGCCACCACGGTACCGTCTGATTTAAGTCCGATTGTATGATTCGTACCAGCTGCTATTGCCATAATATCTTTCCAGCTGCCTACATCACATTGACCAAGTTTATTATTACCCACTGCCATCACTTTGCCATCCGATTTCAAACCAACAGTATGAAGATAACCTGCCGCCAACTCCACCATACCACGCCATCCACTTACATTGCATTGGCCATATCGATTATTACCCACAGTCGTCACTGTGCCGTCCATTTTAAGACCGACTGTATGCCAGTCACCCGCCGTGACCGCCACAATATCTCTCCAGCTACTTATATTACATTCTCCTTCTTTATTTCGCCCCACTGCTATTACTGTGCCATCCGGTTTAAGGCCAATGGTACGACGCCACCCTGCCGCAACCGCTACAACATTATTCCAATCATTTACATCACATTGTTCATGCTTATTCCAACCCACAGCTACCACAGTATTATCACTTTTAAGAGCGATTGTATGAGCGTTCCCAGTGTTCGTCGCCATATGAACATTGCCCGCAGCGACTGCTTCAATATCACACCAACTGCTTACATTGCATTCTCCTTCTTTATTTCGCCCCACTGCTACCGCTGTACCATCCGATTTAAGACCAACAGTATGACCACGCCCCGCCGCTATCGTATCTTTAGGCCACCGTTTCATTTTTAATATCTCTTCTTTCGGTGAAATGTAATTCATGTTTTACCTCCTTCAAAATAAGCAACTGTATCCAAATAGATATTTTTATCTAATTTCATTATAAATGACCCGACTTTTTTTATAAATTTACAGCTATAAAAAAAGCCTATTACTACTTCTTCAAAAAATAAAAACCTCCAGTTTAAATACTAGAGGTTTTTTCTTTATTTCTTCAATCGTTCAATAAAATCATTCAATTTATCAAGAGATTTCATATTCTGATTACAAGCTACACCATCTTTACAAATATAGTTTCCCTTTTTCACGAAAGTTCCTGGTATATTACCTTTAATTTCAACTAAAAACATCCCTACTTCTTCATGTCCATGACATAATGAACAAATGCTCTTTTTATTTAAACTTTGGAACGTTCCTTGCAGACCAACAAACTTATTTTTATCATTTTTCGCTATAATAAATTTCCTGCTTGACCCTTTATCAATCCAGCTTAAATAAGATAATTCTTTCATGTCCAGTTCTTCCATATCAGGAAGTTTTAATTTTTTCGCCTTAGGAAATAATTTCTTTAACGTTTGCGCTGTAACTTCCTGAAACGGAATGACATACGGATTTATTTTCAGTAAAAACGATTCTGCATCTTCTCTATTTTGAACTGTTAATACCGTATCAATTAACTCTTTCTGTTCATCTGTTAAATTTTCAAATACATGTATTATTTTTTCAATCGCAAGTGATTTTAATGCTTGAATTACACCTCTATCATTTGCCGTTGCGTGCCCATTTGCTAAAATATAAGCTTGTGATTTTATAAAATTATATTGATCACTTCTAATAAAAGCTTCCATCTTTATCACTCCATACAAATTGTTGATCTAGTCTTATTGTATACAATGATTCAGCTTTTTGATATGTAAAAGATAACTTAGAAATGAACATTACATACTCTGACTATGTTCTACCGAGGCATTTCCTGACAAAAGAAACCATCATCTGTTTTCCATTCTGCATATAATACATCTTCAAATTTAGTAATCCCTTTTTGCTTTATTTGTTTATAAAGCCATCCTTCATCAAAACCTGCTTCCCTCAAATTATCTTTCACTACTTTTCCATCACTAATTAATGAAATCGGTAAGTATACAGGTTTATGTTTTAAGCTTAAATCATTTATAGTAGGAGATTCATATTTGCTTTTCTTCAGAACACTTATGTTTCCATTAGGTTCCAAAATCATATATTCAACTTCTCGGATTGAAAATATATCTTTTTGTTGTCTTAGCATTTGTTGTAGTTGATTAATATCCAAATGATTTGAACTTAGTTGTTCCCGGTCAATATATCCATTACGGATAATGATTGACGGAGAGCCTTCAAAAAAACTTCTCGTCCCCCTAAATTTTTGCGTTATCACTTCTATTGTATAAATTAACACTACCCATACAAGTACTGCATATAAAATAGACCATACTTTTATTTCCGGATCATATATAGTATTTCCTACTAATTCTCCGAGAACTATGGCAGAAATAAAATCAAATGGCGTTAACTGAGATATTTGTGTCTTCCCTAATATTTTAGTAGCAATCAATAGCACAAAAAAACCAAAAAATAGTTCTATCGTTATTTGTCCTAGATGATTCATATATGCTCACCTTTCTGCTTTTCACTCAAATGCTCTATATTCTATTTAGTAAAAAGCCGGCACATTTTTTCTATTATCTTGCCCATTCATATCCAATAGATACAAAACAAAAAGAGTCTAGTTCAATTTAATAATTGAACTAGACTCTTTTATTTTCATTTAGAATACACAATCTTTTTAATCGTTTCTCCGGAAAGAAAATGCTCCTCCGCAAGTTGATGAATGGAAATTCCACTTTTAAACGCTTCTTTAATAGCTTTGTTTCTTTCATCTAGTTGTTTTCTTCCTCCAGATTGTGTACCCCATTTACAATGTTTTGTTTCTTGTTTTGGAATGTAAATTGTTTCACCTTGTATATACTTTTGAATTTCAGCAATTAAAATTTCTGGTAAAACCGTCGCAGCTTTAACGTATTTCATTTCTGCTCGCCCCTTATTTTTTATGGTTCATTTCAATAAGGTGCAAAGCCAAATATAAAAAATGATACGAGCTCATTTAGGCGATTGTATATTACTTGTCTACCCCACGCAAAGTATCGCCATTTCCATACTTGGCTTTGCATGAGACGCTGCAGTGTCTGGCAATTGAATTATAATCGCCATATAAACACCTCCTAATATACCTTTTGCATTTTATTATATGATAAATTTCTTCCCCTTGCATCCACATCCTTTTTAAAGCACGAAGTTACTTAGTTTGATATAATACTTTTTAGTCCAATCCAAAAGTATAGTGAGGTTGCGTTATGAAAAAGAATATAATCATTACAATCGTTACATTATTCATTATTACTGTAGCATTATTCGGAACATACAAATTGATGAACGCAAGAAGTTTTCAATTGTTTGGAGGTTTAACAAACCGAGTAGAAACAAATGAAAAAGTGATTGCTTTAACTTTTGATGATGGCCCTACGAACAATGTAAAACAAATATTACCACTACTAGATACATACAATGCAAAAGCTACTTTCTTTTTAATCGGAAATGAACTAGAGAAAAACCTATCGTTAGGAGAAGATATCGTACAATCTGGACACCAAATTGGAAACCATACATACTCTCATAACAGAATGGTTTTCAAAACGCCTTCTTTTATTAAAGAAGAAATAGAAAAAACGAACTCGATAATCCGTCAAACAGGATATACAGATGGAATTGATTTTAGACCACCTAACGGTAAAAAGCTAATTGGTCTGCCCTATTATTTAAATAAAAACAATATCGAAACAATCACATGGGACCTTGAACCTGATACTTTTTATACATCTACAGCTGATAAAATTGAATATGTTAGTAAAAATGTAAAACCAGGTTCTATCATTTTATTGCACCCTATGTACGATGAATCTAATGAAAATCTGCAAACTATTGAAGGTATTTTAGACTCTTTATCTAAAAAGGGCTATCAATTCGTGACAGTAAACGAATTGCAAAAAAAAGCAAAATAAAAAGGTAGCGTATCATATCTCGATACGCTACCTTTCTTTTATATAATTCCAAGCACATTTAGGAATACGATAATAATCGCAATTGGTGCAATATAGCGAAGTAAGAATAACCATAATACGAATAGTTTATAGCCTTTATTTTTACTTACACCAAGCTCTTTCATTAATACATCTTTCTTCATTTTCAACGGAACAAAGATGGAAACTAATAAAACACCAAGCGGCATTAATATGTTACTAACCGCATAGTCTGCTAAATCAAAAATTGTTTTCCCAAATGGTTTCACATCACTTAACAAACCGAATGATAAGGCTGATGGAACCCCTACAACAAAGATTAACAAGCCAACAATTAATGCCATTTTTTCACGTTTCCCTTTACTTTTACCTTTAGTTGTTAAAGACGCAACACTAATTTCTAACATCGAAATTGCTGATGTAATAGTAGCAAAGAAGAATAGTAATAAGAAAACAATGAAGAATAACTTCCCGAACGCCATTTTACTGAAAATAGCTGGCAGTACGATAAATAATAGCCCTGGTCCTTGAGATGGTTCCATCCCAAATGCGAACACTACTGGGAAAATTGCAAGCCCTGCAAGTAATGTAATCACAAGCGTTAAAGCTACGATAGAAAATGCTGAACGTGGTAAGCTTTCTTCTTTCGGTAAGTACGAACTATACGTTACCATAACGGCTACCCCGACAGATAACGAAAAGAACGATTGCCCCATTGCATATAAAATGATTTCTGATGTTACGTTTGAGAAATCAGGTTGTAAGAAGAATCGAACTCCTTCTCCGGCACCATCTAACGTAAGTGCACGAACAATTAATACGAAGAATAAAACGAATAATGCTGGCATGAAATATTTATTTACTTTTTCAACACCATTTTGTACACCTTTACTTACGATAAAAATAGTAATAAGGATGAATAATAGCTGTGATCCAACTGCTAAATACGGATTGGAAATGATTTCACCAAACGTAGCTTCGTATGCTCCATTTCCTTCCCATAGTCTACCTGTAATTGCATTCCATAAGTATAATATAATCCATCCTCCTACAACACTGTAGAAAGAAAGTAATATGAAACAAGTTACAATCCCTAATTTACCTAACCAAGGCCATAGTGTTTTTGGTGCGATTTCGCTATACGCATCAACAGCCTCTTTTTGTGTACTTCTTCCGATAACGAATTCAGCTAATAATAGCGGTAAACCAATTAATAATGTGAAACCGATGAAAATAAGGAAGAACGCGCCGCCTCCTCCAATTCCGGCCATATACGGGAACTTCCAAATCGCTCCAAGACCAATCGCTGAACCTGCTGCAGCTAATACGAAACCTAATTTCGATGTCCATTGCTGTGAATTCATTTGTTAATCTCCTCTCTTTATCTTTTTCTGTTTTACAATCCGGTATTTATATTGTTCTATCCATACTCTTTTCTAATACGTTCACTTCCTCCCTAATAAAAAACGTCCCTACGTAAATACGTAGGGACGACAAAAATATCGCGGTACCACCCTAGTTGTGAAGATACACCAAAGTTAGGACCTAAATAAAAAACGTCCCTACGCAAATACGTAGGGACGATAAAATATCGCGGTACCACCCTAGTTATGAAGCCACACCAAAATTAGGACCTAAATAAAAAACGTCCCTACGTAAATACGTAGGGACGATAAATATCGCGGTACCACCCTAGTTGTGAAACAATCTTCACCACTTTATTTGATAACGGTATAAACTACCGTCTTTCATTTCCTCATAATGTGAGATTTATGAAAGATGCTCCAGGACGAACTTCATGAATAATCTATATACTGATTCACACCAACCATCAGCTCTCTGAAATAGGGAGATTTTCACTACTATACCCTTTCATTGCCCAAATATTATTTTCCGAATTGATTACTATCATTTTTATCATACATTAAAAATAGTGTCAACTTATATTTTGAAATTTTATGTATTACATTCTATTTAAAAATTCAAAATATGACTTTTGTATGAATAGTATTAGAACATTTATGGTTTATACTGTATTAACTTCTCTAGCAGGTTTATAGTAGTATACGATAAATGCAAGACAGCACGAGTAGGAGGAAAGAATTTTGTCTACTTCAAAAGTTTTAAAAGGTACCGCTTTATTAAGTGGTGCAACAATGATTTCACGAATTTTAGGTTTTATATACTTTTTCCCCTTTCAATTATTAGTTGGAACGCAAGGGGTCGCTTTATATGGATACGCATACTCTTGGTACGGTATTTTATTAAGCTTTTCAACAGCTGGTATTCCTATTGCCGTCTCAAAATTTGTTGCAAAACATAATGCACTTGGTGATTATAGTACAAGTAAAAAATTGTATAACTCGAGCGTAAAATTAATGATGTTTATGGGCTTTTTAGGATTTTTAACTTTATTTATTGGAGCACCGTACATATCACAATTTATTATTCGCTCGAAAACACCAGATCCACAATTTATCGCAGACGTAACACTTACAATGCGAGCATTAAGCTTCGCGCTTATTATCGTACCAGCTATGAGTGTTACACGTGGTTATTTCCAAGGTTTTCAACATATGAAACCAAGTGCTGTTTCTCAAGTCGTAGAACAAATCGCACGTGTCGTTTTCATTTTAGTTGGTAGTTTTATCGTCTCAAAACTATTAGGAGGTTCAGTAGCTTCTTCTGTTGCAGTTGCTACATTTGGTGCTGTTATCGGGGCACTTGCAAGCGTCTCTATTTTAATGATGTACTGGAAAAAATATAATGGATTAAAACCTCCTGAAGGTGAGCTGAAAACGAGATCATCAAACATTCCGTTAAGAAGTATTTATATGGAATTACTACGTTATGCAATTCCAATTGTATTTGTAGGCATTGCAATCCCGCTCTATACATTAGTAGATCAATATACCGTAGCTGATGTCCTTAGAGCGATGGGAGAACCTTTAGAAACCGCGAATGCAGTTTTCGCTTATATAACGAACTATGCCCAAAAGTTAATTATGATTCCGGCTTCACTTGCAACTGGATTCTCATTAACAATTATTCCGGCTATAACGAAATCATTTACAAGCGGGAAGCTAGATGAATTACAAGGACAAATTTCAAAGATATTTCAAGTGTTGTTATTCTTCACTATCCCAGCCGCATTCGGTCTTGCTAGTATCGCTTACGATGCATTCCGCATGGTTTATGTAAATCCTGAAATTGCACTTGGTGGATCACAATATTTAATTTCATTTGCACCTTCTGCTGTATTAAGTGCAATTTTCACAGTTTCAGCCGCTATATTACAAGGAATTGATTATCAAAGAAAAACAATGATTGCATTCTCAGCCGGTATTCTCGTTAAAATTGTGGTGAACACACCGCTCTTACATTTATTCGGTGGACATGGTGCTGTACTTGGAACAATTCTTGGATATCTCGTTTCAAATATTATTATGTTGTACTGCATCGTTAAGTTTGCGAAATTTAAAATTGGCGAAACAGCAAAAACAGTATTTCTTATTACGATTTACTCCGCAGCAATGTCTGCTGTTGTAATTGCATTAAGAGCAATTATAAGCTGGATTATTCCTGGACAATCTTATATAGAATCACTGATCATTGTGTTTATATGCGCCGCAGCAGGAGGACTTGTTTATCTTTTATTCGTATTAACGAGTGGACTTGCTTCGCATATTCTCGGTGATAGGATTCAACGATTACCTGTATTAGGAAAGTTAGTAAAATAAAAAAACAAGAGATGTAACGCGTTGTTACATCTCTTGTTTTTTACTTCGCATATTGAATACGCTTTTGTTGTTCAGCGATATTTAACTCCGGAGCATATTGTTCTACTAAATGTAATACCTCTTCAATTAGCACTTCTAACTCCTGTACACTATACTCCGGTTTCCCTATCAACGTATTCGCCATACGCTCATATAAATTTTCAGGTTTAATACTCATTCGTCCCACATTATATGGCATCCATTTAAACGCAGGATGGTGCACGTACATTCTATTCAAACCGAATAAAACACCGAATAAATCCCTTTGTACTTCACAAATAACATCATAAAGCATAAGCCAGTCTTTTCGTTTTAAAAGCGCCTCTCGATTATGCCAACGATTGCTTAACCAAAGTTTTTCTGAAATCATCCTTTTCGCCAGTTCTTCTGGATATGCTTCAACTCTATCTTTTAGAGCATGTACTTTTACTTCTCCATACAAACTCACACCATCATGAACCGATGATACAATACATTGTTTCTCATAATTTGTATCATACTGCTCTATAACTTCTGAAATAATTTTTTCTACTGTTAATGTTAAAAAGTTACTAATCTCTAGTTTAATTCCTTCTTTCGTCAAATACGTTTCCGACCATTCTTCGTCCTCGTAAGGATGATATGACAAAATCGTTCCACCAATATTATTAATTGGACCTAGACGCTCTTCATCCTCTGGTGGTTCTGACCATAAAATATGTAATTCAATATCTGAATGTTCATCTTCTAACTTTCTCGCTACAGATCCTGCTAAAATAATAGCTTCGACTTTCTGGTTTTGCCTATAAATCTCCGACATCTCTATCGCTTTCTCTTTTAATCCCATTGCATTTCCCCCTAAAACTGCAGTACTCCCCTTACTTTTCATTTATCTATTTCGATATTAAACATTATATTACCTTTTCAAATTTCCACTAAATCATATTTCTACCCAATAACGCAGAACAATTTCGCCAGAATTAGAAGAAACTACTTCATTTTCTAGCACACCGCCAACCTTTTGAATCGTTTTAGCCGAACCAATATTAGCTTTATCACAAGTTATTAGCACTTTCTTCAACCCTAACTTTTGCGCTTCACTTAATGCAAGTTTCAATTGTTTTGTCGCGTAACCTAGGCGACGTTTATTCGGATGGATACTATAACCGATATGACCGCTTTCCAGCAATAATTCTGGATTTAATCGATGTCTAATATTCACAAAACCGATAAGTTCTCCTTTTTCAAAACTTAAAAACTGACTAGATGGCACTCGATTTGCTTGTAAGTTTTCTCCTACTTCTTGTATACTCACTTTTTCAAACCATTCATCTAGTGAATCAAAATTTTGTAAAGAGCTACTGCCGTGTGGTTGTTCTCCTGCATGTAAAAACACCTCCCGATATTCCATAATTTGTTCACTATATTCATTTGTTGGTTTTAATAGTTTCATTGCGCTTCCCCTCTCTTAATAACCTACAACAAACCCCTTAATAGCTCTATTTCACCATTAAGGGGTTTCTATCATTTTCATTCAAATAATCCCATACTCAAATAACGTTCCCCTGTATCAGGTGCAATACATAAAACCTTTTTACCAGCACCTAAACGCTTCGCTATCATTATTGCGGCGTAAACAGAAGCTCCTGAAGATGGCCCTACTAGTAATCCTTCTTGTCTTGCCAAGTTCCTCATTGTAGTTAATGCCTCTTCATCTGCAATTTGCATAATTTCGTTATACACTTCTGTATTTAAGTTTTTGGGAATAAACCCTGGGCTTGTTCCGACTAGTTTATGAGGGCCTGGAACACCACCAGATAACACTGGTGATCCTTTCGGTTCTACTACGGCAATATATAAGTTTGGTAGTTTCTCTTTTAACGTTTCACCGGTCCCTGTAATTGTTCCGCCTGTTCCTGCGGTTGCTACAAATGCATCAAGTTCTCCATCCATTTGTTCATAAATTTCAAGTGCAGTCGTATAACGATGAATATTCGGATTTGCTGGGTTTTCAAATTGCTGCGGAATAAAACTATTTGGAATTTCTTTTTGTAACTCTACCGCCTTCGCAATTGCTCCTGGCATTCTTTGTTCTGCTGGTGTTAAAACTACTTCTGCTCCGTATGCTTTCAATAAATTAATACGCTCTTTGGACATATTATCTGGCATAATTAAAATAGCTTTATATCCTTTAGCAGCTGCATTCATCGCTAAGCCAATTCCTGTGTTTCCACTTGTCGGTTCAATAATTGTATCACCCGGCTTAATGAGGCCGTGTTCCTCGGCAATATGAATTAAGTTATAGGCAGCACGATCTTTCACACTGCGTGACGGATTAAACATTTCCAGTTTTACATACACATCCGCCGCGTCCTCTGGAATAAATTTAGATAATCGAACGACAGGTGTATCTCCTATTAATTCTGTAACGTTTTCACATACTTTCATAGCACATCTCCTATTCTATCGTTTTCTTATCATTTGGCAGTAACAATGAAGTCAGTCCAATTAATGGTAAACAACTACATAATAGCATAATAAACTGAAGACTATACATATCAGCCAATTTCCCAAGGACTACAGCACCTAATGCTCCAAGACCAAACGCAAGACCGACAATTAATCCTGACACCATTCCAACTTTCCCTGGAACAAGTTCTTGTGCATATACAACGATTACACTAAAACTACTAGAGCTAATAAATCCAATGCATAAAAATAACGGTACAACCCACATAAGAGAAACGTGAGGTAACAATAGTGCAAGTGGCGCTGAACCGAGCATTGAAAAGACAATAATCTTTTTCTTACCGAATCGATCCGCAAGCGGACCACCAAAGAAAGTGCCTAATACACCAGCAATCATAAAAGCGAAGACGAAATACTGTGCATTTTTTATAGATAAACCGTAATGCTCTATTAAATAAAATTGATAGAAATTCCCGATACCAGCACCGTACCAAGAACGTACGAATGTTAGAAAAACAAGAAGTATAATAACAAATTTAATGTGCGTACTTACAATCGCATTTTCAGCCTCAAGTGCAGCCCTCTTTTTCCTTCTTACAGCACCAGTGGCTAATTCATTTTTATACCAATTTGATACGAAAATTAGTAATACAATTCCAACTGCTGCAAAGGCTGTAAAACCTAAAGAACCAATTTGACCGAGCGGAACGAAAATTAATGCTGTAAAAATAGGTGCTAGAGAATTCCCTGTATTTCCCCCCACTTGATAAATCGCTTGTGCTAAACCTCTTTTTGCACCGGCTGCCATGTAAGCAACACGAGCGCCCTCCGGATGAAAGACCGCGGAACCTAATCCAATAAATAAAACAGAAATAATAACAACTATAAAGTTCGGTGCAAATGCAAGTCCAATCATCCCAAGCATACTCGAAAACATACCGAGCGGTAATAAAAATGGTGACGGCTTCTTATCTGAATACATCCCAAAAACCGGCTGCATAATCGATGACGTCATATTTAACGCAAACGCAATCCACCCTACTTGCATATAGGATAAATTCATCGTTTTTTCCAAAATAGGAAACAACGCTGGCACAACTGCTTGCATCGAATCATTCAAAAAATGTCCGAAACTAATCGCAAATAATATTCGATATATTGTCGGTGTTTCTACTGTATTTTTTTGTGAAACTGCCTGCATATGTGTATTTCTCCTTCCTGTACAAAATGTATATTTATTACAGTTATTGTAATAAATTTAGACTTTAATCAGAATAAATTCTGAGTTTTGAAACATTTCTATTCTATACTGGTTTCATTTCTTTTTCCAGAAATTCAACTTCTAAAAAAATATATTTTTTCTATGTGCTTTGTCGGATTTATTTATATGAACTCTTTGTATTTTCTTTTATACTAAGGCAGGACGAAAGGAAGGCTTGCAACTATGAAGAAAAAGACGATCCTAAAACATATTAGGATCGCCTTTTTTTATTAAATAGAAAAACGCTTATATTTCTCATAATCACTCGTCTTACATTCTAGTGCCATTTTCGTACCTTCGTTTTCATAACTCGTAGATAAAACGTGTGCATGATTGTTGAAATACGAAACTACCTGCCCTTGATCATACGGAATTAACATTTCACACTTCGTATACTCTTTATAAATGTGTGAACGAACTACTTCTACAAGCTCTTCAATTCCAACATGTTTCTTCGCAGATAGATAAACGCGATCTTCTTGCACTTTCGGAATTTCAACATCTACCAAATCTGATTTGTTGTATGCATAAATCGTCGGGATATTTTCCACGCCAATTTTCTTTAACGTTTCATTTGTAATATCAATTAATTGCTCATAATTGGGATTTGAGTAATCTACAACATGAATAAGTAAATCTGCTTCCGCCACTTCCTCTAGAGTTGAACGGAATGCTTTCACAAGATGATGCGGTAATTTACTTACAAATCCAACAGTATCCGTTAATAAAAATGATTTATTATCCGGCAAATCAATATTTCGTACAGATGTCTCTAACGTCGCAAATAACATATCTTTTTCAAATACTTGTTTCTCTACAGTACCATTAAAAATTTCAAGCATTGTATTCATTATCGTTGATTTACCTGCATTCGTATATCCTACTAACGACACAACTGGAATTTCATTTTTCTTACGTTGTTTACGCTGCGTTTGGCGCTGTGCAACAAGTGCTTCTAATTCTTTATTTAGAGCCGCAATTTGTTCTTCAATTTTACGACGATCTAATTCCAACTTCTTCTCACCGACACCTTTATTTTTCGTGCCAACTCCCCCGCTTTGTCTTCCTAAAGATTCACGAAGACCGATTAAACGAGGCATCATGTACTGAAGATGGGCCACTTCTACTTGCAACTGCGCTTCTTTCGTTTTCGCACGTTGCGCAAAAATATCTAAAATTAAAATGGTACGATCAATTACTTTACAATCTAAATCCTCTTCTAAATTTCGAATTTGTGAAGGAGATAATTCGTCATTAAAGATGACCATATTTGCATCTGCTTCTTTCACATACGCTGCTACTTCTTCAATCTTCCCTTTTCCAATATAATGCGACGGATTTACTCGTTGTAAATTTTGCGTCACTTGACCGATTACTTCCACATCACAAGCTTCCGTAAGATTTGCTAACTCTTCCATCGAATATGCAAAATCAGCTTCCTTACCTAAATTCACTCCAACTAATATTGCTCTTTGTAATAATTCTTCCATATATTTATTCCTCCATTTCGATTACGCAAAATAAAAAACACAGGTCACTGCCTGTGTTTTCGTAAACGGATAAGGGTTCACCAAAGAAATAGAAGAAAGCAGTGCTTTCGTCCTATACATGGTCAAAAAGTCCCAAGATAGTATACGTATCCAACAAGTGTTCACCTATACTATCCCATTCTATTTATAAAGGCAAAACAAAAAGAGGGCGTATTCGTCCCTCCCTCTTTTTCACATATAAGCTTAATAAAGGGTTCCTTTAAAATAGGCAGACCAATCCCGTTCACTCTGTACACAGACAGAGCCTTTGAGCGCTATTCAATTATTGGCACAAAGTATTGAGACGTAATCTGATTAAGATCAAAGGAAGCCCCTCCGTTCATTTTAAGTTACATAAAGTGTAGCATAAGTAATTCGCTTTCACAAGATTAAACCACCTATAGAAACCGAAAGAAAATCTTTATATTTTTACTTTAATCGTCATTTTTTGCGAGTTCTTCTCACAATAAAAATAACAACAGCAATTAACAATAACACACCTATAGAAATGATAGTTACTTGCCACCAACTTAAACCGCTTACCATTTCATCTTTTAAATCCACTTTCTTCTTCGGAACAGACTCTTTTGCAATATGACGTAAAGCCATTTTCTCTATCTCTGCCTCATCTAATCTCTTCGTTCCACTGCAGCTAGATGTCTCCAACAGTTTCACTTCTCCTCTATGAGAAGAGAACACTCGGTACTCTCCTCCCTCTGCAAAACGAAACGCACAACTACTACTACTACTACTACTACTGCTTGTATATATAATAATTTGCGAAGAACTTGTCCCTTTCCAAATTTTCTTCACTTCAAATAATGTTTTCATTCTTCCGTCCTTCTCTTGAACTTCTAATACCTTACCTTCAAACACTACATCATTTTGTTGTAACCTCTCTTCTGGTGATGCTTTAGTACAATCACAAGCATAAGATTTCTCTGGTAAAATAAAATAAGTAAAGCTACAAATTAAAACAAGAGACAATACATATACGATTCTTTTCAAGAATCTCAAACCCCTTCATTATCAAATTTAGAAGCTTTCCGTATATTATTTGGACATCACTCCTCAAATCCCTTTCCGTTTATTAAAATATATTAATTTTATTAAACAGAAAATCTTTATCAATATTTTTACGATCTAATATTAGTATCGATTATAAAAAATAAGTTAGGAGATGTTCTTATGAATTCTCAATCTCGTATTACTGCAATTGGTACTTATGTTCCAGATCAAATATTATCTAATAACGATTTAGAAAAGAAGGAAAATTAAATAATGGAGATACATTTTTACTGCAGGGATTTGGCGATGGATGTATGCATTTAGGGCTTATTGTGGAGTGGGATTTAAACTGAAATTTCCTTTTATACAACTAACATTACGGTAAATGAAATTATATCAACGATTCCAGTTAAACTATTAGTTAATCGCAAAAAACAGCATTCAAAGATTGATTACCTCCCTTTGAATGCTGCTTCTTTTATCTTAGGCTTATTCACCTGTCCGAGACCATATCACAACTGGAATAAGCAGTAAGGCTACAGCCCCTCCCGCTAATGATAATGCCGCATAACTTGAATTAGCTACTACCATACCTGACATCGCTCCACCAGAAGCTCCAGCTAACGCAACAAATACATCTATTTTTCCTTGTGTTTTTGCACGTGTAGAAGGTATAGTTGCATCAACAATTTGAGCTGTACCACTTATTAAACCGAGGTTCCACCCTAACCCAAGTAAAGACAGAGCAACAATTAATAATAATAAAGAATCACTCGGCGCTATCGCAGCTATGACACCCGCCGCTAGTAAAATTACTCCACCAGCTATACTCATCGTAGTTCGGCCGATTTTATCAATTAACATTCCTGTAACGAGAGACGGAAGATACATTGCACCTACATGAAAACCAATTACAAGCCCTATTGCACTTAAACCATGACCATGATGCCCCATATGAACTGGCGTCATCGTCATAATCGCAACCATCACTATTTGAGTAAGTATCATTACGATTGCTCCAACAGTAACACCACGTTTATTTTCTATCATTTCTTCTGTTACTGGTTGCCCTTTATATGTATGTTCTTGTTTATATGTTTCTATTATGTTAGCAATAATTAACGGATCTGGACGAAGCATAACAAAAAGTACAAGACCCGCAAGTATAAATGCCGCTGCTGATAATATGAACGGACCAGCAAGGTTAGGAATTCCAATTGAATGGGCAAAATCTCCCATTACGCCTACTAAATTTGGACCAGCTACCGCACCAAAAGTCGTCATAACCATCGTAATACTAATAGCAGTTGCTCGTTGTTTCTTATCTGCTAAATCGGTACCAGCATAACGAGCTTGTAGATTCGTCGCTGTACCCGCACCATATATGAGTAAAGAAACTAGTAATAGAATAATACTATTTGTTAACGCAGCCAATACAACTCCAATAGCTCCTAGTCCTCCTACTATAAACCCTGTTGCAAGTCCTATTCGGCGACCATATTTTTGCGATAACTTCCCAACAAAGAAAGCCGCTACCGCAGATCCCATTGTAAACATAGCAGCCGGTAATCCTGCATACGCATCCGTCCCAAGCATTTGCTGCGCAAGAAGTGCACCTACTGTAATTCCAGCGGCTAACCCGGCTCCGCCAAACATTTGTGAAATACTTACGATTATTAACGTTCGTTTATATAATTTTTGTTGCTCTTCTTCTGTATACATACGCTTACTTATTAAAGCATCTGCTATATCTATCATTTCCTCACCCTTCCTATGAAACTAATATCTCTTGTTAATGTACTATAAAACAACAAAATCCCAAAATTGAAAGCGCTTAAATTTATCCATATTTCGTTACTCCTACATCTTAAATAATGCTAAGTTCCTTTCGTGAAGAAACTTAGCAAAAAATTATTGTTTCCAAATAATGATTAAAGTACGATTTATTACAAATACCATTCCAAGAATAATAGCTAAGGTTATTTGATCAACAACATATAGAGCAACTGAGGTAACTCCAAACAATATGATTTCCAACATAAACCTATATGGTTCTGGCAGTTTTAATGATGCTTTAGGTGCAATGAAAATCCCCCATATTGTCGCAAAAAGTAGTGGTGAGCCAATGCCAAAAATAAATTTCACATATACACTTTCCCAAAATTGAAAGCCCCAGTAACATAGTGATGCAAGAGCACCTAATTCTAGAAAAAATCGAATCGCTAAATTTATAGGTTTTATAAACATTTAAAGAACACCCCTTTGAAAAATATATTTAAAATCCTATGAAAATAATATTATGCATCCGTTATTTGAACTTGATACGTGCCCATTCATGACATGTAAAAAACAATTATACATCTTATTAATATTATTTAGTTTATCTTTCTAAACTTCGAAAACTTGATCTTGACGGATAATGAATGAAAGCAAATATTTAATGACAGTGATACATATGCCTATAATCACAAAATAAAGAACTCCACGGTTTACGTTTCGCCCATTACCGAGGAGTTCCCAAAATAATTCTATAAATTTTTTTGGCAGCTAACGTTCCATAATTAAAATGCGATTCATATTTAGCCTATTCCCCTACTACTCTTTCTTAAAGTTTCCCCTTCCTAAAACAACAAACTTACTACAGCACAAACTAAAATAATTGGTACACTCGCTTTATATAAATATATAAAATACTTCCAACTAAAAAGCTGTCTTTTAATTTGGGTTTACCAAATTAAAAGACAGCTTCCCTTCATATTTCCTATACAAACCTTTTTACTATTTGACTCCTGCATCTTGCACAGATTCAATTTTCTTTTTCTTTCCTTCTTTTATTTCATTATAATAAGAAGGTAATTCTATATTATGCTCTAAGAAATAATCCTCAATTAATGAAATAATTACTTTCAATGTTTTCAAACGGGCGTATAATTTATCATTACTCGCGATAATATGCCATTTTGCATTCGGCTTATTTGTATTTTCAAACATGTCTTCTATTGCTTCGACATACTCATCCCATTTTTCACGATTTCGCCAGTCTTCATCTGTAATTTTCCACCTTTTAAGAGGGTTGTTCTCTCTTTCTGTAAATCTCTTTAACTGTTCGTCTTTACTAATATGATAGAAAAACTTTCCTATTATGTAATGATCATCAGTTAATAGTTTTTCGAAATCATTAATTTCACCATACGCTCTCGTCCACTCTTCTTTTGTAGCAAAACCTTCAACACGTTCAACTAATACACGCCCATACCATGAACGGTCGAATATAGTAATTTGCCCATATTGAGGAAGTTTCCGCCAAAAACGTTGTAAATAATGATACCGTTTTTCATGAGGAGCAGGCGCCCCAATTGGATTTACTTGGAATCCACGCGGATCAAGATGTTCAGTTACTCGCTTAATCGCTCCGCCTTTACCTGCCGCATCCCAACCTTCCATAACCATCATAACGGCTATTTTCTCTTCTTTTAATATTTGCTGTAGTGCCAATAAGCGCATTTGATATTTTTCAAGTTTCTTATTGTACTTAGATTTTGATTCAATTTTTTTCGTTAAATCTACTTTAGCAAGATGCTCTTTTTCCATCAAACGAATCCCCCTTGTTATATGACAATGTTATTTTAACATATTTATTGGTAATTTTTTCTTGTTCCAAAAAAGCTGTGTAGAAAATCTCTACACAGCTTCTTTCTCTAATTGTACATCCACCTCAATATTCTCTCTTCTATTCCTTACAGCTTTCATAAAGAATACAGCAGTTAAAATAACTGTAATAACCGCACCTACAATATACGATGTATTTAGCGGAATATTAAAACCAATTTTTGCATTTAAAATATAAACAACTGTCATGAGCGTCATAAATATCGCTGGAATTAAAGAAACGATATACTGTTTTCCTTTTATAAATAAATACATCGTTCCAATCCATAACGCAATGGCTGCAGTCGATTGGTTAGCCCAAGAGAAATACCTCCATAATAGTGTAAAGTCAATTTTCGTTAAACCATATGCAATAACAAATAATGGAATCGCAATAATTAAGCGATTTTTTAATTTTGTTTGATTGAAATGGAAGTAATCCGCAATAATAGAACGTGCCGCACGGAATGCTGTATCTCCAGATGTAATTGGTAATACAATGACACCAAGAACAGCTATTGTGCCACCCACAGCACCTAACATCGTCTTCGAGATTTCACTTACAACCGCAGCTGGTGTACCCGATTTAATTAGCTCATTTAATTCACCGTAAGAGAAAATACTCATTGCCGCAGCTGCCCAGATCATTGCAATTATCGCTTCTGCAATCATCATACCGAAAAATACATAACGGCCATGTTTCTCCGTTTGAAGTGTACGTGAAATAATTGGTGATTGTGTTGCGTGGAATCCTGATAAGGCACCACACGTAATCGTCAACATTAATAATGGGAAAATAGGTGCATTGTCTGGATGCATATTTTCAAACGTTAGCTCTGGAATAGGAGAACCTTTTATTATCATCATTCCCCCTATGCCAATAGCACTTATTAGCAATAATGCACCTAATACCGGATAAATTTTACCAATAATTTTATCAATCGGTAAGATAGTCGATAAAATGTAATATATGAAAATTACAGATAAAATAATAGTTATTGACAATTTTCCTTGCAATACAATATCAAGTAATGATGCTGGCGTTGTTATAAATACAGTTCCTACTAATACTAAAAGTAACAATGAAAAAACATTTACAATATGTCTCATTGCATTCCCTAAAAATTTCCCTGCTAATTCAGGAATATGCGCCCCTTTATTTCGTATAGAAATCATCCCTGTAAGATAATCATGAACGGCTCCTGCAAAAATCGCTCCTATCACAATCCAGACAAATGCAACTGGACCATATAAAGCACCTAATATTGGTCCGAATATAGGACCAGTACCTGCAATATTAAGTAATTGAATCATAGAATTCTTTCGCCTATCCATAGGTACATAATCTATCCCATCTTGATTCACATAAGCCGGTGTCTTTCTCGAATAATTTACTCCAAATATCTTTTCAATTAACTTTCCATATGTAAAATAACCGATTATCAATACGACGATTGACACTAAAAATGTAATCACTTCTATCCCCTCCCCCTTCAGAAAGCATTTTCTTATTTCTATATAAGAAATCGCTTTCAATTTATTCTAGCATGTTTAACTATATTAAATAAACGTTTTATACAGAATTTTTAGCATATTCTTTTTATAAGATAAAAAAAACAGCCTCTCTTATTTACAATACCCCCTTACATTATATGGTATATTTTTTCACTAAGAGAAGATAATAACAAATAAATCCTTTAAAGAATGGGAGCTCTCTAAAGATGAAACGAAAAATATTTTCTCTCTTTGCACTAATCTGCTTAGCACTACCAATACAAGCTAGTGCATACACATTTCAATCACTACCAATTGCGTCAAAGTCTAAACAGTGGTATATCGAAATTGACAAATCTCATAACTCAAACAAGCAAGCCGTGCAGCCAAAACAAGGTGTATATGATACGTATAGTTTACTCTTAAAAAATATTGGTAATGATGTTGCAAATGTATCGGTGGAAATACTTGATAACACACCTACATCTAAAGCTACCTTTAATCCTACTTCATCTAATAACAACGTTTCAAAAAGTCATACAAGCTTTGACTACATGGTATTCCCATTAGACTTTAATAGCCATAATTTTAAAGTTGTCATTACTTGGGAAGAAAAGAATTTCTCTTACAACGGTCATCCAGTACATGAGAGTAAAAAAATGAAGCAAACATTTGTGTTTAATGAAGAGTAAGTCCTAATTTGATTAGGGCTTACTCTTTATTTACAAAACCCGATTGAATTGCTTCTGTCACTTCTTTTGCAATATGTATTTTTGTAGCGTCTACACATATTTTTTTGTCCCAAACATGTACGGAAGGCTCTTCATTAGACAAATGCTTAATTAAGATGAATCGATTATATGTCATTTTATTTTCTATAGGAGTAGCAATATACACCGTGAAATTCCTTGCTTCAAATACCTTTTCTCCCAAAACGTATTTACATCCCAACTCATGTACTACTAAATCATGTAGATTTTCTATAGTCATATACCATCCCCCCCTTTTTGCCTACATAATCAATCGAACCGCCGAATACTTGGTACAGACAATGCCATTCCAATTGTTATGAGTACTAAAATAGCTAGCATTATAATTGTTATCTTTCCACCTATTACAGTAGCTAACCAGCCTACAACCACATATCCTAATGGCAATAAAGCAAATGAACCTAACATATCAAGGCTTGCCACTCTTCCAAATGCTTCTTCTGGTACAAGCTCTTGTAAACTTGTTTCCCAAATGAGCCCAAATATCATAATACCGAATCCTTCAATTGCCATTAATCCAATTAAGACAGGTGCCCAAGAAACGAAAGGCATAATTAATAGTGCCATTCCACTTATTAAAACACCGCCATACGCAAGTAATCCTCTCTTATGCCACTGCTGCCTCCCACCAAAAATTAGCGCTGCAATTACAGCTCCAGCACCAGAAGCAGCCATACCCAATCCATATACGTAAGCTTCAAAATGATGATGAACATTAAACAACCATGGAATTAATACAACGATAATGCCTGCATAACAAATATTAACGAAAGAAAAGACTAGAATAGTAATCCACAACCACGGATGGCTTTTTAGAACAAGAATCCCTTCCATAAAATCTTGTTTGTAATTGACTTTATTTCTTTCAAATTTCTGTATTTTATTAAACTTTATTTCTTTTAAAAATAATAAACATAAAAATGATAACAAATACGTTGCTGCATCTAGTCCGAAGCCTATCCCTGCAGATGTAACTGATACTATCAACCCTCCAAGAGCCGGTCCAATTAATCGTATACCCTGATTACTCATTTGCGTTAATGCGCTAGCTGCATTTCGAATTTCCGGTACAAATACTTTCGCTCTTACAGCTGAATATGCCGGCTGAAATATCCCTTCCATAAGTCCATATAATGCAACAAGTACATATAAAAGTGGAATTGTTAAAATGTCCATAAATATAAGTGTTGCAAATAAGAGCATTAATATACAGCGAATTATATCTGTAAATAACATCAATTTCACCCGGTCAATTCGATCCACGACTAATCCAGCAAACGGTAACGCAAGAATATTAGGAAGCATGTATATTGCCATAGTCATTCCCATTACAACTGTTGAACCAGTTAATGAATACACAACGACTGGCAGAATAACCATCGTTATCGAACTACCTAAAGTCGAAAGTAATTGCCCAATCCATAAAAACTTAAAGTGCGGTGACACTTTAACTGGCAATAACAATTTACCGACATAACCTAAATTTTTCTCTGTTGGTATTTCTCCTTGCATATCTCTCTCCTCTTTTCAAATGATTATAGACTTTATAATAAATAACTGAAAATTAATAATATTCTATTTTTAATTATATAAGAAACTATTATATTATGGTAAAATTATCAAAAAAAGATAAAGGAGAATACATTATTATGCCTCAAAATTCTCATAATATCGAGCACCGCATCTATACAATGTGTATGATCCAGCGAAATAATGACGCTTTACTTATAAAACGCCCCGACCATCGAGGTTTTCCTGGCTACATAGCTCCTGGTGGAAAAGTAGATTTCCCAGAAAGCATATTACAAGCTGCTATACGAGAATCGAAAGAGGAGACCGGACTCCACGTTTCTAATTTAATTTTCAAGGGGTTAGACGAATATGTAAATCCTAAGGAAAATGTTCGATATATGGTATTTAACTATTGGACAGATTCATTTGAAGGTGAACTCCTTTTGAATCCTCCTGAAGGCGAATTATTATGGGTGCCAATTGATACAGCACTCAATCTTCCTATGCAAGATTGGTTTAAAGAGAGATTCCCATTATTTTTTGAAAAAGGTACGTTTGAAATTCAGCGTGTCTGGGACCCAGACTTGGATAAACAAGTTGCTATGACAATTACCCATACATAAAAAAGCTTGGAATCTCTCCAAGCTTTTCTTACTTTCCCTCTATTTTCTTAATCTCATAATCAATTTCTAAAAACTTAACTCCAAATATCCACATTCTATGATTAGCTTCTAATATTTGATCGTTGCGCTCTTTAATAATAAAAGTCTCTGCTAATGGTAAACGTATTGTAAAGAAACGAGTATGTAAATAAATCCCCTCATCTCCCCTGCCATTCTCTCTTAACTTACTTGTAATGATTAAAGCATTATCATCATTGCATAACTTCAAAATACCAGTCATATTCGAATATGGTAAAGGTAATGCGATATTCATATATGTATCTTTCTTGTATGTATGCTTTGAATAAAGAGCTACAAAAATTGTCTCCCCTGCTTCATTTTTTCTTAGCCAAGCCCTTACATTCTCTCTTCCATCCTTCTCATCTATTATCCCAATGATAGAGCCATGCATCGTTTCCCACTTGCCGCCCATTCCTAAATGTATTTGTCCTACACGCTTACTCATTTTCTCATAACAAAATGCAACCGGACGGAACCAACGAGTCCATTTTATATGCGATTGTAACTCATACTCTTTTGTATTTTCATAAAAACGAATAATACTTAAAGGAATCTTCGCCATGTCAAATGCCTCACTATGAAAATCATTCATTTTATCAACTAAACCTTTGTATTCCTTGCGATCTATTAAATTTCTGTTATGTAAAAATGCTTCACCAACTGTCGCATTTCCTCTTAACCTGCTCATTGTTTTCCCGTAATATTTATAATTCGGAGTACTCTTTTCAATCATCCAACCAACAAATGCTGGTAACGCTACTCCAATTCCATTTACAACACCGTGAATCCAAACCATTTGTGCAATTGTAATCGTCATTACTTGTTTGAAATTTCCGTATGAATATATGAGTGAAAACATTATTGTTACCATAAGTGTGCTAGAAGAAAGAACTAAAAGTACCTTCGCACTTATAGCATTGAATTTCGTTCTCCACACGTAAACTCCATATCCATAAATCGCACATAAATATATGAACACTGCAAAAAATTCAAATATCCTTGAGTATGTAATTCCTATCGCAACTGTCATAGGTGAAATGACTATGATAAACATAATAGCATCATACACTTTACTTCTCTTTTCTCTTTTCCTTCCAAGTAAACCAACTGATAACGGCAATAGAAATGCCGAGTAATGAAAGTGTGCCGCTGTAAGTAAAACAATGTCAGAACTAAAGTGCATAATTGAAACCTTTGCTACTGAAGCAAAAAACCAAAAACCACCTAAAAACAAATAAATAAATGCACTATCGATAGCCGTCTCTTCTATCGGTTTCCATCCTCTTTCTAACAATCTACTTACACCAAATAACGCAATGATTCCTGTATATGCAAACCAAAGTAGCGCAAAGAAATAGTGATTTGTTACGAAAGCTAGCATTGCACTGATTGCTGCAATTGGATATAAAAACGATACAAATTTATAAAATAATACATACGATCCATTTCTTTTTTTCTTATCAATAATACAAAAAGACATCGGTATAAATAACAAAATAGATAATAAAATAATTGCTTCAACTGGGTTTACATTTGACCACTCACATATTAGAAAAATAATATAGCAAGCAAGCCCAAATAGTATATTTTTCATATCGTTTATTCCCTTTCCACAAATGTTCCCTTATATGAAAATAACGAACCAATTAACGGATTCCGTACTTGTACATGAATTCGAAAACATTGCAGTGCATCATCATAACTTTCAACAATTTTTGCCTCTCCATATAAAAATTTTGGTAACGGGATTTTTCTTCCAAACATAAAAAACCATTGTTTCTTTGAAGAAATATGCATCCCGCCTTTTTCATCAATATAAAAATTCAATGTAGAAACGAGTAAATGTGGCTCACCAAAATAATCTACAATTTCATTATTCTCTTCATCCAACTGCATAACAGCGTTAAAATATCTTTTCTTATTATGAAAATAAAAAGTACGATTCCACCGTACAAACTCATTTCCATGTTCATCTCGCTCAGCGGTATTATGTATCACAAACGAAACTTTTTGCCCTCGCTCAGAGAAAAACATTCGAAACTTCGATGTAATTTTTAATATTAATTTAACGAAAAAAGATCCTCCATAAATTTCATCCATTTCCCCTTCCCCAATAAAGCTATTTTCCTTTGTTATCGCATATCGTTCCTGCAATTTTGGATGAAGCCTTTTATAAGAATCCCCTAATAATCTTTCATAAATATTAACCATATACTTATCCCTTTCTCGTCCTCTTGCAATTTTTTGCGCTTGGCAAATTCGTGCTATTTATATAACCGACAATCGATAACCCTATTAGAAGAAAATTTAATGTAATCGGATTAAACGGTTGCGTAAAACTAGCGATATTCGTCGATCCTGCCGCTAATGTTAAAACTATCAACAATATAATATGCAATATAAATAGTTTTCGCTTTTGAAGTGGAAATAGCCACATAACACCCCATATTATTTCTAAAAATCCAACTATTTTAAGTATAAAAATACTACTTTCATTCGATCCGATTAGTGCAGAAAGCATCTTTACTTCTTCTGAATGAGTAAACATCAATTTCGGTACAATCCCTTGATATAACCATACGAAAGCAAATAAAAAGCAAACTAGCCAATACGTCATCGTTCTTCTAATTAGCAACTTAGGATGAAGTCCCTTTTCTAACCATAATTTTAAAGCATCAAAACTCCATGCTGTCGCCCAACCTAATAGTGGACGAAAAACATATAAATCTATCACATTTCCTATACGACCAAATCTCGTATCATAATCATATTGCGTTTCAAAATGAATATGTTCTTCATTCGGTGTATACTTCCAATAACCACGCCCTATTTGTATAAGTGATAATTGATTGTCTGTCCAAAATTTTAAAGAGGAAATGCGTTCTCCAGTTTCTTTTCTTATTTCACCTATCGATTCCCCTTCTCCGGCTATTTCAAGTCCAAATCCGATCTTTGTTTTATATAAAAACTTCTGTGGTTCTCCCTCTTTTTTTTCTAAATACGAAATCTCAGTAAAACGAGCATCCCACTCTGTATGTATATCAGGCTCTTGTGTATATGCCCATAGTTTCTCCATTGTTGTGTTCATTTCTGTGGCTACATAAATAGGCTTTTTCTTCCCCATCCTTCCACCTCCCATGCGCTATATTTTCAATGTACATGCAATGAATCGATTTTGCTACATTTTTCACAAACTAATTTAATAAAAAGATAGAATTTCAAAAAAATACAAAAAACACTTGATTCCCTGAAAAATTTAAATTATTATAAAACAAATGTTACCAACAACTTCATAAATCATACACTCTCGCCTAAAACGTGAGATAGAGGTTGCAACGCTTATAAGTATTCTAAAGGAGACACAGAGATGTCTATGATTTTAGAGGAAAGGAAGTGTTGCCGAAATTGATAAATTTCTCTGCATTTATCAATTGGGGCTGTTTTCGAATAGAAACAGAACTGTCATATGTACAGACGTGTACGTATGAAGAGCTATCTACAAAAAAGAGATATCATTTTTATGATATTCCTTTTTTGGCGGTTTTTTTATTAGCTCCGTTTTCTGTTTCCCTTTTCCTGTAACAGCACCATCCTCACTTATTTGAGATGGTGTTTTTTGTTTTTCTCTCTGGTAACTACAGGAATATTGGGATTTGTATATGTCCTAACCTATTCTTAAAAATGGACGAAAGAAGGAATTCGTAATGGAAACGATTGTACAAAAATTTGGCGGTACTTCTGTCGGAAGCGTCGAACGCATTCAACATGTAGCAAATTTAATTATTGAAGAATATGAACGAGGACATAGTATTGTCTCTGTCGTTTCAGCAATGGGAAAAAGTACGGATAAACTTGTAGCACTTGCTAACGCTATTACTGAAAATCCAAGTAAACGTGAAATGGATATGCTCCTATCTACAGGAGAACAAGTAACCATTTCATTATTAACAATGGCACTACAAACAAAAGGTTATAACGCAATTTCATTAACAGGATGGCAAGCTGGTATTACGACAGAATCTGTACATAGTAGTGCACGGATTATTGACATTAACACTACTCGTATTCAGTCTCACCTTACTGAAGGCACGATTGTTATAGTAGCTGGTTTCCAAGGAGTAAGTGAAGAAAATGAAATTACCACACTTGGCCGCGGTGGCTCTGATACGACTGCTGTCGCATTAGCTGCTGCACTAAAAGCAAAAAAATGTGATATTTATACGGATGTGACCGGCGTATATACGACTGATCCACGAGTTGTACAAGATGCTTATAAATTAGATGAAATTTCTTATGACGAAATGTTAGAGCTTGCCAACCTCGGTGCTGGCGTATTACACCCACGCGCTGTTGAATTTGCTAAAAATCATAATGTAATTTTAGAAGTTCGCTCAAGTATGGAACAAGAAAACGGAACAATTGTAAGGGGAGAATGTAACATGGAACAACAATCAATCGTTAAAGGTATTGCATTTGAGGATAATATTACACGCGTCACAATTAAAGGATTAGAACAAGGTGCACTTTCAACAGTTTTCTCTACATTAGCAGCAGCACATATTAATGTGGATATTATTATTCAAAGTATTACAAATGAAGGAACTGTTCACCTCTCCTTCTCAATCCATTCTAATGATTTAAGAGAAACATTAGAAGTATTGGAACAACATCAAGAAGCACTTCACTACGAATCTGTAGAACATGAAAATCATTTAGCAAAAGTATCAATTGTAGGATCTGGTATGGTATCTAACCCAGGAGTTGCTGCGAATATGTTCACTACTTTAAAAGAAGAAGATATTCATATTAAAATGGTAAGTACATCAGAAATTAAAGTATCTGTCGTTATTGACCGTCTTCATTTAGTAACGGGTGTTGAAGCACTTCATCAATCATTTATGGCGAAAATTGAACCTTTAGTGCAAATGATTTAATTTCCACCAGTAAAACTTACAACAAATTATATGAATCTATTTCCTTCCTATATAAATAGAAAGCTGTTTGCATAGTGGAAAGTGAGAAAAAGGTTATTTAGTTTAAAATCAAGTCGTTTGAAGAACAATAAAATTGTTAAAAAACGGAAGCAAGTCATTCTATTCAACAATCGGGCAGTTATCTCCCACCTAACTTCCTCGCATTCGCCGAATTTTGAGGTGGGAGTCTTATTGCCCGCAAATAGCGGGATAAATTTTTACACATAAGGAGATAAAGACTATGGCAAACAACAGATTACTAAGAATGGACAATGTCAGCATCGTTGTAGAATCTCTTGATAACGCAATCTCTTTCTTCAAGGAGATTGGATTAAAACTCGAAGGGCGAGCTACTGTCGAAGGTGAATGGGCTGGTCGCGTAACTGGACTCGGTTCTCAGTGCGTAGAGATTGCTATGATGGTTACGCCAGATGGTCACAGCCGAATTGAACTTTCGCGATTTCTCACCCCACCTACTATAGCAGATCACCGGACAGCTCCTGTAAACGCCCTCGGTTATCTGCGCGTCATGTTCACCGTCGAGGGCATTGACGAAATGGTATCCAGACTTACTAAGCATGGTGCTCAGCTCGTTGGAGAAGTAGTTCAGTATGAGAACTCGTATCGACTCTGCTACATTCGTGGAACCGAAGGAATTCTAATTGGTTTGGCGGAAGAACTCGATAACAAATAAGTAAGTGATGTTTTATAAAAAGCCTTTACTGAAATATTCATTACTGAATTAAAAATATTTGAAGCACATTCTTACTCCATAAAACTTAAATTTTCAGCCCCGTCCTAACTTTAGAACGGGGCTATACTCGTTTGAGCTTTTAAAATTAAATAACTTTATTATCATTTTACACATAGATTTCAAGACTCTATACAAACAGCTTTTTAACATATTACCTATATCTAAAAATCTTTATAAAATAATTAAATTATTCGCAATACCTTTTCCTAGGAAATATAACGGACTCTTCTCACTTCTTATCATATATATCTTTCCCTTTAAATAACGAGCGAAATTCATTCAAAATAACTTTCTTCACGTCGGAATAAAAGACCATCATGAATAGCGCAGCCCCTAATAAAATCTCTTGAATTCCTTCGTAATCAATGAAAGCACTCATAATTAGCAAACCAAATCCAATATAAAAACCAAACTCATTCTCTTTCTCAAAATCCTCATCTTCTTCATCAATATGTATTTTCTCTTTAAAGTTTTGATTCCCTTTTATTAATTCATCGAGCGTAACGTTGTACATTTCGCTCAATAAAATTAAATTATCAATGTCAGGGTAACTTTTATCATTTTCCCACTTATCCCGCTTTAACAGGCACTAAATCCCATCGTAGCTTTTACATACATCAAGGAATCCAGATGGGATTAACTGCCTATAAAAGCCCGATTGGTTCAACTAATAATCAGTGGGATAAATCGCTCCACTGATTAAAGTTTCACTTTATACACCGCTTGCCTAGTTACCCCAATTTTCTTTGCAACATCCTCTTGTGAAAATCCTTTTGATTCTCGTAATTTTTTTAATTGTTCTCCCAAGTTCATAACGCCCCCTCCTTTAACAAATTATTACATAAAAGGAGATAAAAAAGAAAGAAACTATTAGTAACACTCACTGTAAACCACCAGTTTACACAATAAAAAAGGGAGAGTAACTCTATTTTCGAGCCATTCTCCCTCTCACTTATATTAAAACAAATGAATGTTTTCTTTCTTACAAGCTTCACGTAAATCATCAGGCCATACAGAAGATTGAACTTCACCAATATGTGCTTTACGTAAGAAGTACATACACATTCTTGATTGGCCGATACCACCACCAATTGTTAATGGTAGTACGTCTTCTAAAATACCTTTATGGAAATCATACTCACGTTTGAAGTCTTCACCAGTTTTCGTTAATTGCTCATCAAGTGCTTTACTATCAACACGAATTCCCATTGATGATAATTCGAACGAAGCTTGTAGTACTGGGTGCCAGAATAAAATGTCACCGTTTAATTTCCAATCATCATAATCGGACGCGCGTCCATCGTGCTTTTCACCTGAACGGAGTGCATCACCAATTCCAATAATAAAGACTGCACCGTGTTCTTTCGCAATTGCATGTTCACGATCTTTCGGTGTTAATTCTGGATATTTATCTTCCAGTTCTTGAGAAGTAATGAAAACAATTTCTTCTGGTAAATACTTTCCAAGGAACGGATACTTTTCAAATAAGTGATCTTCCAATTCTTTGAATATTCCATAAATTGTTTGTACTGTTTTTTGTAAGTAATCGATAGTACGCCATTCTTTTTGAACGATTTTTTCCCAATCCCATTGGTCAACATAAATGGAATGCGTTGCATCAAGTTCTTCATCACGACGAATCGCGTTCATGTTTGTATATAAACCTTCACCAGCTTCATATCCGTATTTATGTAATGCGAATCTTTTCCACTTCGCTAGTGAATGTACAATTTCTAATTCTTCTCCTGAATGTAACATATCAAATTCAATTGGACGTTCTACACCGTTTAAGTGATCGTTTAATCCTGATTTCTTCGTTACGAATAATGGTGCAGATACGCGGAATAGTTCAAGTCGTTTTGCTAATTGATCCTCAAAAAATGTTTTAACTTCCTTAATTGCGATTTGAGTCTCTCTTACTGTCATTAATGATTGATACATGGTGGTTTCCTCCTAAAATGTTTGGATGTTGTGAAAAGAAGCCAACAAAAAAAGCCCTTCTTCCCCAAAAAACTGGGACGAAAGACTTTGGTTCCGCGGTACCACCCAAATTAGCAACAGAGGTTGCTCACTTATACAATACGGAGATTAAAAAATCTCGATACTGTTCTTCTTGTAACGGCGAAGTTCCCGGCTAAGTCTACTTTCCTATAAAGGATTTCGGTTAGCGACTCCAGGAGGTTCTTCATAATAGGCTTCGTATCAGGCTCACACCGTCCCTGACTCGCTTAAACTACATCCTACTACTACTCGTCCTTTCATAGTCGTTTTATTGTCACATCTCTGAAACATTTTATTAATGATTATTCTATACAAAAAATCGATAAAGTCAACAAAAAGTTTTAAAATTTTTTTCAATTCTTTATTTTATGCCTTTACCGACTGTTCTTAATATAACATTTTTATTTCCTTTGTCTCTTCAATCCAAAAAACATTTCACTAATTGAAACTAACATATATACAACAACTAGTGTGATTGTTCGAAATATAGAATCCGCAGTATTTCTTATTATTTTCATTTTCTTTATAATTCCTTTCAGTTTACTCGCAATTTCATGATATACTATAGCATTCAAGCAGTTTGTTTTTATTTAAAGCAAGCATAGTCATTTATCGATAGTATTTTTCTAAAACATTGGCTATTATCAAATCAGATTTTTTATATAACGGAGTGATCATATGAGTAAAACGAAAGCAAAACCGAAAAAAGGTGTAGGACAAGGTACAGGAAGTAAAGGATGGAACCGTTGGCAATCAAGTGCGAAAAAGAAAGCTGCAAAACCATACAAAAGTAAAGGTACAAAGAAATAAAATAAATAGTGGGAGACGAACAACTCCCACTATTTAAAGTTTCACTTTATCTCTTTACTTTGTACAAAACAAAATATAATTATTACAACAAAAAAGCTATGCTTTCATCTCTATGAAAGCATAGCTTTTTGCATATTAAATCATAAGAATATCGCGGATTTCTTCCTCCGTAATAGAAGATAACTTCTCTTCTCCCGGCTCGATAATTTCAGCGATTAAATTTTTCTTACTCTCTTGTAACTCGTGCATTTTTTCTTCAATTGTTCCATGTGCTACTAACTTAATCACTTGCACTGTATTTTTTTGTCCCATTCGATACGCTCTATCCGCAGCTTGTTGTTCAACAGCTGGATTCCACCACAAGTCGTACAATATAACTGTATCTGCACCTGTTAAATTTAGTCCTGTGCCACCAGCTTTTAACGAAATAAGAAATAGATCCCCTTCTCCTTCGTTAAACCGATTGCATAGCTCTACACGTTCTTGCGCTGGTGTACTCCCGTCTAAATAAAAGTATGGAACTGCTTGACGATTTAATTCACGTCCGATTATCGAAAGCATCTTCGTAAATTGGGAAAAGATAAGAATTCTCTTCCCTGTACTTCTGCATTCCTCCAAAATTTCTAGCAGCTGATCAAATTTAGCTGAACTACCTTTATAGTCATCAACAAACAAAGCAGGATGACAACAAATTTGCCGTAGTCTCGTTAAACCAGCTAAAACCCGAATTTTATTTTTACGTAACGTATCTTTATCCAAATGTTTTAACGTTTCTTCTCTTAACTTTGCTAAATAAGCTGCGTAAAGCCTCTTTTGATCTGGTAAAAGTTCTGATGATTGCAAGTGCTCAATTTTTTCTGGGAGTTCGTGTAATACATCACCCTTTAACCTTCTTAACACGAAAGGTTTTACCCGCTTCGCAATATCTTCACGTCTTAAATCACCGAACTCTTTTCTTCCCGGTAATAATTCTGGGAAGACGACGTGGAAGATAGACCATAGCTCTTCTAATGAATTTTCTACAGGTGTTCCTGTTAATCCAAAACGGTACTCCGCCTGCACTGTTTTTACCGCTCTTGCAGTTTGCGTCGTATGATTTTTAAACGCTTGTGCTTCATCAAGAAATAGCGTATGAAATGGCTGCTCATATAACCTTATATCTCTTCTCAGTAGAGGATATGACGTAATGACAACATCAAATTTCGTTATATCTTTTAAAATTTTTCGGCGCTCTGCTTGATTTCCATCGGCAATAACTGCTCTAATATGTGGAGCGAATTTTTTCAACTCACTAAGCCAGTTGTAAACGAGGGACGACGGAGAAACAACTAATATAGGCAGTTTCTTCTCTCGAATTTCCGGCAAAACAGAGTCTATAAAAGCAATACTTTGCAACGTTTTCCCCAGTCCCATATCATCAGCTAAAATGCCGCCAAAACGATAATAGGCAAGTGTTTTCATCCACTGAAATCCGTATGTTTGATACTCTCTCATTATCGCATCTAAGCCACTTGGTACCGCAAACTTCAGCTTTTTAGGGTTTTGAATGTTCTCTACCAATTCTTGAACAGACTCATCTAAACTTAATACGTTTCCTTCTTGCAGTGAATTCATCCATTTCACACTACGAATAAGAGGGACATCTATTTCTTCGCCCTTTAAAAATCCTTTTCGAATACTAGATTCTTTTATAAACTGATTAATATCATTAAACTCTTTACTCTCAAGTGATAGTAGAGCACCACTTGCTAAACGATAATATTTTCGTTTCTCTTCAAGTGCCACTAATACCCCTTTAATTTCTGCCTCTGGAATACCTTTTATATCAAAGCGAAATGATAACCAATCAATTCTCTCTTTCCTTCTAACTCTTATAAGAGGAGCTGTGTCTCCCTTATGAATTCGTAATTTGATGGCTGACGTCGCATAAATATCAACTAAACCTTTTAACGTTGGAACAGCATGATATAAAAAGTTATACTCAGCTTCTTCATTATGCATAAAATAACCGCCTTCCGTTTTCGCAAAGGCACTTTCACTCATAATGTCTAAAATCTCTTTTTCCTTTTTCTCATCACGATTAAAAACAGATGGCTGCCCATCCTCTTCTAACGGATTAATCACGACGTTTCCATAATGAAATTCGAGACCTGCTAACAAACGATTTTTCACTCGATCTAAATACAATTTTGCTTTTAATGCGGGTGTTTCAACACGATCTGATACTACCTCATCTATTCGCACAGTTCCTAGCTTCATTAACCCTGGTACAACTTTTGCTACAAAGTGCTCCATCTTATCTGCTGGAATATACAATTGGTTACTACTAGAACGATTCATCATTTTTTGTAATTCGATAAGTCGCTTACAATCCTCAGCATTCAACTGATACAGTTTCCCTCCAAATAGAGCATAACTATACGTATCCATTACTTCTACTTGTTGTAAGCCGTCAATATAAAGTGTAAACCCACCGTTACTCCCTTTATTAAACTCAAAATGTAAAGGAAGTAGCCCTTTTGAAATTTGTAAACCGTGAAAAGATTTTCCATCTTGATTAAGTCCCACAAACTCAACTTTAGAAAGTAAAGAAAGCATATCCTTCCATGAAGCTGGCGGTATTAAAATCATACTATCATCTTGTTTTGCATGTACTTCCAGTGTATCCTCATACATTTTTTCATTATGATAAATTTTAATGAGCTGCTGAATAATCGCATCCGTTTCTTGCTTAAAGCTATGTACATCTGGTGTATATGTAAATTCATTCGAACAATTATAGGACTCTCTTTTCTCCACATTGGAAAGAAATTCTCTAATATGATTTACAAAATACATCTTGGCGAGTTTAAACTGAATACCTAGCAGTGCCCCACCATTTTTCGTAACTACTGGCGTACATATAAATTCAACATGAAGTATTTCACGTGTATCAAAACGGTGTTGTTTACTTTTTGGTCTTAATGGTTTTTCTGCAAATAAATGAAACATCCCGCTTGTTAATTGATCATTTCCACTCATATTCCCGCTACTAATAGGCACCATTCCACCGGTTTGCTGATTATAATTTATTTGTATCAATACTGCCGCAACATGTTGACAGTATGTTTGAAAAGACGCTAACGAAGGACAACTACATTTCGCAACAACATCACCTTTTTTAGCTTTTTCTACTGTAACATGAAAATCTTCGTTCCCTTTTACCGTCGCTTCGCAAATTTCTTTATTTTCATCATAATGATTTATTATTACTTTATTTGATTTATAATAAGCTTCGCCTCTTTTATATGAGGTTTCTCCGCATACTTCTTTAATAATCGATTTATTTAATGTAAAACCCATTGTTTTGACACTTCCTTACTTTAAAACCAGTTTCTCTTAACTAACATTTTACATGCTCCAAGAGAAAATATAAAATGTAGATTTAATAAAAAAAGATGCTTGTATATAAGCACCTTTTTTCACTCTATCTCCATCAACCTTTTCGCCTCAAAATACAACACTTGAATAAATTTCTTCGTATTAATTCGTATATGGCCAGAAGTTGCTACTTCATCCTTTGTCATTTCTGTCATTCGTTTTCTAACTACAGTGAAATCAAAAAATTTCGGAGCATAGCTTTCAAATTTCGGATTTGAAAAGTCTGTTAATCCAAGGGAAGCTAAGTGATTTAACGATTGATAAATCGCTCTACGTACCCTTTGTTCAGATGCTTTTCTCTCCTTATCTATATCTGCATCTGAAGCTATATTCTCTAATTTTCTTATAGTTATATGGTAAAAGATATCTTTTAGCGCAGGAAATCCAAATTCAAACGTTTGCTCTTTTTCTTGTCCATATAAATATTCCAACATACTAAGTAAATCTTTACTTCCATTCTCTCCCGCAATACCGAGTTCTGATAATAAATAGCGCCCTGAATCTGCTATTCTTTTTCCTTCTTGCATTGGCTCATTTCGAACTTGCGGCTGTTCCCACTTAAAAACGTTATTCAATGATTTTTGAATATCATGTATAGAGCGCTCTAAACGAATACGTTCCATTACTTTACGTACAACAGATATAACCTCAATTTTATTTAATGGTTTAGTAATATAATATTCAACACCAAGTGTATACGCCTCACCAATAAGCTGTTTCGATTCAACTTGAGAAATCATGATGATTTTCCCTGAAAAAGAGGACGCAATATGGCGAACTGTTTCAATCCCGTCTCGCATTGGCATTAATAAATCAATAAATAAAATATCTACTTTTTTAAAATTTAGTTGGTCGGCTTCAATAAAAGCTCCGTCTTCCGATTCTCCAATTACTTCCCCAAGATCACCATCTTCAATAATTTGTGAAAGCATAGAGCGGAAAACTTCATCATCATCTACGATATAATAAAACAACTTCATTCTCCTTCCCGCTTTAAACTGCACTCCGGTAAACAAACGACAAACTTACACCCTCCGCCAGTTTCTCGGTCTTCTAATCTCACTTCTCCTCCGAGCTCTGTTACCATTTCGTTTATGTAAGAAAGTCCAATTCCTGTTGATGGTGTTCCCGTTTGATCATACTTTGAAGTAAATCCAGGCTTAAATACTAATTTCTTATATTTTTGTGCAATACCAGGTCCATCATCAATTACTTCAAAGAATATATGGTTATCAAGTTTATATAACTTAATAATAATAACGCCATTATCCGCAATTGCTTCAACTGCATTTGCAACTAAATTATTAAAAATTGATAAGACCGTGTACACATGATATTCTGCATGCTCACCTTCTATATGTTCCGAAAAACGTATATCTTTTTCTAACATTTCAGCGTACTTCTCATTAATTCTTACAATCATTTCCGCTAATTCATGTCCTTCTACATACTCAGCCACATTTTTATCTAATAACAGTTTAGATAGTCCTGCAAAAATTCTTTGATTATCCTTTTTGATTTCGTGCACTTCTCCTGCTATTTTTAATGCTGTTTTGCTATTTAAATCATCGTTCGCTTGTAAGTTTCGATATAGTTGATATGCTTCTTGTGTAATTAACTCAGCATTTTGTAACGTTTTTTTCAAATGGACAGATTCCACATATAAATTAGAGAGGTACATTAACATATTTTCATTTTCTTTTCGCACTTGTGATTCTTTTAACTTCGTTTCATATAAGTTCATCATATTTAAAAAACCAAGCGCAAAGAAACTACGGAAAATAGCAATAATAATTAGTTTATTCACTTCAGAAACTGTTATCGTTGTCCCTAGCACTAACATATGATAAAACGCAAGTTCAGACATACTTGCGATAATTTCAATTGTAATTCCAAGACATCCTATCACAATTGGCTTCTGATGAAACTTATTCACCCTACAAAGCGAAAAAAGACTTCCATAAATAAAATAATAAAAGAACACAGGATAACGCAAATAAAATGATTCTGTCATATGGAATGAACCTTGCAATACCCAGTCAAGACATACACGAAATAAGACTACAGATATACCTACAAGAATACCTGCAGCTGCTGCTGGCACTCTTCTTAAAAATAGTAATAAAAAGAAGAAAAGCGGTGTCCCGAAACTAACACGAAACATATCATTAAAAGGATGAAAATTCAGCTCTCCAGCAATCGGAACAACAACCATTAATATAATTAAAAGATACATATCTTTCTTCCATAATTGATTCCAATTCAAAGGTGCCACTTCCTATGCTTTTTTTCAATTGTAAAAGTGAAAGCCCGCTTATAATTATAAACGGGCTTTATTTCTATATTCTAACCTTTTCTACCGCTTTTATTTGGCGATACTCCGGTTCCCATATTGCTTCTTTTACTGCAATCTTAATATCGTCATCACTTAAGTTCTCTCTAGCAACACCTTCTGCAACTGCGACTTTCGCTACTTCAATCGCAACCAGTTCAGAGATATTACGTAACTCTTCAACTTCTGGCAAAATAGGCGCTCCTGGCTGACTTGTATCTACCATACTTGCAACTGCTTCTGCTGCTGCTGCGAACATTCCATCCGTCATGACGCTTGCACGAACAACAATTGTACCAAGACCTAGTCCTGGGAAAATAAGTGCGTTATTTGACTGTCCAATCACATACGTTACACCGTTATATGTAACCGGTTCAAACGGACTTCCTGTTGCAACTAATGCTTTTCCTTCTGTCCACTCGATTAAATCTGCTGGTTTCGCTTCAGCAAGTGGCGTTGGATTCGACATTGGTAAAATGATTGGTCTTTCTACGTGAGAAGCCATTTCTTTAATAATTTCCTCTTTAAATGCGCCTGCAACAGTAGATGTACCAATTAAAATTGTCGGTTTTACATGTTTCACAACTTCAGCAAGTCCGATAGCATCATTTTGTTTCCAATCACTTACTTCAGCTTCTTTTCTTGCATATGGAATTTGGAAATCAAGAAGATCTTCCATATTATCTGTAACCAACCCATTACGGTCAATACACCAGAAACGATTATGTGATTCTTCGTCTGATAAGCCTACACGAACCATTGCATCTCTTACTTGATCTGCGATACCGATTCCAGCCGTACCAGCACCAAACACAACTACACGGTGTTCACTTAACGGTACACCAGAAGCTTTTACTGCCGATAATACAGCAGCAAGTGAAACTGCCCCTGTACCTTGAATATCATCATTAAACGTACAAACGTCATGACGATATTTATCTAAAATTTTTCGTGCATTACGAGAACTGAAGTCTTCCCAATGTAGAAGTGCTTTCGGGAATTGTTTATTTACCGCTTGAACAAACGTATCAATAAATTCATCGTAAGCTTCACCTGTTATACGAGGGTGACGATTTCCAATATAAAATGGATTGTTTAATAATTCCTCACGATTTGTACCTACATCTAAAATTACCGGTAATACACGGCTAGGATCGATTCCAACTGCGGCCGTATATACAGCCAATTTCCCGATTGCGATGTTAATTCCACCAACACCCCAATCACCAATTCCTAATATACCTTCTCCATCCGTTACAACGACTAAATCAATGTTTTCAGCTGTTGCACCGATATTTGCAAATGCATCTTCAATACCTGATGGATCGTTAATTGATAAATAAATGCCACGTGGTTTACGGTATTCATGACTATATCTTTGAATTGCTACACCTACAGTTGGTGTATATACAATCGGTAACATTTCACGTAAATGCTCTGTTAAAATACGATAAAATAACACTTCATTTCGATCATGTAACGCTGTTAAGTATACATTCTTTAATAAATCATCCGGCTGAGAACTAAATTGTTCATATGCTCGGCGTGCTTGTTCTTCTAACGTTAAAACCGCTGGCGGTAGTAACCCTTTTAAACCTAACTCTTCTCTTTCCTCTTGTGTGAAAGCTACCCCTTTATTTAAAAGTGGTGTTGATAATACTTCTGCTCCTCTTAATGTTGTTTCTAATGCACCATTAGAAGCCACTGTAAACTTACTCATAACATCCCTACCTCTATTCATATATAGCATTTCTATATTGTAAACAAAAAAGAGGGGATTGTCCCCCTCTTCTTTTAATTTTTCTTTAAAAGAGTTGCTCCTGCAATCCCTGGGTGTGTCATTTCGAATGGATCTAGAATTAACTCTAATTCCTCTTGTGACAATACACCATTTTTCACACATAGTTCTCGAACGGATTGCCCTGTCGCAATTGCTTCTTTCGCAACGCGAGCTGCTGCTTCGTAGCCGATATGAGGGTTCACGGCTGTAATAATTCCTACACTCTTCTCAACGTACTCTTTTAAGCGATCTTCATTCGCTTCAATTCCTTTTAAGCAATTATCTGTAAAGGCACGGAAACCGTTATTCATAATGCTAATAGATTGAAGTAAGTTGAAAACAAGTACTGGTTCCATAACATTTAATTCTAATTGTCCTGCTTCTGAAGCAAGACAAATTGTATGGTCGTTACCAATTACTTGGAACGCAATTTGATTAATTACTTCTGGCATAACAGGGTTTACTTTCCCTGGCATAATAGATGAACCTGGTTGACGAGCTGGTAGCATAATTTCCGCTAATCCAACGCGTGGACCTGATGCCATTAGACGAAGGTCGTTCGCAATTTTAGACATGTTCATCATACATACTTTAAGTGCTGCAGATACTTCAGTGTACGCATCCGTATTTTGAGTTGCATCTACTAAATCTTCTGCACCAACAAGTGGTAGTTCACTAATTGTAGCTAAATGTTTTACAACTGCTTCAATATATTCTGGATCTGCATTTAAGCCTGTACCAACTGCAGTTGCTCCCATATTTACTTCATATAAATGTTGACGTGATTGCTTGATACGTTTCATGTCACGTTCAAGTACGCGGGAGTATGCTTTAAATTCTTGTCCAAGACGAATTGGCACAGCATCTTGTAAATGTGTACGACCCATTTTAATAACATGATCGAACTGTTCTGCTTTTAATTCAAATACATCATGCATATAACCCATTGTTTGTAATAAGCCTTCTAATGCATTTAATGTTGCAATATGAATCGCTGTTGGGAATGCATCGTTTGTTGATTGTGCCATATTTACATGACTGTTTGGACTAATATAATCATAGTCTCCCTTTTCCATTCCTAATAATTCAAGGGCACGATTGGCAATGACTTCATTTGCGTTCATATTCATTGAAGTACCTGCACCACCTTGAATTGGATCAACGATGAAATGATCATGCCATTTCCCCTCAAGGATTTCTTGTGATGCTTCTGCGATAGCACCACCCTTTTTCAATTCCAATCTTCCTACATCTGCATTAGCAAGTGCTGCCGCTTTTTTTACAATTGCTAACGCTTTAATTAAACCTTCATGAACTTTGTATCCTGTAATCGGGAAATTCTCCACTGCACGCATTGTTTGTACACCGTAGTACGCATAATTTGGTACTTCTTTTTCACCTAAAAAATCTTTTTCAATTCGTACTCCATTTTTAACTTCAGTTAATGTTGCCATGATTACTCACTCCTTAACAATCTCTTACGCTGCTTTTGTTTGTTTGACCGTTTCTACATATTGTTTTGCTTTCTCATCATCGAATTCGCCTTCCCACTTCGACATAACAATGGCAGCTAATGCATTTCCTAATACATTGACAGCTGAGCGAATCATATCTAAAATGCGGTCAATTCCCGCAATTAATGCGATGCCTTCTAGCGGTAAGCCCATTGATCCTAACGTCGCTAATACAACAACGAATGATGCACCCGGAACTCCCGCCATACCTTTGGATGTTAACATGAGAACGAATAATAGCGTTATTTGCTCCGTCAGTGACATGTGTACACCGTACATTTGTGCAACAAACAATGCCGCTAACGCTTGATAAATAGCTGATCCAGTCAAGTTAAATGTATAACCTGTCGGAATTACGAAAGAGGCAACTGCTTTTGGACAACCGAACTCTTCCATTTTTCTCATTATATTAGGTAAAACAGCTTCTGAACTTGCTGTCGTAAATGAAAGAATAAGTTCTTCTTTTAAAATTTTCATTAATGTAAAAATATTTACTCCAACCATTCGCGCATTAATACCTAATACAATCACAACGAATAGTATAACAGTTACGTATACAGCTAGCACTAGTTTTCCTAAAGGAAGTAGTGTTGCTACACCAAATTTTGCAACCGTAACAGCAATTAATGCGAATACACCAAATGGTGCGAATTTCATCACTTGATTTGTAACCCAGAACATCGCTTCGAGCACACCTTCAAAAAAGTTAAAAACAGGCTTTCCTTTTTCTCCGATTGCTGCAACTCCTAAACCGAATAGTACTGAGAAGAATATAATCGGTAATAAGTCACCTTGTGTAATAGACTCAAATATATTTTTCGGTACAATATGAACAATCGTTTCTGCAAAGCCTTTCTTCTCTGTTGCATCTGCTGTTTGTTTATAAGAAGAAATATCACTTTGCTGTAAATTACTCATATCAACGCCAGTACCTGGTTGGAATATATTTGCTGCAAGTAATCCCATTAAAATAGCAATCGTCGTAATAATTTCGAAATAAAGAATTGTCTTACCGCCCAGTTTCCCAAGCTTTTTCATATCACCTACACCAGCTACCGCAACAATTAATGCTGAAATAACAATCGGTACTACAATCATTTTAATTAAATGAATAAATATATCCCCAACTGGTGTGATATAAGAAATCGCCGTTTTATTGCCATAAAAGATTGCCCCTACTACAATCCCTAAAACAAGTGCGACAAAAATTTGTGTTGCCAATCCGAATTTTTTCATTTATGTTCATCCCCTTTTATGCGAACGCTTTCATTTCGTATTTATAAAAGCTTACTCACACATCATATAGGCGAACCTACAAAATCATACAAAAACCTACAAGTTCGTCACAAAAAATTCAAATTTATTTCTTATAATATTCATTGACACTTTTTTATAAAAAAGAAATAAAATAACCTTGATAAAACATCAGATTATTTCGTATAATCTAAAAGATATACGTATTCTAAATAAATGGGGATGAAAAGGAGTGGATGTTATGAAAAATCACGTGAAGAAGTTCATCATATCTATTTCTTTTCTATTTCATTTTCTTACGAAGGAACAAAGGCATTCGCCTTTGTTCCTTTTTTATTGCAATCTATATAGGGGGAATTGTTATGAAACCATATAAACGCGTCTTAATTAAACTAAGTGGCGGCGCACTTGCTGATCAATCTGGAAATAGCTTTAACTCCAAACGATTAGAACATATCGCAAACGAAATAATATCCATTATTGACCTAGATATCGAAGTATCCATTGTCATCGGCGGCGGTAACATTTTCAGAGGTCATCTAGCTGAAGAATGGGGAATTGATCGTGTAGAAGCTGATAATATCGGTACGCTAGGTACGATTATTAACAGCTTAATGCTTCGCGGCGTTTTAACAAGTAAAACAGATAGAGAAGTACGCGTTATGACTTCCATCCCTTTTAATGCAGTAGCTGAGCCATATATTCGCCTACGTGCAGTACATCATTTAGATAACGGTTATGTTGTCATATTCGGTGGTGGTAACGGGCAACCATTCGTTACAACAGATTACCCAAGTGTACAAAGAGCCATTGAAATGAATAGCGACGCCATTTTAGTCGCAAAACAAGGAGTAGACGGTGTCTTTACAAGTGATCCGAAACATAACAAATCAGCGAAAATGTACAGTAAACTGAACTATAACGATATTGTTAGGCAAAACATACAAGTAATGGATCAAGCCGCTTTATTACTTGCTCGAGATTATAATTTACCGGCACACGTCTTTAACTTTGATGAGCCTGGTGTTATGAAAAGAATTTGTTTAGGTGAACATGTTGGGACGTTGATTAATGATGATGTTTCGATGCTTGTGCATGAAAAATAGTTATTCCCATCAAAAAAGGGTGTCCTTTATAGACACCCTTTCTTCCTTAATTATTATAAATAAAAATCAACTAATCCCGCCAACCTCTCCTTAAAACGCTCCCAAAAAGATAAGTTATCAAAAAACTCTTTCTTCATTTCTTTCGAATCATTAAAATCCTCTATTAACGCCTTATTTACTTGCGCTACGATAGGACCACCATGAATATACAAATTCATCTCATCATTAATATAGAAGCTACGTGCAGTAAAGTTTGTAGTACCGATAACAGTTAGTTCATTATCAATCAGCATTAACTTTCCATGAAACATACCTTTTTTATAGCCGTATACCGTAATCCCGTTATTAACAGCTTGACGGATGTAAGGGTATGCAGCCTCTTTAATGAGAGGAATATCTGGTTTATATGACCATAGTATTTTTACTGTAACACCACGTTTTTGCGCTCCAATTAAAGCATTCATTAATTCTTTATTTTTCGCTATAAAATAAGGTGTTGTAATTACAATTGAATGTTTCGCTTGTTTTATTAACTTTATATATTTTTCAGCGACGTGATGTCCATTGTAGCTAACCATCGTATGTAATGTATTCCCTTTACTCGCTTTATTCGTACTTCTTTTTATATGTTCTTTCGTATCTCGTTTCCAATCTAAAGCGAATTGCTCTTCTAAATCTTTTGCTCCTTCTCCTCTAAGCCGCACATGATAGTCACGCCAATATCCAAATCGCTTATCTTTCCCTAAGTACTCATCCCCCATATTAAAGCCACCCGTATAGCCAATCTCCCCATCAATCGTCGTAATACGACGATGATTACGATGGTGAAGTGAATAAAATCCGAATGGCAATTCAGGTTTTCTACTATATGTAAAATGTACACCACTTTCCCGCAATTCATTTTTCATCTTTCTTTCAAATGATAAATCATTAATGCGATCAACCGATAAATATACGTTTACTCCTTCTTTCGCCTTCTCCTTTAATAAGTTTAAAAAAGTATGGCTACTTTTATCATCCGATAAAATATAAAAATAAGTGTAAATAGATCGCTTCGCTTCTCTTATATCAGTAAATAACTGTTTATAAAACGACTTCCCTTCCACATATAATTGAAAGTCACTATAATGAGGCGCATACTCTGTCGGCATGTTTTTCCCGGCTTCCATTTTCCTTCCGAGCGTAACGTCAATATGCATCCAAATTAAAATAACAACGAAAATAGCAATAATAATAGAAGTAACTCGCAATATCTTTTTAATCATTTGGATTTCCTTCCGATCATATTACTTACTATTTCGTAGTGTTTCATTAAATTACTTTTTCATACGAAATGTATTCCTTACTTTTAATTACGAACAAAAAAGGCGTGGCATTTACGCCACACCTTTTTTCATTAAACAAAGTTCCTCGCATCATTATTTCTTCCAAACTTATAAATAGCAATTAAGAAGAATGCTATCGCGAAAGCGAATAAAATTAAAATATTTAAATACAACTCAGAAAATGGAATGCCTTGCTGTAGTTTTGAAATCGTATCTAGTAACCAACGCTGCGGAAGGAAATCAGCTACTTTTTGTACTGCTTTCGGCATAATGTCGTACGGGAAATAACATCCAGCAAGTAAACATGTTGGTACTATTACTATATTTTGCATTGCATTTGAAGCAGTTGAACTTTTTGAAAAAGACACAATGACTAATGATAAACCAATTGCAATTAAAGCGAATATCATAAGCACACCAATCATAACTATGAAAGGCATATTTATAGTTGTGTGAAAAACATTCGTCATAAAGAATACTGCAATTACAATTTGTACTGTTAATATCATCATATTTACTGCGACATTAGATAATATAAATTTCTTTCCGTCAATCGGCGTTGATAATAATCTAAAATACGTTCTGTTCTCTTTTTCTTTTAAAATAAATCCTGATAAGTTCACTGCTGAAAATAACATAAACATAATAAGATAACCCATCGTTTGATTTGTCATATCTTTATTTTTTGAAGTATCTTCAAGTGTCTCAGACTTTACTTTAAATGAACTTTTTTGATAACCCGCGTACATACTATTAAACGTACTTTGATCGGCCCCTGCCACTTTACTAATCGCAGCGATGTTATCAACATAGTTATATAAATACGATTTTATAAATCCTGTTACTTGATCGCCTTTAATCGATGAAATCTCAATATGACTCGGTTTCCCTTCTCGAACACTTTCAGAAAAACCAGACTGTAATGTAATAACACCATCAAGTTTTTTTGAAGTGAGTTTATCTTCCACTTCAGATTCCTTAATTTTACTAACATTTACATGATTGAGTCCTTCTAAAAATTTCACTGTATCATTTGCGATAGGTTGATTTTCTTTATTTATAACCCCAATATTTAACGTTCCTTGCCCTACATTCCCATATATCGAAAAGGAAATGAGCGTTCCTATTATCGGCAAGCTAATAATAATAAGTAACCCCTTTTTATTTTTCAGAAGCACAGATAACGTTTTTTGTATGAGCCATAAAATATCTTTCATACTATAGCCCCTCCCGTCTACGTAATGCAATAATCGCAATTAATAAGAAGATTGCTGAAATCCCAAGATTTAAAGATATTACCGGCAGTGCCGCTCCTACATCATTTGCATAAATAATTTTCATAATAGCTGTGTTTGCCCACGTTAATGGTGATAAATTCGTAACGAAATTTTCTTCCACTACGAAATACGCACCACCAAAAATAGACGCTAATTGCACAACAACCATAATAATCGCTCTAGATGCCTCACCTGTTTTTGTAATATATCCGATTCCTAAACCGAAGCTAATTGCTAAAAAGACTTCTGTTAGTAAAATAATAAATATGATTCCAATATGGTCGCCCCAATTCGCTTGAAAAACAAATTTACTAAATAAAACGACAAGTAATAGACAAAGGGCATTCGCTACAAGACTACCGAGCACTTTCCCAATGAAAATTTCAGCCTTACTTATAGGTGCTGCAATTAAACGATCTCCTGTTTTACGTATTCGTTCTCCTCGAATTAAAAAACTCGCCCCCATTGCAGCGTACAGTGCAATCATCGTCGTCATTACAACCGCATAGTAATCCATAGAACCTGGTTTTTTAGCAGCTTGTAAAGATGTTTCTTTAATATAATCATTATGATTTCCGTTTGAAATAACTGCGCTAACCTTACTCGGGTCTACTTTTGCAACTTCGGCCACTACGTTGTACTTATCAACAAATGTTGTAAGCATGCCTTCCACAATACTTCCCTCAATACTACTTTTGTCACTTCCATAAAATTTTGCACCATCTTTATTTAACTCTACATAAGCAGCATATTTATTTTGCTTCACTTCTTCTTTCCCATCTATACCTTCGGAAGCTTTTTTAAAATGAATACCTGATTTATCGACTTCTTTCGTAAATGCTTCAAATGATTGAGAAAACGTGCTATTTGCTTCATCTTTATATAGCACTTGTATATCCTTAAACGATTGACTATCGCTATTAAATGCATTCGTTAACGCTGTTCCTAACACAAGCATAAGTACAATCGGAAATGCTAACATAAAAACTAAAGTTCTTACGTCCCTGAAATCTCTTTTAATGTGCATCACTGCAATGTTAAAGATGTTCAATTGATGAACCTCCCTTTACCTTTTCTTCATTTACCTTTATTTATCTCGTAAGTTTCTTCCAGTTAACGTAAGAAATACTGTTTCTAAGTTTGGAGCCTGCTCCTCTAACGAACGAATTTCAATGTCATGATTAATGAAATGCTGAATAATTTTATTTAAATTATTTAATCCTGCATCCGAGTTTACCTTGATTACGTTCTCTTCAATTTGAACAGCTTTCACACCATTTATCTCTTTTAAATTTTCTACATCTAAATTTTCTACTGACTTTACTTCAATCCAAATATCTTTCGTATCTGTAATAATTGCTTTTAACTGTTCTTTCGTTCCTTCTGCAATTACTTTACCGTGATCGACAATTGCTATTTTCGTACAAATCTCTTCTACTTCTTCCATGTAGTGACTCGTATAAATAATCGTACTTCCCATTTCATTTAATTTTCGGACAGACTGAAGAATGTAGTTCCTTGACTGCGGATCAATTCCAACTGTCGGTTCATCCATAATAATTAACTTCGGTCTATGAGCGATTGCACAAGCGATATTCAGTCTTCGTTTCATCCCGCCAGAAAAGTTTTTCGGATAACTTTTATGTTTATCACTAAGGCCTACAAATTGAAGTGCTTCCTCTACTCTCGCTTTTAGCTCGGCTCCTCGTAATCCATACAATCCAGCAAAGAATTTCACATTTTCATAGGCAGTTAACTCTTCATAAATCGCAATATCTTGCGGAACGATACCGATATTCATTTTCGCAAATCGATTATGTTTCTTTATATTTTTTCCTAGTATGCTAATTTCACCTTCATTACTTCTTAACAAACCAGCAATCATATTAATCGTTGTACTTTTACCAGCACCATTTGATCCTAAAAAGCCAAATATCTCTCCTTCTTTAATAGATAAAGACATATTATCTACTGCGATGAAGTCACCAAATTTTTTCGTTAAATTTTTAATTTCCAATGTATTCATCATTTCACCCCTATTTCGGTTTCTCTGCTTTTATTATAAACAAAAAGAATGAACCTGCTCAGTGCAGAAGTTCACCCTTTTCACATGAGATTATTCACTTTTTTCATATGAGATGATTCATCCTCGTCTCATCCTCTTATATCGGCAATAACATTGTTACTGAAAAACCACTTGTTCCATCTACAATAATTTTTCCGTTTACTGATGCTGTTCGCTCCTCCATTCCCATAATACCGAGGCCTTTCTTAACAAGAGCTGCACCTTTACCATTATCCTTCACTTGTACTTTCACCATCTTGTTCAGTACATGAATATCTATTGAAATGACTGTCGCATCAGCATATTTCATCGCGTTTGTTAGTGCCTCCGTAACATTTTCACCAATAATCTTCCACTGAATCGGTGAAATCATATCTAAATTCCCTTTATATACGAAAGGAATATTTATATCATGCTTACCGGCAAATTCCTCTATGAATAATTTCATACGATGAATACCAATTTGCTCAGTTGGTGGCTTCATATTTTTTAATGTAATCCGAATGCTTTCAATTCCATCTTTTGAAATATGAATTGCATTTTGTAATAACTCAGCAGATTTCACTTTATCTATTTCCATTAATCTCTTCGCTGCTTCCATTTGAATAAGTGCACCTGTCATTGAGTGACCGATTTTATCATGAATTTCTTGAGATAGTCGATTTCTTTCCTCTAATTTAAATGTGTATTCAGATTGCCTTATGTAATCTTTATTTTCATTTAAACTTTTCGTAAGTCTTTGTATGTCTTTTCTCATTTTATCATTTTGCATTTCTAGTTTTAATAATCGTGCTATATAGCGATGAGCTATCGTTAAGGAAAAAAAACAAAATGCACTAATAAGTCCATACGTCATTTGAATACCTTCACCTATAAAAATAATAGGAAGAATCATAATGAAAAAGATTAACCATTTCTTTTTTATGTAATAATTTGCAATTTCATATAAGTTCAAAGGTAAAAACAAAATAAAAAACGGATGAACCTTCCATGTAAATAACATAACTACGCCAATTGACACACAAGTTAATATATTTTTGTACGTATCTTTTTTAAATATAGAGATCAACACATTGACAGAAAGATATAAAAGCAAAGTAAGTATAATCCACGGTAAGTTCGTAACATTTAAATGAATGTAGCTAAACACTATATATAAAAAGACAATAAGTTTACTTACAGTTAACCAAAATTCCATAACATTAATCTACTTTCCCTGTTAAGTAATAAATCGCAATTTGTGTGCGATGTTCTAGTCCAGTTTTCCCTAAAACTGATGTAATATAATTTGCAATCGTTCCTTCAGATATGAAAAGTTGCTTCGAAATTTCTTTATTCGAAAAGCCTTTCGCAATTAATGCGATAATACTAAGCTCTCTTTCTGTAAAAAGACTCTTATCAATTTTAGATTCTTCCTCTTTACTTTCCATTAAATTAGACTTAATTTTATCAAGCACTACATCTTGCATAACAGTTTGACCGTTATAAACTCCTTTTATCGCATCACGAATACGCTCCGGATCATTATTTTTTAACAAATAACCTTTCGCTCCGTTTTTTACTGCATCCAAAATATATTCATCATCATCAAACGTCGTTAAAATGAGAGGCTTCGTTTTTGTCTCTTCACAAATTAACTTCGTCGCCTCTACCCCGTTCATGTTTGGCATACGAACATCTAAAAGCGCGATATCAACTTCATACTTTTTACAATACGCTACAGCCTCTTTCCCATCATTTACAGTATCTAATACTTCAAACTCTTCGTATGTATTTAAAATAATTTTCATGCCTTCTCTAATAAAAGAATTATCGTCCGCTATTAATATTTTAATTTTCATGTTTGTTAGTATGGACCTTCCCCTACTAACATTCACATCCTTTCTCTGTGTAACATTTCCTTCTTGCTCATTATATACTTCTCTTTACCATTTTTTCACACCTTTTTCATATAGCCCTCCTGCTAAAAATATATTATTCTTTTTTTATAACATGTGTAGGGTGACTTATCATTTCTTACGTCTATATAATAGAATGCGTCAAAAAGGAGGGAGAGACCGATTGAGGAAAAACAATTAGTTGAAAAAGCACAACAAGGAAGCGAACATGCTTTTCGTATCCTTGTACAAACATATCGTCATTATATTTTTCAAGTTATCTTTTCTATTTTAAGACATGAAGAAGATGCTAAAGATGTTACACAAGAAGTATTCGTAAAAATTCACGCCTCTCTCCCAAATTATCAATTTCGCGGATTAAAAACGTGGATGGCACGTATTGCCACCAATCACGCTATTGATTATAAGAGAAAAAAAGCTAGAGAAAACGAAGAACTCTCCTTATGTAAAGAAACTGCGGAAAATATAAAATCCTCTCATAATATTGAGGCTTTATTATTGACGAAAGAGCAAAAATTACTCATTGCTCAAAAACTGAGAGAACTTCCCGACAATTACCGTGACGTCGTTCTCGCACATTACTTAGAAGAAAAAAGTTATCAAGAAATTGCTTTGCAAGAAAATATTGAAGTGAAAACAGTCGAAATGAAACTGTATCGGGCAAGAAAATGGATTAAAAAACATTGGAAGGAGGAAGAGTTTCTATGATGCATTATTCAAAAGAAGATTGGCGCAATTATACATTAGATGTTATATCAAACAATGAACGTGAATCTATGGAAGAACATCTTTATGAATGTGATCATTGTTTAGCACTTTATATGGAAAGTATTGATGAACAACATGAAAACCTTCCAATGATAAATGATGATTCATTTACGAACGAAGTTATGACGCAAATTAATTTTGAAACACTACAATCTAATGAAAATATAAAAACAAACTCACTAAAGCGCACAATTATTCACTACATAATTGCGACTGCGGCTACAATTATTTTTATGGTAAGTGGTTTATTCCAGTATATTTTCACAGCGACATCAAATTTCGAGAAATCTTCAAAACATAACGAGTCTTCTATCTCACAACAAATTGTAAACAAATCGGTAGACACATCAAAAAAGGACGGAGGTTCAAAGCATGAATAAAAATCCCTTTTTAGCACTTGTGTTAGGGCTAATTCCTGGGCTTGGACATTTATATTTAAAGAAATTTGGACGATTTATTTTATATAGCGGCGGGGCTTTATTTCTATTTATCCTTGCAGCATTTTGTACAATAGCATTAGGAGCGCGTGATATTGCTTTTCTTTCTCTATTTTTACTAGTCGTGTTATGGGCGATCAATTTATTAGATTTAGTTATCACTATTATTAATCAATCGAAAAAACAAGCAGCCGGAGAATTTACAGAGTCCTCTAAAGAAAGCGAACGATTTTATATCATTCTTCTATCAATCATTCCTGGACTTGGCCATTTCCAATTAGGACTTATGCAACGCGGACTTACATTTTTAGTCGCTTGCACAGGAATCGGAAGTATGATTATATTCGTTGCACTCTTAACATCTCAAGGAAGTTTCCTTATCTTTCTTATTACATTACCTGTTTTATGGATTTATAATTTCTTCGATGTTGTTCAACAACTACAGAAAAAAGAACGCGGCGAGCAATTAGTGGATCGTACTATTTTTGAAGAATTTGAAGAGCACCGAGAACAAGGAAAGAAAAATAAAACATTCGCTTCCATTTTAGCAATGTTTCCTGGAGCAGGACATATGTATTTAGGCTTACAGCGCCGTGGTCTTCAGCTTATGGCAGCCTTTTTACTATCTATTTATTTGCTCGACTTATTAAGACTCTCTGCGTTTTTATTTTTAGTACCAATCATTTGGTTCTATAGCTTTTTTGATGCGTTACAGCAAACTGCAAAATACGGAAAAGAACGTGTCAATGACGAACCTATCATTGACTATTTTATCAATCATCAAAGATGGATCGGTATTGGGTTAATTACACTCGGTGGTTATTATTTATTAGATCAAACAGTCCTTCCTATTTTGAATGACTATTTTGCAACTATATTTAATATTCATCTTAGCGAACTATATTATCGCTATTTCCAAACATCTATCGTTGCTCTCCTTTTAATTGGTGGCGGCTTTAAATTGTTACTTGGAAATAAAGAAAACAAAGGTGGTACAAACGAATGAGAACATGGCGCGTTGGAACATTCTCAATGGGGCTCTCCATTATTACATTAGGTTGCTTTTTACTATTTTCAGTCGTAAAAGGAGTTCAAGCATTAGATACATTAACAGCCTGGTGGCCTGTTTTACTTATCATACTTGGCGCTGAAATTTTACTATACCTTCTATTTTCTAAGAAGGAACATTCATTTATTAAATATGATATTTTTAGTATTTTCTTTATCGGAGTTTTAGGAAGTGTTGGAATTGCTTTTTACTGCTTATTATCAACTGGATTGCTAGAAGAAGTTCGTCATTCTATTAACACAACTAGACAAACGAGTAATATTCCAGACGGACAACTTGATATACCTGAATCTATCAAAAAAATCGTAGTGGATGCGGGGCATCACCCTCTAACGATAGAGGGAGATAATACAAATCAAATTCATCTTTTTGGAACATATGAAATGACGACAAAAACAAATGAAAAACCTAATTTAAAAAGAGATGATTTCCTTTCAGTTCAAACGGCTGGAGAAACGATGTATATAACGTTAAAACCATTACCGGTTCAGCATACGTTTTTTAACTTCGCACCACAGGTGAAACAAACACTCGTTCTTCCGCAAAATAAAAATGTAGAGATCCGCGCTTCGAATAACGAACTATCTCTTTATCCAGGTCAATTACAAAATAATTGGTTTGTACAAAACAGTTCAAACGTATCTGTTCATTTAACTAAAGAAAGTGATGTTTCTTTAACAGCCGTAACAAATCAAAAAGAAACTCACGGAAACACACCTTGGGAACAAGTAGAAGATTTAGCGAAAAAAGAAAATAATTCTTCAGAAGAAAATCCAGAATTAAATGGGCAAGAACATTGGTATAAAAACTCGATAAAAACAGGAAATGGAACGTACAAATTAAATATTGAGAAAGCTTATAATTTAAATATGAGCGTTATCGAAAAATAAGAAACCTTCCACAATTGTGGAAGGTTTTTCTCATATAATCGCTTTTATTCCTTCTAAAATTAATCCAATCATAAAACCACAAACAGCCCCGTTCACACGAATCCACTGCAAATCTTTACCGACATTATTTTCAATCATTTCGATTAATGTTTTATCATCTAACTTATCAAGGTTTTCTTGCACAAGCTTTCCAATTTTCGAATGATTCTTTTCAACAATAGTAACAACTTGTTTTTGTAACCAATCTTCTATTTTTTGAACAGTCAATTCGTCTTCTTTTATTTTATTCATTTGTGTTTGTAAGAATGGAACAACATATTTATCAGCAAATTCTTCATTCTTCACAAAAGTAACTGCCCTACTCTGTACTTGCTCTAGCATCTCTTTTATTTTGTCAGTAGCATCCCAATTTGCAATCCATTTTTCTTTCCACTTCTCTAATTCCTGTAATAAAGATTCATTTTCTTTTACATTTATAATCTCTTGACGAATTTTCGCTAATATAAGTTGCCTTGTGCTATTATCTGCATCTTGTAAGCTGTTAATATTGCTAATGATAAACTTCTGCAAAATGCCGCCGATTTTATCCTCATCAACAATATTCATAAACGATTTCAAAGTAAACTGTAGGAATCCATCTACTTTTATGTTTTCCATCGCCTTCATGCCTAAGCTTCCGAGCTGATAACGTGCTTCATCTTGAGCTGTCCAATCTTTCACTTTTACTAATATGTAATCAAGTGTTTTTTCATCATATTCTTGCACTACTAATTGATCCACGAGAACTTGTAATATGTTACTTGTATTAATTGTATGCAAATACGTTTTTAATTCTTTTTCAATAATAACTGCTAATTTTTCCGTATCTATTTGAAGAATCGCTTTCTCAGCAATTGTTACAATCCCTTTTTTCACAGCGTCAGACTGTAACTCTTTCTCAGCAATTTGCAGTACCATTTGCGCTAGCTGCATTTCTTTTACTTTACTTGTAATACTGTCTTTCGTCAGCCATTCATTTTCTAACGTAGAAACGAGTCCCTTTGTTACCCGCTTACGATTTTTCGGTAATAATGCTGTATGTGGAATTGGGATTCCCAACGGATGACGGAATAAAGCTGTAACCGCAAACCAATCCGCAAGTCCACCAACTAACCCAGCTTCAAATCCACCTTGTATAATTTCTCCAGCTACCGTTCCTTGAAAAGGGATGGAAGCCGCAAAACCTACGCCCATAACCCCAAGCGAAATACCCGCTATATATTTAGTCTGTAATGACATCGTATACACATCCTCTTATTATGTAAAATAAAGCTTTTTTGTTATATTTATTCGATATTAGCAATCCTTTATATCTATACTATAATGAACTAATGCGAAAATAACAAAGAATTTTATGCACATGAAAAAAATGAGGCTGTAAATAGCCTCATTTTTATTTTAACGTTAATTCCAAACCTTTCTTATAATACCCATTCATCACGTCTTCCGGAACCATACTCCCACCAGTTCCCCACACAATATGAGTACCTTTCTTCACCTTCTCTGTTAACTGTTGTTTTTGTAAATACTCATTTTCAGCTTTACATACATTCAACGGCCCTATCATACCCGCTAATGCAGAAGGCTCTAAATAAATATTTTCAGTATCAGCCAGTTCTTTTAATAATCTATATAACTCCTCATCACTTACTGTGTAATTTCCACTCAAAAATGGTTCCATCGTTTTACCGACAAATCCAGATGGTCTTCCTACCGCAAGTCCATCCGCATCGGTTACATTATCAATTCCGATATCTTGAACGGCAATTTTATCGTGAAGCCCTGTCATTAAACCGAGTAACATACACGGAGAGTGCGTAGGCTCCGCAAAGAAACAGTGTACGTTGTCTTTGTACAATAATTTTAAACCAAATGCTACTCCGCCAGGCCCACCACCTACCCCGCACGGAAGATAAACGAATAAAGGGTGCTCTTCATCTACTACAATCTCTAACTCTTCTAATTGTTTTTGTAAACGTGACGCTGCTACTGCGTATCCTAAAAATAAATCATGCGAGTTTTCATCATCAACAAAATAACAGCTAGGATCTGCATCTGCTTGCAGTCTTCCTTCTTCTACTGCTTTACTATAATCAGCTTCATATTCAATAACGTTTACACCTTTACTTCTTAATAAATCTTTTTTCCATTCTTTTGCGTCTGCCGACATATGAACAGTCACATTAAAACCTAATTTCGCACTCATAATACCGATGCTAAGCCCTAAATTCCCAGTAGAACCTACTGCAATTGAATACTTCGCAAAAAAATCTCTAAATCTATCACTATCTAAAATTGAATAATCATCTTTCCCTGTTAACATTCCATGCTGAAGTGCCAGTTGCTCTGCATGTTTCAGCACTTCGTATATTCCGCCTCTAGCTTTTATTGATCCTGATATCGGAAGCCCGCTATCACATTTTAATAGTAATTCCCCTAAAATAGGTTTCCCATAACTTTTCTCTAAAGATTGTTTCATAGAAGAGATTTTCACTAAAGGTGATTCTATAATACCGCCTGTTTCTTTCGTTTCAGGAAATACTTTCGCAATATATGGTGCAAAACGCTTTAATCTCTCTTCCGCGTCTTTTACATGTTCTTCATTAAGTGGCGAATTTTTTATTGCTGTTTCATACTTTTCCATATTCGGGTTTATCCAAAATACTTCTTCTGTTGCGATTAAGTTATTTACTAGTGGATATTGCTCTTTTAATGCCTCTATCTCCTTCATTCCTCTTCCTCCTCATATCCTTGTAGATAGCCATATAATAAATTATAATTAAATTAATTTTAATATAGTTTAACATAAATAATTCATTTTAGTTAATTTCAATTTAATTTATTTAAATATAATTTAATAATTATTAAGGAGCATTTATTATGGAAAATATAGATATTGGTAAAAAGATTGAAAAACAAAGAAAAGAAAAAGGATTAACTAGTAAAGAATTAGCAAAGATGGCCGAAATCACACCATCAATGCTTAGTCAAATTGAACGTGGTTCTGCTAACCCTTCTATTCAAACATTAAAGGTACTTGCAAAAGCTCTTGATGTTCCAACATTTAGTTTTTTACTTGAAGAAAATAATACAGACGATTTAATTGTACGTTCTCATAAAAGAAAAAAAATGATTATCGATAATTTATCATATGAATTGTTATCACCTGATTTCACAGGAAATTTAGCAACAGCAATTATGACTATCCCACCAAATACTGCTTCATCAGAAAATGTTCTAGAACATAAAGGTGAAGAATTAGCATTTGTATTAGACGGAAAAATCACATTGCACTTAAATGAAGAAGAATACACATTAGAAACTGGTGATAGCGTAAAAATACCAGCTTATTTAAAACATAAATGGGTAAATCAATTCGAGAAAAATGCGATTGTTTTATTTTCTGTTACTCCGCCGATTTTTTAATTCATATGATGATACAAAAATAGCCATGCTCTCCGTGCATGGCTACTTTTATTTTTTTGGTACTAACAAAATCCCTAGACTAATAACACAAAAACTGAGTATTTGCTGTATTGAAAGACCAAATAGAACTGAATTTTGTTCACTAATAAGTGAAATAATGATATGAGCAATTCCCTCGCAAATTAGAAAAAAGCTTATATTCTTTCCATTTCCTAATCTTTCATTTTTAATCCATAACGAGCCAATTATACCGAGTGCGAGTATAATCTCATACATGAAAATAGGATGATACAAAAATTTTGATTCATATATTTTCATCCCCCACGGCAGTGTCGTTTGTGCACCTACTTCTTGATGGAATATAAAATAAAAGATTATACTCACGCAAAATCCAAAAGGTAATGTATCAAGTAAAATCCGAAGAGAAAATTGCTCTTTTTTACTTTTCCAAACAATATATATACTCGCAATTACGCACCCTACTATAATATGCTGAATACTTCCTACAGCTAATAATGCTGGCATTGGCGCCCCAATGGCCCATACCGGATTTAAAATTGCCGGTGCGAATTTCCATACTAATACAATGATAAGAAAGCCATTCGTTACTGCATCCATCATTTTTTCATATTGAATATTTTGCTTTTTCATCCTTAGTTTCATTAGAGTAAATCCAAATAAACTTCCTATTATAAGAGAAACGGGTTGTAACCTCACCATCCACTCCATCACTATGAAATCCCCTCTTAATTCTCAATTATTTTCTTAAACTTCTCTTCTAATTGATCTGGAGGTAATACACCTCGTGCATGATCTACAATAATTCCATCTTTATTAACAAAAAATGTCGTTGGTAAAGAAAATACTTTATAATCTATTCCAGCTACTCCGTCCATATCTAATAGAACAGGAAATTTAAATCCGTGACGATCTGCAAATGCGCTCGCTTCTTGTACTGGATCCCCGATTGTTGCATTTACCGCAAAGATTTCAACATCCTCCTTATATTTATCATACAAACGAACTAGATCAGGAGCCTCCATTTCACATGGACCACACCATGATGCCCAAAAATTAATAACATATGGTTTTCCCTTTGCATCATTTAACGAATAAAGCTTCCCGTCCAATCCTTTTAATGTTATGTTCGGCGCTTTAAATCCCACTTGTGGTAATACTTCCTTCTCTTGTAACTCCGCTTGTTTCGCTTTTCTTTCTTTTTCTTCTTTCTTAGTATTATAAAAGTTAACTCCTGCCCAAATTAGTGCCCCAGCTAGTATAATAGCAATTAGTTTCTTCACTTTTTTTCCTCCTCATTTCTAAAATCCCGTAAATCCGCCGAATAGACGAATAAAGAACGCTGTAATTTTCGTCATTTGATTTGTATATAATAAAACCCCTGTTAAAATCATCATTCCACCGCCGATTTTCATCATGACATTGGCATAAGTAACAATCCATTTTACCTTTCCAATAAAAAATGCCATCACGAAAAACGGAACTGCAAAGCCAAGAGTATATGCCGTAATATAAAGAAGCGCACTTTCAGGATTGGTCGCCCCGAGCATAAGCACTGCAGAAAATATCGGACCAACACACGGTGTCCATCCTGCTGCATATGTCATGCCGACCAAAACTGAGCGAATATATCCTGTCGATTTACTTCTATACTGCACTTTTTTCTCTGCCATAAGCCACTTAGGCTGAAACAATCCAGTCATAAATAACCCCATCAAAACAATAAAAACCCCACCAATTTGCTGAATCAATCTTTGATTAGATGAAAAAGTAATCCCAATCCAACTCACCGATAAACCTAACGCATAAAATATAACCGAGAAACCGATCATAAAAAATACTGTATGTATAATCGCTGACTTTTGCATAATCCCACGATTTTCTTTTAAATCTTGAATAGACACACCTGTAATATATGATAAATAAGATGGATATAGCGGTAAAGAACATGGTGATATAAATGAAAGTATCCCAGCCCCTACTACTAGCCAAATTGTTAAATCCGCCGCATTCATTTTATCCCTCCTAAACACACTACAATGCGTAGTGTTAATTATTAAAAAAAGAGGCTATATGCACTCTCCGACAATAAGTACAATCGACATACAAAATAGCCCTAACGTTACATATACTGAATTTGTATGTAATGGCATATTCAGCTTAACAACTTTCTCATTCAACACTTGCTCAATTCGTAAATTAATTGCGGTTTTCGCAAACGACGCTGTAATACATTGATTTTCCATCGTCTTTATTTTAATTAACTTTAATAATGCACTACCTAGCTCAAATGAAGATTTCATTTTTTGCATCGCATATTTATCTGCTGATAGTTCTTGATATACATGATAACGCTGCAACATCCCTTTTAATATAGGAATATACATCATTCCCTCAGCTAACAATGTAAAGAAAAATAACTTTAATGGATCTCGATTTTTTTGATGATATTCCTCATGTAATACAATCGCATCAATTTCTTCCTCAGAAAATGCCTGAAACATTCCTTCTGAAATGACAATTTTCGGTCGAAATAATCCAATTGTAAATGCCGTAATCTGTAACGTTGATAATACGTACACTTGCCTTCCTTTTCTAGTAATAGACACGAGATTTCTTTTCAATCTTTTACTATAAAAAAATTGCTTCCAAATTCTTTTACTCATAATGATTACAGTAAATAACAGTAATCCGGCTATCATTATACGAAGTATTGATAGTTCCCTCATATGTTTTTGTAATTCAAATAAACAAAATTGAGAAAGGAAAAATGCTTTATTTTGAAAAAGAAATGGGTATGTAACGTAGTATACTAACATGCTTAAAAAAAGCACACTAATAGTCACTGCTAACAAAACGATTTTACGCATTTGCCACTTCATTTTATCGGTCCTCTTTTTTTAGCCGACTTAATTTCTCTTCTAATTTTTTTATTAAAGATGGATCAGCTTGTTCTAACTCATCTATCATATGGTTCACAACAAGATCTCCAAATTCACCCATTAATTCCTGTGTCATTTTCTTCGTTTGATTAGATAAAAATTCTTCCTTCGTTTGTGTAGTACGATACATACCACTTCTTTTCACAATATGCTTTTCTAAATGTGCTTTCTCTACTAATCTGTTCATAACTGTCATTACAGTATTAAAATTCACCGGGGATTCTTCACTTAATCTCTGTTGCACATCTTTAATGGTAATACCCTCAGTAGCCCAAACAATTTCCATTATTTTCGCTTCAAGCGGTCCGAAAAAGTGATTTAACCCTTGCTCATTTAACTTGTAGTTTTGAGTAAACATCGTATGGCCCCTTTCACACTACAGATTGTAGTATAAAATATATAGAAGGTCAAACATAAATGATATTAACTGATACTTAAATGAATCCTAATCTCCACTAATTAGTTATCTGTACCACGTTCGATTCATTGTAAACCTAACTTCTCTCCAAATGTATCATAGAGATAATATTCTAATATTTGCACACTAAATTTCTCATTACGCCCAAGTGCAAATAATTCCCGATCTTTAGCTACGATAGTATCTAATGGAATCACCACATTATCCACTATTTTTATAATTTCAATTATATTACTTTCTACGTTTACTTCTGTTTTAAATTCAATATTTTCTAATACTATATGTGAACGTCTTCCTGATGCAAAAAAAGTAAAGTTAGGGTTTTTAAAAATTCCAATTTCACTCTCTAACGGATATAAATATTTATAAATTATATCTCTGTGTCCATCCTTTATTATTTTTTCATCTTTTTCATCATCTAAATATTCTTTCACCTTCGCTGCGAACTCAAATCGAAAATCCACTCTTTCACGCTCCCTCTTTTTAGTCTACGCTAATAAATATATTAATATAATTTAACTATATTATAAAATAAGTTCCTATAAAAAGTAAAAAACACTTTTGTAAAACTTTTGGTATTCCCTGTACTTTTTAAATATAAATACTCTTTCAACATTCATTAGTACGTCGTTATATTCATTTAAACATATTGTCCCCATATTTTGAAACAATATTTTCCAGTATTATATATCAATAAAGTGAAACTTTAATCAATGGGGATTTTGTTCATCCCCCATTGATTATTAGCCCACACCAATCGGGCGTTTACGGGCAGCAGGGCTCCCACCTAACTGCTTTGCTCCAATCGAATTTTGAGGCGGGAGTTTACTGCCCGCAAATAGCGGGATAAACTGATTCTAATTCCTTTCTATCCACAGCTATCGACTCCTTATGCTATTTCAATATATTGTTCACTTTATTTCCCCTTATTCATTAAATCACAGAAGGAATGTAACTCCCCACTATCGAATTTTTACATAACAAATATTATTAGGTGGTGCTTTACTATGAAATTAGCTGTCATTGGTGGCGGTGATTTACAAGATCCAAATCACTTGCATATTAATGAACGACTTATAGAATTAACGAATAAACAATACCCAAAAGTATTATTCATTCCTACAGCTAGTCGTGATGATGAAGGATATATAAAGTTATTTTTAGCAACATTTGAAAAGCAATTACATTGTGAGGTTCAAATTTTACGCATTTCAACCGAAACACCTACTAAATATGAAATAGATGAGATGATTCATTCTGCCGATTTAATTTACCTTGGCGGTGGAAATTACGTTCACATGCTTGAACAATGGAAAGAACATAAACTAGATGAAAAGTTACTATTTGCTTTAAAACGTGGAACACTTATTGCAGGATATAGTGCCGGTGCTATGTGCTGGTTCACATCTAGCATTCGTTCAGATTATGAAGGTTCCGGTTATATAGAAAGTAGTGGCTGGGGTATTGTTAACAAAAGATTTTGCCCCCATTACAATCAATTAAATAGACTGAATGCCTTCCATACGTTTTTACAAACGCACCAAGGTAATATAGAAGGTATTGCATTAGAAGATAATTGTGCTTTATATATTACAGAAGGTTCATTTGAAATTATCGGTGAGCCAGATACAGCTTGGGAGTTTTATATGAATAATGGAGAACTCATTAGACAACATTTTGACATAACTTTAAAAAGTTATTTATAAGCATTCATAAAAAAATGTCCCTAAGTATAATGACTTAGGGACATTTTCATCTTTTAACTCACTAATCGTGTAATTCGTTTCTTCTGCCATGAAAGCTTATAATATGCATACTGTAATATTAAGCTGACGATGAATGCAGCTGGATACCCAATCCATATCCCTTCTATTCCAAGGCTCGTATGGTAAGAAAGATAATACGCCACAGGTACTTCAACAAGCCAAATTGATACAACACTGATTAAAGTTGGCCATAATACAGTACCACTTGCTCGCATTGTCGCACTAATAATTTGTGCATGACCGAAAATTAAGTAGCTCCATAATGTAATCATGATTAGACTATGAGCAATGTCAATTGTATTTTGACTTGTTAAAAATAGTGCTAAAATATCTCTTGAGAACAAGTAAATAAGAGATATTAATACACCACCAATGATATAATTCATAATAATTCCGGCCTTAACAACTTTCTGTAATCGATCAAATTGGTTCGCACCAATTGATTGCGCTGCAAAAATTGATACCGTAATGCCGAGGCTAACCGCTGGCATTTGTACATAACTTGCAACTTGGTTCACAACGCCATACGCCGCTGTTGCATCTGAACCGTACCGATTTACAAATGCGATTACCGCGATCTCTGATAATGAAACTAATATCATATTAATACTCGCTGGAATACCGAGGCGTAACAATAATTTTAATAACTCCCAGTCCATACGAAGATATTTTCTTACTGTCCCGTCTAATTGTAGTGGATGATTTTTCTTCTTTAAATACACTAGCATGACAATAAACGTAATAACTGTAGATATAACTGAAGCATAGGCTGCTCCGTAAACATCTAATTTCGGAGCTCCTAACCAGCCAAAAATAAGAATTGGTAATAAAATCATATTTAGCGCTGTACTTACGATTAAAAAGTAAAATGGCGTTTTTGAATCTCCTGTACCTCTCATAAATGTTGTATATGCAAAATATAAGAATAACACTGGCATAGATATAAATAAAATTCTTGCGTAATGCACACTTATTTCAATAATATTTTCTGGCGTTCCCATAAGACGCATAATATCCATCGCAAAAATACTACCTATTATCGCCAACACGACTCCGATAATAAAAGTAAACGTAAGCGTCGTACCAACGATAGCTTTTAAGCGCTCCTCATTTTTAGCACCAAATGCCTGACCAATTAAAATTGAACTACCAGAACCAATTCCAATTACAAATGAAACGAGTAAGAAAAATAACGGGAAAAATGCCGATATAGCTGCTAGATCATTTACGCCAAGCCATCTTCCTACTACTACCATTCCAAATAACTGTCCAACTGACTGTAATACATTACTTAAAAGTAACGGCACTAAAAACATGGACATCGATTTCCATATCGGCTTATGTTCTGTTTCTGACTTCTGTGACTCTACACCTTCTTTATCGTTATCTGTAGGTGGTTTCAAATTTCATTTCTCCTTTTATTTAAAATCTGCACGGTTAAATCCGTGCTCAAATAGTTGTAATTACTCCAACCATTTCTATACTGTTTGCTCGTCAAAGTAATTGCTTCTTCCACTCACTATTTTCAAATTCATCATAGAACTTTAACATATTTTTCGTATCTGTAATCCTCAATCTCTTTGTATAGTTGTTTTTATTATGTGCATCTATTCATTTTCTTCTCTTCATTCTTATAACTTCACCCAATATTGGCTTCCATCAGCTGTTCTATCTAAAAAACCATATTCGATTAAATATCTTCTCAAAGTTACAAAATCCGGATATATATTTTCTAAAACTGTATTTACTTCTTTTTCAGTATACTTTTTATTACTATCGAATTTCTTCACTAAATGACGTAATATAATTAATTTCCGCTTTTGCTTTTTCGGAAATTTAGAAAGCGGTCCATCCAAACCTTCTGTAAAATGCGCTGTTAAAACTTCAGCATTTTCTTCCTCTGTAATATTGTATCGATCATCCACCATCGTAGCTGTTCTATGAATCGGTACAAATTTAGTTTGAACTTTTGATTTTTCTTCTGACAATTCCATTAACGCTAAAAATACTTTCGCTTGCTTCATTTTCTCGCGCAATGTAAATCGATGATTGCGAATCGTCGATGTGCTCCCGCCATCCATTTCTTTTACAATCTCTTTATCGTTAAGTCCCATATGGAAAAACTGAACCATTTTCTTTTGCAAATCAGTTAAGCCTGTAAACTTTTTATCAAGGTTTAATAAATATTCAAACATAGATGTATGCTCATTTTGAATATGCAACTGTACAAACTTCTCTGCTTCATACAAAACTTGATTTTCTTGATAAATAACCCCTTTAATAAACGTTTCTCCACAAGCTAAACAAACATACTCCTCTGCTTCCTCGTCAAATACATACCCTTTCTTCAATTCCTCTATCGACGCATCCCAAAACTTCTCTGAAATATCACTCATACTAAACATTCCTCCAAAAGGTTTATTAAAACCATAAACAAATTACGATAACGTTTATTACCACTCCATCATCTTACCATACAAAAAGCAAACAATTCAATATTTCGTTTACCCATTTTACAAACTTTTATAAAAATATCTATTTATACGTTATAAAAAGGACTTATCCCAACAAACAGCGAATATGTTTTTAGAAACCACTTATTATTAAGATGTGAAATATGCTGTTCAATATTTAAGTGCTACAAACCTAATTCAACATGGAACCGGCATTCACACATTCCAAAACTTCAGCATTCAATTTTGACTACAAAAAAGGTGTTTCCATATACGAAAACACCTTTTACCTTTTATATATTTTATAAACAACCTCTACTAAAACTTTACTTGCTTTTACAAATACATGTTTTCGATTTCCATCCTCAACGAATCTATTTGAACAACCACTAATCATCATACAACTAATTATGACTATTACTTTAATACTTTTTCTGCAAATCATTTTATGCAACTCCACTTTTGAAAACTCCATTCAAATTTACCCCATCAAAAAAAGTTTACACGAATAATGAAACGTAAGAATATGTAATGTTGCATATTTTTACGTTTCATTACAATATTGTGATTTAATTATTTTAATGACTGGTATACCGAGGTGATTTACTTGAAATTTAAAGCGAAAAAAAATCCATTTCATATCATTTTAATCTCATTGTTTTTAGTCGTTTTTTTCATTTCTCTATTCTTTCAAAATGAGAATTCTATTTTTTTCACTCTCATGATGCTCTTAAATATCGTGAATCTCTCTTCTTTCTATTTTTCTCATTACAAAATAACGGAATCCGCCCTTATTGTTAAACATGGTTTCATACTCCGTACTGAAATTCCATTTGAAAATATACGCCACATTAAATACTCTGGTAAAAAGCTTCGTTCAGAAAATTGGACAAGACAACAAATAGAAATTCATTATAATTTATTCGACTCAGTAACATCTTTCGTACCACAAGAAGAGGAGAAATTCATTTCACTCTTAAAAGAAAACTGGCCAAATGTGAAAATAATCAATAGTACCTCAAATGAATAATTTTGTTTGAGACAGTTCAATGCTATTAGGATAACTATATAAGAATTGAATATCCTCCCCAAGTAAAACCGCTGTGTACATATTTATTCTCCCCTCAGGCTAACTCCCCAATAGTTAGTCTGTTTTTTATTACATAAAGATACTACGCCTTCATCACAAACAAACGATACGAACATACACTATTTCTAGAAAAACAAACTACTACACAAAATGAATGAAAGGTGCTTATTATGTATGAGTTAAGTTATGAAGGATGAACAGGTGAAATTATTACAAGATATGATTGTGAGTACGAAGAAGCTAGACAAGAATGGAATCGTGCTATTCAAAAGTTTCCTTTAGCTATCATTTATTGTTTTACGAAATGGGATGTTAGTAATGCGATTATTTGGGCGAGAACAAATGAAATTGCTATTCGCACTCGTTCTGGTGGACACCATTACGAAGGATATTCTGTCGGAAACAATGTCCTCGTAATTGATATAAGTAAAATGAACTGTATGCAGCTTAATGAACATAAAAATACATTAGTCATTCAAGGTGGTGCTCAAAATAAACAAATCTATGACTTTATCTCTTCAAAAGGTTACCCATTTCCAGGAGGAACTTGTCCAACTGTTGGAGTAAGTGGATACACTTTAGGTGGGGGTTGGGGCTATTCTAGTAGGTATTTCGGCCTTGGTTGTGACAATTTAATAGAGTTAGAATTAATTGACTATAAAGGTAAAGTAATTACAGCTAATGAAACTTGCCATAAAGACTTATTTTAGGCTTGTCGCGGGGCAGGTGGCGGAAATTTTGGCATCGTTGTTTCGCTAACTTTTAAGCTCCCTCCAATAGTTGATAAAGTTACTTTCGTTGAACTATATTGGCCTAACGCTTCAGTAGACATCCAAAAGGAATTTCTTCACACATGGCAAAGCTGGCTAGTAAATTTAAATAGTAAGATGACAATCGGTGCGAGCATATACAACTCTGCTGTGGAAGGACTTGCAATATATGGACGAGGTTTATATTACGGTACCCCAGAAGATGCAGCGTTCATTCTACAAGATTTACTCAATATAAACGGGGTGAAGATGAATTTACAATATATCAGTTTTCTTGAAGCAATGGCCATTGTAGAATCTTCATATCCCTCGTCTGAACAATTTAAATCTACAGGCCGGTTCGTTCATAAACAATATAACGAGGAAGAAATCGAAAAAATTATTAGTCTTATTGAAGATAGAGCTTCCGGTAGTATTTTTGCAGCTATAAGTCTCTACCCCCTTGGAGGAAAAATTCAAGATGTAGGTAAAGATGCGAGCGCTTTTTATTACCGCGATGCACATTATATTCTAGGAATCCAAACTATATGGGAAGATCCGATTGTTAAAAAGGATAATTCCCAATGGTTAGAAAGCCGATTTGACTATATAGAATCTATAACAGAAGGCTCATCCATCAATTTCCCATACAGCGATTTGAAAGATTATATGAACGCTTATTACGGGACACATGCGAACAAATTAAGAAAAATCAGTAAAAAATATGACCCTTTATGTGTATTTACTTTTCCACAAGGAATTAAAAATTAATATGCGATAAAGTGAAACTTTAATCAGTGGGGTTTTGTTCATCCCCCACTGATTATTAGCCTTCACCAATCGGGCGTTTATGGGCACAGGGCAAATAGCGGGATAAAAAGGCCAAGATTCTAAATTAAGAATCTTGGCCTCTTCTATTATTCTTTCGGAGCAATCATTTTTTTCGGATCTACAATCTCATCAAATTGCTCTTCTGTTAGTAGTCCAGATTGCAATGCCGCTTCTTTTAAAGTTAACCCTTCTTTATGGGCATGCTTCGCAATTTTCGCGGCATTTTCATACCCGATATGTGGGTTTAGCGCTGTTACAAGCATTAATGAACGATTTACATTTTCATTAATTACTTCTTCATCTGCTTCAATACCAACTGCACATTTATCATTAAACGAAACGGTTGCATCAGCTAATAAGTGAGCAGATTGCAGGAAGTTGTAAGCAATAACTGGTTTGAATACGTTTAGCTCAAAATTACCTTGGCTCGCAGCAAATCCGATTGTCGTGTCATTCCCCATAACTTGTGCTACAACCATTGTTAATGCTTCACTTTGCGTTGGATTTACTTTACCTGGCATAATAGAGCTTCCTGGTTCATTTGCAGGGATAATAATTTCCCCAAGACCACTTCGTGGACCACTTGCAAGCCAGCGCACATCGTTAGCTATCTTCATTAAATCAGCAGCTAATGCTTTTAATGCTCCATGTGCAAATACAACTTCATCATGGCTCGTTAACGCATGGAATTTATTTGGTGCAGAAACAAATTGTTTACCTGTAAACAGACTAATTTCTTCCGCTACCATCTCACCAAATTTAGGGTGCGCATTAATTCCAGTTCCAACCGCAGTACCACCAATTGCTAATTCTTTCATATATGTATTGCTATCTGCAATCATACGCTCTGTTTTTTCAAGCATACGGTGCCATCCGCTAATTTCTTGTCCTAACGTTAAAGGTGTTGCATCTTGTAAATGCGTACGACCGATTTTAATAATATGTTCAAATGCAGTTACTTTTTCTGCTAATGTTTCTTTTAATTTCGTAATAGCTGGCAATACATGATTTTCTACCGCAATTACACACGCTACATGAAGTGCTGTTGGGAACGTATCATTGGAACTTTGAGACATGTTCACGTCATCATTCGGATGAATATGTACGTCAGATCCCTTTTCTTTCAAAATTTGATTACCGCGGTTTGCAATTACTTCATTTACATTCATATTCGATTGTGTACCACTACCCGTTTGCCATACGACAAGTGGAAAATGTTCATTCCATTTTTCTGCGATAACTTCATCAGCAGCTTCCACAATTGCTTGCGTCTTCTCTTCTGATAGCTTTCCTAATTTTTGATTACTAAGCGCTGCACTCTTCTTTAAAATCGCAAATGCTTTTACAATTTCAAGCGGCATATGCTCTGTTCCAATCGGAAAATTTTCCTTACTACGCTGCGTTTGTGCTGCCCATAATTTATCAGCTGGAACTTTCATTTCTCCTAATGTATCTCTTTCAATTCTGTACTCCATTTTTTCATCCCCTTGAAAATAAAATACCTACATCTTTTATTTTAACAGACTTTCCATCAAATGATAAGAATTCTCATTGATACATATAAAAAAAATTACCTTCCGCCACCGCAGAAGGTAATTTTTTATGATGCTTGCTTTCCTTTATCCGCATCATCTACATACCAAATGAACTTGCCTGTATATCCATAAATAACTGCTAAAATGAGTGATACGAAGCTTAGCCACATAAATGGAACGTATGATAATGTTGATACACCTAAAATACCAGCCATAAAAATACCATTATCAGACCATGGAACCATACCAGAAGTCAAAGTTCCACCTACTTCTGAGTTACGTGCTAATACGCGGCGATCTATTTTTAATTTATCATAGCTTTCTTCCATAATTTTTGGTGTTAAAATAAGTGATACGTACATCGCACAACCAAATATGTTAGCTAAAAACGCAACGATTAATGTAGACAATGTTACATTACCTGCAGAATTTAATTTCTTCTCAAATTTCGATACGATTACCTTTAGAACACCTAACTTTTCAAGTAATCCACCAAAACCTAATCCGAAAATAATAACAGCTACTGAACCAAGCATACCATTAATTCCACCACGGTTTAATAACTTATCGACAAACTCGACACCAGATTGAATTGAGAATCCGTTATATGCTGTTCCAATTGCCTCTCCAAAGTTCATTCCTTGGAAAAGTGTTGCCCAAATTGCACCAATTAAAGCTCCCATAGCAATTGTTGGCATAGATGGTTTCTTCATCGCCAATAGCACAATAACAATTACCGCTGGAACAAGCATCCATATTTTAATATCAAAGTGCTTTAATAAAGATTCTTTTAAAAACTCAACTCTATTTAAATCTACATTATCCCCGCCATACATCCATCCAGCAACAGTAAACATAATGCTGGTAATAATATAAGCTGGAACGTCTAATACGAGCATAGCTCGAACGTGAGCAATAACATCTACTTTCGCCATAGAAGCTGCAAGAACTGTACTATCAGAAAGTGGTGATAATTTGTCTCCGAAATAAGCTCCTGAAAGGACTGCACCCGCAACAAGCGGAAGTGGTAATCCAAGCCCTTCACCTATCGCCATCATAGCAATACCTGCAGTTCCAACTGTTCCCCATGATGTTCCTGTCGCGATAGAAGTGATTGAACAAATAATTAAAGTTGCCAATAAGAATATGCTAGGGTGAATGAATTCTAATCCATAATAAATTAATGTAGGTACAACCCCACCAGCAATCCACGTTCCAATTAAAGCCCCAACTGCAACTAAAATAAGAATTGCTTCTAATCCATTAGAAATCCCTTTCGTAATTGCATCTTGCAATTCTTGATAACGAAATCCTAATCTTAATCCAAGCGCAATAACTAAAAACCATGAAATAAATAGCGCTAATTGAATTGGGAGATCAAAAATCGTTTGGAAGGAAAAGACGACAGCAAGAAATAGGCATAAAAGAATAATAATTTCTAGCATCGATGGTAATCTTACACTTTTCATTTTTTTCTCTCCTTACAAGTCGATAACATGATGTATGTAGTCTTACGTGTATGTAGTATACAATTAGCGAAGACAAAACAAAATTTTCATATTATTTCGATTTATTTTTCCAGTATAATATATTCACAACCCTTTCTATTGTAAAAGTAGATTGCGCTTTTCGCAATGAAAAATATAAAAAATGTTGTATTTTTATTTATTTAGATAAAAACACCTAATGAAATAAAACTTTAATCAATGAGGGTTTTATCCATCCCCACTAATTATTAACCCATAATAACCTTTTTAATATTTGCCTCAACAAAACTTTTTACTACCGCTTTCACCTCATATGTAATAATATATTTCCACATAAAAAAAGAGCATACATCATTTAATCGATGCATGCCCCTCTTTTATTTATACATATTTTGTATCTCTTCTTTATTTTTAAGTATTTCCGAAAACTTATCGCTACAACCTTTCGGAAATAAAACTCCGAGTCCATATGAATGCCCAAACTGAAAATGAGGGTATTTCACCTTGACCTCATCCCAAAACTTATACACACCGAAATCACCGTTTTTAACTTCAATATCATGAAATAATACAATACCGTTTTTCGCAACTTTAGGTAACCATGTTTTATAATCATGAGAAACAGCTTCATACGTATGATAGCCATCAATATGCAAAAGATTTATCGTTTCATCTTGAAACTCATCCAGAGCATCATCAAAAGTAGACCGAATTAAATTCCCTATATTCAGGTAGTTATCCCTCACCACTTTTTCTACTATTTGAAAAACCCCTTCTCCATATGGACCTGTATGCCCATCTCCAGCCCAAGTATCTACAGCAAAACATTTTGTGGCTAACCCACCATCTTTTACCCCCTGGCAAAAACTAAAAAATGAAGCACCTAAATGCGTACCTAACTCAACTAAAGTTGCTGGTTCTTCAAATCTTACTAAATCATATGCGAAATCTAAATGCCCACTCCACGCAGATTGTGACCGAATAATAGGACTAAAATTTTCAAATTCAAACGATGGTTTATGAGTAACCCAGTTCATCACGTATCTCCTTATACACATATTTTTAACAAACCAAATTACTCTTATCTTTATTTTTTTGGCGTCGCGATTATGATTATATTTCATAAAAAGATGATCGTTCTTAATAAAATGAAAATTTAATCAGTGGGGGTTTTTCCATCCTCCACTGATTATTAGCCTCACCAATTGGACTTTTACGAGCAGCACGACTCCCACCTAACTTCCTCGCATTCGCCGAATTTCAAGGTGGGAGTCTTACTGCCCGTTAATGCGGGATAAACAATTTTATTTTAAATTGGAAATTTCAGTTTATTGATATTCCATTCTGTGATATATTGCATATTGTATTCAATATATTTTTTAAAAAAGGAGGACTTATATATTTTATGGATTCAAATCGTTTAAAAGGAATTATTATGGTTGTAATCGGTGCTTGTTTATGGGGCTTATCCGGAACAGCTGCGCAACAACTTTTTCAGTATGAAAACGTTTCTACTGAATGGTTAGTTACAATCCGTTTGCTTATATCCGGTGCTATTTTGCTCATTATGTCATCATTCGGAGCGAACAAAAAAGAAATATTTGGAATTTGGAAACAAAAGTCTGATGCAAATAAGATAATTTTGTTCGGTCTTTTAGGCATGCTTGCTGTACAGTACACGTACTTCGCTTCTATTAAAGAAGGAAATGCTGCTGTTGCAACTTTGTTACAATATTTAGCCCCTATATTTATCACTGTATACTTACTTTTCAAATGGAGCGTTCGTCCATCAAAAATTGATTATATTTCAATTACCCTCTCATTAGTAGGTACTTTTCTCCTATTAACAAACGGTTCTGTTCATAACTTAGCTGTATCTACACCTGCTATCATTTGGGGCGTTTTATCTGGACTATCTCTTGCATTTTATAGTTTGTATTCAAAAGAATTGTTAGAAAAGTGGTCTTCATCCGTTATCGTTGGATGGGGGATGATCATTGGGGGGATTGGCGTAACGATTTTACACTTTATTTCCACAAACGAATTCATTTTATTATCAACTATGAAATATGTAAAACTAAGTACCCTCCCGCTCATTACATTTGTCGTCATTTTCGGGACACTCATCGCATTTTATTTATACTTAGATAGCATAAGATACCTTACGCCTAAAGAAACAACATTATTTGGCTGTACAGAACCACTCGCAGCTATTATTTCTTCTGTGCTTATTTTGCACGTACCGTTTCAATCTTTTCAGTTATTAGGTGCTTTTTGTGTAATTGTAATGGTGCTCATATTGAGCCAAAAACCGGATAAAGGAAAACCAAAATTAAAGCTTGTTAATACGAAAAAGAAATATATACAATGAAAGGATTGAATTCACTATGCCTGTCCCTCAAAATTATAAAAAACCAGGAAGAGTTTCAGCAAAGTCACTCGTTTTAAATCAACTGCAAGATTGGATTATAGAAGGTGTTTTACGACCTGATGAAAAAATAAATGATGGGGAATTGGCAGAAGCACTAGGAGTAAGCAGAACACCTGTTAGAGAAGCTTTACAAATTTTAGAGCTTTCTGGATTAGTTGAAATGGTACCTGGGCAAAAAACGAAAATCGCGCCTATTAAGTTAGACGACGTATCTATCATTTATGAGACGATAGCTGGTCTTCACTCAATTATAGGAAAGCAAGCACTTCAAAAAGTTACAGACGCTGATATTAAACTACTTTCCGAGATAAATGATGCTTTTCAACAATCTATACATGAAAAAGATTCAAAAAAAGCTTTAGAACTAGATATACGATTTCACAATACAATTACTTCTATTGCTAAAAACCGATATATTGAACCTTTTCTAGAAAATATGCAACTTCACATTTTACGCCTTGAATATTTATTTTTCCAAAACTTCGTGCCTGCAAGTCAATCTATTAAAGAACATCACTCTATAATTCAAGCACTACAAAAACAGGATGAAAAACGAATGGAACAAATGATGTCTCAAAACTGGCTCCGTCCAATGAAAGAAATACAAAAAATAATTTCTATGAAATAATAAAGCTGGTTACACAAAAGTGTAACCAGCTCCTTCTTTAATAATCTATATGCTATGCCTGAATATTTGCGTAATCTTCAATATGCTCGTACTCTTTTTCCAATTCCTCTAAAGATAGCTCGTATAATTGTCGGTCGCGAATCTTAAACACCCCTGCTCCAATTAACTCATCAATTAAATGTCTCTTACGATTTTCAACAGCAAAACGGAGTTGACTACTCATCTTTTAAAAAACTCCTTTCTACGATCATTGAAAATGATAATCTTTATCAATTACCACTTTTGATTATAAAAGATGATTCTTAATAAGTAAAGTAATCTTATGAAATATTTACCTTACAAAGTATTTGTGGCCACATTATATATATGTATGCCACGCGAAAAATGTTATGACACTTTTTCATACCCTTTTTCTTTCATACTTTGCAAGTTGTCTCATTATGGTTAAATTCACCTTCTATTTCAACTTGAATGGTGACATGTTCTACATGAAATTTCCCCTTTAATACATCCGTTGCTTCTTTCAATACGCTTTGCGTTTCATTACCTTCGATAATAAGATGGCAAGTTAATACTTGAAAATCTGATGTTACAGACCATATATGTAAATCATGAACTTCTTTTACAATAGTAATATTTAATAATGTATTTTTCACCTCTTCAGCATCTATGTGCTGCGGTGCACCTTCCATTAATATATGAACTGTATCACGTGTTACACGCCATCCACTTATAATGACTAAAATAGACACAAGAATACTAGCAACCGCATCTGCAGCAGTCCATCCAAAAAATTTAATAAGTAACGCAGCAATAATCGCTCCAACTGAACCTAATAAATCGCCTAGTACATGTAAGAACGCACTTCTTAAATTTAAATTACCTTTCACATCTCCGCCTCTCATTAATATCCAAGCTGATACAATATTAATAAGCAGACCAAGCACAGCAATAATGAGCATTCCATTACTAGCGATTTCAACTGGTTCCTTAAAACGACGAATTGCTTCAATAAAAATATATACTGAAATGACAATAAGAACGACACCATTACATAATGCCGCTAACATTTCGACTCGCTTATACCCATATGTTTTCGCGGCCGTTGCCGTTTTTTCCCCAAGCTTGAACGCAAGTAAACTTAAAGCTAAGGATACTGCATCACTTAACATATGCCCTGCGTCAGACAATAGTGCTAAGCTATTTGTTACAAATCCGCCAATAACTTCAGCAATCATAAAACTTGTTGTTAATAAGAAGGCAATTAATAACGCTTTTTTATTTTTTGAATGACCGTGATCATGTGAGTGTCCCATACAAATGCTCCTTTAAGTGCAATATCTGTATGTTAGTATAAAACAAATTCCCTATCTTTATCCCCCATTAACGCCCGATAGTGAATGCTACTAATCCGTAGAAGATGAACAATACCCCACTGATTAAAGTTTCACTTTATCCCGCTTCCTCTGTATACAAACTTCGCTACTTTTCAAACAAGTCCTTTTTCTCAACTAAAAACAAGACTACTTCTTTTTTATTTTCATATTGTTTACTAATGAAAGAATTTTTAAGGGGGTTACAAAATTGAAACGACTATTTCTCTGCATGGAGCGTGAACTTGTTGTAGTAAAAGAACAATATGGTAACTATGAAACCACATATCATTTACAAAATATGCAACCTACCTGTATTATGGTTGATCCATTCCAAACAAATCGTGTTTATTGCGGCACATTTGGACGAGGTTTATGGCTAAGTGACGATGGCGGGGATTCGTGGAGACCAATTGGTGATTCATATCGTTACTTTGATTTCCCTAAAGAGGATGGTATTTTACACTCTTCTATTACTTCTATAACGATAAGCTCAAATGAACAAGTTAACGGCTACGGCGTCGTTTATGTCGGCACAGAACCGAGTGCTTTATTCCGTTCAGAAAATGGTGGTGAAACGTGGACTGAACTTAAAAATATGAAATCATTATTATCTTCCTATACGTGGGCTTTTCCGCCTAGACCTTTTACCCATCACGTACGCTGGATTACAGTTGATCCAAACAATCCAAATACACTCCATGTTTCAATCGAAGCTGGTGCTGTTATTCAAAGTAATGATAAAGGGCATACATGGATTGATAAAAAATTCGGTGCTCCTATCGATGCTCATCAATTACTCATGCACCCTGAAGCCCCAAATCGCCTTTATGCATCATGTGGTGACGGATTTATGGGCGGACCTGATCGTGCATATCTTGAAAGTTATAACAGTGGAAACAGCTGGATCTCATGTAGTGACGGACTTGAGCATCATTATTTATACAGCATGGCTATCGATCCGGCTGATTGCGATACAATTCTCGTTTCTGCCGCACCAAGTGCCGACCTTGCTCATCACCGTATTCCTTATGAATCTTATATTTATCGGAAAACGAAAGATACTCCGTTCCAGCAAGTACAGCAAGGTCTACCATCTGCAATTGGTACAGTCATTTCGATGTTTGCTACAAATCCAGCCGAACCACATACGTTTTACACTTTAAATAACAATGGCATCTTTCAATCCACTGATAGCGGCGAAACGTGGGAACAGCTAAACATTACATGGAAAGATGAGTATAAAACGCAGCATCCGCATGCATTGCTCGTTACTAGTTTTTAACGAAAAAGAGACTGCCTAATGTTTTTAGGCAGTCTCTCTTTTATTTCTTTAAATCAATTACAATATCATCTAGAACAATATCTTTACTTTACTCTTCGCTTCTTTTTTCGGCACTTCAATTTTCTTCTCTTTTCCATTCACATATTCCACTCCACCATGATTTTCAGGTGTATGAACTCGCAAGTGCACACGAGGTGTAACGATAAGCTTTGTAGCATTTTCGTTTAACTTTTGGAATGTAGCACTCCAACTACTTTTATGTGGTTCTGCTACTGTACCAGTTCCTCCATTTCCTTCACCTGCATATTTATTTCCTAAATCATCTTTTATTTCTAATTCCACATCCGCGCTATCCCATATACTTCGTAATGCCTTAGATTCTTCTTGATTGTAAAAAACGATAAAGGACATCGGGGTTACTTCCATTTTGTCTATATTTACTTTTATTAATTCATTTTCAGAAACCCTATTGAGCTTTACTTCCTTACTATTCATTGCTTTTAAACTAAGTGCGAAATTCCAGTTCCCTTTAATTGAATTACCTTTATAATCCATCTCAATTTCTTCCATATCCCACCAAACATTTGCAACATCTAACCTTTTACTACTATTACCACTCATCGTAGTCATACCTACGTATTTTCCCTCTCCAACTTTTGAAACGTTCGAACTACCTCCTCCGCCATTAAAGCCCATAACTTGCGGACTTCCAAATAGGAACGGTTTCTCTCCTAAATCTTTTTCACTCTCAATAGAATATGTGATTGTAATTGTTCTACCATCGAACACAGCATCATTAATTGTAACTTTAACCCCATTACTCTCTCTCGTCATATTCAATTCAGTCGAAAACTCTTTATAATTTTCATATAATCCTGTTCTACCGTTATCTAAAAAGCGGAATATGTCACCTACAATTGGCAATCCTCCAGCATATGTAGGAAATCCGATACCGAGTGTTACAACTGATAATCCTACTAAAATGGATGCAGCAGCAACACTTTTTTTCCAACTTTTCATCTTTTTCTTCGTACGCATCGATTGTTTTACATTGCGTTTTACTTTTTCTTTTTCAATTTCAGAAGCCTCAATTTCCTCAAGTTCTTTTTCATCTATATCAATATCATTTAATAGTTCATAAATGTCTTTCATATTGCACTACCTCCAAAACTAATATTCGTAGCATTTTGTTGTAGTTTCTTTTTTCCCCGGTACACACGATTATCGATCGCCGCCCTGGTTAATCCTAACTTGTCACCGATTTCCTCTGTCTTCATACCGAGAAGATATTTCATAACGAACACCTTTTGATCTAACGGTTCTAATTGATTAATAAGCTTCAATAACTCTTCCCTATCTTCCATAACGATTAATTCATCTTCTGCCGATTTTTCTGTACTAATATGAAACTCATCTGAAATAATTTCTACTGTTCTAGTCGCTTTCCGGTAATAATCAATCGCCTTAAACTTTGCAATCGCTGCAATCCATTTTTTAAAATCACTCGGCTCTCCATGAAACTTATTTGCGTTATTCCAAATGGAAAGAAATATATCATTTACACATTCCTCTATCAATCCATCATTTTGAGCTGGAAGAAGTACTTTGTGCGTGATTCCTTTTATGAGTGGTAAGTATGTATCGACAACAAATTCTAGCGCATCTTCTTTTTGCCGCTGTAATCTTTTTATAAAATTTTTCTCATTTGATTTCATGTAGCGATTCCCCTTATTTTTTGTAAAAGCTTTTACACCCTATATAACGTCTAAAAAAATATTTTCTCTCATCTTTTTTATTTTTTGTATGTAATGGAATACTTTTCCTTAGCCATTGTCTCATATAAATATAGGCTTGAAGAAAATTTTCTCAAGTCTGTAATTCAATTAGTGTAGTACACTATTTATGCAGACACTCTTTAACCTGGTGTACATTTCATTTAATTAATCTACTTTTATAATTTTAAATTAGGAGATGAGATTTGTATGTGTGGAATTACAGGTTGGGTAGATTGGAAGAAAGATCTTTCAAATGAACATGTTATTTTAGAAAAGATGGCGAATAGTATTCAGCATCGCGGTCCTGATGCTGAAGGATTTTGGTTTTCACCTCATGCGGCTTTTGCACACCGACGTTTAATTGTTATTGACCCAGAAGGCGGGACGCAGCCAAAAACATTCCATACCGGTGATTATACGTATGCTCTTACTTATAATGGAGAAATTTATAATTTTCGTGAACTGAGAGCACAGCTTCGAAAATGTGGTCATGCATTTGAAACGCATTCAGATACAGAAGTATTACTACATGCTTATTTAGAATGGAAAGAAGACTGCGTACAACATTTAAACGGAATTTTCGCTTTCGCCTTATGGGATGATCAGAAGCAACAACTGTTTTTAGCACGTGATCATTTAGGCGTAAAGCCACTCTTTTATACAGAAAGAAATGACAGTATTATTTTCGGATCTGAAATAAAAGCATTATTAGCTCATCCATCTGTTCCTGCTGAAATTGATGCGGACGGCATAAATGAAATATTTGGATTAGGCTTATTTCGAACTCCAGGATGTGGCGTCTTTAAACATATTCAAGAAGTTCGTGCTGGACATTCTATAACATTCACACGTGATAAAAAAGTAGTTCAAAAGTATTGGAATTTAGAAAGTAAGATTCATACAGATTCTACTGATGATACATCATCACATATTTTATCTATTTTACAAGATACAGTAAAAAGACAATTAATTGCCGATGTTCCTCTCGTCTGTATGTTATCAGGCGGATTAGATTCTAGTGGTATTACTGCACTGGCAGGTAAAGAATTTAGAGAGGAACACAAAACACTTCACACATATTCAATCGACTTTTTAAATAGCGCGAAAGATTTCGAACTGACATTTGCTCGCACTGGTTTAGACGCTCCTTGGGTAAAACGTGTTTCTGAACATGTAGGGACATCGCATCATGACATTATTGTGAATGCTGAAGAGTTAGCAAATCACTTATTCGTTCCCCTTCACGCGAAAGATTTACCCAGTGCTGGTGAAATGGAAACTTCACTTTATTTACTATTTTGCGAAATGAAAAAAGATGCAACCGTAGCTTTATCTGGAGAATCTGCTGATGAAGTATTCGGGGGATATCCTTGGTTTCATCAAGAAGAACTATTATATGTAGATAAGTTTCCGTGGTTAACAAACTGGAAAAACACATCTTCTCTATTATTAAACGACGTAACAACTCAATGTAATCCTGAGCAGTACATTAATAAACGATTCCATGAGGCTGCTCTTGAAGTACCTACTCTTGAAGGTGAAAGTAAAAAATCCGCGAAACAACGTCAAATGTTTTATTTATTTTTAACACGATTCCTTCCGTTCTTACTCGACCGTAAAGACCGTATGAGTATGGCTGTAGGATTTGAAGTTCGTGTACCGTTTTGCGATTATAGATTAGTTGAATATTTATGGAACGTTCCTTTCAATATTAAAAGTATTGATAATATCGAAAAGGGAATTTTACGTAGAGCGCTGAAACCAGCTTTACCTGATGATGTGCGAAATAGAAGAAAAAGCGCTTACCCTACTTCACAGGATCCACACTATTTACAAACAATCCGCAATTTAACGCTTGATATGTGCAGTAATAAAAACAATCCTGTTTTCTCACTCATTAACCATTCCATATTACTTGCAATTGCTGATCAAAGTAACAAAGAGATTACCAATTTTGAAGCAAGAAGTGCTATGGAGTATATGCTACAAGTAAATGAATGGTTAAAAACGTATCATATTCATATTGCTTAACAAAAAAGAGTTCAAGGACAAAAATCCTTGAACTCTCTTTCATTTATTAATTGGCACATTGTCTATTTTCAGTATCGATGGACCATCCAATAATAGTGGCACAATCTCTACCTTTCCACTGAAGTACATTTGTTAATACAGGCTCAATCTGTAAACAAGATCCGTCGTGTAATATTTCTACTAAAGATTGATCATCATCAAACTTTAGTTTATCACACTCTAAAATACCATCCGTTGCCATTACAATGTGATTCTGACCTTTTTCTAATCCCCTTACCCCTGATGTAAAACAAGGTGTATTCGCTGCAAAAACATTTTTTCTTCCTATATACTCATAGTTCTTACGCTTATTTAGCCTACCTTTTCCATTTTTCGTTTGCTCTGAATGGAATAAATACGCGAAGCAATCACCAACTGATAGCCAATATAAGAACTCACCTTTTCGTAAACAAATTAAACATGCAAGTTCCTTATCATCTTGGTCACATTTCTCGATAAAGAGCTCATCTGTAAATAACGCTAATAAATACATATGTGTATGATGAAATGCTAAATGGATTGGGTATGAAAATAACTCTTTTAGTTTTTCTTCTCTTTCTGAAATCGCTTCTATTATATAATGTATATTTTTCGTTTTATGATGTGTATCAAAAATCATAACAAATTCAAATTCTAATTTCGGATCCCACCAAGCTAGCACTGCATCTCCTCTTTCATATGCATCACTCTCTTGATTTCCTCCATATACGCCGACTGAAAGAGGACCACATTTTTCAACATGTATTTGATCTACATACATCTTTTCATGACTAATCCATTTAAATGTATTCACAGCTATCATCCTCTCTCTTGCTAAATGTATACCTTTACACATAGATTACCTTATATTTCAATAAAAATAAACTTTTTCAACATTTTTAATGAAAATAAAAGGATTTCACTTCTTAATCAACGAATATATCTTACTATACGATATAAAAATAGGAGGATTTATCATTATGAAAGACATTAATCAACATTGGGAAAGTATTTATTATCACTTACGATATGAATATGAAGACAACCTTTCTCACCAAGCTATTCGTATTTTACAAATCGTTTCTCGTGAGAAAGATATAACAATTGGAAAAGTTGCTACTGAGCTTAGTCTCTCTCATAACACAGCATCTGAACACGTAAAGCGCCTTATTCAAAAAGGATTTATTATAAAAGAAAGAAACAAACACGATGAAAGGGTTGTAAACCTTACTTTAACGAAAGAAGGCATTGAAGTATTAGAAAAGCATACTTTACTAGATAAAGAAAAGATAAAAATATTAGAATCACAGTTATCAAAAGAAGAACAACAATTAATTGAAAAAGCCTTTTCGTTATTAGCGAAGGAGGCAAAATATGCATTTCCTCGTTAAAGTAATCGTTTCGGCACTTATTATCGGCGTTATTACTGAAGTCGCTAAACATTATAGTACGATAGGCGGCTTTATCGCTGCCCTTCCACTCGTTAGTTTACTAAGCCTATTTTGGATTTCTTTCGAAGGTGGGAGTAAACAAGAATTAAGTCAATTCGCTTTAGGCGTATTATATGGATTTCCTGCATCCGCACTACTATTATTTATTGTTTATATCGGTTTAAAGAACTCCTTTTCACTTAGTACATCTATACTCTTCGGCATATGTGCTTGGTGTATCGTCTTTACTTGCCAAAAAGTATTTCAAGCTTAGGGGGAATTACTATTAATAGATCAATAGAGATATTTGGACAAACTGTAGAAGTATATATAAGAGGTAACAGTAAACAAACTGTAGTCATTCAAACAGGAATGAGTTGCTCATTTTATGATTGGCTCCCTATTATAGAAGAGCTTTCACAACACTTTACAGTTGTTTCATACCATCGCCCAGGTTACGGAAAAAGTGAGCTAGGAAATACTCCACGTACAGCAAGGCAAGTTACAAAGGAACTACATATGTTACTAAACAAACTACATATTCACAAGCCAATCATTCTAATCGGCCATTCCTATGGAGGGTTATGTGCACAACATTTTGCAATGTTACATGAAGATAGGCTGCAAGCACTTCTTTTAGTTGATTCTACTTCCATGAACTTACACCGATTAGATGAGCTTCATTTACCAGTTTCTGATCAAACTGATTCTGATGATATGTGGCTACAAAAATATTATACTTACTCCAACATGGATGCAGACGCACTTTATAATGAACTAAAATCTATGCTCGTCAATACAACAAAACAGCATATCAAATTTTCTACCTCTCCTTCATTATATAAAGCGACAGCTTCTGAACTGTCCGAGTGGAAAAATTGTGCTCGCTCAATAAAAAAACAACATAAAACATTAGAAATACCATTAATCGTTATCAGTAGAGATCCTCAATATTCTATTGCTCAATTGATTGAGGGCGGTATGCCAAAAGAAGAAGCTACACAACTTGAAGATATGTGGCAAGAACTTATTCGTGAACAATTAAATCTCTCAATAAACAGCCAATACATTTTGGCTGAACATGCTAGTCACGGGATAGAAAACGATCGTCCAGATGCTATCATTGAAGCCATTCACTTATTGTAAATAAAAAAAGGAAGCAACTAAAGCTGCTTCCTTACTTATCTATTCATAGTCTTCTTCATCATCGACTTCTTCATAATACGAACTCCCATTGCTTACATATATAGGACCGTTCGCAACATCAATACGTAGTACCCATGCCCATGGCACAGCTAAACGTTTATGTATTGCTCTCCAAAAGTTCATTGATTTTCTTTCGTACTCCTGGAACTCCTGAAGTAACTCTTTATAGGAGGAACCGTCTAACTGAATATTTGCTTCTAATAAACGAGAATGGGCATAGTACTGTAACTCTAGTTCAGCAGCAATCTCCATTTCTTCTTCCGTTGCCATACCTATAATTGCTCCATCTGCTGGTGCGATTTCATATACGTTGTGAACTTCAATAAGCCCTTCTTTCTCTTTCTCAAACATGTAAACAGCCTCCTTTAACCAATATTTTTTATGTTACAAAGTCATACTTCTACAATACCTTCTCCCTTTCCTCTTTTTTTGATAAACTTTTACAAATTATTTATCTGATAATCTGTAGACTGTATTCTTTCAGCAGAACTGAAACAATTATTATCAAAAGTTAATTTATACACATCAGGCATATGAAGGGTTTTCCAAAACTGAAAACCATATTTCGAATCAAAATAATTCATTAGTAATACCATAATATTCCCATGAGTACCTATTACAATATTCTTACCTTTATATTTTTTTAATATACTTTGCATACATAATACAGCACGCCTCTGCGCTACATCATTTGATTCCCCGCCTTCGTATGCAAAAGTCCAGTCTTCCCATACCTTCTGAATAGCATCGTTAAAATCTGTTACTGGCTCTTTACTTAATAACCTTTCCCGTAAATCTTCTTCCAGTTGTATTGATAAATTATATGTATTCGCAATTCCTTGCACGGTTTGAATCGCCCTTTTATACGGACTAGAGATCACAACATCAATATGTTCCTCTTTTAATAAATGTATTACATTATCTGCATCAATGTGTCCCTTGTCAGATAAGGGGCGTTCCCTTTCTTCCTTTGTATATGTAGAGTGAGCGTGGCGAACGAAATATATTGTAGTCATTTGTTCCTCTTCCTTTCTTTCTTAGTTTCAATCTATATTCAATGGAGTAAATAGGAGATCCTGTATCAGTAAAAGAAAAGGACGCTTTCAAATAAGCGCCCGTTGTTTACATAATAAAATTATTTCATTATAACTTTCTTCTGAATTCTTCATCTGTTATAGCATCTTGAATAAAATAATCTATATTATTTCTCAGCTTTTGATATGCAACTTGATCTTCTATATCGTTAAACATAATTACAACTTCTACCTTATTCCCTTTCTTATCTGTAGTATACAAACTTTTTGTCAATACGAATGCGGTAGAACCACCTTTTTGACCAGCATATTCCAACTTACTATTTTCAACTGTTCCTTTAAAAACATTATCAATTTCATCTTGCATTGATTTTGGAAAATAATTTCTACTATTTATCTTTTCCATTAAACTCAGATAATCTTTAGCATTTGCACTCACTAATCGATCTGACCAAATACGCTGGAATTCCATATCTATTTTTAATGGTATATCACGTTTCTTCCATTCACTTTCATCTTTCATCCATTCATGTATTTGTAACACGTGTTTATTATATTCATCATTAGACATGTTACGTATCATTTCTAACGATTGATTTTCTGGCTCATTAAGCTCTTTTTCTACATACCCTCTCATATATAGTGAAGCAGTATACGAAGAGAACTTGTCATGACTAGTAAGTTCTAACTCTTTTAAACTATCATTTACTCTTTCTATTCCAAGCTTATCTAACAAATATGTTGTATTCGCATTAGAACTATAATGAATCATCCCTTTAGCCACTTCTTCTAAAGCAATCTGTCCATTTTGCACTAACTCTCTCACTTTTGAATCTTCTAACCAGTCAGGATGCGCTCCACCATCAGTGTTTTTAACATAATATTTTTCTAAATCCTGCAATGAAATTTGTTCATCTCGACTTATTTTTCCTTCTGACACTTGCTTAGCAAATTCAACTGCTATTACGATTTTTGCCGTACTTGCTAATGGTAATTTTTTATTTTCATTTACAGATGTTACTACTTCACCGTTTTTTCTAATAAGTAATGAACACGTTTCATCACCTTTATGTTCTTTTATGTAGTTTAATACGTAATCAGGATCTTCTTTTGACAAATAGTACTTCATAATAACAAAGAAAGCTATAACAGCTACTACAATCACTCCTGCAACAATTCCTATAATCTTTAATATGTTCACAATATGCCCCCTCTATAAATTCCCTTCTATATAATAATTATAACGAATAAAAATACAAAATTATACAAAATAGAGTAACTCTTCCTAAAAAAAGAAAGAGTTACTCTATTTCACATGATGTTATTTGTCCATTTAACGTAACAACTATATTTGAGTCGTCACTTTCTTTAACTCTATTTAGTCGATTTGAGTTAGGAGGACCAATTACAACTGACTCCTTAATTGGCGAAAGGTCCTTTCCTAATTTTTCTGCACTTACACCGTATGCAGCTTGAAATACTTCTGGCGGTGTTAATCTAAGTATGTCTGATCCCTCTGCTGTTTCAAACTGATCGTTATTAAAGAACAAATGTAATTGTACTTCTTCTGTTACCGCTGTAATCCAATGCCACCATCCCATTGGAATAAAGACAGTTTGCCCCGCTTTCACATGATAATTTTGCAATTGATTCGTTTCGGGATTTAAAATGGATGTAACTACTTCTCCTGATACAACAACATCTAATTCCCACGCATTCGGATGCCAATGTGGTTCCCGCATATGCCCTTTCGTCATAAATAAATCAACAAACGCCCCTCCTATCATCGCAGGTAACTGCGTTGAGGTAACTTCATATGCAACGTTTTTCTCATCTCTTTTAAAAAAGACATTTTTTCTCGAATCAAAGAAAAGGTTTGGAGTTCCTGAGCTTTTCTTTAAATTTTTATTATCTGGAACATAACCTGAACTACTCATTTTATCCCTCTTTTCCACTCCGAACATTTCTACTTTCACACTGTATCGTATGGGGAAATTTTATAAATGTGCCTATTAACAACATAACAAAAAAACATGCCTTCATGATGAGAGCATGTTTTGTGATTTTTTTCACATTATTTAGTTAAAAAATAAACTTTTTACTTACCATGATGTAACATTAAATCACTAAGTTCTTCTTCAATATGATTTAATTTCGCAACTCCTTCTTTCCACTTATGAATATAACGCGATACCCCGACAATAAATAAAACAATAATTGTAGAAAGAATAATACCATATACGATTGTTACAGTACTCATAGTTACACTTCCTTATAATTAGTAATGTTGTTATTAGTTATATTTTTATTATAAACCTTTTTCTTTTAAAATACTTCGATTTCAACTTTTTGTAACAAAATTGATTTTTCTAATATTTCGTTCATAAAAATGGAATATTTTTCACAAATTATACAAAACTTCACCATATGTACTATTGCCACATGAGTTATATTGTTAAATAGGATAAAGTGAAATTTTAGTCAGTACGGGGTATCTATCCCACACTGATTATTAGCCCGCACCAACCAGGATTTTACGGACCGTTACTGTGGGATAAAGGGGATGAAATACTATGACGACTTGGTTTATTGTAATGTTAGTTGTATTTGGAGCATTTAAAATTATTGTTTCTAGCCTTCCTAACTCTGCTATTGAATCCATTATTAGCAAGTACGAAACACATCCACAACTTGAAGAAGAGAATGTGACTGTTACAATCAATGGAAATAACTTAGAAGGCGAAAAGAAATCCAAAATTATTCATGATTTTAATGAAGGATTATTTTTAGATCGCTATTATGCACCACCACACAATGAAGGCACTCCTTTAATTATCAATGCAAAACGTGGCAAAAAAGATTTTACATTTTATATTTATAGTCATGAAGAGCATGTTGATGTAGTAAAACAACATAAAAAGAAGGTAGTTGCTTATAGTTTACGCTCTAAAAACCTTCAAAATAATGATATGTTCGTGTCAGCTGATTTAGCTTAATACTCATATATTAGAAGAAGGAATCCATGGCACATGGATTCCTTCTTTCCTATTTACTGAAAAATAAGCTCTGTCTTCAAACTATCTTTCGGTAACAACCATCCTTTTTGTTCTAAACTCTTCATTAATAATTCTCTTTGTTTTGTTGCAATACTTTCCTCATTTGTTTTAAACGACACTTCTATTACGAAATCATCTTCTATTTTCCCTGTATTACTTAGTGGCCAAACTTCAATATTCGTTTTTATATTTTCAAACTCCCCTGTATACCGTTTCATTAATACAGGACCGTAAATACGAGAATTCTTGAGCATTTCTTCTCCCCAATTCGTATACAACCATTTGTTCATTTTCCCTGGCAACTTTTCTATTAACATGTTTTGAGCGGCTCGTTCGTTTGGTAAATCAAGTACTCCATATCCTTTAGCACTGTAACTTTTCTTATTTGAAATACTTAACGTTTTTTTCTCAAATCCCCAATCTATTTCCGCCTCATAATTATCAGTTTTACTATCAAATCCATCCTTTTTAGCCACTTCTAGTGCTTCTTGAATTACACCATTTTGAATAGGATATCTTTTTTTATATGTTAGCTCAAAATCTTTACTAAATTCTTTCTTTCGAATTCTCGCAAACCAACCTTCATTACTTAAATTTTTATTTGCCGTATCTAAAAATTGCACCTGTATTCTTTCATAATTTGTACCAGCCTGAAAATATTCTAGTACCTCTTGCTTCATCTCTTTGTTATAACCTAATACTTGTTCTGGCTTTAATAATAACTTCACTTCAAAACTGGGTTTCATTGGACTAGCAGCAAACCCTTCCTTAACATGATAAAGGAAACAACAAAAGAAAATACTTACGAATACAAATACCTTTTTCATATACCGATCTCCTTTACATTTTAAATTACTTCTATACGTTCCAGAGTAAGCGAATACACATTTTCATATCCTGCTGTGCTTAGCTTTTGTTGTAATCGATCCGTATCCTCTTTCAAAGCATGTACTAACACCGTATGTTCTGGTAATAGTGTATTTAACATTTCCTTAACGTCACTTATACTTTGATGAACTTTATATGGAACTCGCTTCACCCTACATTCTTTACCTACACGTTCCTTCAAAACTTTTTCTGCAAAACTTCCTTTAGCAATATGTCCAGTAAAGATAATGGAATTTCGTTCTTTATGCCGAAGTTGTTCATAATACAACTGTGCTCGTTTTGTTTGCATATTCGCATCACTCATTACAACTATTCCGTAACTATTTTGCATACAAATGTCCTTATCCATAACTATTATGTTTCTTTTTAAATCCTCCACAACCCGTTCAAGTTTTTTATTATTTTTTAACCAATCTTTATATACGAACATCTCTTCAAATCCAGCAAAAATTTCTTTATCTACTATAATTGGAAGTTCTTTATATCGTTCATATAAATACAATACTATATCTTGCGCCCTACCAAGTGAGGGCAGTGGTAGTAATGCTATTCCTTTATTGTGCGCAACTCGTTCAATTTCTGCACATAATTCGTCTACTCGTTCCTTTTGTGAAACATCATCAGTGTGATAAGCGGCATCTACAATTGCAATTTTTATATCGCTTCGCAAATCTTTAGGTAAATTAGCTCGTAGTATATTAGATTCTGCTGAATAATCACCAGAATAAAATACGTATGTATTACACATATCCACTAAAAACCAAACAGCTCCTAATACATGCCCACTATACCCCCATTGAAACCGCAACGTTGGTGTAATCTGTATCCATTCATTTGGATTACTAATCTCATCAATACATACATAATTTAAATCTTTAATATTTTGATCGTTATAAGGTAAATTCCACCCTTTTGAAAGATTGTAGTTTCCCCATTTTTCAAAATGAGCTGGAAATTGCTCCTTCGTATAACGAGTCGTCCAAATTTTTTTCTTATATCCATACTTCGTCAATAAAGGTAAACCCATCGTATGGTCTTCATGAATATGTGATAAAAATACTGCATCCAAAAATGGAACAACTTCTCTTTCTATTTTTGGATAACTATCCTCATATGATCGATTAATACCACAATCAAATACTATTTTTGTCTCTTTATTTTTTACAAAATAGCAGGAACGACCGTATTCTCCCGCTCCTCCCCATACTTCCATCCTCATCATGCTACCCCTTTTCGTTTTTGCTCCATATGTTGCAGAAGTAATAAGCACATTGTTGTAAGCCCAACAGAAACAACAGCCATTGCCATTCCTATAGATACTTCTCCTTGTTCAAATTGAGCAAAAATAAACGTTGCTGACGTTTCTACTGATGGAGGTAGTACGAGAAGCGATGCTACTAACTCTCTTATCGAAATCGTAAATGTCATCGCCCATCCAGCAAGAATTCCTGGAATAATAAGCGGCAATATTATTTTTCTAAAAATATAAATATAATTCCCAGAAAAAATACTTCCTGCCTGTACAAGAGAATCATCAATTTGTCCGAGCGATGCTTTTACATACTGCACCGTATAAGGTAAAAAGAGAACAACATACGTTACGATAACCATGACTGGTGTATTGTAAATTGACATAGGCATATAGGGTGAATTCCAAAATAAAATAAGCCCTACAACCATCACTATTCCTGGTACCATATTCGGTAACATGCCGCACATATCAAGCCATTTTTCAGAGGACTTTTTCCCCTTTCGAATCATAAGCGCCAAAAATACGCCAATAATTACAGCAACAATCGCCGTTACGAGTGAAAAAAGAAAACTGTTCCATAAAGCTTCTAATCCCGGAGAACCAATTGTAAATAATGCTTCATAATGACTTGTTGTAAAGTTATTAAAATGTAAGCCACCGCCTCTTAACTTCGACAAAGAAGCAATAAGTATAGAAAAGTATGGGATTCCAATTGCTACTATTAGTAAGCCAATTACATAAACCCATGCTATAACGCGCGCAAATATAGACAAAGTATACCTTTTAGATTTCACACCTTTTCCACTAACCATTGCATATGTATACTTTCGATTCAATACATTTTGCATATACCAAATGAGCATACACGCACTAAGTAATAAAGAAGATAGTGCTGTGGCACTGCCAAAATCAATCGGCCAACTAGAGATAAATTTATGAATCTCAGATGTTAACACATGGAATCCTATTCTACGTCCGAATGTAGCTGGTGTTCCAAATTCAGCAATCGTCTTTACGAAAATGAGTAAAGCACCCATTACATAACTTGATAACAATAACGGTAGTATTATTTTTCTTAAACGATAGAAAAAACTTCCACCATGAACTGCTGCCGCTTCTTCTTTACTACTCCCAATCTGAAGTAACGTGTTTTTCAACATGAAGTAAAGGAATGGGAATAAATGCAGACTCATAATTAAAACCATACCGCCTAAACTAAAAAACGATGATGAAATCGGCTTTAAAGCCGGAAAAAATTGTTCAAAATAACCGTTAGGTTGCATGAACAAAATCCATCCCATCGATCCGATATAGGGTGGGGTCATAAATGGGATCATAAAAACAATATCTAACTTACTATACTTTCCTACATCTGTTTTGCTCATAATGAACGCCAATGGAAACGCAAATATTGTAGCTCCTATTACAACGAGTACACCTAGAAGCATCGAATTCAGAAAAATTCCAGCTAATCCACCACTCTGCATGACTTCAAAAGGCTTTAAAAAATTCCAACTGCTATTTTCATATACACTAGAAAATAAAATGAGAAAAAGCGGAATGACGATTAACATCGCCACAAGTAACAACGCTACTGTCATTCCAACTTGTCTTACTGATACGAATCGATTTACCATGTAATCACCATCTTATTGAAATACTTTCTTAAATTGTTTTGCTATTTCATCTTGTTCTTTCTCAACTGTTTTCCAATCAATATTTAATACTGGAATCTCTTCTACATTCGGTCTATTTTCAGCTTTTATATCTTTTCTACCTGGCAACAAATACGCTTTAGAAACTTGTTTTTGCACATCATCTGATAATAAATAATCAATAAACTCTTTTGCACCTTCTACATTTTTACTATCCTTCATAATGCCTGCTGCACGTGGACTAATGACTGTTCCGCTTTTTGGATATACGATATCAACCGGTTCACCCTTTGCTTTTGCACTGTACGTCATATAGTCAACACCCGCAATTACCATATCTTTCGCACCTGTTACAACTGGGTCTAACGCTTCTTGGTTTGCCCCAGCTACTGTAACTTCATTTTTCTTAAGCTGTTCAAATAAATTCCATCCATCTTGTCCATTCTTTTTCACATATCCTGTTACAAAGTCTAAAGCTGAACCTGAAAGTGCTGGATCTGGAAGATTCACTTTCCCTTTCCATTCTCCTTTCGTTATATCGCTCCAATCTTCAGGTGCTGTCTTCACATTTTTTGTGTTATACACAATTCCTAATGCTGAAGCACTATATCCAAAATAATGTCCTTTATCATCCGACCATTCAGAACGAAGCTTATCAGCTTTTTTTGCTTCTTTATAAGCTAACGTTTGCCCATCTTTTTTTAATCCTTCCATCGCTGGTAAAGAAGCAAGTACGACAACGTCAACGACTGGATTTTTCTTTTCAGCCTCCATTCTTGCTAAAATCTTACCTGTTGTTCCTTGAAACATTTCTACTTTTATCCCTGTTTTCTTTTCAAAGTCCTTTTGAATTTTTTCTGCTAATCCTTTTGGTCCTGCACTATATACAACAATTTTCTTTTCATTAGCGTTTTTATTTTTTGCATCTACACTGCCTGTCTTTGAGCTACAACCTGTTACTACAGCAGAAAATAGTAAAGTACATACAAATAAAGACTTAAGCGAACTGAATTTCTTCATACGATTCTCCCCCTATATGATGAATACATTTTTTTGGTACATATAACGATACCGGTTTACCAATGCTTAGCTTACTATTGTGATAAGCTGTCCATACACCGAGTGTCCCCATGTTTACTTTCACTTCATAACGTTCTCCTACATATGTAACGTGCTGAACTTCACCTGTATACATTTCGCATAAGTCATTTTTTGTCCAGCTCACATGCTCTGGACGAATCATTTTTTTCCCCTCTACAAGCCAATTTGCCTTACCAACAAATTTTGCAACAAATTCATGAGACGGTTTCACATAAATGTCTTCTGGTGTTCCTTTTTGTAATACTTCACCCTGCTTCATGACAATAATTTGGTCTGACATTGACATAGCTTCTGTTTGATCATGTGTTACATACAATGCCGTTAAACCAATTGAATGAACGATGTCCATAAGTTCTAATCGCATTTCTTCTCGCAAAATTGCATCGAGTGCACTTAACGGTTCATCGAACAAAATAAAATGAGGTTTCGTTACAATTGCTCTAGCAAATGCGACACGTTGCTGCTGTCCACCTGAGAGTTCATGCGGATATCTTTTCTCCATACCTTGCAAACGAACTCGCTTTATCGCATCTTCTACCTTTTCTCTTAAGTGATTCGTTTGCTTTGTAGCCCTTAAACCAAATGCAACATTTTCAAATACAGTCATATGCGGCCATAAAGCAAAATCTTGAAATACCATGCCGATATTCCGCTCATGAGGAGATGTTTTTATCTTTTTAGCAGAAGAATACATGCACTTATCTCCAAAATATATTTCACCTTTATCCGGTTCCTCAAGCCCTGCAATCATTCTAAGTAAAGTCGTTTTCCCGCATCCTGAAGGTCCTAAAAGTGTGGTGAATTCCCCTTTTTTCATTACAATCTGTAACGGCTTTAACGCCTGTGTTTTCCCAAATGCCTTTTCTAATCCATGAATTTTAATATCCATCGTTTCACCTCTCTCCCCTCATTCTTAACCTGCTTTCATTCTATCTGGAAGTTTTATACTGAATGTTAATGTACTGTAAAGATTAAATTAAAAAATCTCTAATAAACTATTTATTTCTATAGATTTTTTCTATAGTTAGAAGAAAAAGGGGCCAACTTATCATGAATCTCTTAAAATTAGAAATTGTAGTGCTTATTAAGAAATACAAAAAGCTTACTATCGTTGCAGAAAAACTTGGTGTTAAACAACCTACTATTACGTTTCATATAAAAAGCTTAGAAGAGGAACTTGGTGTACCTTTATTTGAATTACGTTCTGGAAGGTATTTCTTAACAGAAGCTGGTGAGGCGTTGCATCATTATGCTTGTAAAATAGATGCACTTATGAAAGAAGCTAGGCGGGTCACACAAGAGTTTAAAGATTTTAATAAAGGCGCTATAACAATTGGTGCTAGTTATGTACCAGCGACTTATCTTTTACCAGAAGTTGTTCACCAATTTCAATGCGAATTTCCAAATATAAAAATAACACTCATAGTAAAAACAGCTCCTGAAATTCGAACGATGCTACAAAATCATGAAATTGATCTCGGGGTAATTTCTGCGGCACCGTTTGACGAACCACTTCTAAAACAAATGAATGTAATGCCTGATACACTTGTTCTTGCCTTTTCCAAAGAACATCATCTTTCTAAAAGAACAAATGTATCATTACAAGATATCGAAAAAGAACGTATATTATTGCATCGTAATCCATCTACAACGAGAGATTTACTTACACAATGGACGTTAGCACATAACATTACATTCCAATCAGAAATTGAACTAGATTCATTAGAAACGATGAAACAAATTTTAAAATATGGTAATGGGGTTGCCTTTATTTCAAAACTTGCTATTGAGCAAGAAGTACAACGAAATGAGCTATGCTATATACCGATCCCTGATTTTGAATTTCAGCGTAATATTTATACCATTCATCATGAGGACAGATGGAATTCTAAAATAATTTCTTTTTTACTACATAGCATTACTTCTTTTGCAGAAAAAAATTAAAAGGCTGTCGTTATACACGACAGCCTTTTAAACTATAACTCTATTTGTTTTTCTTATCCTCAATTTTCGCTTGTGCCTCTTCAGCCTTATCTAATGCTTCTGAAACTTTTTTCTCTTTTTCTTTTACATCATCTATACTATCAACAGCTTTAATTAATTTATCGATTCCTTCTTCATTTACCTTTTTTCGTTTCGCTACTCTTTCATTTACTTTCTCTTCCACATCTTTTGCTTTTTGAAGCATATTCTCTGCATTTGATGTCACAGCTTTTTCAAGTGCATCATCTTTTTTCTTTTGTAACACTTCATTTGCAATATCTTTCGTTTCTAAATACTTACCGTCTTTTAATGCTGTCGCACCACGATCTAGTAACTGAGCGACTTCTTTATATGCCTTTGCTTCATTCCCTGATTTCTCTTTTTCCGCTTTTTCAAACCACATAATCGCATCACTATATTTTTCATTTTTCAATGATTGCATACCTGTTTCAATATACGTGTCATAATTACTACATCCAGCCATTACGACTAACAGAAAAAGCATTACAAAACTTAATTTTCTCATGATGTTTTCTCCTTTTCTTTGCCTGCTTACTTTACTGTAACATACATGAAAAATAGTTTCAAAAACTAAAATACTAATATGGTCATTTTTATATTGTTAAAATTTTCTTTTAAACCGATACATCCACTTGTTTTTTCGCCATATGCTGCTTTACTCCAACTAATACAACTAACAATAATCCTCCACCTAATGTCATCATAACAATGCTAGTTGGCAACATATCTAATAATAATCCATATACAATCATTCCAAGCGGTGCGATTGCAGTAGAAATTGTTTCAAGTAGACCGAATACACGTCCTAAATAGTTTGGATCTGTCGTCTTTTGCATATGTACTTGCATCGGGATATTTACAACCATCATTGATATACCAGTTAAAATCATAAAAGTGATATAGTAAATAAAACTTGCTACTTTCGGAATGATAACTAACAACGGAAAGACTGTGCATAAACTCAAGCCCGCAAATAAAAACAGTCCAATATAAACAGAGCGAAACGGATTATTCACTTCTTTACGTACTGATAAAACAATTGCACCAATTAGCATCCCGACTGCTAACATTCCCTCTACAACACCGAGTTGCTTCGAGGATAAATGCAAATTTTTAATAATAATATATGGAAGCGAAACGAAAAGTGCACTCGCAAAAAAGTTTACCCCTACTGCAATTTTCATTAAACCATATATTTCATGCTGTCGTTTCACATATGAAAAACCTTCTTTTATACTCGTCAAGAAATGCTCTTTACTTTCGGCCAATTCTTTTTTATATAAATCAAATACGATGAATAATTGTACAATAACTGCTAAAAAGAATGTAATACTATTTAACAAGAAAAATGTTTTGATTGAAAAGAAACCAAATACAACTCCTCCAATAATCGGCGCTAAAATATTCGATAAAGATGATGCCGTCTGATTTAAAGCACTCGCTTTTTGAATACGCTCCTCATCTACTAAATTAGGAATAGACGAAGTTAATGAAACAGAATAAAAACTTGCACAAATTGATAATAATGCCGCTGATACATAAATAAACAGAAGTGATGGTCCAAATATAGTAGCAAGAATAAACATGATAAGCATTGTTAAGCTACTTAATAAATCAGTGCCAATTACAAGCCATCTTCGGTTCACACGGTCAGCTACAGCACCTGCAATTGGGCCACAGATCATTCTTGGTATTGATCCGCAAATAAGAGTAGTTGCAAACCCCATTCCTGAACCAGTTGTCTTTAATACGTATAATCCCATTGCAAACGTATAAATACCCGCCCCTAACAAGGACGTCATTTTTCCAATCATCATTAAAATAATATTTCTCGTTGCAATCTTCATTTTCCAATCATTTTGACCTATACTTACATCCCCCATTATGACACTCTCCCTTTAAAAGTTAAATTGTGTTAAACTTATTATATATAAAACTTTCCAATTTTTACAACGAAAAGTTTAATTATATTTAACTTTTTAATTATAAAGGAGCATATGATGGCTACTCTCGGCGAGAAAATTAAAACGTTACGAAAAGAAAAAAAGCTTACTCAAACTGAATTAGCAGGTTCAGAACTGACAAAAAGTATGTTAAGTCAAATTGAAAATGGAAAAGCTACACCTTCCATGAAAACATTACAATACATCGCTGAAAAACTTGGATGCGAAACGAGTTTTTTACTAGAAGAAGATGATGTAGAAATTGTAGAAATCATTCAACAAATGGAACAACTAATAAAGGCAAATAAATGTGATGAAGTATATGAGACTTTACTACCTATCGTTCAAAAAGAGCTACCTTCTACTTTAAATACCGCTCGTTTATATAAACAATTTGTAACAGCTGCAGCGATTATGAAAGATTACAACATTGAATATTACGTTGAAAAGGCTACTTCTATTTTTGAAAAATATACGTTATACCGGGACAGTACGGAAACAAAATTAAAATTATCCTTTACGATATTCACACGTAAAAAGTATGGTGAATGTTTACAACTTATAGCTAGTATTAGAAATGATTATGAGGAGAAACATTTAGAAATGGATCTCATTATACATATCGAGTTATGTTTATATGAAGCCATCATTTTACTAGCATGCGGCGATTATGAAACATGTGAAAAAACAATATTAGAGGCACTCGAGTTTTCAAAAAAGCATCAAGTATATTTTAAAACAGACGAATTTTATCGGATTTTATCTTACCAAAAAGTCATTACAGCTGATAAAGAACAATATTTATATTACATAAAAAAATCTGAGCAATTTGCCATTTTTACAGAAGATACTCTATCCATTGCGATTATTGATATTTTAAAAGCTTACTACTACAACACGATTACTAATGAATATACAATCGCATTAAAACATCTAGAACAATTTCGAGAGAAACTAAAAGATGAGCCACTTTTTCAAGACGACGGATTGTATTATCTTGAAAAAGGAAAAGCTTTATACGGATTGAAACGTTACGAGGAAGCTTTACAAGCATTGCAACGTGATATCATGCCGGATTATATGAACCATCCACTTGATCAAGCGTGGCTTACAACAGCAGGTGCATATCGTGCCCTTTGTTATGTAAAACTTAACGATAAAAAAAGGGCTCTGAAGGAAGCTACAGAAGCCGCTCAAAAGATACAATCCTACCCGGATTCCATCTTTTCTTCTTTTATTAAAGAAACATTACAAATAATACAAAAACTTTAAAAATGTCTCGAAATGGTATATTATTCCTCCTTTTTTGCAAAGATAATAATGATGGGAGGAATATAAATGAATATACAACGCGCAAAAGAGCTTTCCGAGTCATCTGAAGAAGCCAATGTCAGTTTTCAAGGCATGCCTGTTATGATTCAACACGTCGATGAAAGCAACGAAACCGCCCGCATATATGAAGTAACAAATCCAAAACGCGAATTAACGGTTCCAGTTAATAGCTTAGAGGAAATATAAAAAATGCCACTTCTTTTTTTTGAAGTGGCATTTTTCTTACTTTGTATCACTTAATTTGTATATTCCTTCTCACCCCTGTTTTTCAGCACCTGAACAAGAACAGAAGCTTCCTGCTTCTGTTCTTGTTATTACGTGCTACAATACAAACTATGAACTGAACATTCGTACCATATATGTTAAGGAGGAAAGATAATGGGAACTAATCCACAAAAAACTAGCCCTTATTACGCGGTTATATTCACTTCTAATCTATCGAATGATACAACAGACTATAGTACCGTTGCCGAAAAAATGGAGGAACTTGCGAAACAGCAACCTGGATTTTTAGGTGTCGAAAGTGCACGTGATAATTCGGGACTCGGAATTACAATTTCTTATTGGGAGTCACTTGAAGCAATTGAAAATTGGAAAAGGAACGCCTTACATAAAGAAGCGAAAAAAAGAGGCCGTGAGCAATGGTATGAAAATTTCCACCTGCGCATCTGCCTTGTTGAGAAAGAATATAAGTTTCAGAGAGGTACATTGTAACTATGAAGAAAAAACTAGCTCTCGTTGTTGTTCATGAAATATACGGTGTGAATGATCATATGCATCATGTTATAGATCACTTCACTACATCTATATTAGATGTATTCTGTCCTAACCTTCTACAATTACAAAATTCATTTCATTATAGTGATGAAGAAAAAGCATATCAATATTTTATGAATCATATTGGATTTGATTATGGGAAAGAACAAATTAATGAGGTAATTTCTACCCTTTCAAATGATTACACGCATATAGGACTTATCGGCTTTAGTGTTGGGGCTACCATCGCTTGGCTCTGTAGTAACAATCCAAAAATAGATTTTATCATTGGATGTTACGGTTCCCGTATACGTGACTATGTTCACATTAAACCTACATGTGCTACATTACTTATTTTCCCTAAACAAGAAGCTAGTTTTTCAGTATCCTCTTTAATCCAAACATTGCAGCAACAAAATAATCCTTTATTAGAAATAAATCAACTACACGGTGAACATGGATTTTTAAATCCGTACACTGAAAAATATAACGAGCACTCTACAAAGCAAGCATACAACCTAATAGATTCGTTTCTTACGCAAACAATATGATAAAGGAGTTTTATATGTCACTTACATTACTTTTACTCATATTCCTAATAATTCCCTTCATTTCAGCATTAGCTCTCATTTTTATGACGGTTAAAAAAGGAAATTTTCTAAACCGACCATACTTACAATCATTCATCGTATGTGCTCTATTTTTTACGAATTGGATATTATATTTAACAAATTTTTATTCATTACTACCTGAGAAAGTTAGTCGATTTATATTTCTACCTATTTGGTTTTTCCTTTGCGTTTTAGGCTTTATTGTTTTCGCACGCGAATGGAAGAACAATCGTATTTTTTCCATATCTATTGGTTTCCTTTCTTCTATTAGTTTTCTATTTGGATTATTGTTGTTAGTTCTTTCAGGAATGTAAAAATAAAAGGAAGAAAAGCCCAACATCAACTTTTCTTCCTTCTATTTTTACCTTTAGATTTTATTGTCATAGTTTCACAAGGTGTGTAATAAATTTGAGGTGTCGCCTTATCAACAAACATCATAAACGTAATAAAGCCGATAATAAAAAAAATAAACAACGTTAACAATATTGCTCCTATCGTTAAAAGTATCATAACACCACCCCTATATATTTCATGTTATTACACCTTTCGCTATTATATGAGCTGAATCCTTTTTAGAAAAATAAACGTAACAAAATAATTACAATGACTCCTGTTAATACTGTTCCTAATAAACTACGAGTATATATCGCTACGAAAAATGTAGGAATTGCCGCAATGATATAATCCCACTGCACTGTCTCATGCATAAATAATACTTGTGCTAAAAGTGCTGCTAATATCGCAATTGGTATGTAATTTAACCATTTTAAACCCCAGTCTGGAATTTGTAGTTTACTAAATACGAGAAGAGGTAAAATACGTGGTACGAGTGTGACAGCTCCGGCTGCTAGTAAAAGGAATAATACGTCCAATCTTACTTCCATTTTTCAATCACCACCCCGATTGTCGCAGCTAAAAGTGTTGCGATAATAACTGCTATACTATCTGGCATAAATAAGTGTGAAACGTATGCGATAATAATCGCTACAATTGCAACACTTAGATGAATGGCTAGTTTCGGTTTACTACTTATTAGCTGAAGTACAAATAATCCGATAAACATCGCTGGTAACGCATAATCCATTCCGTACGTATGAGGATCTGGTATCCACTCTCCAAAAAGCCCTCCGAGAACTGTAGCTAAAATCCAATTTAAATATGCTGTTACATTAAGTCCCAACATCCATTTCTCGCCTAAATAGCCTTTTTGTGCTGCTTGTTGCACTGCAACGCCGAAAGTTTCATCTGTAATTTGCGAACCAATTATTAAATTTTTAAAAAGAGGTATCTTGGTGAAGTAAGGTGCGAGTGCAGCACTCATTAATAAGTGACGTAAATTAACAAAGAACACAGTAAAAATAATTGCCGAGGCTGGGGCACCCGCTGCATACATACCCGCTAATATAAACTGAGCAGAACCTGCGTAAATTAATGTGGACATAAAAGCAATTTCTATGATCGAGAAACCTGCTGTTTTCGCAATAACACCAGCCGCTATACCGATGCTCAAATATCCAAATACAGTTGGTAAACAATCCTTTACACCTTGCTGAAATGAATCATCGCTCTGCAGTGTCATATGTGCTTGAGCTTTATTCACCATTATCTCCCTCCATTTCTTCCATAGTACGTTTTCCTGTTACGACATGAACTAAATCTATGTTTTCACGCCATAATGTATCTAATTTATCAGCTCCAAACTCCTTCGTAATCTCTTCCACCATAATGTCGTGTCGAACATATTCTGTAGCGACGAGAACTAAAGCTGGATCGTACGTTGTAACGGCCCATGAAGTGCTATCATTTGAAAAGTTAGCAATTAATACTTCTTCCCCATCACGCGCGATAACAGTTAAATGACCACCCATTCTCTTTTCAACGACGTGAGGTGTCATATAATTATGGTGAAATGTCGCTCCTATTTTTGTTTCTGGAGCACCAAATAAAATTGAAAAAATATGTACGCCTTCCGCTTCCTTTTGATGAATGAATGGCTCAATCTCTTGCACTTGATCTTCCCATACAGAAATCCATAACTCTTCTTTTGCTCTATTAATTATATTGCATATTTCTTTCAAAACACGATCATTTGAGCGAATATGCGAAATTACATCAATTTGTCGCTCTTGTTCTAAACAATTTAATTTTCGGTCTAAAAATTCAAAGGACTTTTCAAAATCTTTTCGCATTCGATCCATTAATTCCGTAGCTGGCACTGGTACATATTTCACTGGTTCAGAAGGAACGATATGCACCGCTCCTTTATCCATCAACTTGCCAAGTACTTCATAAATCATTGAACGGGGTACGCCTGTTTGTTTACTCACTTCATAACCTGTTACTGGATAATGTTTTAATAGTCCAATATACGCTTTACATTCGTACTGGGAAAAACCTAACTTTTGTAACTCCTTTATTATTTCATCCATCGGTAACCCCTCACAATTTATATAGCTCTAATTTCAAAACTACGATTTCACTTTCCATTAGTAGTTATTGCTATACCTACTAATATAAAAAAGAAGCCTCTACAAGTCAACTGATAATTCCGAATTTTTATTCGAAATAAAAAGCCTTCTTTTGAAAGGCTTTTTGTGCATAAGGAATTATTTCAACTGTAGAGCATTTGATATATTACCCTCCAAATGCTCACGTAAGGTTGAGCCTGTATACTCTTCTCTAAATACACCTGCTCTCACGAATAAAGGAATGACTTCACTAAAGAATAAATCCAATGATTTTGGAGGACCGCCTGGAATTGCAATAAATCCATCTAGTGCCCCTGCTTCAAATCTTTCCATAATTTGCTTACAAACATCTTGTGGTGTGCCAATAGCGACCCAATGAGCAGAACCAACAACTTCTGGTCGTTCTAGTATTTGCTCAACAGTTGGTTCATTTTTTATGATGAAATTCCGTAATAATTGGGCATGCGTTTTACTACGTACAGCTTGATTTCTACTTGGTAGCATATGTTCAGTAACCTTACTTTCTAATGGCATCCCTCTAACGTCTAATCCGAGAACCATTTCGAGTAAAGCGTACCTCTTCTCTTTTGTAAGGTGTTGATGAGCTTGCCTGTGCATTTCTAGTGCTTCTTCATATGAATCGCCAATAAAGAAATATAAACCAGGCAATACACGTATATCCTCTTGCTTTCGGCCATGCTTTTCTGCTCTTCTTCTTAAATCTTGGCGAAGTTCGATTCCTGATTCTACATCTGGCATCGCGGCGAAAATTGCATCCGCAACAGAAGCAGCGAAATTCCGGCCAAACTCTGAAGCACCCGCTTGAAATAAAGGCATTTCCCCAGAAATATGTTGCGGGATATTAAGTGGACCTTTCACCTCAAAATGCTCACCACGATGCTCAATTGGCTGTACCATCTCTCTAATTACATCTGCGTTGTCTTCTTTCAAAACTTCATAAGGATGACTCCTCCAAAGTTTTCTTACTAACTCTGTACATTCTGCCGCTTTCGCGTATCGTTCCTCAGATGGTGGCATCCCTGCCTCACCAAAGTTTTCAGCACCATCAATTGATGTGACAATGTTCCATCCTACTCGGCCGTTACTAATCCAATTTAAAGATTGTAGTTGCCTCGCTAGTATATATGGTGGATAAAATGATGTTGAAGCGGTCGTAACCACTCCAATCTTTTCTGTCGCATAAGCAATTGCAGTAAAAAGTAATGTTGGATCTAAAATTACATTCCCCTTATTACGTACAATTAAATCTGGATGTGCCACTAAATAATCCGCTTTAAAAACAAAATCTAACTTCGATTTTTCTGCCAGCTTCGCTAACTCTACTTGCTCATCAATTCCCGAATCAAACTCATTCTCTTGTTCTTTCTTTCTAGAAATCAAACATAGTCCAATGCAAAGCTGTTTTTTTGTAGACATATGTACACACCTTCCCCTTAGTTTTTAATTCACCTAGTTAAACAAGTGATGCGACCATCACATCTTGTATTTTTTATAACACATAAAATGATAATGATTATCAATATCATTTTATGATGTTACTGAAATAAATGCAATAACAAAAAAGACTCCCGCTAATGGGAGTCTTTTATCTCAATATTTCATTTGCTTCTTTTTCATAAATTTTATCAAACGAAGTCATAATACGTTGCGATGCTTGAATCATTTTTTGACTCGACATAAGATCTGCCATCTCTTTCGTCATATCCACATTTGAATTTTCTAGCATATGATTTTTTACTATTCCTGTTCCGTTCGGTAAATCAGCGAGGTTACCTTCTGCTAGTGTAAAACTTTTATTTTCTCGTTGCACAAGGCGAGCATTCGTTTCTGCATCTACTGTTTTCGTTTGCAAGCGGCCAATATTATTTTGTGTTACTTCATCGTATAATGTACCGTCTGCTTGTACAGCTATCTTTGCTCCTTCTGGAATACGAATACGTTCATTATTCTCACCCATTACGAAAGCACCAGATGCTGTTTGTAAATAACGATCACTGTTTAATGTAAAACTACCGTCTCTCGTTAAAAATGTTTCATCATTTTTAGATGTAACGAAAAATGATGATGTGCCAGCCGCACCGTCGTCTAAAAAGAAATCTGTAGCACTATTTGTCATTTGTACATTTCCTTGTACTAAGTTCACATGCGTCGCAGCTGGTACGACAGCGTAATCGACCGAGCCGATATTTGTCGCCGATCCGTCTCCACGGCGATATGTGTCTTGCACATCAAATACTTTAGACGTCATGTTTTCTGCTTTAAATCCTGTCGTTTGGGCATTTGCGACGTTATTCGAATGAACATTAATATGCTGCATGTAATTCATCATACCCATAGAACCTATATAAAGACCGTTCATACTCATTTGAATAAGGCAAGCGCCTTATTCTTCACCTCTTTTCTTACGATGTTTGTAACATTTGTTTTGCTAAATGTTCAGCTGTAGCGATATGTATATGTTGCTTCACGTCTTGTCCGTCTGTCATTAATACAATTGGAGCTGATGATACTGCTGGAATTTTCAACAATTCACCACTACTTGCTGTTTCATCAAATTTCGTAAACACGATACCATCAATATGAATATCTTTAAAGTTCGTAATAATTTCAATCATGTCTTTACTTTTCATAGAAGCTGATAACGTTAAACAAATATAATCTGGCTCTACTTGCCCCATCGTCTCAATCATTTCTTCAACCGTTTCTGACGTACGATAATTTTTTCCGGCTGTATCTATTAAAATATAATCGACGCGCGCTTCTTCTTTAAAATAAGTAAGCGCCCGTGCCATTGCGGCTTCATCCCGCACAGCGATAACTTCTGATCCAATTGTTTTCACGTAATCTTGCAGTTGCTGTACCGTTCCGATGCGAGAGTGGTCTGTTGTAATAAAACCAACCGTTTTTTTCTTACCGTGAAACTGCCACGCCATTTTCGCAAGTGTCGTCGTTTTTCCAACGCCAGTTGGACCGATTAATGCAATTGTTTGTACCTCTTTTTCAAATACGTTTTCAGTATTGAAATGAGATCTCATATCTTCCAATATGTATCCGATGACTTCTTCTTCTGTAATCATCGTTGCATTCTCAAACTTCACTTTTAATTTTTCAGCATATGCATGAATGAAATATTGTTCCACATCGTTTTGTTCTAACATCCGAATTACTTTTTGAATAATAAATGGTACAGATTCCTGTTTTTCTTTTTTTATAACTACTTCTTCTTTCTTTACAGGAATAGCTTGTTTCACAACAGGCTGTTTTTTAGCTACTTTCGTCTCCTCCGTACGTTTCACAACGACAATACCTTTTTCAAACAGTTGTAATAGTTTCTCTTTTTTTCTTGCCCATTCTTCACTATTGCCTGTTTGCATCGCTGCGTATGACATAGAAGTCGTTACGTTTTCTAAATTGTGCAGTACCGATTGAATTCCATTTGCCTTCACAATTTCTTCTGAAGGTTCATTTACAACATCCATTAATTGCTCATGAAATTGAGTTGTTCCTTCACTATTTTCATCCTGTTTACCTTCAGGAAAAGCGACTAACATTTCATAATTCTTTTTCCAAAAAAACGGGATATTTCGTTTTACACTTTCATCGACAACGTAGTAATAATCTGTACCATATTGGTCAAATAATTTTCGATACAATTCATTTTTCGAAGCTGCTTTTATTCGCATTAACGCTTCTTTTTTTTCTGTACTTTCCATTACTTCACCTCCTACTATTCAATATAAGCAATTTGATCTACAACAATTTCTGGTGCCAATTCACTAATACATAATACTTTAGCTTCTATTTGATAACGTTCAAGAAGTCTCACAATCGCAAACCTGAAATCTTTTCTACGCGTTAATAATACTGGCTCTCGTCCCATTAAACGAGCTTGTTTGAAAACGCGCTGTACTTGCTCTACTACTCGCGTTTCTAAATCTAAATCCCAGTTTAATAAATAACCTTGGTATGAATTATTAACAACATCCGCATCTAACTCAAGCGAGTCAGCGAAGAGTGCCGCATAAATTTTTCCATCAGGATTTTTCGCACTCTCACAAATAACTTTTGAAATACATTCACGAACAAATGCAGTGACACCATCAACATGGTTTTGATAAATTTCTTTCCCGTCAATAATACCTTCAATAATTGTTGGTAAATCACGAATTGAAATTCCTTCTTTCAGAAGTTGTTTAATAACATTTTGCACGAGTGATAAATCGATTTCTTTCTTCTTAATTTCTTCTAATAAAACGCCATTATCAGTTTCAAGCGAGTTAATCAAGTCTTTCACATGTTGACGCTGAATTAACTCATGAAGATTACGTCTAACGACAACATCTAAATGCGTAATTAATATGCTGAGCGGCTCTAACACTTGATAGCCTTTCATTTGTGCATCTTGTACCATATGCTCCAAAATCCAATATCCATCTTCACCAAAAATTGGATCTTTCGCTGGTTCTGCATCTAAATCAGCCATTACATTCGGTGTTTTCAGTGCTAGTAAATAACCTGATTTTAAAACACCTTCAGCCGCTTTCGCACCTTTAATACGAATAATGTAACGTCCGCGTGGTCTAAAGCTCGTATTATCTTTAAAGTTAATTCCAGGAACGTTAATACCAAGGTCAGTAATAATCGACTTCCTCATAAGAACAACTTTATCACGAGCTGTTTCCCCGTTAATCTTCTGCTTTACAAGTGCCGCTAAATCTAAACCGAGCTCTACAATAATTGGATATTTATCCGTAAAGACGCCGAATGAATCTTCCACTTGCTGCAGTTGCTCTTCATCGCCTTGAATCATTTCTAATTCTTTTTGAAGCTCGTCTTCTTTTTCTTTCTTTATTCGCTTTTTATTACGAACTCCTAAGAAAATAATCGTGCCTCCAACGAGAGCAAATGGTAAAAATGGTAGCGGTGTAAAAACACCCATTGCGATAAATAAACCACCGAGTGCATATACAACAACTTCATGCGCTAATAACTCTTTAAAGATTCCTTCAGTTACTGTATCAGCTGAACCGTCAAATACACGCGTTACGATAATACCTGTTGAAATCGCAAGCATTAACGAACCGATTTGGTTTACAATTCCGTCACCGACAGTTAACTGTGTATAGTGAATAGCCGCATCTGCAAAGCTCATTCCTTGCTGCATCATACCAACAATTAAGCCGAAAATAATGTTTACGAATAAAATGACAATCCCGAAAATAACGTCCCCTTTAATGAACTTTCCGGCACCATCCATCGCTCCGTAAAACTCTGTTTCCATATTTAATTTTTTTCGTTTCGCCTGTGCATCTTTTTCTGTAATAAGACGCTGATTCAAGTCAGCATCGATAGACATTTGTTTCCCTGGTAAAGAATCAAGTGTAAAACGAGCTGCTACTTCAGCTGTACGAGACGCACCGTTTGCAACGATAAACTGGAATATGATTAATACTATAAAAATAACGATACCAATTAATAAGTTTCCGCCAATTACGAACTGGCCGAACTCTTCAATAACATGACCCGCATTTCCGTCTGTTAAAATCGCTCGCGTCGTCGAAACGTTAATCGATACGCGGAAAATCCCGATTAATAACAACATCGTCGGAAATGACTTTAATTCATCCCACTCGTTAATACTTGTAGCTCGCATATAAATAAGCACTGACATACTTAGTAGAAAAACGATAACGATATCAAGTATAAATGGTGGAAGTGGAATTAAGAGCGCCACAACGAATGACGCTGCTAAAAAGATAGAAAAATAGGTTCTTGCAGAATCCATCTTAAACAAAGAGATCCCCTCCAAACGCGCTATTATACTTCAAGTTCTTTCGTTTGAATTAAATAGCGCATAACTTCAATTACAGCTACATATAAATCTTCTGGAATCGCCCTGTCTTCCTCGACTTGATAATATAAAGAACGAGCGAGCGGACGGTTCTCTACCATTGGTATTTCTTGTTCACGGGCAAGCGTTCGTATATATAATGCGAGCTCATCTTCCCCTTTTGCAACGACAATAGGCGCTGCGTCAACTTGTTTATTGTAACGAAGCACAACTGAAATGTGCGTCGGGTTGTTCACAATAAACGTTGCACCATCCATCTTCTTCGCAATTGTCCCTTGCAAGATGGCATGCATAAAGTTTTTTCGTTTCCCCTTTACTTGCGGGTCCCCTTCATTATCTTTATGCTCCCTTTTCACTTCTTCTTTTTTCATCTTAATATCTTGTTCGTACTCCCATTTTTGATAAATGAAATCAATAATAGAAAGAACGATTAAAATAATTAAAATGGCTAAAAAGATAAATTTAATTTGGCTAATAATTTCAGTAAGTGACGCTGTCCAGTTAAATCCAATCATACTAACGATTTTCTCTAAATTCTTTTTAAAGAGAACGTACGAAACGTAACCGATTAATCCCATATAAAACAGTGATTTCAAAATATCTACTAAACTTTTACGACTAAACAATCTCGTAAAATAGTTTTTCGGATTAATACGTGATGCTTTCGGCTTAAGTACTTTAGAAGAAAATAAGAAACCAACTTGAATCATATAATTGAACAAATGAAAAGCATATACAAGTATTAATATAGGAGCCGATACTTTCAGAAGTAATATACCCATTAAATAAAAATACTCGGTCGAATCTGTATTTTTTCCAATTTGATCAAACAGTACCGCTACGGAATGTGCAATCTCATAGCCGAGCCAATCTCCGAAAAAGTAAACGACAACTGCTAATACAAGAATGGAAAATAAATTATTTAAATCTTTACTCCGGGCGATATTCCCTTCTTCACGCGATTTTTTACGCTTCTGCGGGGTGGCCTTTTCTGTTTTATTATCCTTTGCCATGCGCGTCCCCCTACTTCGTTAAGAAAAAGTTAAATAGTTTCGTATACTCTTCCAGTAATACGTCTGTCATATTTTTAAACACATAACCGAGCATCGGTACACTCATCGCAATAAACAAAATACCACACGTTATTTTAATTACGTACGCATTCATAAAAACGTTTAATTGCGGTGCATTTTTTGCGATTAAAATAAGGACGAAATTAATAATGAATAGACTGCCCATAAGTGGCAAAGCAATTTCAACCGCTGATGTAATTGCAAATAATAACGTTGCAAGTAGACTATCTAAAAAACTATTCGTCAACAATTTTGAAATCGCCTCTGTATATTGAAACGACTTTAAAATCGTGGCAACGAAATAGTTAATGCCGCCCAGTGAAATAAAAATAATAAGAAAAAATATATCAAAAATTGTTGATAGCAAAGTGGACTGTGACCCTGCATTTACATCAAATAAACTCGCCTGTGATAAACCGATATCAAAGTCTAAAATATGCCCTGCCATTTTCGGAATGTTCCACAGCATCTCTACAATTTTTGAAAGTGATAATCCAATTACAATTTGCGTTCCTGCATAAGCTGCTACATCCCAAACTGTCTTTATGTGAGAGACATCCACTTGATCTGCCACTGTAATCGAAAGAGCGAGTCCAAATGTAACCTTTGCCATCGCCGGAATTGATCGGCCTGAGAAAAACGGTAGAAAATATAAAAATGAAGTAATGCGACAAAACGCAAAAAACGTCGCCGCCCATAATTCCATATTCATTTCAGTTCACCTATCTTAGTACGAACGCAATAGCGATGGGATTTTATCAAATAAATCTAAAATAAGCATCGTTAACTCTTGAAACATCCACGGACCTAAAATGATAATAACGAGCACAATACTCGCCATTTTCGGTAAAAACGTCAGCGTTTGCTCTTGAATTTGCATCATCGCCATAATAACCGCGATAATAATAACGACAATCATACTTACAACGGCAATCGGCATTAAAATCATAACCCCTTTATAAAAAAAGGTTTGGAAAATATCTATAATTGGTGACGTATTCATTTATATGACTCCTATCACATAGCATCAAACGCTTCAGGCGACCGTCTTAAACATAATATCGACGATTTTTGTATATCCACCTAAATATACGAAAACGAGTATTTTAAATGGTAAACTTAAAATCATCGGCGGTACCATCATCATCCCAAGGTACATTAAAAGTGTACTAATAATTAAATCAATAAAGACAAACGCTAAATAAATGAACATCCCTGTAAGTAAACCTTTTTGAATTTGCGTTAACGTAAAGGATGGCACAAGCGTAAACAGTGAAAGATCCTTTAAATCTTTCGGCAACTCTTCTCCGCGCACTTTCAGCATCATTTTCAAATCATGCTTATACGTATGCTTCGACATATAATCTTTCATAATCGGAGCTGTCGTTTCCGCAGCTTGACTTACTGTTATTTTTTCTTTCGTCATCGGGTCCCACACATCACTCTTTAATTGACCAAGCACTGGCTGCATCGTAAATAGCGATAAAAATAATGCGAGTCCAACAAGCACTTGGTTCGGTGGTAAATTCATAACCCCAAGCCCTTGACGAGTAATCCCAAGAACAATCATAAAATAAGTAAAATGCGTAAATAAAAGAACGATAGAAGAAGATAATGATAGAAGGGTAACGAGCGCGAATAGTTGTACACTTGAATTACTCGTAAACTCTTTTCCATTTTCGAAATTAATAAAGCCGTTCGGGGCTGCATACGCTGGATTTACAAAAACAAATGAAAAAATAATAGAAAATGCGAAAATAACGGCAAATAACGATAACTGTTTCTTTATTCTCATGATGGATCCTCTACTTTTTTCGTTTCACTCTTCACCGCGTCTTCTAACGCTTGTTGAAACTGATTTCCTGTTCCTGTTAACTGCACAGATTGTACACCGTTATTACTAATAACAGTGAACACTTGCTTTCCGTCCACTTCAAATAAAAAGGCGCTCGTTTGATGATTTAAATAAACACCGTCTTTCACTTGAATGTGTCCATTTTCACCTTGCTTAAAAAACTGCTGTTTGCGCGTCTTTTTCGTCATATAATATGCACCATAGCCGAGCGCACCAAACAGTAAAACGACTTGAAATAAGGTCGTCATATACGACATATGACTCCTCCTCTACTCTTTATCCTGCATTTGATTTTGTGCCTTCATAAGCGCTGCATGTTTCTTATCAGCTTCAATTTCAGAAATAATAATGCCAAACTTCTCGTCCATTACGATTGCCTCACCAATACCGACTTTCATATCACTTAAATATACATCTACTTTATGTCCTAAATTTTTCTCTACTTCAAGAACATCGCCAACTTTTAACTGCTTCACATCACCAAGCGTAATAGATGACTTCCCAAGCTTTACTCCAAGTTCAATCGAAATGTCTGAAACGGTATCAATATGTGCCTTCCCCGCTTCATTTCGCTTCCCTGCAAATTCTTCTAATCCCATTAATGACACAGGAGATACTTCATGCTTCATATGGATCCTCCTACTCTATAAAACTTTTAAATAGGAGCGCCTTACGCGTTCCATCTTTCCCAATAAAACAATTAAATTTATGTTTCCCATCTACATAACCACGTAGTTGATCTGAAACTTTCGTATGAAGCGGAATAATATCGCCTTCTTCAACTTTCTCAATCTCACCAATCGTCATCTTTTGCTCACCAATCGCAACGTGAACAGGTTTGTACACTTGATTTACTTTCACTTCTACTTCAGACGTATACTTTTTACGCTTATCCGAAGAATGTTCGACAATATTTTCAGACGTTAACTTATCCATAATTTCTTCAACAGATAAGAACGGAATTCCAATACGAACCGTCGTATTCCAAAACTCTGTTTTCATATTTACGTTCAGTAATGAAATAATATCGCTTGCCGTCGTAATCTTAAGTGCATTCGGATCTGTCTCCGTCGTTACAAACTTCGGTTCAATCGCAACAACACTTTCAAATGATTGCTCTAAATTTTTACAAAGAAGCAAGAATATATTATCAAGCGTTAAAAATTCAAACGCCGTTAGCGGTCTACGCATCGTAAAGTTACGCTTACTATCTCCGCCAAGCCAGCATTCATGAATATATATAACGAACGCTAAATCAATCTCAATAACAATTTCTCCAAGCTCTGGTAAACCTAGATCAATAACGCAATATAAATAATAATCTTTCGGCATTTTCTCTACATACTCACTCGTAAATGGAACTTGCTCAACGGCCGAAGGCTCTAGTTCAATTGGAATACGCATACGAGCTGACAACGTCTGTGACGTCTGCTTTCCAAATGTAGACGCAATCGCCTGCAAACTACGTAAATGTTCAACACCAAATTTCTCTGGTCTATTAAAATCATACTCTTGAAATTTATCTTGCTTCCCTGCTTCTTGTGCGAAAGCTGGCATTTCCTCGCCTTCATTCACCGCCTTCAGCAGGGCATCAATTTGCTCTTGGCTTAATTTTTCGCCACTCATGACAATCCCCTTCCCTACCTTTTCAATTCAACGATTTCGACATACATTTTCCCATTCTTCGTCAAAATCTTTCCGGTTCCAATCTCTTCATTCTCAAGCATAAGACGCACCGTATTTTTCGTTGAATTTTCAAGACGATACAATGTACCTTTCGTAATATGAAGCAGATCTTCAATTTTCTTTTTCGTATTTCCGATTTCAAAATAAATTGTTAACGGAATATCATCTTGTAATTTCAAATCTAGCCAACTCCCATATCATGTTCACAAAAATTTCATGTTCTCTCTATATATGAAATTTCTTATTTTGAAACGTCGATATTTAATATTTTTTTAATATATCCTTGCGTTTCTTTAAATGGCGGTACGCCCCCGTACTTTCTCACATTACCAGGACCAGCATTATAAGAAGCAAGCGCCAATACGAGATCACCGTTATTTTTCTTTAAATAACCGCTTAACTCTTTCACGCCGCCTTCAATACTTTCAGCTGGTGAAAATGGATTTTTTATACCCATCTCTTTCACATTCGCTGGCATAAGTTGCATAAGCCCCATCGCCCCTGCATGTGACACCGTTTTCGGATTAAAATTAGACTCCACTTCAATCATTTTTTGAATTAACGTTTTCGGAATTCCGTATGTATGACTAGCGCGATCAATAATATCCTCATACTTACCTTCATTGGAAGAACGTATTTTTTGAATATTATACTTCTTCGTTAATTCCCACGTATCAGCAGGCTCATTTTTCGTTTCTGGGAAACGTCGTTCAAACTCTTTTTGTGCGACTTGCACTTCATCTACTTTCTTCGTTTCAGCTTTCTCCGTCTCCTCAGGCTTACTCGCTTCCTCTACTTTATTAATAGATTCTTCCGGTTTATTAACAACCGTTTCTATTTTCGTAGATTGTACCGGCTGACTCATATCTTCTACTTTTGCCGGCTCTTTAGCAACTTTCGTCTCCTTCGCAGATTCACTCTGCAATTGATCTTGAAAACGGCTACTAACGAACGCTTGCGGACTACTTAACTTTTGCTGAATTTGTCCTTTTTTATATGCAAGAACTTCTTTTACTATATTTCCAACTACCATAATATCACCTTTTCGGTAAACAAAGATAATCTAATATTAGAGTTTTTTTAAAAAGTTTGCAATAATCCTTTTAATAATATTGTAATAAAAAAATGAATAGATTGTTAAACTGTTATTTTTTTATATTCATTAATTCGAATTTTTAGTTGACACCCGTTGTAGCAAGGATTACAATAAATCTCGAAATCGATTTTTTCGCATATTACCGTTTTTCAATTTGCAGAAAAGTCAATATAAAAAAATGGGGGTTCTTAACATGAGAATCAATACAAATATTAATAGCATGCGTACTCAAGAGTACATGCGCCAAAACCAAGCAAAAATGAGCAACGCTATGGACCGTTTATCAAGCGGTAAACGTATCAACAACGCTTCTGACGATGCAGCAGGTCTTGCAATCGCAACTCGTATGCGTGCTCGTGAAAGCGGATTAGGAGTTGCAGCTAACAACACACAAGACGGTATTTCATTAATCCGTACAGCTGATTCAGCAATGAACTCAGTATCTAACATCTTACTTCGTATGCGTGACCTTGCAAACCAATCTGCAAATGGTACAAATACTAATGAAAACCAAGCTGCATTAAACAAAGAATTTGATGCATTAAAAGAGCAAATCGATTATATTTCTACAAACACTGAGTTCAATGACAAAAAATTATTAGATGGTTCAAATACAGAAATCGCAATTCAAACATTAGATAACGCTGATACAAGTAAACAAATTAACATTAACTTATCTAATGTATCCACTAAAGAATTAAAACTTGATACTTTATCTATCGGAACTGATAAAGTTAACAAAACAACATATGAGACAACTACAACATCATTTGATAATCTTGGAAAGGCAACAGATGCTACTAAAGCGCTACTTGATCCAAAAGTAAAAGCTACTATGGAAGAATTTGACAAAGTTAAATCTTTCATGTCTGCAGATGATGTAAAGAAAATCGAAGCAAAATTAGAAACCTACACTAAAGCAACAGACGGTGCTGCATCAACAGCTGCAGCAAATGATTTAGGTAAAGAATTTGCTAAATTAACAAAACTTGAAACTTCAGATCTTAAAGCTGATGCTTCTGGTGCAATCGCGTCTATCGATACAGCACTTAAAAACATTGCATCTAACCGTGCAACTCTAGGTGCTACATTAAACCGTCTTGACTTTAACGTAAACAACCTGAAGAGCCAATCTTCTTCTATGGCTTCAGCTGCTTCTCAAATCGAAGATGCTGACATGGCGAAAGAAATGTCTGAAATGACTAAGTTCAAGATCTTGAACGAAGCTGGTATCAGCATGCTTTCTCAAGCAAACCAAACTCCACAAATGGTTTCTAAATTATTACAATAAGCCATTTGAGTTAGTTTCATGAATGAACCTCTCTGCTTGCAGAGAGGTTCATTTTTTCTATATAAATGAATTATTTGTAAAACCTTTCTTTTTTTTAGGTGAAAGAGAGCATCAGCGATGCGTAGAAGCGGTCAGTGCCTATTTTTACTCCATCCCATGTTAAAACACAAATAGGAAATGAGCATAAGTCCTTTTTCTTTTCATAGCCGTTTATTAGCTTTAAGACCCTATATGAATCTATAAGGAGTGTCCATTATGCGTATTGGTACGAATGTTTTAAGTATGAATGCTAGGCAATCGTTTTATGAGAATGAGAAACGTATGAATGTTGCGATGGAACATTTGGCGACTGGTAAGAAGTTAAATGCTGCTTCTGATAATCCGGCAAATATTGCGATTGTGACTCGTATGCATGCGAGAGCGAGTGGTATGCACGTTGCAATTCGTAATAATGAGGATGCAATATCAATGCTTCGTACAGCGGAAGCTGCTCTTCAAACTGTGACGAATATTTTACAACGTATGCGTGATTTAGCTGTTCAATCTGCGAACGGTACAAATTCAAATAAAAACCGTGATTCACTAAATAAAGAGTTTCAATCTTTAACAGAGCAAATTGGCTATATTGGCGAGACGACTGAGTTTAATGATTTATCTGTATTTGATGAACAAAACCGGCCTGTTACGTTAGATGATATTGGTCATACAGTAAATATGATAAAACATATTCCCCCTTCCCCTACACAACATGACATCAAGATTTCAACAAAACAAGAAGCAAGAGCGGCAATTCGTAAAATTGAAGAGGCTTTACAAAATGTATCACTTCATCGTGCTGATCTTGGGGCTATGATGAATCGTTTACAGTTTAATATTGAAAATTTAAATAGCCAAAGTATGGCCCTAACAGATGCTGCATCTCGAATTGAAGATGCGGATATGGCGCAGGAAATGAGCGATTTTTTAAAGTTTAAATTGTTAACTGAAGTTGCCCTTAGTATGGTTTCACAAGCAAATCAAATTCCGCAAATGGTTTCGAAATTACTACAATCTTAAATATAACCTTTAAAACTATTGAAAGAACCCCATATAAAAATAAAAGGGAGATACATAGCGTTTATGTATCTCCCTTTTACTTTTACACTAGTTTATTCATTATAAATTAGATCCTCAGCTAAAGAAGTAAAGATTTCTCCAACAAGTGAGTCTTCATCATATACACATGAGCCCTTATTTTCTTCTCGCTTTGCAAACGGTATTTGGACGATTACTTCTGTTTGCAGTTGTTCTGCTAGCATTTCGCCCCCGCCTTTTCCGAAGAGATAGTTTCTTGAGCCGTCTTGTTCTTCGTAATATGCCATGTTTTCAACGATACCTAAAATGTCGTGTTTCGTATGTTTTGCCATTACTCCTACTCTAGATGCGACAAATGAAGCTACACTATGAGGAGTTGTAACGATAATTTCCTTCGCTTGTGGAATCATTGCAGCAACATCTATCGCAACGTCTCCTGTTCCTGGTGGTAAATCTAGAAGAAGATAGTCTAGTTTTCCCCAGTGTGTGTTCGCAAGGAAGTTTTGAATCCATTTGTTTAACATTGGTCCTCGCCACATTACTGGGTTGTTTCCCTCTGTAAAGAATCCCATCGACATAATTTTAACACCGTGACTAACGACTGGAATTGCTGTTTGATCAATCATTGTTGGTTTTTCATTCGTTTCCATCATAGCTGGGATACTGAATCCGTATATATCTGCATCTAAAATTCCAACCTTTTTCCCCATACGAGCTAACGCAGTAGCAAGGTTAATCGTCACAGTTGATTTTCCGACTCCCCCTTTTCCGCTCGTTACAGTAATAAAACGTACTCCTGAATCAGGTCGAAGCATACTAGGCATTCCTGTTTCTGTTCTAGCTTCTTTCTTTAAGGACGCTGTTAATGCCGCGCGTTCTTCTGGTGTCATAGAACCGAATGTTAAGGAAACTTTCGACGCACCAATGTTTCGAAGGGAGTCTTCAATATCTTGTTGAATTTTTGCTTTCAACGGACAACCTTGAATTGTTAAAACAACTTCTAGCCCAACTTCTGTACCATCTATTTTTATATTTCTAACCATATTTAGTTCCACAATACTTTTGTGTAACTCTGGATCTTCTACATGGCTTAACGCGTTCATAATCTGTTCGTGAGTAATCATCATACACATTCCTTCCATTGTAATTATTTTACCTTGTGAAAAAAGTCTCCGCTTTTCCCACCCGTTTTTTGTACTAAATACGTTTCTTTCATGACCATCATTTTATCAACTGCTTTACACATATCGTAAAAAGTAAGGGCGGCGATTGATACAGCCGTTAATGCTTCCATTTCTACACCTGTTTTCCCACTACATTTTACTGTAGCTCGTATCATTAATTCATAGCCATCGGTTTTCTTTTCATAACGGAACGTAAAGTCTGTTCCTTGGATTAATATCGGGTGACACATCGGGATTATATCCGCTGTTTTTTTAGCACCGATTATGCCAGCAACTTGTGCTACTTGGAGCGGGTCTCCTTTTTTCAATCCACCACTTTGAATTGCTTCAAATAGTTCATTTGATAAAAAAATTGTACTTTGCGCAACAGCTGTGCGTGTTGAAATATCCTTTTGAGAGATATCAACCATTTTAGCTCTACCCTCTTCATTCCAGTGCGAAAATTCACTCATAATGATCCTCCTTAACGTATGAAAGATTTAATACTCGAATAAAAAAATTACCCTCCGCTTACAGGTGGGATAAACGCGACAGTATCTCCGGCTTTTGCAATATCTTCGTCCGTTACAAATTCTTCATTGATTACTACCATAACTTTTTCTAGCGTCTGTAAGTGATAGTTTTCTTTCAACCATTTTTTCAATTGATGAACAGTCATCTCTCGTTTATTGATTATTGCTAACCTCTCTGACCCGACTTCTTCTCGCAAATTTGCGAACAGTAAAATTGTAATCATTCTCTCATTCTTCTTTCTTTGGCTTTCCTTCTGGATACGGAGTATTTTCAAGTTGATCTCCAATCCATTCCGTTCCATCTTCCCAAAATTCTTTTTTCCAAATTGGGACGATTCTCTTTATACGTTCAATTGCGTATTCATTCGCATCGTACGCTACTTTACGATGCGGTGACGATACTGCAATGACAACGGCAATATCCATTATTTCTAGTCGGCCTACTCGGTGCGTGATTGCTATTTTTGCATCCGGCCACTGCTTCTTAATTTCTTCTCCAATTTCAGTAAGCTTTTTTACTGCCATCGGTTTATATGCTTCATACTCAAGATGTAACGTTCGTTTTCCTTTCGTTAATTCTCTAACCGTTCCAATAAAAGTTGTAATGGCTCCTGCTTCTCTTCTTGCTACTTTATTCGTTACTTCTTCAACTACAATCGGAGTATCTACAATTTCAAATCGTGCTTGTCCCATCAAAACCTCTCCCTACTTTACGGAATGTCCAAGGCCATTCACTACCTTCGTTATCTTCTAATAAGAGAACATCTACAAACATTCCTTTCTTATATCCTCTCGTTCCGCCTAGTAGTACGATAAAAACATTTGATTCCGCTAATGAAGAAACGGAACTAGATTTATCAAATCCTGATGGATAAGCGATTAGTCGTCCTTCGTTATACTGAAGCTTACCTCGTACAAATCTTGTAAATGGATTCGGTTTTAGAAAATCTTCTCCGAGCATTGCTTTTTCTCGTTTTACATGTGGTTTTTCGCTAAACATATACGCACGAATGCTAGGTTTTACGAATAATTCAAAACCTACATAGCAAGCAGATGGATTACCTGATAATCCAAATAATAATTTTCCGTTTAATTGCGCTACAGTCGTGACGCTACCCGGCCGCATGGCTACTTTATTAAAAAGAACTGATGCGCCTAACCTTTCGTATATAGCTGGCAAATAGTCATAGTCGCCTACCGAAACACCACCAGTTGTAATTAACATATCCACTTCGCTTAACGCTTTTTTCACTGCTTCGTAGCACGTATTAAAATCGTCACTAAACTTCCCAAAGTATTTTACTTTTCCACCTGCTCTTCGAATTTGAGACGATATCATATACGTATTACTATTTCGAATTTTCCCTGGCTGTAATGTTTCATCAACATCAAGAAGTTCACTCCCAGTCGCTAATAGTCCAATGACAGGCTTTTTTGCTACTGGCACTTCGCTATAACCGAATGTAGCAAGAAGAGCTGAAATACCCGGATTAATGTAACTACCTCTTTTTGCGAGAACGATTCCTTTCTGAACATCTTCACCTTGAAAGGATATATTGTCCCCTTTTTTAAATGAGCGCCTCACTTCCATATAGCTTTTTCCGATATTCTCATATTGACGATGACGAGTCAGTTCTAGCATGACGACCGCGTTACATCCTTTCGGAATTTGTGTCCCTGTCATAATTCGAACTGCTTGAAACGCTCCTACTTCTGTAGGAAATACGGAACCTGCTCCAATTTCACCGATGACTTCAAATACGATCCGATTCTCACGACTTGCTCGTAAAGTATCTTCTGCCCTAATAGCAAATCCATCATATGGCGAGCGATCGAAGGAAGGAACATCGTGATCCGCTACTATATCGTCTGCTAACGTACGTCCGTATGCTAATTCCAGTGGTACTAGTTCTTTTACACCACAATTAGCAAATGCCATCACTTTACGAACAGCCTCTTCAACTGTAATTGGCACTCTTCTTTCCATCATTACCAATCCCTCTCTATTATCCTAATAACCGATAGTATAGTTGTTTCGCTTTTTGAATTTCATTCGTTCCGTGAATGAATACACGACCATCATGAAAAATGACGATGCGATACTCTTCTAATTGGCAAGAGAGCAAATACGGATTCCGATCAACTTTCCCGTGGTTCTTTAATACTTTTTCTAACTCATCAAAGTTGTAATGTCTATTATGCGCCGGTCTAATTTGAACTGTATTTCTTCCGCATAAAACAGCTGTCTTCGTTTGCTTTTCGTATGATAAATAAGGATAAGTTCTATTTGTTCCGCACGAAGGACAGTCTTCCGTTTTGATTTTCCCTAGTTTGATAGAATGATATTGATTACTCCATATATCAAACATTAAAAAAGTTTTCCGAACTGCTTCATAGTCTTCTACTAAAATTTTGAATGCTTCTGCTACTTGATACGCTGCAACGATTTGAACAGCTGGACTAATAATTCCAACTGTGTCACACGTCGCCCCTGTAACAGGAACACTTTTCAGTACACAATGTAAGCACGGTGTTTTCTTCGGAATAATTGTATAGCTCATGCCATAACTTCCGACACAAGAACCGTAAATCCAAGGGATATTGTATTTTTGTGATATATCATTGATTACAAACCGAATATCGAAATTATCTGTGGCATCAATAATGACATCGACACCACCTAATAAAGCTTCCATATTATCTACTCTTGCATCCATTACTAGCGCCTGAATTTGCACGTCTGAATTAATTTGTTTGAGACGATTCTGCGCTGCAATTGCTTTTGGCAACTTTTCTATCGCATCTTGTTCAGCGTAAAGTTGTTGCCGCTGTAAATTACTCCATTCTACGTAATCGCGATCAATAATCGTTAATTTCCCGATACCTGCACGTACAAAGCTTTCTGCACTTGCACTTCCTAACGCACCTGCCCCTATTATTAATACATGCTTATTTCTAATCTTCTCTTGCCCTTCTTTTCCAATAGGAGTGAACAACTGTTGTCGTGAATACCGCTCTATCATGAGGTAACCTTCCTTTCATGTAAAAATCAGCTTCAAATACTGTTATTTTTTCAATACATCTTCTTCGGTAGCACTTTGTTTCTGATAACAAGAAAAATAAGCGAATCCAACAAATCCAGCTCCGCCAATTACATTTCCGATAAAGACTGGCACAAAGTTTTTCGCAAGATCCATCCACGTAAGGTGACCCGCAAAAATAACTGCTGAAATGACAAACATATTTGCTACTACTTGCTGAAACCCAATTACGACAAATGCCATAATCGGAATCCAAATCCCAACAATCTTTCCGATTAAATCGTTCGTTCCATACGCTAACCAAATTGCAAGGCAAACGAGCCAGTTACAACCAATTGCCAAAATTAAAGTTCTTCCGAAAGATTCATGTAATTTATCTTGAGCTATCGCTATCGTTTTATTTAAATAGGCACCTTCAGTTAACCCGCCAAGGTGACCGAAACAATACGCTACGAAAAGTGCACCTGCGAAGTTCGTTAAAGTGATCCACGCCCAATTGTTTAACACATGTTTCAATGAAATTTTCCGTGCATACAGTGCCATGGCCATCGACATCATATTTCCCGTAATTAATTCTCCTCCTGCTAAAACAACGAGCATAAGTCCAATAGGAAAAACCGCTCCTCCTATAAAATTGACTAAACTTCCCCACTGCTCCGGTACATTACCTAGAACACGAATATTAAGTAAAAATCCTAATGAAATGAATGCTCCTCCTAAAAAACCAAGAATAAGCATCGCTGATAGCGGTTGCCCCACCTTTTGAACACCGGATTCAATCACAAGCGCAGCAATTTGTTCCGGTTTATGAAATGCCATAACCAATTCCTCCATTTTTCTCATCTAAAAAAAGCAGCACCAAAAACCCTTATCATCGTAAGGATTTTTGAATGCTGCTTAATCTCTCTGCATATCTCTTACAGAAATATCAATCATCATTTTTACTATACTCATAGAAAGTGTACAAAACTTGCACATTTCCCACTATTTACGTTAACAAAGAGAATCTACATTCTTAGTAGCTTCTCAGCCACCGATATGCGACATTTCAATTTTCGGCATTGCTTTTTTATTCGTATTGCTTAACCGTTCGTCTGAATAACGGTCTGAACGATTATTCCAAATGTCACGAATAACATTAGTAATCTCCTCATCCGTATATCCAAAGCGAAGTAATTCTTTAAGATCGTTTCCTTTAGAAGCAAACAAACATGTATACAATTTTCCTTCTGCAGAAATACGCGCTCTTGTACATGATGAGCAGAACGAATCCGTTACAGATGAAATAATTCCTATTTCTTCTTCGCTACCAACATAACGATAACGTGTTGCAACTTCACCAGGATAGTTCGCTTCAATATGTTCAAGCGGCATCACTTTATGAATCATCTCTACTATTTCCTGCTTAGAAACTACTTCACCTAATTCCCAGCCGTTAAAATTTCCGACATCCATATATTCAATGAACCGAAGGATATGCTTATTCTCTTTAAAGTACTCTGCCATCTGAACGATGTCTTCTTCATTTTTCCCTTTTTGGACAACCATGTTCATTTTAATTTTCATTCCGGCTTCCGCTGCAGCCTGTATTCCCGCAAGAACCGTTTTTACTTTACTTCTATTCCCATTTAAATAAGAGAATCGTTCTTCATTTAACGAGTCTAAACTAACTGTTACACGAGATAAACCCGCCTTATATAAATCTGGCGCAAACTTTTTAAGTAATGATCCATTTGTCGTTAAACCAATATCCTCTACTCCATCAATTTCGTTTAACCGCTGTATGAGTTCAGGTAAGTCTTTTCGAAGTAAAGGCTCTCCTCCGGTAATACGTAACTTTCTTACACCTAAAGAAACGAAAATACGTGTAATCCTTTCAATTTCATCAAAAGATAAAATTTTATCATTAGACAAAAAAGAATAATTACGACCAAATATTTCTTCTGGCATACAATATCGACAGCGAAAATTACAGCGATCAGTAACAGAAATACGTAAATCCTTTAAAGGACGATCTAATTTGTCTAATGTAACAGATTTCATGATTATTGCCTCGTTTCTACTTATTTTATATTTATAATCCGCTCTGGATGCGTATATACATTTAAAGATTTATTACGAATGAAGCCTATTGTAGTAATCCCTAACTGCTCCGCCAGTTCTAATGCTAACTCAGTTGGAGCTGATTTTGACAATATTACTTCACAGCCAATTTTCGCAACTTTTAATAGAATTTCAGAAGAGATACGTCCACTAAAAACAATAATTTTATCACCAATCGAAATGTTATTTTTTAAACAATAGCCGTAAATTTTGTCTAAAGCGTTATGTCTCCCTATATCCATGCGGCTTAAAACAATTCCACTCACATTACATAAAGCTGCATTATGAACGCCGCCTGTATGTTGAAACGTAGACGCAGATTGTTGCATATCATTCATTAACCGAAAACAATCCTCGGCAGAGATCTTTACGCGAATATCATTCATTTCTTTCGCAGTCAGCGCATCGTTCGCAAAAACAAACCCTTGCCTACTCATTCCACAGCACGAAGTAATATAACGCTTGTTTTGTATGTCACGATAATAAGGATTGATTTTCGTCGTTTTTACATGTACATAGCCTTCTTTTTCTTGCATCCATATTTCATCAATATCTTCATACTTTCGGATAATGCCTTCAGAGGCTAAAAAGCCAATTACCATATCTTCAATATACTCTGGAGTACTAACCATTGTAACAAATTCCTGGCCGTTAATTTTAACCGTAACAGGAAACTCTGTTACAATGCTGTCCTCTATATGTTTAAATTCCCCTTGCTCATATTTAAAAATTTTCCGTTCCACCTGAATCGATTTCACGATGAGCATCCTTCTCTCACGTTATATTTTTATCAAAAACAAACACGGAAACTGCAATATCCTCATCTACTTTCATATCAGAAAACAGATGAACTAACTTCGCACCAACAAGTTCTTCTAAATGTTCATGAGGATTAGCCACATACACTTCTTGAATCATTTTCGTTCGAGCCATATGAACCATTTCCGCCCCATCCGTAGTTCCCGAAATAAATTTCTCAGTAGGTGTTAAATTCCCATAAAGTGTTGCAATAGCCATGTTCTCGGTAAATACAGTATGAATTCTTTCCGGCCCTTTCCCGAACAACTCTTTTCGAAGCTTTCGGATCATATCATTAAATTCATGTACCATTTTTGACATACTCTCATTCCTTCCTAGTTATTCCATCACAACTATTTTAACAAAATGATCATTTCGCCTAAACTATTTAATAATGAGACGAAATGGATCATCTTTTACAATTATCTCAAGTACGCAAACAACATATGAAATACTATTATTGTTGCTTATCTATTCTTCTTTTAACCCTTTACCCATACCTTTTAAGAAATGAAGACCAAATCCGATAGCACGATTAATATCTGGGTCTTTCAGTACTTTCATAAGGTCTAATATTCCTACTTTTTTATTGCTTTGCAAATGCTGGTTTCCTTCATCCATACCTGTCAATACGCTACCTATAAGCTTTTTCGTAAGTTCCGGATCAAGTTCTGTTAAAGCTCCTGCAGCGCCCATCATATTATTAATTAAATTTGTAACTGGTTCACGAGTGACTTGGCCTAGAACGATTTTTGCGATTGGTTCTTTCGCTTTCAGCATAGAATTTGCTGCTTCCAGCATCCCAATGTCATTTAATTCACCTACTATATTAAACATTTGATTTAAAGCATCTTCATTATTAGCTAGCAGTTCTTTTAAAGCTTCGAGTTTTTGTTGTTTAAGTTCTTCCTCAGTTAGCTCCTGTTTCTGGATCGCTTGAATAGGTGCTGCCATATTCTTTTCTCCCCCTTAGTTATCCCGCTATTTGCAGGCAGTAAGAACCCTACCTCAAAATTCAGCGAAAGCAAAGAATTTAGGTGGGGGTCGGGCTGCCCGTAAACGCCCGATTGGTGCGAGCTAATAATCAGTGGGTAATAAAGAAACCCCCCACTGATTAAAGTTTCACTTTATCCGTTAAATGTACGTATCCTGGACGAGCCCACTTACGATTTACCTCAATACCGTTTTGAGGATGACGCTTTTTATTACGCGGGTTCGTTTTTGGCATCGGATTTTCGCCATCAACTTCTAACACTTCCATACGTACTTTCGTTTGTTTATATGCCGGCGTGTTTGTACGCAAGTCAACGGCAGGACCTGTTAAGAAATTAATTGCCGATTCTTTATCAGTCGAATTCATCGGTAAATACAGTTCATTCGCTTTTACACGATCCGTTACAAGTGCACGTAATTTTAGTGCTCCGAATGGAGAAACAAGGCGTACTAACGAACCAGTTTTCACTCCACGTTCCCTTGCAAGTTCTGGAGAAACTTCGACGAAAACACCTGGTACTTTCGATTGAATACCAGTTGATTTATTTGTCATGTTCCCTTCATGGAAATGTTCAAGCATACGGCCGTTATTAATGTGAAGATCGTATTCTGCTGGGAATTCAGCAGGACGTACCCAATCAGCTATCGCAAAACGAGCCTTTTTGTCCGGGAAGTTAAATCCATCTTTGAATAGAAGCGGCGTATTCGTACCATCAAAACTTCCCCAGTGGAAACTGTTCCACCCTTCAAGCACTTCATAGTTTGCGTGTGCAAATAGTGGTGATAAGCTTGCCATTTCCGCAAAGATTTCACTTGGGTGATTATAGCTCCAGTTTGCGCCTAACTTATTAGCAATTGCCTGCACGATCCACCAGTCTGGTTTCGCATCTCCTAGCGTTGGAAGCACTTGATATAATCTTTGTACACGACGCTCTGTATTTGTAAAAGTACCTTCTTTCTCAAGAGATGGCGCTGCTGGTAATACTACATCAGCGTATTGAGCTGTTTTAGAAAGGAACACATCTTGAACGACAAAGAATTCAAGGCTTGATAACACTTCATGTACGTGATTTGCGTTAGAGTCTACAAGAGCCATATCTTCTCCAACAAGATACATAGCTTTCATTTTTCCTTCATCAATTGCGTGAAGCATTTCAATGTTATTAAGACCTGGTTTGTTATCAATTTTTACTCCGTAAGCTATTTCAAATTTCGCACGTTCTACATCGTCAGTAACGTGCTGATATCCTGGAAGCCAACCTGGAAGTGTTCCCATATCACAAGCACCTTGTACGTTATTATGACCTCGAAGCGGATATGCACCAGCACCTGGACGGCGATAGTTTCCTGTTGTAAGAAGTAAGTTTGAAATTGCAGCGGAAGTATCTGAACCACCAGTATTTTGCGTTACCCCCATTCCCCAAAGGATACACGTACCATCTGCATCACGAATCATTTCTGCCATTTTAACGAGCGTTTCTTTTGAAATACCTGTAATCTCTTCTGCATATTCAAGCGTATATTCCGCGAGACTATCTTTGAAATCATCAAAGAAGTTTACATTCTCATCGATGAACTGCTGATCGTGCCAACCTTGATCAATCATATATTTCGTAACAGCCATTAACCATACTTGGTCCGTTCCTTGCTTTGGACTAATAAAGATATCTGAACGCTCTGCCATTTCAGTTTTACGAAGATCTGCAACAATTAGTTTTTGACCGTGAAGTTTATGCGCACGTTTCACACGAGTTGCTAATACTGGGTGACCTTCTGTTGGATTACAACCGACGATAATAACAAGACCCGATTGTGCGATATCTTTAATCGTCCCTGCATCTCCGCCCATACCAATTGTACGGAACAATCCATCTGTCGCTGGTGATTGACAATAACGTGAGCAGTTATCAACGTTATTCGTTTCGAACACTTGACGCGCTAATTTTTGAATAACATAATTATCTTCATTCGTAATTTTAGAAGAAGAAATAAAGCCGATAGAGCCTTTACCGTACTCTTCTTTAATAGAGCCCAATTTATTCGCCACTACATGCAGCGCTTCTTCCCAAGTTGATTCCACGAACACTCCATTTTTACGAATTAAAGGTTTCGTAAGTCGTTTTTCAGAATTAACGAAATCCCAACCGAATTTTCCTTTTACACAAGTAGAAATTGCATTAACTGGTGCCTCAGAAGTTGGTTGCACCTTTAAAATTTTGCGCCCTTTCGTCCATACTTCAAATGAACAGCCTACACCACAAAACGTACATACTGTTTTCGTCTTCTTCGTACGAGTGTCGCGCATCGCAGCTTCTACTTCTGACACAGCGAAAATACCGCTATATCCAGGTTCAACCTCTTTAATAAGATCGACCATAGGTTCAAGAATATCCGGCTTCAGCCCAGTCATAAATCCAGCTTCACCGAGCATCGATTTCTCCATTAAAGCATTACAAGGACAAATCGTTACACATTGACCGCAGCTTACACATGAAGAATCGTTAATATCTACTCCTTCATCCCAAATAACACGTGGGCGCTCTGCCTCCCAATCAATAGATAACGTTTCATTAACTTGTAAGTTTTGACACACCTCTACACATTGACCGCACGCGATACATTGATTCGGATCATAGCGATAAAATGGATGAGACATATCAACTTCGCTTGCATCAACTTTTGGCTCATAAGGATATTTTTGATGCTCAATTTCCATTAATTCTGCCGTATTATGCAGTTTACAATTCCCGTTATTGTTGTCACAAACCGTACAGTAAAGTAAATGATTTTCTAGTAAACGGTCCATCGCCTCATGTTGTGCTGCCTTTGCACCAGTAGAGGACAGCTCAATATTCATACCGCTCGTCACTACAGTAGAACAGGATCGCACAAGCTTTCCGTTAACTTCTACAATACAAGTATCACACGTTTGAATAGGATCCACTTCCGGCACATAACAAATTTGTGGATGTTCAATTCCGTTCTCATTAATAATGCCCAGTATAGTTGAACCAGGCTCAGCATTATACTCTTTGCCGTTAATTGTAATATGAACCATGCTGTCGTTCATGGTTACTCCCCCTTTTTGAGAATAAAAAAAACTCCACCACGAAAATATACGCACCACATTTTTGGCACGTTATCATCATGGTGGAGTAGTTTATTAGCACATCTTGCTAAAATACCAATCCATTTATTCATAAATAAAATGATAGATTCATAACAGGTCATATCACGATTCCATCTTTAACACTGTAATTATAGCGTTAAATCGAAAAATACACAATATAATTATCATTACAAAGGACAAAGCACATAATGCTCTGACCTTTGTATTACATTTTAGGATTATTCTGAGATGACTTACTTCCCGGTGCAAACCAACCAATTAGTGCGATGGCAACTAATACTCCGTAGAAGATTAAAGTCCAAGTTGTACTATGCGGAAAATCATGGTCTAAAATACCAATGTCCTCATGAGCCAGTGTAATTACAGCTAGTTTGACACCAACCCAAGCAACAATCGCATATGCTGTTGTTTCTAGTGCTGGACGTTTCTCCAGTAATTGTACAAACCAAGTTGCCGCAAATTTAATTAAAATAAGTCCAGCTATCCCTCCAAGAAGTACAACAATGAACTGTCCTCCATCCATACCTCCGAAATCGTCAAGCGGAGAATCCGGAAGCCCCAGAGCAAGAGCAACTGCGGCTAATATTGAATCAATCGCAAAGGCAAGGTCAGCTAATGCAATCTTTCCTACTGTGAACCAGTAGCTTTTTCCTGCTGCTTCCTTTTCATCTTCCTTGTGAATATTTTGATTATTTTTTCCGAATTGCGCCTGAATGACATGCTTTAATCCTAAGTAAAGAAGATACGCTGCTCCTATCGCCTGTATTTGCCAAACATTTGCAATAAATGATATAGCAAAAAGGGCTGCAAATCGAAAAACAAAGGCCATAATAATTCCGTAATTTATAGCTCTTTTTTTCTCTTCTTCGGGTAAATGCTTGGCTATAACTGCTAGTACAAGGGCATTGTCAGCCGATAACAATCCTTCTAATCCGATTAAAATTAACAATGCCCAAGCATACTCTAGCCATATTGAATCCATCCGCTTCTCTCCTTTCTAAAACTAAAATCAGATAAGGTCTTTGCTCATTAGAATTTCCTATTAAGCCAAATTAAATGCTAAAACATTTTGACAGTTACTTTGCTGTCCTCTATTTGTTATAATTTCAACAAAAAACAAATCTAGATTGTGGTTTTCTTAGAAAAGGTGACGCGACATTGTGCTTAAAAACTTGATGAATTCATCTTCACTTACAGGTTTACTGTAGTAATAGCCCTGAATTAGATAACATGCATTACGTTGTAACACTGTTAATTGTTCCTTCGTTTCCACCCCTTCTGCGATCACTTTCATGTTTAAAGTATGCGCTAGTGAAATAATGGTATGAATAATTTCATTTCCATCAGTAGAATTTCCGATCCTATTAACAAATTCTCTTGGAATTTTTAAGGTATCAATTGGATACAAAGGGAGATATGCTAATGAAGAATACCCTGTACCAAAATCGTCAATTGATAAATGTACACCATATGATTTTAATACTTTTAACTTCGATAAGGTTTCTTTTTCATCTACCATTGCTATTCTCTCTGTTAATTCTAAATCAATCGAATTAGCAGGTACCCCTACTGCTTCTATGGTAGATATGATTGCTTGAACAAAATCTTTCTGTTCAAACTCTATAGCTGATAAATTTATCCCCATTTTTAGATTTGCATAGCCTGCAGAATGCCACTTTTTCAGTTGTCGACACGCTTCCTGTAACGTCCATTTCCCAATTGGAATAATTTGCGACGTTTCTTCCGCGATAGGTATAAATTCAAAAGGAGAAATAAGTCCCAGTTCTGGATGTTGCCAACGAATTAAAGCCTCTGCACCAATAACCATACCAGTCTTACTGTCAACTTGTGGTTGATATAATAAAAACAACTCATTATTTTCTAATGCCTTCGGTAAATCCTGTTCTAATCGTAATCGTCTTGTTATTTTTTTTGATAATGTCTCGTCATACATGCAAACAGCATTATTACCTTTTTCCTTTGCACTATACATAGCAATATCAGCATGTTGTAAAAGTGTAGTAGTATTTATTCCTCCAAACGGATACACCGCTATTCCTATACTAAGAGATAAATAAAAACTATGTTGATTAACTACAAATGGTTCTTCAGTTATACGAAATAGAGTTTCACACAAATCCAATAGCTGTTGCTCTGTGTGGTTATGGACTATGATCGCAAACTCATCTCCCCCTATTCTCGCTAGAGGAATAGCCGGTGACAGACATTGCCTAAAACGTTTAGCAACTTCTTTTAAAACACTGTCACCAATTGAATGTCCCAGTGTATCGTTAATGGTTTTAAAACGATTTAAATCTATATACAAGAGTCCAAATTCACCCTGCGTTTTTCGTGCACGCTCAATGGATTTTTCTAATTCTTTTTGGAAGAATATTCGATTTCCAATCTCCGTCACTGTATCATGGAATGCTAGATAGTTTATCTCATCTTGTTGTTTCTTCATTCTCGTAATGTCTTTTACCATTACATAACTCCCAAAAGTTTGTCCTTCTATCATAATAGGAACAATGGTGACGTACCAAAAATGAATGTCCTTCTCATTATTATTTTTCACACGTAATTGTAACGAAGCCGAACTGCATCGTTTCCCTTCCTGTAGAGCTGCTTCCAATTCAGATCTATCTTCGTCTAAAAAAATCGAGAAGCACTCTTTACCTATTAATTCATCACTGTTTTTTCCTAATAACATACTTCCAGCCTGGTTTATATTTAACACAGTACCATTTGAATTAATCGTTAAAATAGGATCTGGATGATACTCATATAATGACTTAAATCTCTCTTGATTTTTGACCAAGTCATTGGATTTGTTTATTAAATCTTCTGTTCTTTGAGATACTTTTTGTTCTAATTGATTATTAAACACTTTTAACATTTCGGTTAAATCGCTGTTTTGCATTCGTACGATAGTATGACGAATCAGCACAAATACAAATGCAATACAATTCCCAGTAATAAGTGTAGCCGAGGAAGTTTGCTCTTTTAAAGTAAAGCCAATTAATACCGCAACTGCAAGATAAGGAAATATAACAAGAAGTTTCTTCCCAAATGTGGGATCGATAATGAAATAATTCCTTCTAGAAGATGCATTCTTTGAGATCGAAGCAGCAATAGCGATAAATAAAAGGAAAACTCTATACAAACACCTTAATAATATAAGTGAACGATCTGACAAATCATCTTGTAAGTAAAAATACAAGTAGTCCGTAATAGCCAATCCAGTTAATACGAGAATAAAAATAAATAATTTACTTTTCGCATTAAAAATAGCTGGTCGAAAGATTAGACTAACTCCTAATAAAAGAAGTAATAAATCTATAATCGGAAAAATAAATGAGAGAAAAACATCTCCAATTGATAAGAATAAGATATTTGCAGAAGGTTTATTAAACAGGTACCACTCTAATGTAAAAATGGCAGTAACAACAATACATAAATCACAAATTAAATACGCTTTTTCCCACTTGTTACATTCCATAATGATTTTATAAAAGAATGCAAAGAGAAAGAAGAATAAGAAAAACAATAAAAACACATCAGAGATATTAAAATTTTGTATCGGCAATTCTACATTAAGTACTTGAAAAGCGGATATAAAATTCCCGATCAAGAAACACCCTATTGCAATAGTAATGCAAACCCAGAATACTCCTAACTTAATTTTTCCGGATAATATAGAATAAAGTAATGAGATAAATACAGTAGTTTCAACAACTAAGGATGATAGTCGGATATTAAAATCTGATACAAAATAATGATTCGGAAAAACAAATAAAAATATAAAACAAAAGCTTATATAGAATATTAGAGCTATTGTTAATAAGATAAATTGCAAATGTGAATGTTTAAGCAATATATTCACCTTCTTAAGTCTTTCATCATTTTTTCAAAAATTTGTTTCTAATTATTATTCATATTATGACCATTTCAAAAGATTTCTTTCAAAATAAAGTAGCCTTACATTGCAAATGTAAATATTTAAAAATTCTATAACAGGAATTACAAAAAAATATGAACAGCTATGTCCTTAACACTATCAATTATTGTTATACGAACTATTTATGTAACAAGTTTATTTAATAGCTAATGAGTTCAAAGAATGTTTTCTTTGAACTCATTGTATACTGCCCATCTGAATCATATAACTTAACTATTTTTAAATTAAAATTTCACGTAAAAATAATGAATGTAGGTGTATGCCCCTATCTATTTATCTTTTTTTCTTCATAACTTCTATAGTATTCATTAAGTACGCTAACTTAAACACCGACTTATTTATAATCCTTAATAAGTCGGCGCCAGTATACACTATAAAACTAAAACACATTACAAATAACAAAATTATACTTTAGCAATTTATAAATTTCATATTCCTAGAATTACTAAACTTTCTTTTACCTATTACAATCTATATTCAGATACATTATTTCCTTTCCATTCATAATAATCTAAAACCCCTTCATAAATGGCTTCTGCTGCAATCTGTCTGCCGTTTGCCGTAGATAGTTTACTGTAGTCGATACCATTATCTATAAAAGCCAGTTCCGTTAACACAGCTGGCATGTCGTTTTCTCTTATAACATGAAGATCTCCATGTTTAACGCCTCTATCACGTGTTTGAAGAGCCTCTACTAAACGTGTTTGAATTTTTTCCGCTAACACACGACTTTCTTCCACATGAGGATTTGTTTTTTCGGATTCAGAAGATTTATAGTAGTATGTTTCTGTCCCTTTTGCATTACCATTAAAAGCATTTGCATGAATGCTTATAAAGATATCCCCCTCATTTTGCTTAGCAAATTTAACACGTTCCTGTAAAGAGCTTTTTTGGTCATGTCCAGGTCTAGTATCAGATTCACGAGTTAGTAAAACTGTAAATGGTGTATGTTTTTCGAGTAATTGTTGTAGGCGTAAAGAAGTGTCTAATACAATTTTACTTTCAGGCAATCCCTTTGTGGCTTTTCCAGGATCTTCGCCACCATGTCCAGGATCAATAATGATTGTTTTACTTTCTAAAGGATTTTTCGGACTGGATTGAAGGGTATCTGTTTTGGCAGTAAGTTGTGCGGCTTCTGCACGTGTTATGAATTTATTTGGTTGCCAACCGTTATCTGTACCAACTGAAATTTTTAAATCAATTAAAATATTGGCGAATTTTTCACCCCAATGCCCTTTTAAATCTTCAAATTTACTTTGTCCATTACTAGTGCTTATATTTTGTAGTTTATATGCATTCACTAGCATGGTAGCCATAGCAGCACGAGTAACTTTTCCAGAAGGATTAAATATTCCATTTCCTTCACCTTTAATTATTCCTGCTTTTTCAGCTGCGGCAATGTATGGCGTTCCCCAGTGGTTTTGTGAATCTGTAAAAGATGGTTTTGCATTTAAGTCAATATGTATACCAAGGGCCTTTGTCATAATTGTTGCCGCAGAAGCCCTATCTAATGTATCACTTGAACCAAAAGTTCCATCTGGATAACCACTCAATACTTTTTTATCAACTAAATAATTAACGGATTTGTCAGCCCATGCAGGAACATCTGGGAATTTATGAGTATTTGCAAATGCACTAGATGAATAGGATAGTAGACTTCCAGCAAGAATTCCTGTAGCAATTAATTTGTATTTCAAAATGTAACACCTCTAAAAAATTATTACAACTTGGTAAATATATCATTTATAGTTAATCTTTAAATAATACGACCTAGAATAAAGAACAGATTAAATAGGTATTATCAATATATTACAGATAATAAATTTAAATCTAACTATTATTCCGAAAAGAATCCTGAGACATACACTTATAGATAGAGACTATTAAATATATTCACCAACGTCGTGTAACCAGTATAGTTACTTATATGTACGAGTGTCAATTAAAAAAACCTTACATTTTTGTAAGATAACCATGTTAATTATGTAGTAAGTAATTATTATATAATGTGAATAATTACTCGGTATAATAAAATAGTAATCTTATATTTTAAACAAATATTGATTATTTTGGTCGGCAAATAACTTATAACAGCCACCTTTTTGGCTATGCTTTGGAATCCTACTTTACTCTTCAATTCTCCGTATTAAAAGTTTGTTGATGAAATGTAATAACAACTGTACGATTATACAACTTATTCACCTCAATTAAATCAGTTAAATATTGAGGAAGAGTCGGTTTATCTTTAAAATCATTATGTATTAAGCCCTTTCACAGTGACAATACGCATATTCCCAGTATTTTTCGGATCACAATACTACAAAGTAAGACCTAGCTCCTTCCTTTTGTACAAATTTTTGATTAACTAAAATTAATTATAACTTTTCCTCTGCCCGAAATGATTCCATACAAAACAAAAGGGAAATACATATACACTATGTATCTCCCTTTTGTTTTGTACCCAATTTTTTTATTGTGTTACGGTCATAACCTGTCCACTACGATCGACCATAATTTTCATTTTACCGTCTTGTGCGTTATATAACCCTAGCTTATGCAGATCTTGTTTGCATTCTTTTACGAAGTAAGGCAATGTACGAATTTGATCGATATCCGAGCTCGTCATGAAATGAATTAAATGATGCGTCATTTCTTTAATATCATGAACGAGCTCTGCCTTCTCTCGTTTTAATCTTTCATTTTCAGCTCGTAATGAATGTAATTCGCCTTCAAGACCACGTGCGTGCTTCTCATCCTTCGAACGCTCTGCAGCCATGCTAGAAAGCTTATAGATTCCCTCCATGAACTGATGCAATTCGTGTTCTCTCTTTTCACTACATTGACTAATTGTTTCAAAGTTATCTACGATGCCAGATATAACTGTTACGAGGCTTTTTTCATCTTCTTCATTTCGAACTTCTTCATTTACTTCCTGCTTGCTTTCTTGTTTTGTCTCAGCAATTGTCTCTTTTACAGGTGCATATTTACGTTTTCGCCCCGGTTTTTGTTTTTCAATATTTTCAAACGGGATTTCTTGTTTTTTTAATTTATAATACGTGTTTTGCAATTGGCTTTCCGTTTTCGGAAAAAGATTCAGTTCATTTTTACTAACATATTTTGAAATATTTGCGATGTTTAAGCCGTGACGTTGACAAAATTGATATACTTCATACAATAGTTCTAGTTCAGACTTCAACCAAGTAATCGCTGATTTTTCATATACTCGCATACCGCCATTTTTTTCTATATCTATTTGAAATAATACCATTCTATTATATAAATCGATTAACTCTTCATACCTGACTTGGAATTGTTTCTCTATTTTTTTAAATTCCGCCTCTAATTTCATATCGTTCGTTTTATTATTTGACATGTTTTGTAAAAGACTTAATACATTGATTGCTGTGTGGTGATACATAATCTGTGTCACTCCCCCTCATCCTTTCACAATTCTCATATGACTCCCATGCCCTTTAAGAAAATAGAAATTTTTACATATCCATATTATAACATTTCGAAATTATCTGTCAAATAATTAACATACAAAAAGGTATAAAAAGTATCGAAATAAAAAATGATTTTTAACAAATATTAAAAAATAAAAAATAGCTAAGCAAAATATTATATCAGAAAAATTCTACTTAATTATATTATATGGTATTCCTAATATATTTTCACCGAAAAAGTTTGCGCCACCACGAAATCTTATAGATGAGATAATTGAACATCATGTAAAAAAACCCTCACCTTTACTATAAAGGTGAGGGTTTTACACAACGCTAACTAATTAACCGAAAGAATGACCATTATTACCACCGTGGCTACAGAAAAACAAAAATATCTCAGAAACACTCTACCTTTCTGTCTTTACACACATGGCTGGCTCCTCTCTTCCAACTAAAAGAAGCTTTATAGTACTAACTTATCAACTAGCCCGATTAATTCTTGGATATCTGGCTTACTTACTTGAGCATTCGCTCCTACTGCTTCACCTTTATGGAATAATTCATTTGTAATTAATGAAGAGAAAATAATGACTGGTAATTGATTCATTACTTCACTATCTTTAATTACTTTCGTTAAGTGGTGTCCATCCATTTTCGGCATTTCAATATCTGTAATAAGCAGGTGAATATGTTCATACATTTTTTCACCTTGCTCTTTTGCTAATTTTTCAATTTGAGCTAATGCTTCTGCACCATTGCTGAAGAAGTTCATTTTCGTATATCCAGCTGATGATAATGTTTCTTCTAGTATTTGACGAAGCATCGCTGAATCTTCTGCAATATAAATAACTTTTTCAGCTCGATCTGTTTTTTGCTCTAATCCTGCAAGTGATTTATTGTCATAACCAGTACCGCTAATTTCACATACAATTTTTTCATAATCTAATAGTAAAATGATTTTCCCATCTAGTTTTACAATACCAGATGTCGTTTCTTCTAGTCCCATAGATAATGAAGCTGGTTCATCAATTTGTTCCCATGAAATACGTTGAATACGATGCACTTCATCAACACGGAAAATAACTTTCATTTGGTTTAATTCTGAAATGATAAATTTCGTTTGATCAAGTGGTTTTATAGATTTTAAATTAAGAGCCGTTGCTAAGTTAATAACAGGTAAAATTTCACCACGTACTTGAACAACACCTTCAACTGCATGATGAGATTCTGGCACAGTTGTAACAGGGAATGGATTAATAATTTCACGCACTTTCATTACATTAATACTAAATAAATTTTCACCAACAGTGTACGTTACGATTTCTAATTCGTTTGTTCCGCTTTCTAATAAAATACTTTGTGCTTGTGACATAAAGGTGTCGCTCCCCTTCCATTAATTCCGTATATCTAATTATTAAGCTTTATTAAAACCGAAAAGTCAACTACCTATATGAAAAATATAGATAGTTGAGTGATTCTCACAGTTTTAAAGTAGAAATACTACCGGTAAAACTTAATCTTGTATAAACGAAGCAAGTGCCTCTAGTAACACTTCTTGTGCTCCTACAATTTCTGTCGGCATCGCTTCCCATTTTTTTGAAAGCTCTGTTTCCACTCTCATTCTTAGCTCTGGACCCATTTCTCCTAGCACATATTCTTTCGTCGCTATATCAACATCGATAAGCGAAAGAGCGTATAGTTCAGGATCATTTATTTTCTCAAATAATTTCTTCAGTACACTAGGCGCCATATGCTTTAATTTTTCAATGTGAATTTCCTTATCAGAAAATAGTAACTCATATTGAATATACGTAACATTTTCTTTAATAACTTTAAAATAGCAATTATTTTTTTTATCATTTACAAAATAACCGTTCGGATCTGCAATAATACTCTCTACTTGACGTATTAAATTAGGTAAACTACTCGCCGCCATTACAGTACGTTGCTCAACCTCACTTGGCGAAATGAATGTAACGCGATACTTATTCTGCGCCATCCTCCTCACCTCTCCTTTTATATAAACTTAGTCTAATTGTACAATATCTTAATTAATCTAAATCTATTTCAAATCAATGCTTCTAGACTCGGATAAATCCTCTCTCCCAAAAGTGAAGAGGCACCACCTACACTTGGCTTTTGGCCTCTTCAACTACCTTAGAACCACTCCACACCTCTCGTCTTACAATGTACGAGCCACTCATAGGCAACTGACCGCTACTACACTCAGCTAGGTCCTCGCCCCTCTTCAACTAACCTAGAACCACTCCATATCTCTGTTCTCACAATGCGCGAGCCACTCATAAGCACTAACCGCTACTACTCATCGCTAGGCCCTCTCTCAAAACCTTAAAAAAAAGCTTTTAAGCCCCTTTCAACAGCTCAATGTTATTGAACCAAAAAGCAAGCTGCTGATCCGTAATATCCGGCAACATAACGAAAAACTCACGGCACTTCATCTCATCTTTAAACAGTTGATACTTCCAAACACTATCGCTACCAATACTTACGAAATAAAACTCGTGTATACGGCCAATGATTGCTTGTTTTTCACCAAACGAATATGGAGGCACTTGTTTGATTTCAAATTGATCTGGTAAATATACATGCTCTTCTCGTTCTATTTTTAACACTTGCTCAGCAAGCTCACGTTTATTTTCGAAAAAAGGCAATTGTAAAATTCGCTCTTGTCTTGTCATACGAATATAAAACCCTTTCTACTACGTTACAATTTTTCTTTACGATTTATTATCGAATTAAGTTCACAACTTCATTTAATACTTCATCTGAAATTTTGATTACTTTCGCATTTCCTTGGAATCCACGTTGGTATAACATTAAATCAACGAATTCTACAGATAAATCTACGTTTGCACCTTCTTGTGCACCACCACGTATTTTTCCTGCACCGTTTTGGCCAGATGCACCTAACGCTAAAATACCAGTTGTATTCGTCGCTGTATAGTTACCATTTCCAGTTTTCATCAAACCGCCTTCATTCGGGAACATCGCAACAGCTAATTGACCAGCAGATTTCATACTTCCATCAGAATATTTTACCATCACATATCCACCGTCAGCAATAAAGCAATCTTTAACAGTCGCCGCCGCTCTACCATCTACATTTGTTACTGATAATGTTTTATCTGTCGGATGATTCGTTAAATGACTTAAGTCTAACTTTATAGAGCCACCATCAAATGGAATATTGGCCCCTTGCTCTTTCGGATTTGGATTTCCAACAGCATCAAATGTCATATTACCACCTGCACCTGGAACATCCTCAAACTTTGTATCCTTTTTCGAGTCATTACGCATCTGTACTTTATATGTATAATTGTGTTCGCTTGTTTGTGTAAATTCTACACGCATTGTCCATGTATTACCGGCATTATCGTATACAGGTAAGTCTTGCGTAATTTGTTTTTCACCAGTTGGAATATTCCCTTTAATTGTCCCTTGCGATGTTCGAATACCACCAATTGCCGTCCCCATTGGAATTTGCAATGGGCCTGGAATACCAGATAAATCAACTTCACCAGTCGCCTCATTAGCAGGGTATGCGAATACGTATTGACCTTCTGTGTTCGTAATATAATAATCTGAAGATATTCCAAACGTACCTTTACGCGTAAATTCCATGTTTCCGCCTTTTGAATCACCTACAACGAAGAAACCATTACCTTCCATTGCAGCTTGTGTTTTGCCACCTGTTAACGTAATTGTACCATCACTATAATCCGTAACCGTACCACTCATTTTCACACCGTTACCGATACTTTTCGGATTCGTTCCTGCGTATTTACCGTCACCTTTTGCACCAATTGAATTGTTATATAGTAAATCATCAAACATTGCTTTTTGTTTTTTATAACCAACCGTTTGTGCATTGGCAATATTATTTGAAGTTACACTTAATGCATTTTGTGTTGCGTTCATTCCTGTAATACTTGTATATAACGCTTTAATCATAACGTATGTACACTCCTTATGAATTTGTAGTTTTTACTTCTTCAGTTACTTTTTGATCGTCTTTCTTTGCATCTTCTGGATTCGTTTCTCCAATCGGTTTATCAGACACTCTTTCAACGAAACGAAGAGATACTACTTTATTATTAATAACGAGCTGTACATCGTTATTTTCTGCAAGGCGAACTGTCTCTACTTGACCAGTTACTTTGTTCCCTTCACCGTCAATACCTCTTACGTATTTCCCTAAAAATTTCATTCCACCATCAAGCGCTGTCGAATACATCGTCGTTCTTAAAGAATCAACTGCTTTTGTCATATTTTGCACTTGTTCCATAAGAGATAACTGCGCTGTTTGGTTCATCATTTGATTCATATCCATCGCATTGAACGGATCTTGGTGCTGGAAACTCGATAAAAATAATTTTAGAAAATCGTCTTTCCCCATTACACCAGGAGTTTTTTGAGCACTTTCTGATACTCCGTTTGTTTGTTGAACTGGCGATTGTACACCGTTAACAGGTGCATTACTTTTTTGCGCTCCTGCCTGCAATGGAATATGATTTGTACTCGTTGTGTTTAATCCAACTGTTGGCACGCTTTATTCCTCCAATAATCCTGCAAATTCTTTCGATTCTTGTTTCTCTTGCTTCGTACTTGCTAATTTTTGTTTTTGTCTTTGCTCTTGTTCTCGCTGTTCTTTACGTTGTTCATCTTTTTCTGAATAACTTATTTGAATATTAATTTCTTTTTCTTTTAATTTCAGCTTCAATTCGTCAAAAATTATTTCAACACGCTTTTTCGCATCGTGTTTTTCCATTTCTACATGGACTTCAATTTGATCTCCATGCTTTTTCATAAATACAGTTAATGAACCAAGTTTCTCTGGATTTAGCTGGAATAAAACACGTTCTTGTTTCACTACAAACTTTTGCAGAGCCTCTACTTGTGCTTCCATTTTCTTGCCTAAGTCAGGTAATGTAACCTTCTCAGCTCCACTATTTTGTTTTCCTATTTGATCAGTCCCCGTTGCCTTATTTAATAATTCAGCTCCGGCCGAACTTGAATCGTTTAATTGATCGACTTCTGGTAACTCTAACTTCACATCATCGCTTTCAGCTTTCTGGAGTTCTACTTCCTTGGACTCCTCTTGTTTCTTTGCGATATTACAAGTTTCTGTTTCTACGACTTTTAATACTTGCAACGTTTGCTCTGGCATCGTCACCTTGTCTAGCACCATTTGCATTGTATCTTCTAAACATATGGCATTTTTAATATTCATGTTAGAAAAAAGCTCTTGTAATTGCTGTAATTCAGCTGCGGGCAATTCGTTCAGTTTAATATTTCCGTATTCTTTATATAACGCCTGTATTTTTTGTATGTATTGATATAACAATTCTGGCTGCATATGCAATTGCTCAATTGCAACCATCTGCTCAGATACAGCTAACAATAACTGTTCTGTCTCTTTCTTTTCTTCTTTCTTTACAATCGGCTCTTCTTTCGTTACCGTTTTTTTTGCGAGAATATATTCTTTCTTCTCTTCTTCTGGTGCTTCTTCTCGTTTCGGTTTCTCCGTTTTCGGCTGTTTTTTATTTTCAATTCTCATTGTATTATCGAATGAAGAATTTTCATTTTTCGATTGTACTTCTAGCCCTTTTTCTTTTTGCGGAGGTAAACTTTGCTGCACCGGTAATACAAACTGTATCACTACATCCACCTCATCCGTTCATACACATTTTTAAATCAAGAAGCATTTTTTCTTCCAGCTTTTCTTTTACTTTCGCAAGCTTCTTACAATCTTCTTGATACATTTCATCAATGACACGTTCTTTTTCTTTTATTTGCTCTAAAAGGCTTTCATTTTTTTGAATAAAACCTTCTGTTTTTTTAATTTTTCGATTCCATTCTTCTATTCTTTCAGGTGAAAATGTATGTGAAGACAGCATACCAGCCATAATACGTTGTCCCGTTTGTACAACCTTATTGCGTGATTTCACAACATATAGATCATATTCTTTTTTTCGTTCTATTTTTCTTTTTTCAGCTGTTAGTTCGTACACTTCTTTCAAGATATGTTCTTTCTCTTGATTAATCTGCAATTTAATCGTGTCGTACTGCTGTTTATTCACCTGTTTTCATAGCTCCTTCCTATTATAACGTTACCTTTTTCTATTATATAGTTTTTTTACAAAAAAATCTGTGAAATATTAAAAAACAAAAAAATAAGACCCCAAGGCATGAGCATGAGGTCTTATACAATATGGTGCATCGCTTGGACAATATCTTCAAAATGAAAACTATCCGTTCGACCTTGTTTTAAAAACGTATTAATACCTTCTACTTTATTTTTACATTCAAAAATATAGGCATTTTCTTCATTCTCTTGAATTGTTCCTAATTTGAAATACAATTCATTTTCTTTATAAATAGATAAAATTTTTCTCATTTCATTTGCAACCTGCCAATGGTTCGGCGATACGATTTCTTCCATAATCCGACTTACCGAATCTAATATAGAAATGGCAGGGTAATGACTAAGAGTTGCGAGCTCACGTTTTAATACAATATGTCCATCTAAAATACCACGAGCTAAATCTGGTACAGGACCATTTAAATCATCACCATCAACTAACACTGTATAAATACCTGTTATTGACCCTTTTTGCGTTTTTCCTGATCGTTCTAATAACTTTTTCATATAACTTTCCATTAACAGTGTTTTACCACCGATCGGTAATTCCTTTACCGCAATATCAACACTTCGGCGTGCATCAGCAAAACGAGTAACAGAATCCATCATAAGTAATACGTTATTACCTTGGTCACGGAAATATTCAGCAATAGATGTTGCAAGCTTAGCCGCACGAAGTTGCATAAGGTGACTTTCATCTGACGTTGCTACAACAACGACACTTTTTTTCATACCTTCTTCGCCTAACTCTTTTCGAATAAAGTCTTTTACTTCCCGGCCACGCTCACCTACTAAACTAATAACGTTAATATCAGCTTTTGCGTTTTTCGCAATCATTCCAAGTAAAGTAGATTTACCAACACCTGATCCAGCAAAAATACCTATCTTTTGACCAATCCCAATCGTTAACATAGAATCAATTGATTTAATTCCGGTTTCAAATACATCTGTAATTTCTTCACGCTCAAATGCATGAATCGGCGGTGCATCCAATTTTATTTTTTGCAGTGGAATGTTCTCGGCATCTTCGTTTAACACTTTTCCATTTGCACTTAACACTTTACCAAGTAAATGATTACCACGGGGAACAACGACATCTTCTGTAATTAATGTAACTGCATCTCCGTAACATACTTTTTCTGTCTGTCCAAATGGAAGTAGCATATTATTTTCTTTTTCAATTGCAATTACTTCACATAAGACACTATGTTCTCCAACGAGACAAACATCTCCAATCTTTGCTTTCGGACCTTTCGCTACAAAAAACTGCTCTTGTACACTATGAACTTTGCCAACTTTCGTATAAAACGGTGTTTCAATAAATGTATTCCATTTATTATGTTCATTCATTAGCTCGTTGTTCATACATTTTGCTCCTCAAACAACTTCTCTTCTTCCCACTTATGACGAAGCTTCGCAAATATAGGCGCAAATTTAAACTCAAAAAACTCTTTCTCTTCTTCCAGAACAAATTCGCCAAACTGTAAAGAAAAATCATACTTCCATTCTACTAATTGTAGTAGCCAATACTCTTTCGTATTTTCTTTCTCTTCTTGTATACGTTCAAATGTTTCTGGATGAACCGTTATAATTAATTTTTCAAATGAAGTAGGCAATGTTTGCACGATGCCTGTTAAAATCGGCAAAACGTCTAATAAGCGCGAATCTACCGCTTGATTCACTACTTTTTCTGCTAACTGAAAAGATTGATTCCATAATAACTCTGTCCATTCGTATGCTGTTTCTTGTTGTTCTTTTTGAAACTGTATACGCGCTGCTTCCATCTGTTCCATTTGTTCATGAATATGCATTTGAAACTGTTCTTTATCTTGCAACAACTGCTGACGCTCTCGTTCTAGCATTTGCTGCTGCTGCCTTAGTTGATTCATTTCAATATGTAATGCATCTTGCTGTGCAAGAAGTTCTGCATGATCCACTTGTATCTCTTCTTCAATGTGAACTGATACTGGTTTCGGAAATTGTAATTCATACGTTTCTTCAGAAAAAGAAACAGAATTCTTCGGAATTCTGTTTTTAAATAAGGACATCATCTTCACCTCTTTGAACGATAATTCTTCCTTCTTTTTCTAACTTTTTCACCGTACCTGTAATCGTTTGTTGTGCTTTTTCAGCATCCGTCATCTTAAGCGGTCCTAAGCCATCTAACTCTTCAAGAATCATCTCTCTACGGTTTGAAGACATACATGTAAATAGTTTCTCTTTAATTTCTTCTTTTGCAATTTTAAGTGCTTTCGCGATAACACCGTTATCTGTAATTTCCTCTAATACACGGCGAAGCGCAAGATCCTCAAGACCAAGTAAGTCTTCAAAGACAAACATATTTTCTTTAATTTTCTCAGATAACGCATAATCGACTTCATCCAGCTTTTGAAAGACTGTTTTTTCAACACCCCGTGAAACATTATTTAAAATGTTCACTATTGTTTTCAATCCATCTGTTTTATTAATAGCACTAAATGCCATATTATTTAATTTTGCTTTTAATAACTCACCAATTTGATTAATTAATTCACCATCTACTTGTTCAAGCTTTGCAATACCCATTACCGTCTCTACACGTTTATGATCTGGTAATCTCTCAATTAATTGAGAAGCAAGTTGCGGCTTAATATAAGAAGCAATAATCGCTATCGTTTGTGGCGATTCATCATTAAGCACTGTAAGAAGTGGCTCTAAATCTGTAAGTGAATTTAAGAATTCAAATGGATTATCTTTGTTATACCAAAGGTCTTCCAATAATTTTTCCAACTCGTCTTCTGGCATATTTTTAAATATACGACGAATGTATTCTTTATCTGGAGTTACTAAATTCAACTCTTTTACATTTAGTTCGTACAAAAACTCCCCTAGTACATTTTCTAACGTTTCTGGTTTATATACACGAAACTTCGCGATTTCGCGAAGTAACACTTCTTTTTCCTCAGCCGTCATATATTCAATGACTTTTGCTGCCACCTCTTCGTTTAATGTACGAATGAGGATGGCAGCTTTCTCTTTGGAGGAGATTTCATCTAACATTGTTTTTCCTCCCTTACTGTCCGTTTAACCATTTTTTAATTACTTTTGCAGTACCTTCTACATGCTCTTTCGTAGCTTCCTGCACTTGATCATCTAATGTAGGTTCTGATGGTTCTACCGGTTCTGGCTTTGGCTCTGGTACTATTTTTTCTTCAGGAATTTCCAGGATACTTTCACTACTAGCAGCAATTTCTTCTTCTGCTAAGTATTCTTCATATTCCTCTTCTTCTCTCTTTTTCTTACGTCTTGCTAAGAAGAACCATACTAGGCCAATTATTGCTAGCAAGCCAGCTGTAATTCCACCGAATAACCACCAGTTCATACCACTTTTTTCTGGCTCTTTCTCTTTTTCAACTTTCGGCTGGTCGAACTGAACAGTTACAACGTTAACTTGACCGTTTGTAAAGTTTCCATTCGGATCAGCTTGAAGCCCAGCTGCTGTGCCAATCGCTTCTTTAAATGTTGTCATATCAATTTTTCGTTTTACTAACGTATCGTTATCTACCCATACAACAACATTTGTTTTTGTTAATTCCGGATGTTTCTTAATTGTTTCAACTGTTTTATCTATTTCATAGTTTTCAATTTTGTTACCATTTTTATTATCGTAGACAACTTTACCGTTTTGATTATTGTTCGTACCGTAGTTCGGCACTTCACCGTTCGCTGTAATACCCGCACCTTGCTTCGTATCTGCTCCTTCTTGCGCAGTAGAACTTTCCTCTTGCTCTTGTTTACTGCGAAGTACACCTTTATCGCCATATTTTTCTGACTGACGTGTAACTTCATCGTAGTTTACAGACACTTTCGTATTCACTTTATATTCATTTGATTTAAACATCGTCATTAACGTTGCGTCAATATCTTGCTTTAATTTACCTTCAATTTGATGCTGCATCTCTACTTCTTTTTCATAAGAAGAGGAACTGTTAGAATGCGCTTCATCTGTTCCTTTTGAGATGATACCTTTTTTACTATCAATAACACTTACTTCTTCTGCTTTCACGCCAGGAACTGCCGCACTAATCATTTGCTGTATACCCGCAACTTGATCAGCTGTTAATAGTTGTCCACGTTTCACACCAACAGTAATTGCCGCTGTCCCTTTCGCTTTTTCCTCATCAAAAATTGTTTCTTTTTCAGGTAATGTAATTTGCACATTTGCCGTTTCAACTGTCGCGAAGTTTCGTACAATATCTTGCTCCAATTGCTTTTTCGTGCCGACAATCTGCTTCATTTTCTTATCTTGTTCACTTGAACCGAGTGAGCTTTCTAATAAAATTTCCTCACCGCTTTTTGAATTAAACGGCAAGCCCATTCCATTCATTTCTTTTCGAACCCATGGAGCATCGTTCTTTTGCACTCGAATCGAACCATCGGCTGCTAATTGGTAATCAACACCTAGCTTCGATAATTCTGCTGTAATCTCTTGCTTATCTGTATCATTTAAATTTTGATATACAACAACATATTTATCTGGCAAGGTGAAGTATAAAAGTGCTCCTGTTGCAATCGCTAAAAGCGCAGCACCAATCACTAACTTATGCCACGTTTTCAACGATTGGAAAACATTTTTTATCTTTTCCATTTAAATACACCCGTCCATTTTCCTAAATTTGCATATTAATTAGTGACTTATAATTTTCAATAAGATTATCGCGTACGAGAGCAGCTGTTTTCATTTGTGATTCAGCTTTCTTCTGCTGAATTAAAACGTCATGCGTTTCTCCTACCCCTTTTGTCAGTAAATCATATACTGCTGTTTGGGCATTATTTTGCGTTTGATTCATATCTTCCAATAAATCAATAAACTTTTTGCCTTCAACTACAGATTTTTCTGAAGTTTTCTGTGTGCCAATCGGCTGAATCGCTCCAAATGGCTGTGTATTTAACATTGGTTGAATTTTCATATTTCCCCTCTTCCCTCTTATCCTCGGCCGATTTCTAAATCTTTATCGAGCATTTTTTTGTTCGCATTTAATACACTTGTATTTGCTTCATACATTTTTTGAGCAACCATTACATTCGTCATCTCAGCTGTCACATCAATGTTCGGATAACGTACATATCCTTCTTCATTTGCATGCGGATGCGTCGGATCATACACAAGATTTTCATTTCGATCCGTTTCAATACTTTTTATTTTCACTCCGTTAGTAGGAGCTCCATCTAGCATACTTGCAAAACTATTATTTGATTCTAATACTACACTTCGACGGTGATACGGCTCTGCACCCGGTGCTCCCGTCGTATTTGCATTTACGATATTGTTAGAAGTAACTTCCATCCATTTTCTCGCTGTAGTTAGCCCTGAACCACTTGCATTAATTGCCTGAAACATCTTTGTCTCTCCTTTTAACTATTAACGTCCACGTGCTGCTTGGTTAATAGCGTATTGCGTATTAATTGCATTAATTGAAACACCGTATAATTGGTTTGTTTTCATTAAATCTAGCATTTCTGTCGTTACATCAACACTGTTTCCATCTTTATTCGTTTGCATTGATTTCGTTTGAATCTTTGCGTATGTATTTTTCGTATTTGCTGTCGGTAAGTGCATTACATTCGTTTGATATAAATCTGGATTACTCTTTAAATCCGCAGCATTTTTTTTGTATAATGCACTGCTCATATTCATTTTCTCAGCAAATGTTACATCTTGTGCTTTATAGCCAGGTGTATTCGCATTTGCAATATTACTAGAAACGGTATTTCGCTTCGTTACTAAATAGTTCATATAATGACTTACATCACTAACTAAATCTGGCATATTCCACACCCTTCCTTTTCCATCATGCTCGTTTAGCGCATGATCATCCACTGATGGAAGTTTCACTTTATTATTCATTTTCCTATATGTATTTATTTATTAAAATATTATCTATTATGTACCCTTACATATTTTATTCCATTTTTCCATTGTTGTCTTTAGAAAAATACAAAAATATAAAAAAGAATATAAAAAACTGTATACGCGTAGTAATCCATGTAACATTTTGATATATAAACAATAAAAAAAGAGCTTCCATACACTTCTCTCTATAAAATAAAGACATCTTATTTTTCATTGTTTGGATTATTACCATTCTTTTTATTACAGTCATAAAGTGAAACCTCAATCAGCGGAACGCCTTATTCAAACAATGGAATGGATCCCCTTTTAAAAGGGGTATCCATTTCCGTAATTCACCATTAAAATTTACCGTAAAACGAATTCGCTTTCATTCGTCCATCATTTGTCATAATCATTTCTTCCAAAAATTTTTGCTTATCTCGAATATGCTGTGCTGCCTTAATTATTAATGGACTCACTTCCGCTGCAACATCTGCGCGCGTCTCTTCATCCAATGTCATCATCCAGCGATTTAACATTGCACTCTTCTCAGCAAATTCCCCATCTGATACTTGCAATTCACCGATTTCATTAAAACAGCCGACAAACGCTCGATAAATATCATTGTTCATTTTCGAGTGCTCCGCGGTAACCGTCTATTAAATCTTGTAACACTTGTACAATCGCATCCATGTCTTTTGCTTCACGCGTTACTTTCATCGTCTGAATTTGAATGCTAATCCAATCGTATAAACCGAATAGACTATCATATAAATCTTTAGTAATCTCAGGATTTAATTGAAGCTTTAACTCTTCAAAAATACGTTCTAATTTTTCAAGAAGCGCATCTCCTTCTTGTAGTTTAAAAGTATTTAAAAGTTCTTCTAAATTACGAAACTCAACGATACATCTTTCATAAATAAAAATTGTATTTTTAATTGGATTACTCGTCATAATATCATTTTGCATATAACGTTGCCATGCTTGCATACAATCACTTCCTTAACTTTCATTAATCATCACTTTTTTGTTTTGTCATTGCTTTAATTGTTTTTAGTTGGCTATCTAGCGCCGCTAATGTACTTTCTAGCTTTTGATACTTCTTCACAATCTCATCTTGTTTTTGCAGATTTTGTGTTTCAATATCTTTAATCTTTTTATCTAAATCACTTACACGTGAATCGATGTTTTTTACACGCTCTCCGACTACACCTTTATCACCAAATAGTTTATCAAGTGGTTCTTCCATCATCTTCCCTAAACCGTTAGAACCAAAGAAAAATTGCTTCGCTGCATCCGGCTTGTCTTTTAACGCTTTTGTTAATTGTTCATCATTAACTTCCATCGTCCCGTCTTGCTTTAATTGGATACCAAATGAGAATAAATAATTACCGTCTTGAGAAAATGTCACGACATTATTCATCGCTTGACGTACACTTTGCATAATGGCTTGACCTTGGAAAGCTCCACCTTTCCCAGCAAAGATATCTACTGTAGAAACAGCTTTATTATAATCCGCCACCATCTTTTTAATAACATTCGATGCATCTGTTACGTTTGAGTCACTTACTGTAAACTTCAGATCTATACCTTTTGCTTTTGGATCTGTTGTTGTACCTGCATCTGGTGTTCCTTCTGCTTTCGGCTCAGTTACTTTTAACAATTCAATTTTCACGCCCGGAAGAGCTTCAATTGTATTGGTAAAACTTTCAGTTTCAATACCATTAATACTATATTTGGCATTTTGCGCTTCATTAATTGTATTGACTGCTGTCCCATCCGCCTTAGCTAAACCAATATCTTGAAACAGTGTAGATGTGTTCCCCTTAAAATTAATTTCTCCATCTGTTCCTTCTTTTTTCGAGGACATAAAGATTTTATCTCCAAGTGTATAAGCCGATACACCATAATCTCCGTCATTAATTTTGTTAATTAAATCTTTATATGTCATATCAGTTGTTACTTTTAGTTCTTTACCGCCTAGTTGTAATGTTTCATCTTTAGGAAGCTTCGCATTTATATCAGCAATCTTATTAGAGGCTATTTGATGACGTTGTGCAAGCTGTGTAATCGTCATATTAAAAGTTCCTGCAATCGCTCCACCATCAGCTTTTACATTAATATAACCGTCTTGTGATGTTGTTACCTTTTTCTCATTTCCTTTAAAAGCTGCTAAGTTTTTAAAAGTCTGTGTAAAAGAACTAAATTCTGATTTTAAACTTGTATATAATAGTTTATCGTTTGAAAGATCACTCTTTTCTTTCGTATACGGTGCTTTTCTCATATCTAACGCTTGCATTTCTAACTCTACAAAGTTAGAAGTGTCGATCATATTATTTCCGAGATTCCAAATCTGTTGTCTACCACCGATACCTGTTAATGTTCCTGCCATATTGTCTCACTCCTTATTGTTTACATGTAGTCTAAAATACTCGTTTTACTCATCGTACTAACCGCTTTAAGCGTCGCTTCATACGTTGCATTGATATATGCTAGGTCAGAAATTGCTACCGCCAAATCGACATCTTCAATTTCTTTACGGTTTTCTTGAAGCGCTAAATTTTGCTCGCTTAAAATTGTTTTAAACGTCTCCATTGTGTTCATTGTTGAACCAACTTCAGTTGTACGGTTAATGACGCTATCTAAGTTTTTCTTATTTTCTCCTAATAACGGTTGCAAAGCTTTTTGATCACCGTTATTCAGTGCTTCACTCATCTGTTTTAACGTTTTTATAACTGGGGATAATAATTCTTCTCCGTTACGAAATGCTTTTAATTGATAACCGTCATTTAGTTGCCAGTTCACATCATTTTTTCCACCTTGATACGTACCATCTTCTGTAAATGGAGCTTGTTCAGCACTATCCCCACCGAAAATATAACGGCCTTGCTCTTTCGTATTCGCTAAATATACAACTTGTTTTAAAATTTGATCAATCTCTGCACCGATTGCCTTCAATTCTTTTTCACTATTCGTCCCATTTAGCGCTTGTACTGTTAATTGATCCGCTCTTGTTAAAGATTTAAAAACACCTTGTAATGTATTTTCAGTTTGTGTTAATACATTTTTCGAATCCGCTAAATCTTTTTGCATTTGTTCAATATTTGCTAACGAATGCTGAATCGCAAATGATTTACTTGCCGCAAGTGGGTCTTCGCTCATAAAAAGATTTTTCTTACCTGAAGTTACTTGATTTCGATGATATTGTTGTTGCACATTCAAATCCATCATCTGATTCTTTGCCCAGTTTGCATTTTGAAATGTAGATACTCTCATCTTTACCTTCTCCTTTATCTATATTTGAATTGGCGCGAAGAAGAAACCGCACCTATATACAGCTATCCTCTTCCCTCATAAAAAAAGACTTTTTCGTTTTCATTTAATTTACATGGGGGAGGACGCTTGCTAAACATGGCTATTCTCCCCCTTAACTTCCCATTCAACCATCCCATATCTCTGGTCTAACATGGCTTGGTCCACTAAAAGGCTCTGTCCGCTTCTACCCTGCGCCGGACCCTCTCTTCCATCACAAAAAAAGCTTTTTCGATCCTTCTACATGTTATCTAATAATCGAAAACAAACTATCAAACACTTCATTCATCGTCGTAATAGCTTTAGAGTTTGCGACAAAATATTTTTGGAAAGCCATTAAATTAACCATTTCTTCTTCCATATTTACGCCTTCAATACTCATTTTTTCTTGTTGAATACCTTCTAATAAATCTTTATGAATATTTTGATAAGCATTCACTGCACTTTTATCAGAAACTACACCAACTATAAATTGGTCTAATGCTTGTTTATAAGAAAGACCTTCTTTATAATCTCCATCTGTAATTCCTGCTAGTTTATTTGCTGTTTCAGCGGAGATTTTCATTTTCGAAACATCTTTTGCGAATTCAGGGTTTAACTGAATATCTTTCGCATGATCTCCAACGAAGAAATCTTTTCCCATCACTGTATTCACTTGACCTTTTACAGAACTCATTAATTCTTCAAGGTTTTTCTTATAACTAGCAATCTTCGCTTTCGTATCTATCGCTGATTGAATTGCTCCACCATTTAAAGGAATATCCGATCCATAAATCGCAACAGACATTGGTTCTTTTTCTTTATTTAATTGAAGTGGATATGTATCTTGTCCATTTACTGTTAAAACACCATTCATTCTAACACTCGCGATATTAGGATTCATAGATTCATAAGATACTTCAATATTGGCATACTTAGACATCTCTGTAACGATGCGATCACGTTCGTCTAATAGTTGATTAGGTACTTGTGTCCCTGCTTGTCCAATTTTTTTATTCGCCTCTGCTAAACTAGCACCAAGACGATTAAATTCATTCACATGTGCTTCAATATCTTCTGTCGTCTGTGCTTCTGCTGTATCTAAGTTTTTCGCAAGACGATTTATCTGACTTGTGAACTTCCCAGTTTCAGAAACTAATGTATCGTAGTAGTTTGGTTGTTCTGGATTTTTTGCAACTTCACGAAAAGCATTGAAGAATCCATCCATTAAACTAGATAATGAATTTTTCCCTGTCGTTCCTACCATAGACTCTACTCGTGATAAAGTAGAATTCATATATGCGTAGTAAGAGAACTGTGACAACTGATCATTAAATTGCTTCGTTTTCACTTCATCTGTAATACGGTCAACTCCTAATGTTTGTACACCATAACCGATTCTCTGTTCAGGCGTATGACCGTTACTTGCTCCAACAGATCCGTAATTTACCATTTGACGAACATAACCCGGCGTATGAATGTTAGATAAGTTTTGTTTTGTCGTTTGTAATCCCATTTGGGCCGCTAGCATACCAGATAACGGCGTATTATAATCAGATAATCTCATAATGCTTCACTTCTCCTTTACAATAGTTCATTCATAAAGATTTGCGAATTATTGTTTTTCTCCAAATTGTATTCAGAAACGGAATCCACAATACTTTCTGTAGTTTTTAATAGTACGTTTAAGTAATATTGATTTTTCAAAAGAATCATTTTTACATTTTCTTCTAATTCATTTAAACTTTTTTGTAATTCTTCCATTTTTTCATTTTCTTCCTGTGAAAAATACGAAAATAGCGAACGCATACGCAGCGGTTCAACTTGTTTTTCTTTACAAAGCTGAACAACCATTTCCTCAAAAGATCGCGATAATCCTTTAACACCTTCTATGTACTGCAATTGCTCTACTTGCAACTTTTGAACTGCATTTACATTTTTATTTTTTAAATTCTCATATATTTGTTCCCCAAGCGTTTGAATATTTTCATATGCCTTTTGAATAATAACGAGCTTTTCATATAATTGTATGTACATATAGCTTCCTTTCCTTTACAAGACTAAATTTACAATCAAACCATGAATTTCTCCAATTTGATTTAACATTTCTAAATGCCCTGTTTTCGTATTAATTAAATTCATAACATCTTCTAACTCAGTTAATCCCATTTCAGCTTGTTTTACGATCGTCATTTTCTGCGAATATCCGTAACGCGGATGACGAGACATAACATCTTTATACTGCAATACGTTATCAACGTAAAAATTCAAAAATGATTTTACAGTATTTTTGTATTCCATTACATTATCGAGCGTTAACTCTAATTCGATTTTCTCTTTAATTTCTCCAATGTTATCAACAAATGCTTCCATTTGTTCTAACAATTTATCTTTTTTCGGATCTGCATGCAAATTATCCGAAAAAGCAAGTCCTGTCCTGACATTTGCTTCTTTCGGCATTTGAGTAGCAGGCGGTATATGCGATAAAATTGGATTATGCGAGATAGAACGCAGCATATATATCACCTATTTATTTTTTTATTTCCTTCCAAACTTAATCGTAAAATCCAGTTATTTATAATTATACTCTGTACAATGATATTTTGCAGTTATTTTTTATAGAAGATATGTTACAATTTAGCATGAGGTGGCACAAATCTATGAATATTTTTCTTTGTGGTTCAAATCAATTAACAGCATTAGATCAGGAAGAAATAAAAAAATTTTTAATTGACTATGCTCACAAACATAAAATTTACATATTATGTTATAAATCTATTGAAAATGAAGTTCTTCGTTTTTTCATTGAAAATGAAAGGTTCGCTCAAAATTTATGCCTTTACACACTACAACCGTTACAAGTATTAACAGACGAATTTCAAGAAGTCGTTGATTACTTAAAAAAACACGGAGCCGAGTATATTGCTTTTGATCATCCTTCCGACTCCATTTATCGATCAGATTATATGTTTTTTGTAAAGCAAATTGTCGAAGATACCGATTTAGTTCTCTGTTTTTATAACGGAGATAAACATACGTCTGTCATTCCCGTTGACGTTGCAAAAGAAGCAGGAATTGATGCTGTTATTTATGATTTACCAGGCTTACATGAAAAGCAGATGAAAAAAAGCTTTGAACAAAAAATTCGTATGATGTAAAGGGGGAGGCACAATATCGTTATTGTGCCTATTGTAAATATGAAAACTGAACAAGATTATGATTATTTTATCACGAGTTTTAAACAACAATTTAATATGGATATTGCTTCCTATAAACAAGATAGAATGCGCCGAAGAATCGATGCTTTCATTTCGAGAAAAGGTTTTGAAAATTACACAAACTTTTCAAATCATTTACGTACTGATCAAACGTTATTTTTAAGTTTTATTGACTATATTACAATTAACGTATCAGAATTTTTCAGAAATAAAGATCGCTGGCAAACGTTAGAGACGAAAGCTCTACCAAAGCTACTTGAACAAAATAATGGTAAATTAAAAGTATGGAGTGCCGCTTGTGCTGCTGGTGAAGAGCCGTATACACTCTCTTTAATCTTATCGAAGCATCTAGCTCCATTTCGCTTTGAAATCCAAGCAACAGATCTCGATTACCATATTTTAGAAACTGCAAAACGCGGTCAATATACAGAACGCTCTTTAAAAGAATTACCTAATGATTTGAAACAGCGTCATTTCACAAAAGAAGATGATACATATATATTGCACCAAAACATTAAACAACAAGTCACATTCAAACAACATGATTTATTAATGCAGTCATTCGATACAAACTACGATTTAATCATTTGTCGTAATGTAATGATTTACTTTACAGAAGAAGCAAGAGTAAAGCTCTATGAAAAGTTTAGTCGTTCATTACGAAAGGGCGGCGTACTATTCGTTGGTAGCACTGAACAAATTTTAACACCTGAACGCTACAATCTTCAGCGCTTTGATACATTCTTTTACGAAAAAGTATAAAAGAAGGTCGTCATAATTAAAATGACGACCTTTTTTTATTATATAATACGAATCAATATGATACCTATAACCCACATGAAGAGAAATAGAGCCGTAACAGACCATTTATGCTCTTGAATCGTATGTTTCAACGCATGAGATAATTGCGTCATATTCATTTCTGCAAGTGCTCTCCACACGCTCACATCACGTTCTTTAGAAATACGATCTGTACCGCTAATTAAGATTGTTTCATTAGACAATTTCGTCATGTAAGCTGTAATAACCGTTATCATTAAATTTATATTTCCTTCTGAAGAATCACTTTCCACTCTAGAAATGAGAGCACTTACGTCAAGTAAAGGAACATGTACTTTTCGCCCGAATGAAAGCTGTACTTCAGCGAAATCATACGTCCCATCGAGTAACGGAATATCTTTTATATACGCTTGCTTAATAATCCCTTGTAAACTTCTAACAATTTGTTCATATATTTTTTCCGATTGCTTTCCTTCCTCGGACAACATATGTAACTTTGAAAACAACTGCAACACCGTATCCATTTCCTTAGAAAGCATTTCTTTTACAATCTTTCCATCACCTAAACTTGCAAGCAAAATCCCTATTTCATTGTTTTTCGAAATGATTTTGGGCTGCCCAGTAAACACAAGGTTACTCCGCTTTCGTTCTTTCTGAATTTCATGTTCTGAAATAGCTGCAGGCTGTTTTAATGGTTGTAGCGTCTTATTTTGAATTGTCGTACGTTTAATTTCCATTTAAGCGCCTCCACTACTATCAAATTATTAGCCCCATTCTTTATTACTCTTTAAAACTAAAAACAGTACAAATAATCCTGACATAACAGCAAACACATTAGAAGCCTGTACTCCCTGCTCACTTTTTTCCTCTTTCTTTTCTTGTTGTTCTTCTATTTTCTCTTTCTTTTTAGAAACGACTTGATTGTCATTTCCGCTTTTTTTCTCTTTATGAACCTTCACATTATTTACTTCCTTGTTGTCTGTTAACGACTCTTTTATAACGTAGTTGATTTCCTCTTTTTCTTTCAACGGCTCTTTTATATAAGAGTTCACTTTTTCTTCTTGCTTTGGAATTTGAACAACTGGAAGTTTTTCTTCTGGAAGTGGCATCTCTATTTTCGGATCTTCCTGCTTCTCAATTTCTTTCTTATCTTCTACTTCATTTTGATTCTCTTGCTCTTCTATCTTTTCATCATCTTTCACTTTTTGTTCGATGATAGAAACGATATATTCACTCTCTGTCACAAGTTTGTTACCTGCCCCATCTGTTACTTCCACAATAAGTTGATGCGGCCCAACAGGTAAAGCTTCTGTTATTTCAAATATTTTCTGCCAATCCATGTCGCGTTTATTATAGTCTAATAAAAAAGTAATATCGTTACCGTCTTCTTTTCCTTTTAATATAACGCGCACTTCTTTAACAACCGATTCTATATCTACCGTCTGTACTCGTATATGAACGGATTCTCCCTTTTTCCGTTCAATTAAGTTCCCTTTTGCCTCATCAATACTAACTTTCTCTAACTTTGGCAATTCTTTATCTATAGTTGGTGCTTCATTGTTTATACGAATGAGCGGGACATTTAATTCGTTCTCTATTACTTCTTCCTTCTCATCTTCTTTATAGCTTTCAACGAGCCTAAGGTTCCAATCACCTTGTAAATCATATATTCCGGCCTTATAATTAGCGATCCATCGCTTCGTTTCTTCTTCATACTCAAAAGATATTATTCTCTCTTGTCTGTACTGCTCACCATTTTTTTGTAATTGTAATATACCTTTTACACTTTGAATGTTTTTTTCATTTGGTTCTACAGCAATCCACACTTCTTCGCCAACCTTTAGCTCCTGCTTATTAACTGTAATAACCCCTCGGTCTGTTTCTATCGTTCTTTCTTCTTTTTGTTCTTTCCCTTGCTCATTTTCTACTACTTTTTTTTCATCTTCAACCGAGGGCATTTCCACTTGTTCCGGCTGTTCCTGAACTTCTTTATTTTTTCCCTCTTGGTCATTCATTTCGCTTATATTTTGATCTTGTACACTTTTTTCTTCTGCCTGCCCTTGTGATGGTGAAAATATGCATATATGTAAGAATAGCCAACTAACTAGAAAAAACTTTACTTTTTTCATCTATTTGTTCAAACTCCTATTTTGACGCCTTATAGCGATTTCGTCACTTTTACTCCGAAAAACCCATCTACATTTACAAGTTCTCCATACGCCACTAATACATCGTTCACATAAATTTGAATCGGTTCATCAATATCTTCATCAAGTACGACCGCTTCATTTTCTTGTAGACTTAAAATATCTTGAATTGTTCTCACTGTACTTCCAAATACAAATTTAACATTCATTTCTACATTTTGTAGAATAGATGTATCCATATATACTGGCTCAACTTGCTTGACTTCTTTATATTCAATTGGCTGTACGACTGGTGCAGGAATTTCTTCCTCTTCAACAACTTCCTCAACTATTTCTTCTTGCTCTTCCACCATTGGATATAGAAGTCTTCTAACCATTTCTTTCGCTTCTGATATCGGTAGTATTTGATACATCTTTGATTGAAGGAGATCACCAATTTCAAGATTAAAAGTAATTTGAACGAGTTCGTCAACTGCCATCGACTCTCCCAAATACTCCATTTCTTCTTTTAAAGAAACAAATTTAACGTCTGGTGGTGTCATATCCATTTTTTCTTTAAACATTTCTGACATCGCTGTTGCAGCATGCCCCATCATTTGGTTCATAATTTCTTTAATGCCACTTAACTCTAATTCACTTAGCTCTTTCTCCGGATCAATTTCACCCGTTCCCATCATCATTAAATCTACCATTGTTAAAGCAACATCTTTCGTAAATACGAATACATTCTCATTTTTTAGTCCTTCAACAAAATCGACATTTAAAATAACAAACGGAACCGGTACTCCTTCATAATGACGAACATTAATCGCCTCTACATTTGGTGTACTAATAGTGACAGGCTGATTTAAAAGCGTCGATAGTACTGTTGAAGCCGAACCGATTGAAATATTCGCAATTTCACCAAGCACATCTTTCTCTTCTTGTGTTAATTGCTCTTTTTCTACATGCTCTTCTACAATCTCAGTTTCCTGCACTTCCGCCGGCTCATCTATTTCTTCTTCCACACCACCAGATAATTGTAACAATTTATTTATCATTCGCTTCGCATGTTCAACTGAAACAACCTGTACAAGCTGAGAATTCACAAGATTATCTATTTTTAATTCAAACGATACTTTAACAACCATATTATTCCCATTAATACCAGAAATCTTCTCCATCTCTTCTGTAAGTTGCACAACTTTAATTGTTGGCGGAGACATGTCTACCGTATCTTGGAAGAATTCTGACATAGATGTTGCTGCGAATCCCATCATTTGATTCATAGCTTCTTGTACTGCACTTAGCTCTAATTCACCAAGCTCTTTTCCCTCTTCAACTTCACCTGTTCCCATCATCATTAAATCAGCAATAGATAAAGCAACATCTTGTTGAAGAACAAGAAGATTTTCCATATCTAATCCTTTTGTGAAATGGATATTTAATACAACATGTGGAATTTCAACATCACTTGTATCATATAAATCTACCAATTCTACTTGAGGAGCAGTAATACTTACTTGCCTATTTAAAATTGTTGATAATACAGTCGAAGCTGAACCAAATGATATATTAGCAATCTCACCAAGAATATCGCATTCTTGAGGCGTTAAATGTTCATTTTCTTTTTCTAGCACAATTGTGCCAGTATCCCCTTTTGTGTGTTGCTCAGGCATTTTTCCTGCCTCCTCATTTTTGTTTTTCTATCAAATGATTTAAACTCTCTATTACACTCGTTATATTTTACCAAACTTATCATCTGAATTGTGAACATGTATTTATTTCCACAATATGTGTAAACGACGGTTTTCATATACTTATATTATTAGTTCTACCCAAAAAGCTCCCCAATTGTATACAAGTGGGGAGCTTCCTTCATTCCTATTATAAACCTTCTGGGTTTAAAATGAGGACCACTCGTCCATCACCGAGAATTGTCGCACCAGAGAAATAGTTAGAGCTCTCTGCAAAGAAATCACCTAATGACTTTAAAACTATTTCTCTTTGACCGATAATTGTGTTTACGATAAGTCCATAGCTACGATGTGTATTACGAACAATTAACACAGGAACCATTTGACTATCATATGATGCGAACGCCTCATCTACTGTTTTTTCACCAAATACAGTACTTAAATGTTTCACTTCAATAATTTGATTGCGATAGTTTAAAACGTCTTTCCCTTGTAACGATTGTATGTCTTCTTTCTTAATTCGAATGGCTTCAGCAATATTGCCAAGAGGCAAGGCATAACGCTTATCATTTGTTTGAACAAGCATTGATTGAATAATAGACAATGTTAAAGGAAGTTCAATTCTGAATGTACTTCCTTTTCCTTCTTCAGAATCAATAATTAAATGCCCACCTAAACTATGAATCGTATGTTTAACAACATCTAATCCAACCCCACGTCCAGAAAGGTCAGATACAACTTCCGCTGTACTAAATCCCGGTTGGAAGATAAGATCAAACACTTCACGATCCGTTAATTTATTTGCCTCTGATTCCGTTACAACACCATTTTTTATCGCTTTTTCTAATACTTTTCCTTTATGAATACCATTTCCATCATCAGTAATTTGAATTACGACATGATTTCCACTATGAAACGCCTCTAATTTAATAGTACCTGTCTCATTTTTCCCGGCATCACGTCGGTTTTCGACAGTTTCAATACCATGATCAATTGCATTACGAATTAAATGAACGAGTGGATCACCAATTTCGTCAATAACAATTTTATCAACTTCAGTATCTTCACCTTTAATTTGTAAATCGATTTTTTTACCTAAATCTTTCGCTAACATACGTACCATACGCGGAAAACGATTGAAGACCGTTTCAATCGGTACCATACGCATATTTAATAATACATTTTGGATATCTTTTGAAATATCCCCTAATCGATTTAAATGCTCGATTAACTCTTTATTTTGAATCGTTTCTGCTAATTCATCAATTCGTCCACGCTCAATTACACTTTCTTCAAACATATTCATTAATCTTTCGATTTTTTCTAACTGAACACGAATAGAGCGATTCTCTACTTTAGCATTTTTCGTTTTTGTAGTACTTTTAGCCGGTGTAGTACTAGCTGTTGGAGTTCGTGCCTCTAGAGGTGGATCCAGCTGCGTTGCTGCAATAGATTGTACGATTCCTTCTTCAGCTATATTTCCTTGCTTCACTTCTACTTTCTCAATTTCAGAAACGTGAAGCACCACCTGTTTCAATTCTTCAACACTACGATCAGTATCCATATATACTGTAAACTCAAATCCAAAAGCATCCGCTTCGATTTCTTCAATGCTTGGAACCGTTTTTTGTATATCCCCTACATTTTGTAATGCTTCAATACACATAATGGCACGTACTGCTTTTAAAATGGCTTGTTGTTCGACGGTTATATATACTTCATGTGAAACTGTATCATCATTGTTTATACTACTTTGCTCTACTTGTTCCATAGAAGCTTCTACATTCCCATTTAATAATGCTTCTAATTTATGCTTTGTAGATACAACATCAATATTACCCATTCCACCCTGCTGCACATCTGTAACCATCTTTTCTAAATTATCAATGCACTCAAAAATAACATCAATAATATTAGCATTCACCATCATATTTCCGTGACGGATTTCGTCTAAAACATTTTCCATCTTATGAGTTAAATCTGCCATTTCCGCAAATTCCATACTCGCAGACATACCTTTAAATGTATGAGCTGAGCGGAATATTTCCCCTACAACACCCATATCGGCAGGATTCTGTTCTAAATTTAGCACATTTTCATTTAGCGACTGTAAATGTTCTTCTGCTTCTTCAAAAAATATATTTAATAGATCTGTTTGCATTTTAATCCCCTACCTGTCTAACAAACATTTCATTTATGTATAACAATTTAGTGTTTTATAACGAGAAAAAAGGGGGCCACACGTCTATCCGCTATCATTGATTTGATTCTTTGTGGCACCCCTTCTATATTAGCTATTTGCTACTTTTGTTAAAGCTTCGATAACACGATCGGCTTGGAATGGCTTTACAATAAAGTCTTTTGCCCCGCCTTTAATTGCATCTAATACCATACCTTGTTGTCCCATTGCAGAACAAATAACAACCTTTGCACTCGAATCAATTTTCATAATTTCTTTTAATGCTTCAAGTCCGTCCATTTCTGGCATAGTAATATCTAGTGTTACAATATCAGGTTGAAGTTCTTTATACTTTTGAATCGCTTCTACCCCATTCTCTGCTTCACCGATAACTTCAAATTCTGAATTACTTTTTAATAAGTTTTTAATCATTGTTCGCATAAACATTGCATCGTCTACAACTAAAATTTTATGTGCCATTCTTTTTGGTTCTCTCCCTCTATGTATAAATATATCTTAATATTTCACCTTATCATTCTCACTCATTATACAAAATAAAACGAGAAAATTTAATATTTTTTTAAAAGAATTTCTGTATTTTTATTATTTTATTAATAAAATGGAAATATATTATTCTTTAATATATATTACAACGCGCCGGTTTTTCTCCCAATTTTGCGGTGAATCATTTGATGCTACTGGTTTTGTGTCCGCATATCCTACCGCTGCTAATCGTTTATCATCTACATTATACACTTCAATTAAGTGGTGAATCATATTAGCTGCTCGTGCTGAAGATAATTCCCAGTTGGAAGGAAATCTTTCATTATGAATCGGTCTACTATCTGTATGTCCTTCTACAACAATTGGGTTTGGTACCGATTGAAAGAACCCTACTAATTGACTAATTACTTCTTTTGCTTCCGGCTTAACATTCGCATCGCCTGTATCGAATATTAAGTTATCTACTATAACGATGCTAACACCTGTATCTTCTCGATATACATTCACTTGACTAACACCATTATTATCTACATATGCTTTTAACTTTTTATACAATTCATCCATTCGTTTTTTTGAAACTGCTTTTTCATCATTTTTTTCATGTGAAATATCTGGTATTGTACCTTCCATTACTTTCGCATCCACTTGTTCTGCATCACTAAACTTTTCAAGCATCTTCGATAATTTTACTGTATCTTGTTTTGATGTAGCAACTAATAGTACAAAAAAAGTCAATAACAACATCGTTAAATCAGTAAAAGTCGTCATCCAACGAGGCGATCCTTTTTGCGGTCGTTTTATCATCACCATACCACTCCTTGAAATATTAGGCTGCTCGTTTTTCTTTTTTTATCTTCGTTTCATATACGTATGTATCAAGTTTTAACTTTAACTTAGAAGGAATTTGTCCTCGGTAAAGCTCTGTGATTGCTTCTATTACAAACTTCTTCTCTGTATACAAATCTTCAATGCCACGATACACTTTTTCAGATAACGGTATTGCAATCATGTTTGCAATAACAGATCCATACAATGTCGTCAACATAGCAACTGCCATTCCTGTACCAATTTGCGATGTATCTTGCAAGTTTTGAAGCATAATAATAAGACCAATTAAAGTTCCTATCATACCCCACGCTGGAGCGAAATCACCAATCTTATCTAATAATGTTGCTCCTTTTCTTAACTCATATACTTCTGTTTCAACATCTCTCATTAATACTTCTTTTAATTCTGCTTCATCATATCCACTTAACATTAAACGAATCCCCTTTTGAATAAAAGGATTGTCTACTTGCTCTCCATCAACTTCTAACGAGAGTAAACCATGTTTTTTAGACTTCTTTGAAAAATCAACGAACAAATCCGTTAACTGTTCTAGATTTTCCTCTCTTCTATGTAAAACAGCAAAAATACTTTTCGTATATTTTTTTATTTCTCCAAATCTATATGCCACAATAATTGTCGCTGTTGTTCCCCCTATAACGATCAAAATAGATGAAACATCTAAGAAATTTTTAAAAGCTTTTATTCCACCACCGCCAAGCATGATCGCTGCAATTAAAATAACGAAACCTACTACAATGCCAAAGGGGCTAGAAATATCAAGCTTCCTTTTTTTCCTTTGCGGTCTAGCTAATCCTTGATTTTCGTCTCCCATATTCCTGCCCTTCCTTTTTCGTTTTCGTAAAACATTTTTTTATTTTAATAATGCGTTTTCACATATAACAATCATTATACGCGTATCATCTATTTATCGCAATATACTCATTAAATTGACACATTTCATTTCTATATTAGAATTATAGTATGGAAATATGAGGAGGATCACGATGGAACATAACATTTTACAAGTCATTGCATTAGCAGAAAAACTAAAATATGAAATGCGACATAGTTGGCTTTCTAACGGACGTCAAGAAAGTGTTGCTGAACATACGTGGCGTATGTCCCTAATGGCTATCTTAGTTGAGCCTTATTTGGATCAAAAAGTAAATATAGAAAAATTACTTAAAATGGTTATTATTCATGACCTTGTCGAAGCAGAAGCTGGTGATATTCCTGCCTTTGATACGATGAATAGCCGTGAATTACAATTACAAAAACAGAAAAATGAGCTAGAGGCCATTTTAAATATTAAACGTACACTAGAAGGTCCTCTCGGCGTGGAATTATACGATTTATGGATGGAGTTCGAAGCGAAAGAAACGTATGAAGCAAAAGTTGCTAACGCACTTGATAAACTTGAAGTGAAAATTCAGCATAACGAAGCTAATATTGATACTTGGTTACCAATTGAGCATAAAATGACTTTCCAAGTTGGTAAACATACAGATTTTGACTCTTTCTTATCTAAATTACAAAAAATCATTGAACAAGACGGAGAAAAAAAATTACTCGCTGCCGGCATTGACGTTGAATCATGTAAACAATAACCATTTAATTATGAAATAAGACACTCAAAATGAGTGTCTTATTTCATAATTGTTGATATTGCCTGCTTATAAATAAGTTGTTGTTTTCCATCTACTAATATTAATACTGTAAATCTATCTACTCCAACTACTTCCCCTACTATTCTTACTCCACTCTTTAAAAATATAGTAACTGCATCTTTTTCTTCTTTTATTTGTTTATACAACTCTTCTTGTAAGTGTTCCATAACTGTTTTCCCCTTTACAAATAAATAATCCTAATATAAAAAAATAAAGATTAATCACTTATATACTTTGTCTTTTATATTCATAAACTTATTAATTAGTATATCTAAATCTCGACTAAATAACAAAACTTTATTATGATCTAATCCATGCCTAGCAACAAGTTGAATTAACTCTTTCTTTTTGTGTTCTATTTTATTGTGTAATTGTCCCATCTCCATCTCTATACTAAAACTCCCTTTTCCCATAATATTACTTGTAAAATTATAGTACATTTCCACTCATAAAAAAATAAAAAAATGGCTTTTTTTACAAATTTTATATTTATGAAAAGAAATTTTAATGTAATTGTAAGTTACATACCCCTTTCATTTGCAATACATTCACCTAGTATACACTTCCATATTGTTTTACCATTTTTAAAAAAGCGCTATGAAACGAAGTAAATATCACATTTAAATCCGATCACAGGCTCTTGTCTAATTAGAAGTAAGACTTGCTCCTTTTCTAAATAAAAACATATCTTATAAAGTAATCCATTAGTTATATAGATTAATTTCCTAAAAAGGAGGAAAAAACATGAGCTTTGGTGGTAGTTGCGCTGGTTTCGGCGGTGGATTTGCTTTACTCATCGTGCTATTCATCCTTCTAATCATTATCGGATGTAGCTGTTGGGGTGGCGGCGGAGGGTTTTAAATATAATACGTATCCCTTTCGCTAAACTCTAAATGAATGAAATATGTTAACTAAAAACTATACGAAAACAGCTCATATTTGAGCTGTTTTTTCATACTTTCGTATGAATTTATGTCCATCTTTTTTGTGATTTCAACTAACAAGAAATCGTTTACTATGGAATAAGAAACATTTTTACTACGGAGGATTATAATGATTAAAGGTCTTTATGAAGCACATTTACCTGTCTGTAATTTAGAAATTTCGATACCTTTTTATGAATCACTGGGGTTAAAATTATATAAAAGAGACAACGATATCGCCTTCTTTTGGATTGTAGAAAATGAAAGTTGGATTGGTCTTTGGGAAGGAAAAGAATACAAAGTCAATTATCATCCATCCTTACGACATATCGCTTTCCAAGTAAGCTTACACGATTTAGAAAACGCAATACACTGGCTCAAACAGAAAGGAATTCCAGCGCGAAAAGACTTTGGAATGGAGCCAATTGAGCCAATCGTTTTTCCAGAATTAGCACACGCCTCCATATATTTTAACGATCCTGATGGAAATAGTTTAGAATTCATTGCACAATTACCTGTTGGACTACCTAAAGCAGAGAAAATGTATTTAAGTGAATGGAAAAAGCATGTACAAACATCGCCAATAGATATGGATTAATTTTTATGTCGGTGCAATCAGTTTCTTATTCCACACTTCTTAGAACAAATAAAAACTTTAAAAAACTATTTTATGGTCAAACATTAAGTGTACTTGGGGATTGGTTTCATACTGTCGCTTTATTAACACTCGTCTATAGCATAACAGAATCTTCATTTATGTTAGCACTCACCTTTATGAGCAAAGGGTTACCTCAACTTCTTCTGAGCCCATTCATAGGCGGAATTGTAGACCGTTTTTCAAAAAAGAAAATTATGATTTTTACCGATAGTTTACGAGGAATTATCGTCCTCACTTATTTATTAGCATTCTACAAAATTGAAATTATTTTCGTTTCTAATATATGCTTATCAGTACTCTCTTGCTTATTCGAGCCTGCTAAGCAATCAACTCTAAAAAATATCGTACATCAAAAGCATTTCGTAACCGCTAACTCTCTTTCTAGTACAATCAATGGTTTTATGTCTATTATTGGAGCTTCTTTAGGTGGGCTCATTGCACAATCTTTAAGTATCGAGATTGCCTTTTTTATTAATAGCCTATCATACTTTATTTCAGCCTATATTATTTATAAAATAAAGATCCCTTCTCGTGACACTTTTAGCAAGAAAAAAGCGTTTTTCACTGATATAAAAGATGGTTATACATACATATTACAAAGCAAAATTATTTTAACATTAATTCTTGTCGGCATTTCATGGGGCATTATTGGAGGTGCCTATCAGTTACTTCTAACAATCTATGCCGAAAGAATCTTCCACACTAACATTGGTATTTTATATGCGGTTCAAGGGGCTGGACTTATGATTGGCAGTCTCCTCGTTAATCTTTATATGTCTAAAAATGAAGACAAAATGAAAAGAGCATTTGGTTGGGCCTATTTACTACAAGGAATTTTCTTTCTCGGATTCATTCTATCCGATCAACTTATTATCGGTATCATTACATTACTCTGTATGCGTATAGCAGGAGGAATCATCGTTCCACTTGATACGACATTACTACAAACGTATACGCAAGAAAACATGATTGGTAAAGTTTTTTCATTTCATTATTCCATCTACGGATCGCTTATTCAGTTATCTATGTTTATTACAGGATGGTTTTTAGAAATCCTTTCTCCTCAAGTGATTGGTAGCTTGTTAGCTATATGCTGTATTTTTGTTAGTTTTATATGGCTTTTCTTATTTTATCGCGGGGAACTTAGTGAAGAATCTATTAATAATCAATAGATTCTTCACTAAATTTTATTTGATCTCATTTATTAGCGCTGCGTAACAATACAATTATTTGAAAATGTCAACCATATTCGTTAATGGGCCCTATACGTGAATGCTATTTGAGAAGAAACTAAGTATTTATGTTAAAATAAAAGTAAGATTGTGAAACATTGCACTTATGCTATAGGCTCAAAATAGCTAAATTCGATTTTCATGGTATTAAAATATTTATTGTATTTGATTAAATAGGAGGGCTATTTTGGAGATTATATTCATTTTCATATGTATTATATTAGTAGCTTCTATTTTACAAACAAGTACAGGTTTTGGCTTTTCTATTATGGCAACACCTTTCTTACTCATGCTATTTCTACCACAAGAAGCTATACAAATTAATATTATTTTATCATTAGTTATTTCAATATCACTCATTTGGAAAATAAGAATGGACATTCACTTTATTCTACTGAAAAGGTTAACTATTGGAAGTATAGTTGGTGTACCTTTTGGTATTTTACTCTTCATTTCCATTAATATAAACGCTTTTAAATTAGCAATTAGCATCCTGCTCTTACTATTAACATTGATGCTAATATGCAACTTTAAGGTCAAATCAACACCATTTAGAGATTTTATAGTTGGTGGATTATCAGGCCTTTTAACGACAAGTATCGGTATGCCAGGACCACCCCTGTTACTTTACTTTACAGGAACTGATACGAAAAAAGAGAAGTTGAGAGCAACTACTTTAGCTTTTTATCTATTTATATATTTCATTAGTCTACTAACTCAAATACTCTTTACTGGCACAAACAAAACAATTTGGGAATCAAGTTTTTATGCTATTCCAATCGTATTTCTAGGTTTGTATATAGGTCAAATTATTTTCAAATGGCTTAATCAACGGATTTTTAAAATATTTACGTACATCCTTTTAAGTTGTACGGGGGTTTATCTTCTTATTGAAAGTTTGAACTTGTTATAGAGGGTGCTTTAGATAGTGCACAATAATAGATAGGTTCAAACGAAATTATTGCTGCATTTTCAAGTGCGATGGGGCATTCTATATCAAAACTTAAATAACTTTATTGGCAGTTTACAATTAGCAATAATCGTTCTTTCATAAGACAAATATTTTAAATCGAATACTAAATAAAACGATAAAAAGCGGCTATTATGCCGCTTTTTACATTAAATATTTTATAAAGCAAAGACCTGCACTTACTATCACGAATATATTAAAAAATAAGAAAAACCCTTTTTCAAAATCTGTATACTTTTCTACTTTTACTCCGCATTTTTTTAACTCCATAACTATCATTGCAACTTCACGTGCATACGCAATACTTCCAAATTGTATATGAGTGTTATTATATTTAATCTCAAAGACATTTTTCATTTTTTTATGTTGCGAAATGGATTGTATATCCTCTATTGGCATGCTATGTTCATTTGTTTTTTTAAAATAGCAATCTAATCCTTTCATGATTACTCTTTTATTTGTTAAAACGATATAATAATAAAAAGTAGCTCCTACGTAATATATATTTGGTATTACTTTATTATTTGTCATATATCCTTCATCTACTAACAGTTCCTTCTCGATTTCTTCATCAGCTTGTAATTCGTTGCGAATTGATTCTTCTAACATTCGTACAGTTAATTTTTTTAATAGTTCTCCATTTCTTACATAATACTTATCTATATTTATAGAATCATTCGCTTCTTTCTCTAAACCTGTAATTTCTTCTTCTGAATATTGGAGCTCATTTAACATCGATAATAATCTTTTATCCATATTACACACTCCCTTTCCACAGTTTTTGAAGTTTCTTCTTTCCACGAGAAATTCGATTGTATATATAGTCAGCCGTTACTTTTAATTCTTTTGCAATATCGTCAATGGAATACCCATCAATATACCTCTTTAAAAAGATATACCGATCCTTTGTATTTAAATCTTGTACGAGTTCCATAATCTCTTCTTCTTGTTCTATTTCATACCTATCATGGATACCTGTATCTACTTCTACATCTTTATCGATTTTATTCTCTTTATATACTTTCTTTTTATATTCCAATGCCTTTAATTTAGTAATACCAATCATCCAAGATTTTAAGTTTCCCTTTTCTATATCAAATTGTTCGATATTAAACCAAATGATAGTAAATACATCATTATAACAATCATCCACATATTGTTTTTCAATAGGGGTACTTAATGATTTATGAATAATGTACAAAATTAATTTTCCATATTGATCAATCACTTCTTTCAAAGCATCTTGATCGCGTTTTTTCATAGCTATAATTAAATCCTCTTCAGAATCGAAAATCATAAACATCACCTTCCTCAGTTCCCCTTTAGCAGCTGCTTTTACTTACTATTGGCATTTTATTCTCATTTCCTATCACTTTTGTAAAAATTTATTAATTTTTATTTCTATGTATATGATAGTAAAAAAAATACATTTCTCCTCCAAAAAAGACAAACCCGCATTCCAGGTTTGCCTTTTTACTTATTTCTTATTTAATCCTTTTTCATTTAAAAACTCTTTCATATGCATTCTTTTCTCTTTGGACATAAATGAACTCATTGATTCCGTCCATGTTACGTTTTTTTGATTTGACGATCTTTCTTTGTAATACGCACTCATCGTTTCATCATATTCGTTTAATAATTCATCATATTTCTTTTCATCGTATCCATTTTCATGAAGAATGGCCGCTACCGGTAAACGTGGCTTAACTCCATGATCTTCATTTGGTACGCCCACTGTCATTCCGAATACCGGATATACTTTATCCGGTAAATGAAGCAATTCACTCACTTCTTTCGGGTTATTACGAATTCCGCCAATATAACAAATGCCGTATCCTAATGATTCAGCTGCAAGTGCTAAGTTTTGTGCAAATAATGAAGCATCTACTGTTGCTACAATAAAGTCCTCTACTCCCTCATGTTTAATTTCTGTTCCATGTTTCTCACATGCAGTTTCTAGACGTTTTAAATCCGCACAGCATACAAAGAATGCTGCGCAGTCTTTCACATGACGATTCCCGGATAATTCAGCTAGTTTAGCCTTTAGTTCCTGATCTGTTACATATATAAGAGAATACGCCTGTACAAAATGTGAGGAAGCTGCATGCTGCGCAGCTTGCACCATTCTTTCTACTATCTCTTTTGAAATTGGTTCTTCTTTATATTTACGAACTGAAACGTGTTGCTCCATTTTATGTATCATCTCATTCATAAAAACCACTCCTTTTTTCTCTTCATAATAAAAAATTAACATACCTTTTTCATTATTCACAACTTATAAGCAAAAAAAGAGCACTCCTTTGTGAGTTGCTCTTTTTTAAATACATATTAATATGGTAAATGAAATTATATCGACTTTACACACATAACGACAACGTTAAGCTGCTTTCAATACTTTAATACCTTTAACAATATTCCAAATGAAGTAGTAAATCCCTACAAGAATAAACACTGCATACGTTATAACCATCCCAATTCCAACGCTATCAGACTGATTGAAACTTAAACCGTATACTCCTGATAAAGCTAACCCTCCAAATAAAATTGCATATGGGAAAACATGTGACCAAAATGCTTTTTTCGCATGATATTTCACTTCATCTTCCGCAACGAAGTACACGATAATTGGTAGTAAAAATGGTGCAAAAAAGATACTAAAGTAACAAAGCGAAGATAAAATATTATTTCCTTTCAACCGAATCACCTCTAAAGTTTTTGTTACCTTCATTATGTCAGGAAACCTTTCCAGAAACTATCGCTTTACCTTTCATGAACATGACATTTTTGTAAGATTTTCCTCGAAATAAATCCCGCCTCAAATTTTGGGCGGGATTACTTTAACTATATTCGATTCATAAACCAATATTGCGTAATCGCTAAATATTCTCGTACATTCGATGGAATGACAATTGGCTTCGGTGTTTTGGCCGGAAGCCCTTCTAATTGCAAACCTTGTTTTGCAGCTATTTTTTTCGCTCTAAACATATGGAAATCGTTTGTTACGATCATACCTTTTTTCATATTGGCTTGAATTAACGGTTTTGAGAATTTAATATTTTCATCTGTGCTCGTCGACTTATCTTCCATTATAATGCGGTCTTCTGCAATATTTTGTTTCATTAATCCTTGTTTCATCGCTAATGCTTCTGTAATATCTTCACCTTTTCCTTGGCCTCCAGATACAATAGCAATTGTTTTATCATGTAATTTTAAATACTCAGCTGCTTTATCAATACGATATTGCAATGAATACGAAGGTTTTGTTCCATTTACTTTCGATCCTAGTACAATTATATAATCCGCATCATCAATTGCATTCATATGCCCATGCTTATAAATGTTATATTGTAAAAACCCCGCATATACGGTGCAAATCATTATAACAACTAAAATATACTTGATTATTTTCTTCTTTCTCATATCCATATACCCCTATTCCCTTTACTTCCTTCATCATAATATCCATTTATTCGTTTGTATACAGACAAATTCCAATTAAGCCTAATTTATCCTCCAAAAGGTAATATTTCTATTAATTTCGGGAATAGTAAGTACAACTTCGCACGAAGGAGTGTCCCTATTGCTTCTCTTTTTATGTAACGTATCATTCTTTTTTATCTTATTTTTACTATCACTTAAGCTACTTGGTAAATCTGCATTAGCACAACTAACTCCTCATGATTTTGGGGCTATTATCTTTTTATCTTATTTAGCTTTTCAAGCCATACCAGTCGCTGGTGCTTTACAAGCATTTCTCGGTATGGTCGTTATTACATGTTTGCATTTGCTTCTTACAAAATTAAGCCTACTCAACAAACTAAATCGTTTTATTCTCGGACACCCCATTATTTTAATTAAACATGGTGATATTATTTTTGAGAACTTACAAAAAAGTAGATATCCGATCCCTGAATTGCTTTCTAACCTTCGCGTCGCAGGATATCCAAGTGTTCATGAAATTGAGTATGCGATACTAGAAGCGAATGGAGCTATTAGTATTTTACCAAAAAGAGAACTTGTGCCTCTGACTCCAAAAGATATGAATATAAATGTTAAGTATGCAGGCTTACCAATTGCTCTTATCGTTGATTCACAAATTCAATACGATAACTTAAAATTAATCCATAAAAATGAAAAGTGGTTATATGCAGAGTTAATGGAGAAAGGCGTTACAAATATTAAAAATGTGGCTTTTGCTTCTGTGCAGGAGACAGATGGATCTTTTGCGATTAGTTTAAAAGAATGAAAAAAAATCCCCTTACTTGTTCAAGGGGATTTTCTTCACTATATTGCTTTTTTCTCTCTCGCCATGTTTAACGGAACAGGATGTTTCATACGATTCATCGTAAATACGATAATTGCTGTCAATACTTCCGCTACTGGCATAACGAGCCAAATTCCGTTTATACCAAATACTTTTGGCATAATCCATAACAATGGGATAACAAATAGTAAACCTCGGCTCATTATTATAAGTACTGATTTTTTCGTTTGTCGCACTGATTGGAAATACTCTCCATACACAATGTTATAGCCTAAAAATACATATTGAATAAAGAATAAACTAATACCTGTTAACGTTAACTCCAATAGTTCTGGCGATTGAACATTAAATAAACCTATAATATATTTCCCGAAGAATAAACCGACAACAATCGCAATGCCTCCGAGTACAAGCGCAATTTTCACAGCAAACTGTAATCCTTCACGCAATCTTTCTGATAAGTTTGCACCGTAATGGAAACTAGCAATTGGTTGTAATGCTGCACCAACACCGAAGAATAATAGTAATGTCATTGCATGAATACTATTCACCATCGCATAAGAAGCTACACCTAGTTCTCCTGCATATTGAACGAATGCAATGTTAAAACCGATCGTTACGATTGCAACTGTACTTTCTGCTGTAAAGCTTGGGAAACCGATCACCATAATTTGTTTAACCGTATCCCATTCAAAATGGAATTTCGTCCATTTTAAAATACTACTTTTTCTAAAGAAGTGAGTTAATAATACAAGGAAACCAATTGCCGCTGAAAGAATAGTAGCTGAAGCAGCACCAGTTACACCCCATCCAAAGATGAAAATAAAAATATAGTCGAACACTATATTTAATACAGCCGTTACAACAAGACCTGCCATTGCTAAATTAGGATTTCCGTCATTTCGTATAAATGTACTTAAAATATTTTCTAAAACGTATATCATTCCAAATGTTAATAACACCTGTAAATAGTCTAATGCGTATGGTAAAATCACTTCATTCGCACCAAATAAATATGCTAAATCTTCTATTCTCCATAAGCAAATAGCCGCTAAAACGCCAACGATAACAACTGCTACTGTCATAGATTGAGTAAAGATAGACCTTGCTCTTTCCAGTTTATTTTCACCTAGTGCAATGGAATATAGCGTTGCTCCGCCCATTCCAATCCATAATGAAATAGAGAAGAAAATTGAAAATGCTGGAATAGCTACGTTTACTCCGGCTAAACCGTTCGCTCCAACTCCTCTACTAATCATGACTGCATCAATCACAATATTAACCGACATTAATACCATCCCAAGAACAGCTGGTATTAAATACGTAATAAATAAACTTTTAATTGGTTTTTCTCTTAATTTTTCTGTTGTTTCCATCATATAAATGCTCCTTTTTCAATGCTCTGTTCACAGTTTAAACCTTCAAGTTACTTGAAGGTCAATAGAGAATCGAAAAATATATAAGCCTATTTTTTAACAACAGGTATTTGAATTTCCGTTACTTGCTCCTTCGGATTTTCTGTTACGGACCAATCAATTAATGCAAGTTCCAGTGCATCTCCGCACACTTCATATCCTTCGTTATCAATGTGCTTTAATAATTCCGTATACGTTGCGTCTGTTTCTTCATATGGTCCATGGTGATAAGAACAGGCAAATATCCCTTCTTTTATTTCATCTGAAGTATGCGCTTCAAAAGGCATGTAATCCAATAAAATAAACACACTGTTATATGCTTGAAACTCATTTTGCATTAATGCTTTTTTTGAAACTGTTACACCGATATCACCTGAAAATAAACTATTATCAATTTGCTTCATATTTTTTTGCAACGAATGGATATAATATTCAAACATATCATCCGTTGTATTTGGTGCAACTGCAATTGCTGTAATTTTTCGTTTCGGTATCTTTTTATAAATAATTTGATTTGCTTCAGATTTCGTCGCTTTCTTCATTAAATGGATTTTATGTTCCATTTTTGCCAAAGCATACTCGATTTCTCTTTGTTTTTTCAGCATCATTTCTTGTTGTTTTTCAAGTAAATTCAGTGCATAAGATGGATTTCGTTCATCAATATATTTCTTTATTTCCTTTAACGGGATGTTCAATTGGCGTAAAAATTTAATCGTATCTAATAGTGAAAACTGATCAATTGTGTAATAACGATAATTGGTTTGAGGGTCAACAATTGACGGATGAAAAATCCCTTTTTCATCATAATAACGTAATGTAGATTCCGCTATATTATGCATTTTCGCCATTTCTCCAATTGTAAAACGTTGATTTAATAACATTTTTCTTTCTCCATTCATTATATGTAAACTTTATTACTTCCTATTATATATCTATATCCCCCGTTTCTAAAACGAATCCTCTCATGAAAATCTGCTATTTTTTCATTGATTTTTAATAAATTTTATTATATATTAATTACAGGTTCAAATTACAAGTTCAAAAGAACTCGTAATCAGACCCTTTGTTTAATGGATCTTTACATATTATCATTAGGCAAATTCCGAGAAATCGTATGATAAAAATAAAAAATGATGAGGAGAGGATCAAATGGAATTCGAATTTTTCTTTCAGATTGCACTTATTTTATTAAGTACAAAGCTCGCTGGTGACCTTAGTGTTAGATTAGGTCAACCTTCTGTACTCGGTAAATTAATTGTTGGTATCGTTATCGGTCCAGCTATATTCGGATGGATTGAAAATTCAGAGCTTCTAACACAATTAAGTAATGTCGGAGTTATTCTTTTAATGTTTATGGCAGGACTTGAAACAGACTTAGAAGAATTAAACGCAAATCGTAATTCTTCTTTAGCTGTTGCACTTGGAGGTATCGTTCTTCCATTCGTAGGTGGTTACGTTGCCGGTCTTGTTGTCGGTATGGAACAAGGGAATGCTGTCTTTTTAGGATTACTTCTATGTGCAACAAGTGTTAGTATTTCCGTTCAAACACTTCGTGATTTAGGTAAAATGAAAACACGTGAAAGTACGACGATGCTTGGAGCCGCTGTATTTGATGACATTCTTGTTGTTATTTTATTAGCATTTGCAATGAGCTTCTTAGGCACAGATGACGTTAACTTAACAATGATTATCTTGAAGAAAGTAGTATTCTTTGCTTCTATCATTTTAATTGGTTGGAAAGGTGTTCCAGCAATCATGCGTTGGTTATCACCGCTTCGCGTATCTGAGTCTATCGTTAGTGCTGCGCTTATCATCTGTTTCTCATTCGCATACTTCGGCGAACTATTAGGAATTGCTGGTATTATCGGTGCTTTCGCAGCTGGTATCGCTATTTCTCAAACGAACTACAAACATGAAGTAGAAAAGAAAGTAGAACCAATTGCTTACGCTATGTTCGTTCCAGTATTCTTTGTTAGTATCGGTATGAATATTACATTTGACGGTATTGGCGATCAAATTTGGTTCATCTTAGCATTAACAGTTATCGCTGTATTCACAAAACTAATTGGTTGTGGATTCGGTGCACGAATGACTGGATTTGATGCAAAGTCTTCTGCAATTATCGGTGCTGGTATGGTTTCTCGTGGTGAAGTTGCACTTATCATCGCAGGAACAGGACTTTCTTCTGGCCTATTAGCACAAGATTACTTTACAGCTATCGTTATTGTCGTTATTTTAACTACAATGATTACACCACCAATGTTAAAATACACTTTTGGTGCAAAAGATAAAGCAATGAAAGCAAGTAAATAAGTTTACTATAATAAAAGGAGATTGCTATCTTATAAGATAGCAATCTCCTTTTTCATTTTATCTTTAAACAATTCCATTCATTTTTAACCAGTTTTCAAACATAGTTCGTGCTTCTTCATCATCGATATCATTACTAAATGAATACACCTTAATGCCATAATCATCTATATATTCACCTAGCTTCATTTCCTCCACTTTTTTGTAAAAATCATCTACCTCATAGTGTGGAATATAGGCATCCCAAATTGGTTCATTTATTCTTTTATACGCTGTCACTTCTAAATCGTATCCATCTTCATAATATCCGATGTGATAATGTTTACTAGGGTCATATTTCTCCATTAATATCCCTTCCTTTAAAAAGCTATCCTATTTCACGTAATAAACAAAAGCGAGCTGTATATTACAGCTCGCTCAATTAATTAAATACGCTCCATCGCCGTCTTCAACGTACCAACAACGAAAGCAATTTCTTCACTTGATATAACGAGCGGCGGTGCCAATGTTAAGACATTATTATATCCTGCTGTTGTCATACCGTTACGCCCAATAATGAGCCCTTTTTCTTTACAAGCATTTACAACACTTGCAATTTTGTCGTTATCAATTGGTTCTTTCGTCGCTTTATCATTTACTAGTTCGATTCCAACTAATAGCCCTTTCCCTCTAATATTACCAACAAGTGGATGTTCTCCGATTTCTTCTTTTAATTGATTTAATAAAAGCGAACCCATTTGTGCAGAGCGCTCAATTAAATTTTCATTTTCCATAATCTCTAAGTTTTTAAGCGCTAATGCACAAGCCGCTGGATTTCCACCAAATGTATTAATATGGCGGAAGAATTCATATTCTCCTGTTCCTTTAAATGCCTCATAAATTTCTTTTTTTACAGCTGTTGCTGATAATGGTAAATATGCGCTCGTAATACCTTTTGCCATCGTAACGATATCAGGCTTAACGTCATAGTTCATAAACCCAAATGCTTTTCCTGTACGCCCGAAACCACAAATAACTTCATCACTTATAAGTAGTGCTCCGTGTTTTTGACACGTTTCATGAACAGCTTTCATATAGTCTTGTGGCGGCATTAAAATACCTCCGCCTGTAATAATTGGCTCCATAATAAATGCTGCTATCGTTTCACTTAATTCCCATGTCATAACACGATCTACTTCTTTTACGCATTCTACATCATAAATATTTTGTGATTCCATTTCTGGCATGCGGTAACAATCTGGAGGCGTTACATGTAAAAAACCTGAAGCAAATGGCTCATATTGGTATCTACGTTGTGCTTGGCCAGTTGCCGCCATCGTTGCCATTGTGTTTCCGTGATAACCACGATAACGTGACATAAATTTGTAACGATGCGGTTCACCTTTTTGAGCATAATATTGTCTTGCTATTTTAAAAGCGGTTTCATTCGCTTCTGATCCACTATTAGAGAAGAAAATAACATACTCTCCACCAAGCCACTCGTTTAACTTTTCAGCGAGCTTAATTGCTGGTTCATGTGATTGTGACATCGGAAAATATGATAATGTTTGCAATTGCTTATAAGCTGCCTCTGCAAGCTCTTTTCTTCCATATCCGCTATTTACACACCAAAGACCACTCATACCATCTAAGTATCTTTTTCCTTGTATATCTTCAACCCAGCACCCTTCTGCTTTTGCCCCTACCATTGTACTACTTGGACTAAAGGGACGCATTCCGTGCCACACATATTGCTCATCTTTTGCTAATAATTCATCGGTTTGTTTTGTCTTCATCATTTCTTCCACCTTCCATAACAACTTATTTTTCACAAAGCTGCGCTGGTGCCATGATGAGTTAAATTTCTCCCTGCCTATTTTCATTCCACAAATACAAGACAAATCCTACCAAAATTAAAGTAATATTTATAAGAAAATGTCAAAAGAAAGAGGAGCTTTTCTTATATTTCGAAAAGCTCCTCTTTTTTTAATGCGAAGATGCATCACTAATACCATGACCAGTATTAGATTTCACAAGAATTTCATCAAATTTCGCTGCATCTTCTTTCTTACTAGAGAAAACAGTTCCTAAATATGCTGCAAGAAACCCGAGTGGGATCGAAATAATTCCAGGTGTCGTATATGGGAATATCGCTTCTCCAACAAAAATAGCTTTTCCAGCTACTGGGTTCCAAACATTTGGACTTAACGCTACAAGAACAATCGCTGATACAAGACCAACAATCATACCAGAAATTGCTCCTGTTGTATTAAAACGCTTCCAATAGATTGTAAATAATATAACCGGTAAATTTGCACTCGCTGCAACCGCAAATGCTAGTGATACTAAAAATGCTACGTTTAATGTCTGAGCAAATAAAGCAAGTATAATAGATACTATCGCTACTCCAATAGACGCATAACGAGCCATTGACACTTGCTCTTTTTCCGTTGATTTTCCTTTACGGATAATCTCATTATAAAAATCATGCGCGAATGCTGATGCTGCTGTTAACACAAGTCCTGCTACTACAGCTAAAATAGTTGCAAAAGCAATTGCTGATACGAAAGCAAATAAGAAATCTCCGCCTAATGCTTTTGCTAATAAAGGTGCTGCCATATTACCAGCAGGGTTTGCTTTAATAATCGCCTCATTTCCTACAAACGCTGCTGCCCCAAACCCTAAGAAAATTGTCATAATATAAAACGCGCCAATTAACCACGTCGCATATACAACAGATTGACGTGCAGTTTTTGCATCACGTACTGTAAAAAAGCGGACAAGAATATGTGGTAATCCCGCTGTACCAAGGACTAGTCCTAAATTTAAAGAAAGTGTATCAAGACCATCCTTATACTTTACTCCTGGATTTAAAAACGAATCTTTTAATGGAGTAGCTGTTTTCATGTGAGCGAACATTTCAGTCACACTGAAATTAAATTTGGAGAAAACGATAACAGAAATAATAAATGTCCCTGCCATAAGTAGTACAGCCTTTACAATTTGAACCCAGCTCGTAGCTGTCATTCCTCCAAAAATAACATACACAGTCATAAGTGTACCTACGATTAATACAGATGTTGTATATTCAATACCTAATAATAGTTTAATAAGTGCACCCGCACCAACTAATTGTGCAATCATATAAAAAATTGAAATCGTCATCGTATTAAGCGCTGCTATACCACGAACTTTTTTCGCATCAAAACGTGCCGCAATCATATCCGCTAACGTGTACTTCCCTAAATTTCTAAGCGGTTCTGCGACAAGATATAGAACAACTAAATAAGCAACTAAAAAGCCGATACTATAAAAGAACCCATCAAACCCAGTTAACGCTATCGCTCCGGCTATACCAAGAAATGACGCAGCAGACATGTAATCCCCAGCAATAGCCAGACCATTTTGCCAGCCAGTTAATCCCCCTCCAGCCGTATAAAATTCACTCGCATTTTTCGTTTTTTTTGATGCAAAATAGGTTATGACGAGCGTACCAAGGACAATAATTAAAAATAGTGCAAACGCAGTAGTATTCAAAGTCAGCCCCTCCCTTTTTGCATATCTTGCAGAATTTTTCGCGAAATTTCATCAAAGGATTCGGCTTTCTTGCTGTAAATCATACATAATGACCATGTCATAATAAATTGCGCAAAAGCAAATACCCATGCCCATGTCACATTACCAAACGCCGGTGTATTAAGCACCTTTGAATACGATGTTAAAATAGGTAGTGCTATAAAAAAACTTAAAAAGAAAATACTCATTGGAATGATAAACTTCTTTTTCGTATTTAATAACAATTGAAACTCTTCAGACTGAACAACTTCTGTATAATTCACCTCATTTTTTAACTTACGTGCTGACGTATCATCTCGTTTCATTCTCTGGTCCCCTCTCTTAACTTAAAATACAATTCCCCTTGCATACACAAAGACTAAATTTTATAAATATTCAGAAACTTATTTTCATTTTAGACAATCCGTACATTCCTGCAAAGATTTTTCGATAGACATTTTTCGTCATTTTCTCCTAAATTTCCAATATACTTTTTTAACATAAAATTTGATTGATTCGATTAAACTTTTATTCCCATTAAAATAGAAGAAAGAAGTAGTGCTTATCGCACTACTTCTTTCTTTGTCTCCTTTTCTAAATTACGAGCTGTTTCACTTAATTCAACGTCTTTTCCATCTTTAAGTGTTCCAAATATAAAATCGAATACTGGATTTGAAACTCCGAACCAAAACTTTTCATTTTTATAATGGTGTAATATGTGCTGTTTTTTTAGCCATCTTCCAAACTTAGTGAAGGGACGAATCGGTTTATGTGCAATATAATGTTTCCATTCATAAACGAGGAGCATGATAATCATTCCGATTCCGAATGAAAGTGTAACAGTAACACTTTTTGTAATACCATACGTTATAAGTAAATATATAGTAAAGCTAGGTATACTAAACCATACAGGCAAAAATAAAAGTTTTAAATCATCTGGATATACGTGATGATCATAATGTAATCTTCTTAACATTTTTAATAAAAATGCGTTTTTAGGCGGCTTTAAATGGAATAAAAAACGGTGTGTCATATATTCGTTAAACGTATAAAAAACAATCCCAAACATACACGCTAACATACCAATCCATGTGAAAAATTGCATTTTTAAAATAATAATAAAAATTAATAGAACACTATACATAATAACAATATCATGTTGTAAAAAAAACTCTTTCACCACTCTCTTCATCTTACTTCCCCCTTTTCCACAAAAACAGCCGCAACATATCGTTACGACCATTTTTTTCTATTTAATTCTTATTCTATTCACTTTACAAATTTGCCTGCTGTTCTATTGTCGAGAAAAAAGTGTTCGGACCAAATATATTTTGCTTCGGAATAATGTGTTCTACTGCAAACACTGTTACTTCTCCTCTTTGTACTTCTCCAATAATGAGACCAAATACTTCATGATTTACCGCAAACGTTGGTTGTTTCGTTTGCAGTAACCTTGCTGCATTTTTAAATACCGCTTCATATAGTGGATTCCTATCAGTAATTTCTTTTCGGATTTTTGGTGCTAAAGTGATGATAATTTCTTTTCCGTCAATAGTGGTTCGATACATAAAAATCTCCCCTTCAATCTTATATGAACAACTGTAAAGCTTTGTATGCAAAATGGATAGAATATCCTACTAAAATAATACCTGCTCCGGCTGTAATATAGCCAAGTGCTTTTTTCTTTAATAAAGTTCTTCCAAAATGTACAGAAAAAGCAATATTTAAATTCCACAAAATAATACCAACAATAATACAAAGACTGTACAAAAAAGCTTCTTGTTTCGTTACCTTTGTAAGCAACGAGCTAAGTGTACTTCCATATATACCAAACCAAAAAACGAGATTTAATGGATTGGATATCGCAATTAGAAATCCTGCCATAAAAGATTGTTTAAGTCCACCTATCTCTTCTTGTTTATATTCCATATTAGAGTGAGAAATTCCTTGTTTTACACTTTGAAACCCTAAATAAAACAACAAGAAAAAACCAGCGCAATACATAAAAGCTTGTACATATGTATACATAAACACAGAAGATAAACCAAAATAAATAAGCAGCATAAACAAAATATCAGCAGTCATTCCTCCGATTCCAACAATCCACGCATGCCAAAATCCACGTTCAATTCCTCGTTTTAACATTTCAATATTAATCGGACCTACAGGTGCAGCTAATGAAATACCTAATACTATTTGTTGTATAATTGCTCCAAACATCGCTCTATCCTTTCTACTTCTTTTACTATTAAGTAATGATGCAAATAAAGAAAATAGACTAGCTTTCATAAAAATTATTCACTAATACAATACCCTTTTTTATCCAAAATATGCAAAAGAGCCATCCAATTGATGGCTCTTATTTCTCTACTCTATGATGAAAAGGACATTTACCTTTAATCGGCTCAATATCATCCCCTATGAAATATTGTTTCCATTCACGATGATTAGGATCGCCGTAGTGACTAATGTTAGGGTGCTTCGGCAACTGATCCCACTTTTCAACTCGTTCACGGACCATTTGTCTTGAATACGACCCTTTAGGACGATCTCCTTCTAATCCATCGAAAATAGTTCGTGGCTGGAATCCAATAACGAGAGAATTTCCTAAATGCCTAGTCTTTCGCTGTTTATAAGCTGGCGCATTCCCAAATGCAAATATTGGTTCACCACCAAATGAAAATTCCCATAAATGATGGTCTGGATTTTTCGGGATTTGCTTTGGCCATAATTGATTATCTTGTTCATGCAAATATTGTAGTACTTTCCAAAAATAATCTCGATAATATTCGATTGATTTTTCTTCACATTCCGGTTCCACAAAAAGAAAAAATCCTCTTCTTACAATCGGCCGCTCTTTCATTAGCTCCAAAAAAGTTAACATTGTATTGGGCAAATGACTCCAATCATTATGAGAGAGAAATGAATAACGAAGTTCATTCTTCTTCAAAGCTGTTAAACCGAAATAACACGGGAAGGTTGGTTCTAACACGACACTCGAAAAATCATGAAATTCTTTTGCAACCCAATTCGGTATGTCGACTCTATTTTTCATCCCTTCATTATCTAATAAATAAGACTTATCCATTCTTTCACCTCATTATGTACAGCATTCACTTAAGAATATTACATACTCGGCTTGTCCTATACCTTTTTAAAAATTCGAGAAAAATTAATTCAAAATACAAAATTTTAAAAACGCTTACTTGACTAAATTCTACCAATTCATGTATATTTAAATTAATCATTTAGCAGAATATTCGATAATATAGCATTTTTTATTTTTATTATTTTTTAATGAATTTCACTAAATGAAAAAAGGAATCGTTTTTAGGAGGAATTGTGACATGCAAGGAAAAGTAAAATGGTTTAACAATGAAAAAGGTTTTGGATTTATCGAAATGGAAGGCTCTGAAGATGTATTCGTACATTTCTCTGCTATTCAAAGCGACGGCTACAAAGCTTTAGAGGAAGGTCAAGAAGTATCTTTCGACATTACTGAAGGAAACCGTGGACCTCAAGCTGCTAACGTAGCAAAACTTTAATCCCACATATGACAGGAGGTTACCTTACTTGGTAACCTCCTTTGTTATTCCTTTGTATATTTCCGTTTTCCAGAGCAAAAACTATGTGAAATGCGCAAAATAAAAAGGAGGCAATAACAATGGGGTCACATGTAAATGATTTTGAAGAGGTAAAATTCCGTGTAGAAACTGCACAAAAAATGGTAGGTTCTGCAACAATTTCAATGGATCCAGACACATTAGAGCATGCCACTACTGCAGTAGAATCGGCTCGTTCTCAGCTTGAAATCATGAAATCCGTTGCAACGGATTTAGATGAGCCATTTCTAATGAATGAAGAAAAAAAATTAAGTAAATGCGAGCATCAATTACATGAAGCGAAGCACTAAAAAACATCCAGAGAAAATTCTCTGGATGTTTTTTTATGACAATTGCTCTCCATACTTTTTCAACTTCTCTCCAACCGTACATTGCCGTATACAAAAAGAATGGGCATAGTATTTACTATGATTTTTCCGATTATGTTCCTGCAGGAAACACCCTCCGCAATACGTTTCTAATAAGTCATTTACCTCTGTAATGAGTTGCTTCTTCTTCACGTGTGCACCTCTCTATTCGGTTATTTCTTTATGACTATCAATTGTCGTCCCTTCTAATGCTTGCGCTGCTAATTGATGTGCCTCTTTATTTTGTTTTCTAGATATCGGTTCACAAATAAGCTTTAATTTCATTTGCTTCGCTTTTTGTTCAATTTGATCTAAGTAATGATTTAAATGTTCATCATAGCAAGGCCATTCACCAGCTAATTGCTGCAGTACAACTTGAGAATCTCCACGAAGTGTAACTGCTTCATATTTAATTCCTAATTCCCCGAGTGTATTCATCCCGTATAATAATGCTGCATACTCCGCTTCGTTATTATCATATATGCCTTCTATGTATGCATTGCGACGAATTCGATAATCTGTATTTCCTTTTTTATAGTATACACATATACCAACCCCAGCTTCTTTCGTCTGTACATCATAACCACCATCAAAATAAACTTGAATTTCTTGCGGATCTTCCTCCACTTGCTTACTCAGTTTTTTCATTTCTTTTAATGACCATTCCGCGTCCATTTCATCGAAAAATAAAAGTTCTTTCACCCTACCTGTTTTCTCAAAATCCTCCGCAAATTGAAGTACTTCTTCTATGTTCATATAATCTGTTGTTAATTCAGTCTGTAAACCACGCTTCGTTTTATACAACCAATGTATTTTATATTTCATACTAGATTCCCCTTTTATAAGACTTCTTATATTTATTTTATTATATTTTATCAAGAGTCACAGTATTATATACAATTTAATCACATACAAAAAGAGCCATCCTAAGTAAGGACAGCTCTTTCATCTATTGTATAAATCTTTCAAATTGCACTCGCTTATTAATCCAGTACATTACAGGCATACCAATTGCCATTACAACAAATTCACCAACTGCACAAGTTAGCCATGTCAATAAAAATGGCAGATCAAACGCAAGATGAAGTTCAATTGCAATCATAAACATTGTGACTGTAAAAATAACTGTATTAAAAATCATACGAGCCCAAACACCTTTAATGAAGCGCATAGAAATAATAGTTGCAAGTAATGCAAGAATGGATTGCCCTACTCCAAATACTAAATCATAAGCGATCATAGGTGAGAAAAAGAGATTCGTTAAAAATACACCTAATACAATCCCGTAAATTGCTTTCTTATTGAATACAACAAGATGATTAAACATCTCTGAAATACGAAACTGTACACTGGTAAAGCCAAATGGCTGAATAAGCATAGAAACAGCAATATATAATGCCGCTAAAATACCATTACCGACTAATGTCCTTATATTCATGACAAAATCTCCTTAGTTTTTTTACGTGGGATGGTTTCGAACCACGTTATTCGTTTTTTAAGCAACAAGAATATATTCTACGCAATAGACACTCTCTCGTCAATAGATTCCTATCATTAACTACCTTTTTTCTTTTAGAAAACGTATAATAAAACATATGAAAGTTTTAGGAGGTTTCACTTCATGACAGCAACAATTCAAAATGAAAAAGTGATCGTTTCCATTTCTGACAAAGGTGCAGAATTACAAAGCGTTCGCTTAAAAGAAGATAACACTGAATACTTATGGCAAGGCGATTCTACTTATTGGGGGCGCCGCGCACCAATTTTATTCCCAATTGTCGGCCGATTAGTAGATAATACATACTACGTAGATGGTAAACCGTATTCTTTAACACAACACGGCTTTGCTCGTGATCTTACATTCTCTGTACAAGAACAAAGTGAAACGAAAATCACTTATATTGTAACTAGTAATGAAGAAACATTAAAAAAATACCCATACGAATTCGAATTACTCGTTTCTTATGAGCTAGACGGACAAATCGTTCATGTAACATATGAAGTAAATAATCCTGCTTCAAAAGAGATGTTCTTCTCAATCGGAGCACATCCTGGTTTCAACTTCCCCTTATTAGAGGGCGAATCATTTACTGATTATCATTTAGCATTTAATGGTTCTGAACGCTTAGAAACAAGCGTATTAGAAGGACCTTATCTTTCAAGTAAAAAACAATTAATTGCTGAAAATACGAATGAATTACCACTTACATACGATTTATTCAAAAATGATGCGCTTATTTTTGAAAATATGAATACGAATGAAATCTCTATTCGTTCTCATAAACATAATAAATTTGTAAAAGTAGAATTTGACGGATTCCCATTTGTCGGCGTATGGACACCAGGCGAAAACGCACCTTTCTTATGTATTGAACCTTGGTACGGTATTGCTGATGAAGTAAATCCGGCAAAAGATTTCAAGGAAAAAAAAGGAATTCAATCTTTACAAGCGAATGAAACATTTACATGTCGTTATAGTATTACAATCGGCTAAAGTACTCTATCCCCTACTTCAAAGAAACATATAAGTAGGGGATCATCTTATAATTTGGAGGTTTCTCATTTTGATTGAAGTATATATTGATGGTGCATCAAAAGGAAATCCTGGTCCTTCTGGTGCAGGAGTGTTTATTAAAGGGGTGCAACCAGCTGTACAGTTATCATTGCCCCTTGGGACAATGTCCAATCATGAAGCAGAATACCACGCTTTACTTGCGGCATTAAAATATTGCACGGAGCATAATTATAACATTGTCTCTTTTCGTACCGATTCGCAGCTTGTCGAGCGAGCTGTCGAAAAAGAATACGCAAAAAATAAAATATTTGCACCACTATTAGAGGAAGCACTGCAGTACATAAAAAGTTTCGATCTCTTTTTTATTAAGTGGATTCCAAGTAGTCAAAATAAAGTTGCTGATGAATTGGCTAGGAAAGCTATCTTACAAAATTAACGGGGGTATGAGTGTGAAAAAGGATTGGATTGCTCCTCTTGCTTTATTATTTGTCTCTTTTATTTGGGGAGCTACGTTTGTTGTCGTCCAAAATGCTATGTCTTTCGTTGGTCCATTTACTTTTAATGGGATTCGCTTTTTATTCGCTGGAATTATTTTATTATTCGTTCAAATGATTTTCTCAAAAAAAGCTTCAAAACAAGATATAAAACAGAGTAGTCTCGCTGGATTGATTGTTGGATTCTTTTTATGTGTTGGCTATTTATTACAAACATTCGGCTTACTTTATACAACTTCTTCAAAAGCTGGTTTCTTAACAGGGCTTAGTATCGTTATGGTACCAATTTTGTCTTTTATCTTTTTAAAACAAAAAGCTACCATTTTCATCGTACTTGGCATTGCTGTAGCAACAGCAGGTTTATACTTATTAACGGCTGGTGATTCTTTTCAATTAAACATTGGAGATATACTCGTTCTCGGTTGTGCAGTTGCTTTTGCTGCCCATATTCTTGTTAACGGTTTCTTTTCTAAGAAAATATCACCTTTATTACTAAGCACCTCTCAAGTATTAGCTGTCGGTATATTTTCTTCTATTTGCGCTTTTTTGTTTGAAGATTGGGAAAAATTATTTTCAGTTTCACTATGGACGAATCAATCCTTTTTATTCGCTCTATTTCTAACTTCCCTATTTGCGACATCCATTGCTTTTTTCATTCAAACATCGGCACAAAAACATACTTCTCCAACAAGAGTAGCAATTATTTTCGCAATGGAGCCCGTTTTTGCTGCATTAACAGGCGTTCTAGTTGCAAATGAACAGCTTTCTATTTCTGCTATTATTGGATGTCTATGTATTTTCCTAGGTATGGTTTTTGTTGAATTACCTTCCAAAACAAAAAAAGAAGCGCAGGCTGCGTGAAGTTATGCTTGTAACTTCCGCATAAAAGCCTTAGCGCTTTTTTTATCTGTAATTTCTTCTTCTTTCAATCGTTCTAATAACGCAACAAAATAACTGCCATCAAACTGTAATTGATGTTTAATCGTCGCTTCTATTGCTACGTTCACAATCCCATCAGATGCACCAGTATATCCTTGTCCGAACATAATAAATCCTTGTGCTTCCTCTGATAATTTAAATCCTTTCGTATGTAAGAATGAAAGATAATCTTCTACTGTTTGCATGATATTCCCACCTACTCAAAAATTCTCCACTTCCTATCATACATGTTTTTATACTCTATGAGAATGAAATTTATTTGACAACTTTGTAAATCTATCGTCTACTTCTTAGAAAAAAAAGGAGTTCCTTACAATATAAAAGAATATGTAAAGTGGAATTTATTTTATATTAAAGGGGATATCGAATGAAACAAGCACTATTAATTATCGATGCTCAGCAAGAATTAATGGATGGAAATGAACAAGAAAATGAAGTTTTTCGTAAAACCGAGCTATTATCTACACTAAATACAGCCGTACAGAAAGCAATAGATGCAAATGCCCTTACTGTTTTCGTAAGAGATATCGATGTTGCTTCTGGTAGCGGAGAAGGATTTGAAGTACATAATCAAATTAAAGTACCTCAGTCTGCAATCCTTATTAATAAAGCAGCAACAAACTCATTCTATGGCACTTCTTTACTTGAACTTTTAAAAGAAGAAAAAATTAATCATATTGTTATAGGTGGATGTAAAACAGAACATTGCATTGACACCGCAGTTAGAACAGCTACTGTACAAGGATTTGACGTTACATTAATTAAAAATGGTCATTCCACAACTGATTCTGACGTATTGTCTGCAGAGCAAATTATTGGTCATCATAATAAAACTCTACACGGTCATTATAATGTTGATCATTTTTCTATGGTGAGAGATGTCGAGGAAGACCTCTTTCAGCCAACTCACGACCAATATCGTGATTAACGAAAAAGAATCCTTTTCACAAAAGGATTCTTTTTTATCCAAAAATTTGCGCTGCAATACTGTATAGTTCTCCATTTCTTTTCAAAAATTGATTACTATTTTTTATCATAATTGGTGGGGTATTAACCTTTTGAAAACCAGTAATCTCTAATTCTTTCATGAAACCTTTCTTTCCTTCTGGTACATCAATTCTTAATTTACCATGATGCTCTCTTGCTAAATAATGTACCATTCTCATTGCCATCGCATCATTTTTAGCAACGACCGGTCCTATTATTTTATTTTCTGGCGTTTGTATACTTAAACCGTAACCTAATACATTTTGTTGTGCATCCTTTGTAACAATACATTGTTCACTTTGAATAATTCGATACTTTAAAAACTCTTCTCTATTTGTTCCAAATGCATCTTTATCTATTTGTATTATTTCTTCTAAATCACGTTCTTCATAATTCACAATATACTCTTCATTTCCTACACAATGGTAGTTCGCATTGTACGAGTTACATATGTATTTAGAAACATAACTAACAGCCCTGAATCCTAGTTTTTCATATAAAATTTTCCCCTCATCCGTGGCAATAAGCATAATGGGGGTTTGAGTTAATACGCTTTTAACACATAAATCCGTTATTATCTTTCCAATCCCTCTTCCTTTATAATCTGGATGTACAATTACCATTCCAATTGAGGCTAATGTCTCCCCGTATAGTATAATTGCTGCGCTAGCAATAAGCTCTTCTCTCTCATTTACTACACCATATACTATACCCGTATTCAAAATCATCTCAATTTCCTCTCTGTTGTAATCCCAGCCAATATGAGAAGATAATGCTACAATATCCTCTATTTTCCCTTTCCTAAGACGCTCCACCCTAATCTCCACTTCAATCATTCCCCATCTCCTTCTTTAGACGTTTGAACCATTCTGCATGAATCAACTTGTACATGTTTCCCTTTATCACTCACACACATATCCTATTTTGACCAAGACTATATTGTAAATGAGGTGACAACATGCCCATTACGAATCGATTTTCTACCACCACTAACGGCGCACTCGCTATTACAGGAAATACACTAGGCTTAAGTAAAATTAGTAATCTAAACCGTGCTGGTACAATCGGGGCAATTGGTGCATTCGTAACTACGAATACTGCTTTACAAGTACCTACTTTTCCTGCTGGTACAACGTTAAACTATACACAAAATAGTTCTACCGCTCTTTTAAATATCCCTGCTGGTAGCACTATTCTTTACGCAGAACTTGTTTGGGGTGGAAACTATTTATCTCGTGATCAAAACATTACGAGTGTATTAGGAAACCCAGTTTCTTTTACAACACCTGTGTCAACATACTCGATTACCCCTTCAGCTGTTACAGCTTCAAATCAAACATTCGTTTCTGGATCTGTCACATTTGGATTTTATACACGATCAGCGGATGTAACATCACTCGTTCAAGCTGCTGGATCTGGATCTTATACAACAGGTTCTGTTCCTGGACTTGTAGATCCTTTAGACGCTTCTAATGGAGCCATTAATTCTGCAGGATGGACGCTTATTGTCGCTTATCAAAACGGTTCATTACCCGCAAGAAATTTAACAATTTACGTAGCTGGTAACCGTGTTTCTGTAGAAACCGGTAGTGCAGATGTATCTGTCTCAGGGTTTTTAACACCTGCCGGGGGACCTGTAAGCGGGAGATTATTTTTAAGTTCTACTGAAGGGGATGCTGATTTAACTGGGGATCAAGCTTTATTTGGACCAAATTTCAGTTCATTAAATGCATTATCTGGGCCAAATAATGCTGTTAATAATTTCTTCGGTTCTCAAATTAATAATGCTGCAGGGAACTTAGATACAACTGGTACATTTGGAACGCGAAACCAGAGTGCCTCTACAAGTACAAATATCTCCGCTGGAAGACAAGGATGGGACATTACTTCCATTGATATTTCTCCTTATTTAACAAATTCCCAAGTATCTGCCGCAATTCGTTTAACTACTAACGGGGATGCATATATGTTAAATACAGTCGGTTTACAAATCAATATAAACTCACCTAATATACAAGCAACTAAAAGCGTGAATAAAAGTGTCGCTACAATTGGAGATATTCTAACCTATACAGTTACTGTTCCTAACACCGGGCTTCTTCCTGCAAATAACGTTACTTTTACAGATGTTCTCCCTAACGGTACTTCCTTTATACCTGGAAGCGTAACGATAGATAACGTACCACAAACAAACGCAAATCCGGTCGCCGGTATATCTCTGGGGACAATTAATAATGGCTCTTCTCGTACAGTAGCTTTCCAAGCGACTGTCGTTTCTCTTCCAAGTCAAAATCCTATCTCTAACACTGCTAATATTACATTTCAATATACACCGATTGCCGGAGGAACGACTTTTAACGGTCTTGCAACAAGTAACTCTGCAGGAACACAAATTAACCTCGCAGATATTAATGGCACAAAATCAGTTAACAAACTTTTTACCGATATTGGTGAAACGTTAACTTACAGTATTGCCTTAGCTAATATAGGAAATATCGCTGCAACTAATGTTATATATACAGATCCGATTCCTAGCGGGACTACTTTCATTCCAGGGAGTGTAACTGTTAACGGAGTTACTCAAGGGGGAGCAAATCCCGCTAATGGTATATCAATTGGATCTATTGCTGCAAATTCTACTACTACTATTTCCTTTCAAGTATTCGTTCCTTCTATCCCACAAACAAATCCAATATTAAATAGTGGTACAACAACATATCAATACATTCCTGTACCAAACCAGCCGGCAGTAAGCGGGACTGACACGACGAATATTGTCTCCACGCAAGTGAATAATGCTACTGTAACAATGACGAAAGCAGTAGATAAAAACTATGCAGATATTGGCGATACACTGACTTACACTGTTGCCTTTACAGGAACAGGTAATACGAATGCGAACAATGTTATTTTTACAGATGTCATTCCTACAGGAACAACTTTTGTCCTAAACAGTTTAACAATAGATGGTACGACACAAGTTGGAGCAAATCCGGCTAACGGTGTGAATATAGGATCCATCGCAACTGGCACAACCAAAAACGTTTCATTTCAAGTAGTAGTTAATACAATACCCGCGTCAAATGTCGTATCTAACGGATCAAGCGCTTCTTATCAGTACACCGTCAACCCTAGCCAATCGCCCGTTACGAAAAACATTTCTTCTAATCTCGTTTCTACTCAAATTAATAATGCGAATTTATCATTAACAAAATCTACAAATAAACAATTTGCCACAATTGGCGAAACGATAAGTTATACAATCCTTATTACAAACAGTGGAAATACGCCCGCTAATAACGTTCAACTAACAGATCCACTTCCAAACGGAACGATATTAACATTAGGTTCTGTAACGCTCAACGGCGTTTTGCAAAATGTAGATTCTCTCGTTGCTTTACCTATCGGCACAATTCCTGGTGGAGCTACTTTCACCTTATCCTTCCAAGTAACAGTCATTAACATTACTGCACAAAACCCTATCATTAATAACGCTTTCTCCTCTTATATTTACACTGTAAATCCAAGCCTGCCACCAACTTCAAAAACAGCAAATTCTAATTCTGTTACATCAACAATTAGACTAGCAAATCTTCATGCTAATAAATCTGTAAGTCAAACGTTTGCGGAAGTTGGAGATGTATTAACTTACACCTTTGCTCTTACAAACGCTGGAAATGTTACAGCGGACAATGTATTACTATCCGATTCCATTGCGAATGGCACTTCCTTTGTACCGAACAGTGTTATAGTTAACGGTGTTACTCAGCCGGGCGCAACACCAGCTAGCATAAATATTGGTAGCATCAATGCTAATACTACAATTACAGCTTCATTCCAAATATTAATAACTAGTATTCCAAATCCTAATCCTATTTTGAATAGCGCTTCCATCTCCTATAACTTTATCGTTGATCCAAACGCTTCTCCTGTAAGTACAAACACAACTACAAACACTACATTTATCCAAGTTAATGATGCAAATGTAATTTCGGCAAAATCAGTGGATCGAGCGTTCGCTACTGTTGGAGATATATTAACTTATACCGTTATTTTAACGAATGCAGGAAGCGTTTCTGCTGATAATCCTACTTTCATAGATATAAATCCAGATGGTACTACCTTTATTCCAAATACTTTTCTTATTAATGGCGTTTTGCAAAACAATGCAGATCCAAATATCGGTGTCCTGTTACCTTCTATTCCTGCTAGCGGATTAATTACCGTTTCTTATCAAGTAACTGTCGCTGCTTTACCAGCCCAAAATCCAACAACTAATTCATCGAGTACACAGTATAGTTTCGTTCTAAATCCAGGTGATCCACCAATTATAGAAACATCTTTAAGTAATACTGTAAGTACACAAATTAATTTAGCAAATGTAGTTATTGTCAAAGAGGTAGATTTAACTATTGCCGATGTCGGGCAACCAATCACATATACAATTTCCTTAGCTAACCTTGGGAATACTACAGCAAACAATGTTGTTGTTACTGATATAATCCCTCCCGGCACCACTATCGTACCAAATAGTATTTTTATAGGTGGCGCTTTACAGCTAGGTGCAGACCCAAGTACCGGCCTTCAAGTCGGCTCCATTCCTGCAGGTGGTTTTACAACGATTGTTTTTCAAATAAGTGCAAATGGGCTACCTTCACCAAATCCAATTCAAAATAGCGCTTCACTTCAATATAACTTTATCGCTGATCCAAATTTACCTGTTGTTGTGAAAAACGCTACTAGTAATATAGTAACTACACAAATTAATACTGCTAATATTGTTGCTACAAAACTAACGAGCACAAATTTCGCTGATGTTGGTGATGTCATATTATATGCGACTATTTTAACAAATAAAGGGAATATCCCTGCTTCTAATGTAACGTTTACAGATATCATTCCAGCGGGTACCCTGTTCATTCCTAATACTGTAACGATTAACAATGTCCCTATAGCAAATGCAAATCCTGCTAACGGTATTTTTATCGGTACGATAGGAGCGAATTCATCACGAACCGTTGCATTCCAGGTTCTTGTACCAACTATCCCTGCTGTAAATCCGATTACGAATCAATCAAGCACAACATTCCAATATACGTACGATCCATCCAAACCAGCTGTAATGCAGATGGTGGCTTCTAACACGGTACAGACAACAATTAATAACGCTACGATTACCGCTGCAAAATCTGCAGATAAACAGTTCGCTAACGTAAATGATATTATTACGTACACGACTACTTTAACAAATAGCGGGAATACACTTGCATCAAATATAGTATTTACAGATGCCATTCCAAGTGGGACTTCATTTATTCCAAATAGTGTAACAGTAAATGGTACTACACTCCCTAATATAAATCCAGCAAATGGCGTAGCAATTGATCCAATAAACCCCAATACAAATACAACAATCTCATTTCAAGTAATAGTAAATTCCATCCCTAATCCAAATCCAATCCCGAACCAAAGTAATACAACGTACCAATATTTCGTAAATCCTAACTTACCTCCAGCATCCGCCAATGCGTTAAGTAACGTAATAACAACTCAAATTAATAACGCTACGATCGTCGCTACTAAATCAGTGAATACACCGACAGCTGCAATTGGAGATATCGTTACCTATACGATTGCAGTTACAAACACTGGAAATATCCCTGCTAGTGCAAATGTTTTAACGGATGGGCTTGGCGCAGGAGCTTCATTTATCCAAAACTCCGTAACTATCAATAATGTTCCACAACCAGGATTAGATCCATCACTTGGTATTCACTTAGCAGATATTCCACCAGGTAATACTGTATTTATTTCTTTTCAAGCACAAATTTTAGCGATACCGCCTAGTGGCACATTAACAAATAACGCCCTTGTAAATTATGAATATACAGTGAATCCAAACCAATCACCTGCTGTTGGTAGTACAATTACAAACACAACGGTTACTCCAATTATTGATGCTACTCTATCTATAAATAAAACTGTCAATTCAACATTCGCTACTATTGGAGATACACTTACTTTCACTTCCACCATTACTAATTCCGGTAACACTACCGCAAACAATGTTATTTTTACAGATTTAATTCCAGATGGTACAACGTTTATTCCAAATAGTTTTACAGTAAATGGAACAACCATTCCTAATGCAAATCCACAAAATGGTATCAATATCGGTAACATAAATTCAAATGCATCAGTTATACTCAGCTTTCAAGTAAACATTGCAACGATTCCCAATCCTAATCCAATCCCTAATAAATCATCGGTTCAATATAGTTTTATTATAGATATTAATGAACCACCTGTTTCACGAACAGTTAAATCCAATAAAACTTTTACACAAGTAAATACTGCTTCCGTTATCGCAACAAAAACTGCGAGTAGTGCATTTGCTGCTGTTGGAGATACAATTACGTATACAACAACCCTTACCAATAGTGGAAATACAACTGCAAACACACCTGTTTTTATAGATATATTACCACCTGAACTTTCATTCGTGCCTGATAGCGTACAAATTAATACCATCCCACAACTTGGATTTAGGCCAGATAACGGGGTTCCTTTAGACCCAATTCCAGTTGGAGGAACGACAACCATTACTTTCCAAGCCATTGTCGGTTCAATACCAGCTTCAAACCCTACGATGAACCAATCTAGCACAACATACTCTATTATTATTGATCCTACCGAGCCGCCTGTTACAGAAACGGCTACTAGTAATCCGGTCTTAGTTCAAATAAATGAAGCAATCATTCAAGCAACGAAAAGTGTGGATCGTATCTTTTCTGACGTAGCACCTGGAAATTCATTTTTAACGTATACTGTTTTATTAGAAAATATAGGGAACACGACTGCTACTAATATCATTTTTACAGATCCGATTCCAAATAATACAGTATTTATAGAAGATAGCGTTCGAGTAGGTGGGGTTTTATTACCTGGAGTAAATCCAGCGAATGGGATACCAATTGGAGATATTATTACAGGAGATTTTATAAACGTCACCTTCCGCGTGCAAGTAGTTAGTATTCCAAATCCAATTTTCACAATTGGGCCTGGGGGACCAAACTCACCGGTTGTAAACGGTGCTTCTATTAATTATCAATTTATGACAGGACCTAATTTACCACTCGTTTCACGAAGTACAACATCCAATTCTGTTTCGACACAAATAAATTCCGGGGAAATTGTAGCGGTTAAATCCGCGGATAAAAATTTCACAACGATCGGCGATACCATTTCTTATACAATTACATTAAATAACCCTGGAAATGTCACTTCACAAAATATAATTTTCACAGATATTTTACCTGACGGAACGACATTTATTTCCGGGACTCTTACAAGCGATTCTGGTACACAGCAAATTGGAAATCCAGCTAGCGGGATACAGATTGAAAATATAAATCCAGGTGGAACGGCCATTATTACTCTCAACGTACTTGTTACAAACATTCCAAGTATAAATCCAATTTCTAATTTTAGTTCTGTACAATTTGCACATGTGGTCGATCCTAGCCAACCTGCCGTATCACAAACGAATGTATCTAATGCGGTTTCGACAACTATTAATAGTGCAATTTTAACAACCCAAAAAAGTGCTGATAAATCTATAGTTTCAGTTGGAGATACGATTACGTATACCACTACTATTACAAATACAGGGAATACAGCAGCAACGAATATAACATTCACAAGCGCTATTCCAGCTAGCACTACATTCATACCAAATTCAGTTACAGTAAATGGAGTTCAGCAACCTGGTGCGCAACCAGCACTTGGAGTAAATTTACCAAATATCGCTCCTGGCGCGACAGTAACCGTTACTTTCCAAGTAAATGTTATTTCTATTCCCCCTTCAAGCTCGATTATGGATAATGACACAATTTTATATTCTTATACTGTTGATCCAAGCGGAACTCCTACTACAACTTCTACTTCAACGAATATTGTTACAAACCCTGTATTAGATGCTATGATTACGATGATTAAATCAGTCGATCAAACACTTGTAACGCTAGGTGATACCATTACCTATACGACAATTTTAACGAATAGTGGTAATACAAACGCAACTAATATTACTTTCACTGACCTTATACCAGATGGTACAACATTTATTACTGATAGCGTTACAATAGATGGCATCACGCAAATTGGTCTTAATCCTAATACAGGTATAACGATTGGAGCAATAGCTCCTAACAACTCAATATCAATAGCATTTCAAGTTACCGCTACTTCTACTCCCGTTCAAAATCCTATTGCCAATTCGGCTAGTGCTTCTTACACATTTATCGCTGACCCTAATGCCCCTATTGTTTCAAGGAATGTTACTTCAAACACAGTGTTCACTACAATTAACACAGCTACCATTCTTTCATTAAAACAAGTCGATAAATCCTTTAGTCGTGTTGGAGACACACTCACCTATACTGTTACTTTAACAAACAATGGAAACTCATCCGCACAAAATGTTATTTTCTCAGATACAATGCCGAGCGGAACTACATTTATTGCAAACTCATTTTCTATTAACGGGGTTTCTCAAAGTGGTGCGGACCCATCGAACGGTGTAAATATTGGGCCTATAACAGCTGGGTCTACAGTAACTGTTTCATTCCAAGTAAACGTGGCGTCATTACCAACCGAAAACCCAATTGTAAATTTCTCATCAACATCGTATCAATTAGTCTCACCGCCTGATGCAGAAACTTCAATTAGTAATCCTGTTTCAACACAAATTAGAGAAGCTATATTATCTATGACGAAAAATGAAAGTCTATCCTTTGCAGATGTCGGGCAAACTGCTTTTTACACTACTTCTATTGCCAATGTAGGCAATACGGATGCAACTAATATTGTATTCACAGATGTATTACCAAGTGGACTCACATTTGTTCCTAACACATTAACTGTCGATGGCATTTTACAACCTAATGCGGATCCAAATACAGGTGTATTACTTGCAGCACTTCCACCAAATGAAATATATAGTATCGTCTTTCAAGTTACAGTGAACAGCATTCCACCTATTAATCCAGCACCGAATACAGCATCAACGACATATGAGTTTACTGTTGATCCAAGTAATCCGCCGGTATCGAATACAGCTAGCTCCAACACTACACTTCTTCAAATAAACAACGCAAATATTATTAGCACAAAAACAGCAAATCTTACTTTTGCGGATGTTGGTAATACAATAACATTTACACTTAACCTTCCTAATACCGGGAATGTGGCTGCTACTGATGTTACCGTTATCGATATACTTGATAGCAATTTAAGTTTCGTTCCAAACAGTTTCACAGTTAATGGGCAAACCATTCCAAACGCTGATTTATCTACTGGTGTAAATATCGGTTCAATTAATGGTGGAAACACATCAATCGTCACATTCCAATCCATCGTTTCAACCCTCCCAATTAACAATCCTATTTCTAATTCGGCTCTTACCACTTACCGTTATATTGTTGATCCAGATCAGCCGTTCATTTCAACCTCTAATCAATCTAATACAACGACAACACAAGTTAATAGCGCTATCCTTACTGCACAAAAAAATTCAAATGTGGAAACAGTAGATATTGGGCAAGATATTGTCTACTCAGTTACGATTACAAATAGCGGAAATGTTAGTGCGACGAGTGTTATTTTTACCGACCTAATTCCAGAAGGAACTTCCTTTGAACCGAATAGTTTTACACTTAACGGAACTACCATCCCAAATGCAGACCTAATTACAGGCGTTCCAATTGGTGATATCGCGCCAAACCAGTCTGTCATCGTAACATTTCATATTAGTGCCGATGAAATTCCGCCTATAAATCCAATTACCAATCAAGCTAGCGTTAGCTTCCAGCATATCGTTAATCCGGCTAATCCACCTGTTTCAAAAAATATTACTTCTAATAGCGTTACAACAAAAATTGAAAGTGCTATTTTAAACACTATTAAAATAGGAGATAAAGCTTTTGCAACGATCGGTGATACGATTACGTATACAACCACTATTACGAATACAGGAAATATCTCTGCTAACAACGTTGTTTTCTCAGACCCTATACCGACATGGACACAATTTGTTGCAGGATCAGTCATTGTTGATGGCACTTCATTACCATCCGCTTCTATCATTGACGGTGTTGGCATAAATACAATAACTCCAAATCAAATCGTAACAATTATGTTCCAAGTCCAAATAATAAGCAATCCAACAACCTTCACACCTGAACTCCAAAACTTAGGATTTGTTAACTTCCAATATAACGTAGGCAATTCATTACAGACTCAGCCTGGCAATGTGGAGACGAACGTCTTCGTTACTTCTATTAATTCAGCAATACTTTCAGCTGTAAAAACTGCTAATACAGCCTTTGCGAATATCGGAGACACAATCACTTATACAGTTTTGATTCAAAACAGCGGCAATACAAACGCTACGAATCTAAATTTCTCAGATCTTATTCCAGCTGGAACGACCTTTGTTGAAAATAGCTTTTCTGTAAATGGAAGTATCATTCCAGGGGCAAATCCAAATAACGGAGTTAATATCGGAACCGTTAGTACGAACAGTTCCTTAACTGTTACTTTCCAAGTCATAGTCACATCTACTCCACCTTCAAACCCAATTACAAACGTTGCATCTATTCAATACGCATTCATTGTTGATCCGGCAGCTCCTCCTGTTACAGGCACGATAAATTCTAATAGCGCTTCAACACAAATTAATAACGCGACTGTTACAACTGTTTTAGAAGCAAATCGAGCAATCGTATCTATCGGAGATATAATTACGTATACAGCAACATTAACGAATACTGGAAACTTCCCTGCAAATTCTGTATTACTCATTAACGGTGTTCCTGAAGGAGCATTATTCGTTCCAAATAGTGTCACGCTTAACGGGATTTCACTTCCAGGTGCAAGTCCAACTCTCGGTATTCCAGTTGGTATTATCGCACCAGGTGATTCTGCTACTATTACGTTCCAATTTCTTGCAAGTTCTATTCCACCGCAAGGGGCGATTATAAATCAAGCCATTACAAGTTACACGTATATTGTCGATCCAAGTCAACCTCCAGTTACAGCAACATCCTCATCTAATACGGTTAATACAGCTGTCGTTGATGCATCGTTATCCGTAATTAAAAATACAGATTCTCTCGTACAATCTACTAACGGTACAATCACTTACACGGTAGTCGTTCAAAATAACGGAAATACAACTGCAAATACAGTTACTTTAACAGATTTGGTCCCAGAAGGAACTGCATTTATTCCGAATAGCGTGACCATTAATGGCGTTTCAGTTCCAGGTGCCGATCCAAACGTAGGAATACCATTAAACTCCGTTGCGCCGTCAGAAATTGTCACCGTCACATTCCAAGTTATCGTTCAATCCATTCCAAGCGTGAATCCAATTTCTAATATAGCCCGTATTGACTATACTTTTATCGCCGATCCAACCTCTCCTATCATCTCTCGAACAATTACGTCTAATCCAGCTTTCACACAAATTTCGGATGCGAATGTTCTTTCTTTAAAAGCTGTCAATGCACAACAAGCAACAACAGGTGATATTTTGACTTATACGATAACGCTAGAAAATACCGGAAATATTCCAGCTACTAATCTCATATTTTCAGATACTATTCCAGAAGGGACTACATTCGTAGAAAATAGTTTTACACTTAATGGAACAGCTATACTTGGTGCAAATCCAAATGTAGGGGTTGCTTTGCCTAACCTAGTAGCAAACGCTACTCACCTTATTTCGTTCCAAATTCTTATTAACGATTCATTCTCGCAAGAATCGATTACAAATCAATCCAATACAACATATTCAATTCAACCAGATCCAAGCCAGCCGCCTATTACTGAAACATCTACAAGTAATATTGTCATTACAAATTTCGTGCAAGCACAATTGACAATTACAAAAACGTCCAATCCAATAACTGTAGATATTGGTGGAACTATACTTTATATTTCTGAAGTGAAAAATATCGGCAATGTTGACGCAATAAATATTATTTTTACAGATTCTATTCCAACTGGGACTACATTCGTTTCCGATAGTGTCACAATTAACGGTGTCCTGCAGCCAGGTGTAAATCCAGAAAACGGAATACCACTTGGAACAATTCCAGCAAACAGTTCCAAAACGATACTATTTCAAGTGCAAACAAACAATCCACCTACTGAAACCGAAATTGTAAATCAATCTTCTGCAAATTACCAATATGTAAGTATTCCTACAGCTCCACCGGTGAATCGCTCTGCAAATTCTAACATTGTTACAACATCACTTCAAAATGCAAATATTATTTCTGTTAAAAGCGCGGATGTAACTTTCGTATCAATTGGGCAAATTATTACCTACACAAATACACTACAAAATATAGGAACCATTCCAGCTAACAATACCGTGTTTATTGATAACATTCCAGAAGGTACTATATTCATTGAAGATAGCTTATCAATAAATAATGTGATTCAGCCTGGCGCGAATCCTGAAAACGGAGTAACTCTCAGCACGATACAACCAAATGAAACAATCACTATTTCATTCCAAGTACAACTTACAAATATACCGTCCGGCAATACAGTCATTAATATTTCAGACACTTCGTACGAATACCAAATTGACCCTAGCTCTCCGATTATTCAGCGTAGATCGTTATCAAATGCAGTAAACACGGAAGTGCGGACGGCAAATGTTAGTGCAATTAAATCCGCCAATAGATCCATTACACGCATCGGTCAAATCATCACATATACAGTCGCCGTTACAAACGCTGGTACAGTACCTATTACAAATACTCTCCTAATTGACGCAATTGCTGCTGGCACCACATTCGTTCCAAATAGCATCCTTGTAGATGGCATACCAAGACCTAACGAAAATCCAATTACCGGTATCAATCTTGGTATTATCCTTCCAAATAATACGATTATTGTTACGTTCCAAGTAAATGTAGTCTCTATACCTGCACAAAATACTATTAATAATATCGCTGTTATACACTATGAATATCAACCGGAACCAAGCGCACCACCAATTTCAGAAACGACCTCTTCCAATACTACAAATATACAATTTATTGATGCTATTCTTATCGCTACAAAATCCGCTAATAAAGTATTAGCTAACATTGATGACACCATTGAATATACAGTATTCATTCAAAATAACGGATCTACTACAACTAACTCCATCTTTTTTACAGATACTATAGAAGATGGAACAGTATTTATTCCGGGAAGTGTAACAGTTAACAACACTGTACTTCCTGCAGCAGATCCGAATATCGGCTTTTTCATTCCTAATATTGCGTCAGGGCAAGCGACTACAATAACGTTCCAAGTTTCCGTTACGAATTTACCAGCTTTAAATCCAACGCCTAATACTGCAAACATCGTCTACGACTTTATTTTCAATCCTGACTTTGCACCAATTCAAAAATCTACTACTTCCAATACTACTTTCGTCCAAATTAATGATGCCGATATCGTTTCACTGAAAACTGTTAATTCGACTTCTGTAACGATTGGCGACATTTTAACTTATACAACAACTTTAACGAATATAGGAAATACAGATGCTACTGCTGTTGTATTTACAGACAACATACCTGATGGAACAACCTTTATAGACGGTAGCGTTTTAGTAAATAATATTCCTCAGCTTAACGCGAATCCAAGTACTGGTATACTTGTAGGAACGATTGCTCCTAACATTTCTATCCCAGTCACGTTTTCCGTTACTGTGTTAGCTCTTCCAGCTAGCGGTCGTATTCAAAATCAATCCACTTCTCGTTATACAATTAATGGTGAAGAACAAATATCGACTAGTAATATTACCTTCACTGAAGTTATTTCTGCTAATGTAATTGCAACAAAAACAACGCCTATCCAATATGCTGACCTACAAACTATCATCCCTTACACAATTTCCATCACAAACAATGGGAATATACAAGTAGAAAACATTATCGTTACTGATATCATCCCAGCAAATACGAGCTTTATAGAGAACAGTGTTATTGTGAATGGCACCGCTCGTCCAAATGACAATCCACTTAGCGGTATACAAATTGATAACATTCCGCCTAATACGACAGCAACTATTCTATTCCAAGTCCGGGTTATTTCCATTCCGCAAACAAATCCAATCTCTAACACGAGTACAATTGAATATGAATACACGGTACCAGATAGGCCACCTATTACCGAAACTATTATTTCATCAGCTGCCGTAACAGAAATTCATCACGCGAATTTAAATAGCAATAAAACTGTTGACCTTGCATTTGCAACGGTCGGTGATACGTTAACGTATACGATTACACTAAATCAAACTGGTAATGTTTCAGCAGATGATGTAGTCATTCAAGATATTATTCCTCAAGGTACTACGTTTATAGAAAATAGTGTCATTGTAAACGGAGAAACTGTTCCGGGAGTTAATCCAGTAAGCGGCATACCAATTGGTACTATAATTGTAGGTGGAGATGCCATCGCTTCATTCCAAGTAACTGTAACTTCTATTCCAACACCAAATGAACTCAACAACAAAGCAATTACTACTTTTAACTATATAGTCAATCCAAATAACTTACCTGTTACAAATACGACTACAACAAATACTGTCACAACAACTGTCCAAAATGATAATGTCGTTGCCATAAAATCTGTTAATGCCACGAATGCATTACCTAGTCAAACTTTAACGTATACAATTACAATTACTAATAGCGGTAATGTAACGATTGAAGACCTTCTTGCCATAGACACCGTACCAGTAGATACAATTTTCATTACTGGCAGTGTTACGATTAACGGGATCAATCAGCCTAATGCGAATCCTGAAAATGGTATTCCATTAGGAAACCTTGCTCCTAATGAATCTGTTGTCATTACGTTCCAAGTAACAATATCTTCTTCGACTCTTCAAACTGCTATCAATAACGACGCTTCTGTTTCCTATACTGTTACCATTGATCCGAATGAACCACCTATTACAATTACAAAGCAAACAAATACCGTTACAACAACGATCGTTGATCCAATGGTGCGCATTGAGAAAAACGCTGACAAATCTTCTGTCGTTATAGGAGATATTATTACATTCACATTAGAGGTATTTAATCATTCCCCAATTCCTACAGTAAGTACTTCCGTTTTAGATATGATTCCAGCTGGTACAACATTTATAGAAAACAGTGTAACAATTAACGGTACTCCGGTTCCAAATATTCGACCAGACACTGGTATTAACATTGGTTCCTTATCGGCAGATGGAGTAGCAACTATAACATTTAAAGTTCTCGTAACTTCTATCCCTTCAAACAGTACAATTATCAATTCCGCAACAGTTACAGCTGCTTTCCAATTGACACCACAGGATCCAATTATTATTTTCATTGTCAATTCGAATATTGTTCGTATACCCGTTCAATTTATAACGGCAGCAGTGATAAAAAATGCTTCCGTCAGCTCTGCTTATTTAAACCAATATTTTGATTATACAGTGCGTATTACGAATACTTCCGAGATTTCACTTTCAAATATTTCATTACAAGACACCATTCCAGCAGGTTTACAATTTATGAACGGTACGGTCTTCATTAATGGGGAACGCTCTCCACTAGCGAATCCGAATATCGGTTTCCTAGTCGCTACTAATTTGGAACCGAACGAAACAATTATCGTGTTATTCACAGTACAAGTGATAAGTCCACCTATTAATAATGAATTTAAAAACAAGGCAAACGTTTCTTTACAACTTCAAGTCTCTCCTACCGATCCACCAATCACAGTAACCATTACAAGTAACGAAAACATCGTCACCTTCATTCCAGAAAATCCAGATGAAACACTTCCAAATTTAAATTGTTTCTTTGACGGTGAACGTTTCATACGCATTACTCCTCGAAATATACGAAATTACTTTTGGACTTGGATTTGGTGGCGTTAATCAAAAAAGAAAAAGCTTGTAGTTCGGATAATATCCAAACTACAAGCTTTTTTCATAAACAAAATTATCAATTGCTAGCAGCACTATATGCTACATGTCGTTTCTCAATCCGTTCTTCAATTTCTTTCATATTCTCTTTATTAGTTAGTAGGGATTGTTTATTTTCTATTAATAATTGTTTAAAGGATTTTCTCACTTTTTTTCGCATGTTTATTTTCCTCCTTGGGGGATGGTTTATATAAAAGATAAGGATTTATCTGTGTGTCCTTATAATAATTGATTGTTGTGAATTCCATTTGAACTTCAGATGAAAATTTCGTTTATTTTCTGACAACTTTGTGAACAAAAAAAGAAAGGTTAATCAAAAATATATTTGATCAACCTTTCCATGCTCTTTAAAGCATATTAATTAATATTTCAGGTCTTCCCCAATTCATTTCGTTACAAACAAAGCGTAGTTTTTCTTCGTCCATTGTGTGTAACCCTTCTTCTAATAAGCATGAAATTGGAACTTCACAATGAATTTGCGCTAATTGTAAAGAGATATTTAAATTCTCTAAATCACTTTCAATTTTTGTGCGCTGCGCTTTCGTTAATGATGCTATATTTTCTAGCACTGCCGATACTGTCCCGTATTCTTGAATCAGCTTATACGCTGTTTTTTCACCAATACCTTTTACACCCGGATAATTATCACTTGTATCTCCCATGAAAGCTTTCGCATGAACAATTTGCCAAGGTTCTACACCTTTCTCTTCCATGATTTTTTCCGGTGTGTAATACTCGTAATTTCCAATTCCTTTACGAAGAAGCATAACTGTAACATTCGTATCAACAAGTTGAAGTAAATCTGTATCACCTGTCAAAATATAAACTTCCGCTTCATTGCAATATTGTTTTGCAAGCGTACCGATACAATCATCCGCTTCATAACCTTTCATACCGATTACAGGCATAGATAATTTCGCAGTCATTTCTTGCACTAAATCAAATTGCGGAATTAATTCTTCCGGCGGTGCTGCACGATTTGCTTTATAATTCGAGAAAGATTCCGTTCTAAATGTCGTACTTCCCATATCCCAGCACGTTACAATGTGCGTTGGTTCGATTGCTTGTGTTGCTGTTAATAAATGCTTCATATAACCATGAATCCCATTCGTCGGGGTACCATCTTGTCGTTTCATAAATTGTCCATATACACTTGTTGCGTAAAAAGCACGAAATAATAGTGCCATACCATCAACTAATAATACTTTTTTCATAATTCCTCTCCTACTAACAAAAAATAATAACCTCACGTTATCACGTAAGGTTATATATAGATTACCATTCTACGTTTTTGTTCAACTTTGTCTATTATACATTGTTTTTGTATATTTAGCATCATTAACACATTAAGACATTCTACCGCAACAAGTATGAAGTATTCCTGAATACGTATTTTTACCTGTCGAAACAACTACAGCCTTTGCATTTCCGTCAACAATATACGTACCTTTGAAACATACATTTTCAAGTTCAAGTGGATTATAGTCTTTCATCCGTTTTAATGGAATAAATCGTTTACGTTCAAGATGATAGCAACTTTCAAATTTCTCAATACTAGCATCGTTTCCTGTCAGCATAGATTCATTTACTAATAAATCATTTGCATAAATAATACGTACATCTGCTGGCACTGTATCGCCCTCTGCAAGAAAAATCATATCTCCAGGTACAAGCTCTTGTACTGGTAATTTCATCATTTTTAGTTCACTGTTTAGCCCTGTTACGCTACAGCCAGCTACTCTAGAAACAGTAACTGTTTCACATTGTAATTCATCACCCATATTTTGTTTTGAAAGACCTGGGATCATTCCACTTAGCTTCATCATTACTTCCGCAATACGCGCTCTTTTTGAAGTTAATTCATTTCGTCCGTATACTTGAATACGCTTTTGTGCCTCTTTCATAGATAGTCCGTCTCTTGTTGTTTTAAAATACGCAAATACAGATTTTACATCTCTTGTTGCGATTTCAATTAATAAATCTTTATTTTTTTGAAGCATTGTTTGTTCTTTCATTGCTTTTTTACTTAATTTATACGAAGTGTTACCCACACTTTTATTTACATATAACATATTATCGTCTCCTCCTTTACAACATAGGAAGAAACGCTTTGTTTCTCAATTTATCCACTTTACTGTGAAAGTGTCTAGCGCTTAAATACTCGAATAAACGCTACATTATGATAAATATAGAGGGAGGAACAAGTCGTTTCCTGCCTACATCATATATTTTTGATTTGAAGTATATGGGTAACGGAACCGAGTCAGAATTTGACATGCTCCTCACCTCCTCTTTAATTTTTTAGTTATAATCTATACTATGAAATTACTCATAGTTTGCTAACAAAAAAGACCCTTACTCATAAGAGAGCAAAGGTCATTGCATACACAAATAAGCGATTCCTAATATAATACAATTAGAAATCTATGGACCTCTCCCTCGCCGAGTTTTAGCACTGTATAGCATAGGTTCATTACCAGCTACGTTAAGAAAAACCTTAATTCGATCATTCCTGTTGACCCATTGGCGTCTCTCGACATTTTTGGGCAGTAGCATTTCTCTATACAGGAGCCTCACCTAACAGAGACTTATTATAATTACATAGAAAATGTTACTCTTATTTAAAATAGATGTCAACACTTTGTATGGAAACTTGTCCTTATTACAATAACTATCTCGAGTTTATTAGTACACTAATACGCATCCTGCTCAGCGTTCGGCTACATAAATTAATTGAACACATATTGCAAAAAATTAGCAAATGAAAAATAAAACCCTTACGTTAAAATGTAAGGGTTTTAATACGTTACACAACCAGCAATTACAATTCCGATGGAAAGTGATAAAAACATAAGGAAAAGACCAACTGCTTGATTATCTTCTTCAAGACTTTTATTAATATTAAAACGTGGTGTAAGCCATTCCGCTAAATAAAAGACAATAATTTGAGCTAAAATCCCAACAGCTCCCCATGAAACCATATCAAGAATTGAAATAGAATTAGCAGCCGTTGAATATAAAACGATAGCAAGACCAAGTAGTCTTCCTCCAAGTACATAGCTTACCGCTTTATTCCCTTGAGCCATTAACTTAAATTCCTTAACTTTCGTTGTCACTTCCATAAGAAAAAGACCGATACACAAAAGTACAAGTGATACTGCTAAATATAGTAAAAATTTAATCATTTATTTTCCTCCTTCTTAATACCTACCGGTAAATAATACGATTCATTTCCCGTAATTTTTTCTCCGGCACGTATACCGATGCTGCTCGCTTTTCCAGCAATTAAAAAAGCCCCAAACACGTACGACAGCTTCTCAATTCCTTTTTCAGTTTCCAAAAATACAACTGGAAGCTCTGTATATTTCTGAAATATAGGCAGTGACGATTTATACGTTTCATGTGCATTTCGAATCATAATATTTGTATCCTTATCACGAATCGTAATCGTGTCACCTTCCCTACCGAACGAAGGTTTTTGAACGAACGGACTTTTCCCAAAAAATAAATCTGGCTCTAAATATGTAGGAAGCATATATTCTTTAATCCACTTTTGTTCCTCACTTGTGTAAAAAGCACCTTCTTCTGCTAATCCCCAAATAAGACATTGAATTGATTTCGGCTGAAGTAAAAAGGCCGACAAAGGATTTATAATAAAAAGCTTTCCTTCTTTTACAAGTTGCAAAAGTTCTACTCCCACCAAATCCCCCGTTTCGGGATCTTGATCTTCAATTAAGTCTTCAATTGGATATGTTTGGCGATACAAAACATCAATTGGTACACCATCTCTATCTACTAAAGCATCATCTGTAATTCTAAGTTCTGTCATTGGCATTACTTTATTTTCAACATGGCATAGCCCACTCAAATACATAGTCGTATTCCAATCTTCTATATGTTCAGGATGAGCTGTGAAAACAACATTTGGATCTTCCATTCCTTTTGTAAACTCCATTACGGCTTTTGTAATACCAGAAGAAAGTAAGCGCTCTTGATTTGCATTTGGATCATCATAGTCAAGTTCTTCACAAACTTTTCCATTCATTTGAAAGCATTCCACAATAAAAGTTGGAGTATCACTATTAAACTCAAGCATTTTAATACGATTATCCTCTGTTAAAGCAAAATCAAATCGTGAAATAACAGATTCAGGATACATCCCTTTCAGTCTAATAAAAGGCAAGCTTGTAGTTGGAAAACCGAGTTCAAGAAGCTGTTCATTAGATACATTCCGAAGAATTCTAGCAGTCTTAAAAAATATTTTCCCCATTCGTTCAGTTGCTACTTGTAATTGTTTCATCGTTTGCTCTGTTATCGGGAAAACATGAAACAAACTATACTCACATTCATATAAATCCGACCAAAAATTCGGATATTTCGAATAAAACTCTTTTCGATCCCTTATGTATTGCGACATATGTTAGCCCCCAAATCCTCCCTTTGAACCGCTTCCAATTCCACCTTTAAATTCGGCCGAAGATTGATAAGTTTTAAACTCTGATGAATTTTTGAAGGTGGATTTATTTTGATAGTATGTACCACCATAAAAGTAATGTCCACGATAACCTGAACTACTATCATCACACTGCCAAACACCAAGCTCATCATCCCAATCCCAATCAGAACAACTATTATCATTCGGTTCGGGGGGAATATCTTGCGCGCAGCCAAATAAAGTGCCCGTCATTAAAGATGTTAGGACACCACCTACTAGCCATTTCGTTTTTGTCACCTTTGCACTCCCCTTTTTAAATTATATTTCTATTATATAAGATGTCATGATAAAGTAGAAGAAAAAGGAAGAAGAGGGATAAAATGCGATTGGAATATCGGCTCAATGATGAAACAAACGGGTATCCAGCTTTATGGAACTACGCAAATATTTCTAATTCTGAAATTGTCGCGCGCATGACTTGTGAATATTTTATAAAAGATGGAAATACATATATCGTTACTGCAACTTCAGTAGATCCAGACGGAACAGCAGTGTTATATATACAAAAAGAAGTTTTTTCCAACGACCCTTCAGATCCTACATACTCGCACATAGGTTTTGAAATTAGAGAACTAAAGGAAACCTGCTCAATTATGATAGAAAGTAAAGATATTTGGAATTACGAGGATATATTACCCTCTCTCCATTCAGATATTATATATATTCAACGGGATGGAATACATTTGGAATTCACCCTCGATTCAAGAGAAATTGATGAAGACCGCAAGTGCTATATTTATTATGGGAACTTTACAGGTAAATCGAGATAACATGAGTATATTTATTCAACAAAAAAACCTTACGTATAAAACGTAAGGCTTTTTATATAGTCCCACATATGCCGTTATCTATAGATGTCCATAAACCTGCTCTCACAGGTGGATGTTCTCACAAATGTTTGTAACTTCCTTCTTAAAAAGATGGCCTGCTATCTACATTTAAATATTGAACTTCCGCATTATACTTATTGGTTTAAGACATACACAAGCTACGTACACCGTAGGAATTTTATATACTATTAGTTGAAATAAGACCCCCGCAAGTGCCGTCTCTCGTAAATGTCCAAAAACCCGCTACTCGCAGGTGGATGCCCTCACAGTTACCGTATATCTTCCTCCACAAGGAAGGCTTGATAATGGTCACTAAATATTGAGCTTCCGTAAAACTAACATCGGTTTTAGACATAAATAAGTTACGCACACCGCAGGATGTATTATTTACTTGTCGTTATATTATCACATTGTTTCCAATGTGTAAAATATAATTTTTTTGAAGCAATCTCTTGCTTGTGACCTTATTTTAATACAAATTATTTTTGCATGCAAGTGATTAATCTTCTTCTTTTGCAATTTGATTTTCTGGATAAGAAATCCAATCGCTCCAGCTACCTGTATACAATTTAACATTTTGAAAACCAGCTAATTTTAATGCAACTATGTTCGGGCACGCTGTAACACCAGAACCACAATATACGATTGTTTCCTTCTCCTTATCAAGATTTTGGAAACGCCCTTGCTGTTCCTCTTCGTTTTTAAAGTGTCCCGATTCTAAAATCCCATCTTTCCAAAAATAGTTTACTGCCGTCGGAATATGCCCTGCCTTCGAATCAACGAGCTCTTCCGCACCAGCATAACGTTTTGGTTCCCTAGAATCAATTAATGTCATATTTGCACCTGCACGAATTTTCCCTCTCACATCTTCCATCGTTACAAGCATATTTTCTTGTATTTCCGGTATAAAAGGTTTTCGTGCAATAACTGGGATATTCGGCGTTGTGTGTAATCCATTCTCTTTCCAAGCTGGAAATCCACCGTCTAATATATACACTTTCTCATGTCCTACATAGTTTAATAACCACCATAAACGCGAAGCCATTGCACCAGCTTGACTGTCATACGCAATCACTGTCGTATGTTCATCAATTCCGGCCTGTGAAAGCTTGTCTGCAAACTCCTCAATATTTGGCAACGGATGGCGGCCACCATGTTCTGCTACAGGACTTGATAAATCTAAATTTAAATCAAAATATAACGCATGAGGAATATGTTCTTCCTCATACTTCTCTCTACCCCAATTAGGATTCGCTAAATCAAATCGACAATCGATTATACGGACATTCTCATCTTCTATATGCTCACGTAACCATTCGACTGTAACAACCATCTTTAACGACCTTCTTTCTCTTGCAAACGACCTACATACTCCATAACCATATCTTTTGTAACAAGTTTACGCTGCAGTGTAACACCATTTTTTGCAAGATCATTAATTTGCTTTGTTACAACATTAATGATATCAACCGAAAATTCTTTCCCCTTTGACGCAAGAGATACGGCTGCTTCAATAGCTGCTTCACGCTGCGCATCTAATTGTAAACATGCTTTTACACTTTCATTTTGTTTACGAGAATGTGCTGTAATTGCTTTATGTACTTCCATCTTCTCTTCCCCCTAAATAAGTTATACGTTCTTATTCAATTCCATTGCAAGCCGAATCATATCACGACATACAATCCCATTTTCAATAATCTCTTCTTCATAATGCTTTGAAAAGTAATCAAAATCAATAGAAAAAATACGAAATCCACATTTTTGATATAAAGCAAGTTGTGAAACACTAGAATTGCCTGTACCAACTTCAAGTTTTGACATACCATATCCTTTAGCAGTTTCTACGGCATGACTTAATAGCTGCTTTCCAATCCCTTTTCCTTGCAAATGCTCTACAACCGCAATATTCATAATTTCCATTGTCCTTGGTCTTGTTTCCAAAAGCACATATACACCGATGATTCTTTCTTCTTGTTTAGCTATATACGTAAACCCACTCTGTACATATGCATCAATTTGGCTTTCACTTGGATCAGCAAGGAGTAATAAAGATTTCGGTATAGCTTCTTTCGAAATACGCTCTATGACAACAGACATAAAAATTCCCCCTCCTCTATTGTTCTAAACCCCCCTTGTCTACCATAGATAATAGAAAGGAGGGATTCACCATGGACAACAATGAGAAAAAATGCAACGTCATCTCTATTGATGGAAAGAAAAAGAAGAGCGACACATATTCCTATCCAAAATTAGTAGTAGAAAACAAAACGTATGAGTTTTCTTCATTCGTCTTATGCGGTGAAACACCAGACGGCAGACGCTTAGTTCTTACCCATATGATTTCTACTGATGAGTTTGCAGGGTTTGTAAAATCTTTAGATACTGTACTACAAAAGAAAATTGAACGAATCTTTTTTTCATAACAGCTATTTAATATAAATTTCTTTTTCAATTTCTACTAACTGCTTTTGTAGCTCTTCTTTACTTTGTTCGTATAGTGATACATCAATTGTTTCAGCTAAAGCGAATAATATACTTTCATAATAATTCTCAACATCTTGCTGCATCACCTTTTGGAATAGGTTCCATTTTGCATCCCACTCTTGCTTATAATGATGAACGAATAAATCTTCTTCATCAACTACATAGTTTGATACGAAAGGTTCTAACACTCCTTTAGCGTCTTCTTGCATAAAAGCTTTATCATTTTTTTCAAAAAAGCTTTTCTCATTTTTAAAATGTGCTAGTGCCTTTTTAAAATCTTTTATTTCTATTGAAGGAAACGGCTCTTTATGTGTAATAATTTTATATTCATAATCCACTGTTCCACCCATAGAAATCGATTCATTTTCCACTTTGCAATTCACAACAATTTCATCCTTTGCACGCTTCATCGCTTCATCTATCCATTTTTCAAGACGTAATGATGTCGCACGCATTTCTTGTAATAAATCATGTTGAATAAATGAAACTAATTCCATTACACATTGCTGCAACTGCATTTTCACATTCCCATCTGTTCGTAACGACGCCGGATTAATAAATTCAGTAAACACATCGTTATAGCGTAAAAATAGACGTTGGTGTACATAATAAAGCAATTCTTTCACTTCATTTTGCATTGCTTGCTCTTCAGCAAGTACACTATATGATGAAATAATATGAAGTAGCTGATTACGCTCTGCTTCATATTTTTTTGTTTGCTTCTCTTTCTCATCATTTCCCTGCTTTGCGCCATTTATCATATTTACAAGAAGCTGATTCGCTCCTTGTAATGCACCATATAAAGCATGCACAGATACAAGCATTAAATCCCTCATCATAAAGGACGTAAATGATTCTTCAAACTTAGTAATCCCGGAGTTTTGTAAAATACCATACTTTTCTTTATCAATACTTTTCCCTTGCTTTTCTTCAAGCGCACATAAACTTGAAATTGCAAATAAACGTGGATTTCTAATACCGTATTGCAGGAGCTGATCCGCAATATAACCTTTTACCATTTCAAGTTCTTCTTCAGATTGCGCTAAATCGGCAGCATTTATTAAGAAGAACATTTTATCAAGTGCAAATGTATCCTTTACACGACCGAGCTGAATTAAAAACTCACGATCTGCACGAGAGAAAACATGATTATAGTATGTTACGAATAAAATAGCATCTGCGTTTTTAATATACTGGAATGCAACATCCGTATGACGCGCGTTAATAGAATCCGCCCCTGGTGTATCTACAAGAGCTACTCCTTGCCTTGTTAAAGCACAATCATAATAAAGCTCCATATACTCAACAAAGCATGATTTTTCTTCATTAGCTACATAATCAGAGAACTCCTCTAACGTAACTTGTAATTGTTCCCCTAAATGATTAACAACTGCCTCATATCCTTTTTGTACCGCTCGCAAAAAGCTAAATGTTGTTTTTTGCTTCCCGCTTGGTGAAGGGTATTTCATAATTTGATCAATTTTCGTTAACGCTTCTTCCAATGTAGCAATTTCATAGTGAAACATTTTATAAACAGCTTTAATATCTTCTAACAGCGCTTGCTCTGATTTAAACTGGACAATTACCGTTCCATGTTGTTTATCTTCTGTAACTGGCAAAATTTGATTTATTGTTGCTGTCGTTGGGTTTGGCGATACAGGAAGTACCTTTTCACCGAGCAATGCGTTAGCAAATGATGATTTCCCAGCACTAAAAGCTCCAAATAACGCTACTGTAAATTGCTTCGTTTCTACACGCTGTCTTTTTCCAACTACTTCTTGCTGTAGATGTTTCAGTGTAGGCAATGGATCTAATATCGTTTCAGCTTTCTTCACTTTTTCTAATATACGCTGAATATTTAAAGCTTTCGTTCCTTTAATCTCTTCTTCACTAGCCGCTACGTTATCATTTACAATTTCTTGCTCTTGTAGTTTAAACTTCTCACTAACCACTTGTTTTTTACTTTGTAATATTTCGTCTATTTGCAATCCATCTGGTATAGAAACATTTTCATTCCAAATATCTCCTAAATAGCTCTCATATTCCTCATACGTCTTAATGTACTGTAATTTTGTTTCTTTTGCTGTTTGTAACATCGTATATTTTTCAATTTCTTCTTCAATACGAGCAATCTCTATCTTCACTTTCTTCTGCAATATACCCGTACTTTTTCCAAAGATTTGCTGTGATTTCATAAAGTATCTTTTCTTTAACTCATTTGCAACGTCAGCAGTATAAAGAAGTAAGTAATCACTGGTAAATCCAGCCCCCTGTTTAATTGTTTCAGCCAACACTTCCGGTCCGAAAGCAATTTCTAACGCATATATGTCTTTCCCTATTTCCTCTGTAAATAACCCTTCTTCTTTTAAGAAGGCTACAATAAATTCTTTCACATGAAAATCAAGTTGCGTTTCAACAGTCTTTTGAAGAGCAGAATAAAAAGCATCTACACGTCTCTGTTTTTCTTGCTCCGTCTTTCCTTTCGCAAATAACAAGCCAACTTTAAACTTCGTTAATTTCGTTTCTAAATATTTATTTGCCAATTCTCTCATTTCAAATGGCATTAAATACGCGTTATCTAATATGGCTTGTAAACCTTTTATAAATTCATTTCTCACATCAGATTCTTTACTAGCCACCCGATTTTTATTTTCAGTTAACTCTTCCTTTTTTTCAACTATCTCTGAAAGTGACAGTGGTGATGTTAATTCTTCTTCATATTTCATGAGATGTTTTTCATTTTCAGAAAGAATAAACGAACAATGTTCTTGCAGTAAATATTCTGTTTCTCGCTCCATTCCCTTTCTTACATACTGCTCTTTTTCTTTCATGATAGAAAAGATTAATGCTTCTAAACTTTGAATTTCATTGTATGGATGATTCATCATTCGCAATGATGTATAGAAAATACCATCTACTTCAATATCCCAGTTAGAAAAAGACTGTTTTACACTATCTCTATACTCTTCAAACGATAACTCATTTGCTTTATGTTTATCTATTTGGTTTACAACGAGATAAACCGTTTTATTACGTTGTTTCAATTCTTTAACAAACTGTAAGTTAACCTCTGATTGGACATGGTTATAATCCATCATATAGAAAATAACATCTGCTAGATGCAGTGTTGATTCCGTCGCTAATTGGTGGGCATCATCCGTAGAATCAATTCCGGGCGTATCAACTAACATAACCCCATCAGGAATTGGCGCATCATTTCGATAAATATGAACACCAATTACTTCATCACCGTCTTTACATATTTGTTTTAATTCTTCTGCTGAATATGCGCCGTCATATTCATACTGTTCTCCAGACTTAATCGTTACAACAACACGATCAGATCCTCTTTCAATTTTAACAACGTTAGCACTCGTTGGAATCGGACTTGTCGGTAATAATTGCGCTTTATATAGGTGATTCATCATTGTCGATTTCCCAGCAGAAAAATGACCACAAAAAGCTAGCATAAGCTGCTCTTGTTTATATTTTTGAATCACTTCAAACAACTTCAAACTATTCTCTACATCGCCGTTTTTTTGCCACTCTTCATAAAAACAAACAAGTTTTTTCATACCGTTTGTCTGTACTATGTTTGTCATCCCCTTGTTCCCCTTTATCCAAGATGTATATACTTTATCCCGCTATTTGTGGGCAGTAAAAACCCGTTTCGTGCGGGCTATTAATCAGTGAGGGATAGACCTCCCCGCTGATTAAAGTTTCACTTTATTATCATACTAAATTTTCAGCATATTCACATCAAAAATAAAAAATCCCTTTCATTCTTTTTACAAATGAAAGGGATTTTATGTAATATTATTCATTTTGTTGTTCCTACTCCATTTAATACATACTTTGTAACACCAACATATATAGCAATCGTTCCTACAACAAGTGCATACACCATATTAACACACCAACCTTTTTTGATAATGATTATCACTTTTGAATACATTTTATCATTAAAGAGAATCATTATCAACAAATTTCTAAAAAAAGAAAGCTCCTTCGGGAAAAGGAGCTTTACTGCCTGTTTTAAAGAAGTTTAAAACTTGCTGTGCACTCTTATTATATCTCATAATGCACATCTTAGCAGTTTTAAAAATTGGAAATTACCTATATACCCTCCTCCTTACATTTTGTATAATAGAGTGAAACTGTAATTAGTGGGGATATTTCCCATCCCCACTAATTATTAGTTGAACCAATCGGGCTTTTACAAGCAGCCCGACTCCCACCTAACTTCCTCGTATTCACTGAATTTTGAGGTGGGAGTCTTACTGCTTGTTAATGCGGGATAAAAGGGAATTACTTAACAAGGAGGAAAATAATGACACAAAATATTTCACAAGGCGAGAGGATACATTCCATCGATATTATTAGAGGAATAGCTGTACTAGGTATTTTTCTTGTTAACTGGCCAGTTATCGCTGGTGTTGATTCTCGAGACATTTCCGGCGTTTATGATGGATTAGACAGCTATATTCGCTTATTTTATGACATGTTTATTCAAACGAAATTTTATACTATTTTTTCATTTTTATTCGGATTAGGTTTTTATATCTTTATGAATCGTGCTGAGGCGAAAACAGATCGTCCGAAAACTTTATTTGTTCGCCGCTTGCTTATTTTATTATTATTTGGGTTCTTGCATTACGTTCTTTTATGGGACGGGGACATCTTACATAGTTATGCAATCGCTGGATTTTTCTTATTGTTATTTTATAAGAGAGAACCTCGTACTATTTTGATTTGGGCATTAGTTTTACTAAGCATTTTTCAATTTTTAATGCTAATTACTAGCATTGGAATTGCCTTAATGCCAAGAGATGAGCTAGGACTCTCCTTACCAATCATGCCATTAGAAGACTGGATGTTACAAATACAAAATCGTTTCCATGCGTTTTATTCTGAAGCAATTGGGCTAAGTGCATTCATGCTTCCAGAAACAGTTGGATTATTTTTGCTTGGTTTATATGCTGGTAAAAAAAATATTTTCCGCCGCTCAAAAGAATTAGATCCAAAACTAAAAAAATGGCAAATCATTATGTTCGTTTTAACATTACCAATGTGGTTCTTCATGGTCCGTTACTTCTTATCAAAACCATCTTATGAACCATTTTATATGCAGGCCTTTACAATGTTTAGTGGAAAAACATTATTCATATTCTACATTTTCACGCTCATGCGTTTATTACAAAAAGAAAGATGGCAAACATTATTACGTCCGTTCCAATATGTCGGACGAATGGCGTTAACAAATTACATCACGCATACGATTGTTACGTTACTTGTATTCGGCCTATTTTTCAAAAATTATTATCCCGCTCCATTATGGGTGGGACCACTATTTTGCATCGGCTTTTATACGTTACAAATCTTTATTAGCCGCTGGTGGCTTTCACGTTACCAATATGGGCCACTTGAATACATTTGGCGCCTTGGTACATACGGTAAGATAATGCCACTTAAAAAGAAAAGCAAGGTCTCATAATGAGACCTTGCTTTTTTACGCTTCTCTTACTGCACTTTGCATCGGAACTGGCTCTTCTTTTACTTTCACTTTACGCTGCGGCACCATATTAAATACGATATTTAAAAGTACTGCTGATGCACTTCCAAGTACAATTCCGTTATCAGTTAAAATACGGATGTTTTCCGGAAGCTGTGAGAATAACGTTGGAACGACTGTAACTCCAAGTCCGATTCCGACAGAACATGCAACAATTAATAAATTTTCTTGTTTTCCAAAATCAACACTGCTTAACATTTTAATACCATATGCCATAACCATGCCGAACATTGCTAGCATTGCACCGCCAAGTACTGATTTCGGAATAATTGTTGTAATGGCTGCGATTTTAGGAATAAACCCAAGAGCAATTAACATACCACCACAAGTATAGATAATGACGCGATTTCTTACTCCAGTTAATTGAACAAGTCCTACGTTTTGAGAATATGTTGTGTATGGAAATGCGTTAAAAATACCACCTAGAACCATTGCTAATCCTTCTGCGCGATAACCTTTTGTTAATTCTTTTTCACCGATCTTTTTATTACAAATATCAGATAATGCAAAATATACCCCTGTTGCTTCCACAATTCCTACGCAAGCAACGAGAATCATCGTAATAATTGGCGTTAATTCAAATGTTGGTGTACCGAAGTAAAACGGCTGAATGCCGTGGAACCAATCTGCCTCTCCAACCGCTTGCAAACTTACTTTCCCCATAAATGCTGCGACGATTGTACCGAACAAAAGACCAAGTAATATAGAGATTGAACGGATAAATCCATCAAAGAAACGATACATAATAATGATAAATAATAAAACACCAAATGCTAACGCTAAATTTTCTAGACTTCCGAAATCTTTACTTCCAACTCCTCCAGCCATATCATTAATAGCTGCTGGAACAAGTGTAACTCCAATTACGGTAACGACTGATCCTGTTACGACAGGTGGAAACAGTTTTACAAGCTTTCCAAATAATTTCGCAAAAATAACAACGAATAACCCGGCAGCAATAATCGCTCCATAAATAGAAGACACCCCGTATTGTTTTCCGATTGCAATCATCGGTCCAACCGCTGTAAATGTACAACCAAGTACAACCGGAAGCCCAATACCGAAAAAGCGATTTGATAATGCTTGTAAAATCGTTGCTACGCCGCACATTAATAAGTCAATCGATACTAAATACGTTAATTCTTGTTGATTTAAACCAAGTCCCCCGCCGACAATAAGAGGAACAATAATTGCACCAGCATACATAGCAAGCATATGCTGCATACCAAGCGATGCGATTTTAAATGGATGTTGCTTCATCGTTTATTTCACCTCCGCAGTTTCTTGCTGTACAAATGTAACTGTGCCGTTATCAAGTGATGCAATTTCTGCTAGTGACTCAACACGAACTCCTTGTTCGCGAAGCTTCTTTCCTCCATCTTGAAATGCTTTTTCAATAACAATACCAATTCCTGCAATACTTGCTCCAGATTGCTCTACTAAACTCATTAAACCTAAAGCAGCCTGACCGTTTGCTAAAAAGTCATCGATAATTAAAACGCGATCATTTTCATCGATATGATTTCGAGATAATGAAATTTCATTCGTTTCTTGTTTCGTAAATGAGTATACGTTTGCAACGTACATATTATCTTGTAACGTTAACGATTTACGTTTTCTTGCAAAGATTACTTTTACACCAAGCTCTAATGCAGCCATAACTGCTGGTGCAATGCCTGAAGATTCAATCGTCACGATTTTTGTAATGTTCTCTTCTTTAAAACGTTTAGCAAATTCTTTTCCGATCTCTTGCATAAGTACTGGGTCAATTTGATGATTTAAAAATGCATCTACCTTTAATACGTCACCAGATAAAACCTTTCCTTCGTTCAAAATCTTTTCTTGTAATACTTTCATGTTTGTTCCCCCTCTTATGCAATAAAAAAACTCCAAAAGCCGCCACCACTCGTTACAAGTGAGAGACGCGCTTTTGGAGTTTCGCAAAAAAGAATGCTAAACAAGCAAATATATTCGTCCTCACTCATAGTCAAAGTATTTACGGTACTTCGGTAGAAACTTGCAGGCCATATCCCCGCGATTATATGAGTGTAGCTAACTATTTATTTTATAGAAGGATTATAACGCACTTTTTAAATTTTGGAAAGCATTTATTAAAAAAACACGTACGAATTTTATGAAAATACTATTTTCGTTCGAGTTTTGCAAACTCTTACATTTCATATTTAAGCGTCGTTAAAATGATTGGACCATCTTTTGTAAGCGCAATTGTATGCTCATATTGAGCTGATAATTTACCGTCCATCGTTCTTGCAGTCCACCCATTTAAATCTACTTTAGAATATCGCATACCTACATTTACTATGGGCTCAATTGTAATTACCATTCCTTCTTGTAACTCAGGCCCTTGTCCTTGTTTACCAAAATGAAAAATCGCTGGTTCTTCATGAATCTCTTTACCGATCCCGTGTCCCGTAAAGTCTCTTGCGACAGAAAAACCTTCAGAGGCTACATAACTTTCAATTGCGTATCCAATATCTCCAACATGGTTACCACTTATTGCTTGCTCAATCCCTTTATATAAAGCACTCTCTGCTACTAACAATAACCTTTTTGCTTCATCAGAAATATCTCCAACTATATACGTCCATGCAGAATCCGAGAGCGCACCATTTAAGTTTACTACCATGTCAATTGTCACAATATCTCCTTCCTGTAAAGGTACATCACTAGGGAAACCGTGACACATTTCATCGTTTACAGATGCACATATCGCATATGGATACCCGTTGTAACCTTTCTGTTCAGATGTTGCACCATGCTTTTCTAAATACGCTTCAACAAACGTATCAATTTCTTGTGTCGTTATTCCTGGTTTCATCATTTTTGCAATTTCTCTATGACAAGAAGCTAGTAACTTCCCAGATTCATGCATCAAATCTATTTCATTTTTCGTTTTAATTGTAATCATACTACCTCTCCTTACTAAACTTGCTATTTGCTACTAAACTTCAATCATACACATCCTCTTCCAAAATTTCAAAACTTCTAATTACAACAAGTACAAAAACAAACATCATTTATTTCTACATCAAAATAAAAAAACAGAAGCTCTTCTCTGTTTTTTAATCATTTTTACATATATAATTCATTTTCAAAAACTCAAAACAACTACCATTTGTTTTCTGTATAAACGTTCCAACAGCTTCGAATCCTGCTCTTTTATACACGTTAATCGCTCTTTCATTAAATGTCGCTACTGATAGTGTTATATAATTGCATCCGTATTTTTCTTTACTAAAAGCTAGTCCAGCTTTTACGAACTGTAGACCAAATCCATTCCCAGTTATATCAGGTCTCATTCCAAGACCTATATCAACCGTTTGATTATTTATGCTACTAAAACTAAAGAAACCAATGAAAGTACCATTTTCCTTCACAGAAAATGTATGATTCCCTCTACTCTCATCCTCTAAAAACTCAGCTAAATCTTCTTCATCTGCCTCTATATCATAAAAGGAATACTCCCCTTCATAATGCCAGTTATATGCAATTTCTTCTGCTTCCGCTTGCGACATTACTGTAAACATATAGCCCATTTCTCTCACTCCCTCATAAAAAAAAGCTGCAATTAAGCAGCTCCTGTTTTATAACTCATAAATCTCTTTATATTTAGCTTCTAAATAATCTGCTAAGTAGTTTGCATTTAAACCTTCACCTGTCACATCTTTTAAAATTTCAAGTGGTTTTTTCGTTTTGCCATATTGGTGAATATTCTCTGTTAACCATTCACGAATTGGTGTCACGTTTCCTTCTTCTAATAATGCATCAAAGTTTGGAATATCCTTTAGCATCCTATGTTTAAATTGCGCTGCATACATATAACCAAGCGCATAAGATGGGAAGTATCCAAATGAACCACCAGCCCAGTGAACATCTTGCAATACACCTTGTGCATCGTTTTCCGGACGAATTCCTAAATATGCTTCCATCTTATCATTCCAAGCCGCTGGCAAATCCTTCACTTGTAATGTACCATCAAATAATTCTTTCTCAAGTTCATAACGAACCATGACGTGAAGCGGATATGTAAGCTCATCTGCTTCTATACGAATAAACGATGGCTTCGATTCGTTAATCGCATCATAAAACTCGTCTACTGATATATCATTGAATTGACCATCGCTATACTCTTTTAATAAATCATAATTTTTCTTCCAGAATGATTTATTACGACCGATAAAGTTCTCAAAGAATAATGATTGTGACTCATGAATACCCATAGAAGTTCCACTACATAGCGGTGTACCTTCAAATTCCTCTGCAATATTTTGTTCATATACAGCATGACCACATTCATGAATCGTACCGAAAACAGCCATACGGAAGTCTTTCTCATCGTAACGAGTCGTAATACGAACATCCCCTCTATTTAATGTAATTTCAAAAGGATGTACCGTTTCATCAAGACGACCCGCTTCAAAGTTATAGTTCAATTGTTTTAATAACTCTAAAGTAAAATTCTTTTGTTTTTCTTTTGAAAAATGTTCAGCTAAAGCATTTGTTTTTAATTCTTTTTTAGACTCAGAAATTTCTTTCACAAGCGGAACGATACGTTCACGTAGTTGACCAAATACATGATCTAACACTTCTACTGTGATTCCCGGCTCATACATGTCTAATAGCGTGTTATATTTGTACGTTTCGTAACCCCAATATGTAATAAACTTTTTTTTGAATTCAACAATTTTTTCTAAATACGGACGGAACATTTCGAAGTCAGATTTTTCGCGAGCTTCTTCCCATACACTTTCCGCTTTCGCTTCTAATTTCACATACGCTTCATATTCCGCTTGTGGAATTTTCTTATTTCTATCATATTCTTTACGACACTCTTCAACCATTTTCTTTGTCGTTTCAGAAAGTTTATTTTCAACAATTAAAGATTCTAGTTCAGTTAAATAGTTCCCCATCTCATCTGAAGTCGACATCGCAAACACTTCGGATGAAAGCATTCCAATTACTTCTGAACGCTGGTCTACTCCTTGCTTTGGTGCACCTGTTCTTAAATCCCAAAACATTAAACTTAATGCCTCTCCGTAATTCTCTATCTTCTTCACATATGTTAAAAATTGTTTTTCCACTTCATATGTAGCAACTGTCATAGTATAAAAAACCTCCTTTTTCTACCTCAAACTTATTTCGACACTGAAACATAAATTCCTTTTCTAATAGAAAAAAAGCTTGGCAAATGCCAAACTTTTCCCTACAACATTTTTTCGCTTAAAGTACTTTTCCTTCTACCGGAAGTACTTTCTTCACTGCTTCTATCACTTTTTCATCTTCATTATCTGATAAGAATAATGATATAGCACCTTTATCTTCACTTGTACGAATTAAACGTCCAATTCCTTGGCGAAGACGTAAAATCATATAAGGCACATCTACGTCCCAGAATGGATCATTCACATGTTTACGCTTCGCCTCAAACACAGGATCGTTTGGAGGGAATGGTAATGACCAAATAATAACATGTGATAATGATGAACCTGGAATGTCTAAACCTTCCCATAAATGAACGGCACAAAGTACAGTCTCTTCTTCATTTTGGAAACGAGAAACGAGCTGACTAATTTCTTGATCTCCTTCATATAGGAACGGAACTGACATTTGCTCTTTACTTACATATTCTTTAAACGCTGCAAGTTCTTGCGTTGTACGGAATAATACGAGTGTACGTCCATTTGTTTTTTGTATATTTTCAAGTGTATATTGACACTTTCTTTCCCATTCATTTTCTTTCGTATACGGAAGTAAGTTTACTGTCATTTGCCCTTCATAATCAAACGGCGAAGCAACTGAGAATGATAAGTAATCTTTTACCCCTAGACTATTTGCAGTAAATGCGAACGAATCATTGTCAGATAATGTCGCAGAAGAGAAAATATATGGAATCTTCTTCGAGAATACTTTTTCTTGTAACACTTCTTCAACTGCACGCGGCATAATAACTAATGTGAAAGCACCATCGCCTTCTTCACCCCACGTAATTACATTTTTCTCGTGCATGAAAAGACGAAGTGAATGCTCTAACACATCTAAATGCTCATCAACAATATTTAAATCGTATGTGTTTACTGTATGCATTTCACTTTCAAATACTAATGCATCACCGACTTCACCGATTTTCGCATAAAGTCTTTTCGCTTCTGCAGTTACCTTTTCTGTCACAGTAATTTCTAAACGATCAGAACCTTCAATTTCCTTTTTATTCTCTTGTAGTACCCCAAAGAATTGTTCAGTTTGCCAAATTGTTTCTTCTACTAAATGTGCGAACTCTTCACGAATATCATTTTGTAATAATCTCGTTAAAAGTTGCTCCATCATCGTTTGTTTTAAACGGTACGTTAAAGCTTTTTGAGCTGCATATTCTACAAGATGCCCTTCATCGAATACAACGCAGCTACTTTCTGGTAATAACGGAATTTGTCCTTCACGTTTGCGAGCTTCGTACGTCCAAATATGATCCATATAGAAATCTTGAGAACAAATGATTAAATCTGCCGCTTTACGATAATGCTCGCGCGAAAGAGTTTGACCACAACGATGACGAGAATCACAAGTGAAGCAATCTTGGAAGTAATCCCAGTTTACCTTTGACCATTCCTCGTCATTTAACAGTGGAAATTCTTTTCGATCACCATAGTGAGTAAAGTTCTGCATCGTACCATGATCGAATACGAACTGAGGTAATTCGTAATATACATCTTCAATTACTTCTGGAGCTCGTCCACTCATAACATCTTCAAGTTTACGTAAACATAAATAATTATCCATTGACTTCGCAAGTCTAACATCAACAGATAGCCCTAATGCTTCAGATAACTTAGCAATGTCTCCTTCTTCTTTTACAAGCTGCTCAATTAACGTTTCATCTGCACAAGCGATAATAGCCGGCTTCCCTGTATAACGTGCATAACAAATTGCATATAAAAGATATACAATTGTTTTCCCTGTTCCTACACCTGCTTCTGCAAACATAACTTTCTTCTCTTGGAAAGCGCGCTCTAACTGAAACGCCATAAAAATCTGTTCATCACGCTCTTCAAAGCCTTTTTCCGGAAGAATGTCGTAAAACACATCTCCAATCCACTCATTCAACTTATCATAAAAATTATCTTGTTTTCCTACTTCAAATGGTAACCTATTCTCAGTAAACATCCTTAGCCTCCAACCAAACAGTTTTTCTATAAAAAGATATAGCAACTGCTACTCACATATGTGCAGCCACTTTCCCCTGTTACAATACATAGAAATACACGAAAAAAAATTTTCCTTTCGAAAAAGGAAAATTTTTTTCTATATTAATGACCTTAAATAACGTTTATCAATCGCTGTTTCATGTGAAAGAGCTGACAAATATTCTTCCTGCGCTTTTTGTATTCCATCTACAATTGCACCTTGACTATCCACTTCTTTTCCGAGCTCATCATACGTACGGTGAATAGCTTTTTGAATCATCGATAATTGGAAACTATCCATATCACTTCCTCCTTTACGCATTACATAATAGCCAGTATATGCGTGCTGGAGGAGTTTTATACTATGAATTACGCGGTGGACGCTTTCCGAAGTATTGATAGTAATCTGTACGGATAAATCCGTTAAACAGTTTACGCTTTTTCGATGCATCTTTCCCATAACATTTCTCAAATGCTTCATAACTTGTTAATAAATACATTGACCACGTATCTAATGGGCGGAATACCTCTCCCATTTCTTTATATAATTTTTCAACAAGCGCTCTTTCACTTAAACGTTCTCCGTATGGAGGATTCGTTACAACATAGCCATATTCCTCTTTTGTCGTGAAATCTTTTACTTGCATTTGTTTAAATGATATAAGATCCCCTAATCCAACTTCTTCTGCGTTATCTTGGGCAACTCTTATCATACGGTGATCGATATCTGATCCAATGATTTGCAATGGTTGATTATAATTAGCTAAATCTTCAGCTTCTTGACGAGCTTCGCGCCAATTTTGTTTACCAACCCAGCCCCATTCATCCGATGCAAAGCCTCGGTTAAATCCTGGTGCGATATTTTGTCCAATTAATGCAGCTTCAATTGGAATTGTACCAGATCCACAGAAAGGATCAACGAAAGGACGATCCGCCTTCCAGTTTGTTAACTTAATTAAAGACGCAGCTAATGTTTCTTTTAAAGGCGCTTCACCTTGCTCAAGACGGTATCCACGTTTATGAAGACCTACACCACTCGCATCGATTGTTAACGTCGCAATATCCTTGAGCATTGCAATTTCAATACGGAATAACGGTCCATCTTCTTCAAACCAAGTTGTGCGTCTATACGTTGTTTTTAATTTCTCAACAACAGCCTTTTTAACGATACGTTGGCAGTCTGAAACGCTAAATAATGTTGATTTCAAAGATTTCCCAATAACAGGAAATTCTCCATTCTCTGGAATATAATCTCCCCAGTTTAACGCTTTTGTTTTTTCAAATAACTCATCGAATGTTGTTGCTTTAAATTCGCCGACTTTAATTTTCACACGGTCTGCAGTACGTAACCATAAATTCGTACGACAAATCGCTTTTTCATCCGCTTCAAACGTTACCTTTCCGTTTTCCACTTCACATTCATAACCAAGATCGCGAACTTCTCGGGCAACTAACGCTTCAATACCCATTGCCGCTGTTGCAATTAAAGTAACTTTTCCCATTTGCATTCACCTCTTATGTATAATCAAACAATAATTAATAACATGTTGTCCTATTAATTATCACATATTACGAAGAATATTCTCACTTACCATTTTAACTCACAACTTATAACTTCATACAAATAAAAAGCCCTCCTCTAACAAAGGAGAGCTGAGTTATTTCATAGTTGGTTCATAACGTTCTGTAAGCCATGTTCTGTTCCTTTGTACTGCAAACGGCCCACGCCTCGTACTCCGGTGGTAATCATCTATCTACAGGTTACGAAAACCTGTCCTTTTCCGTCGTTCATTTCCTTGGAAAAGATTCCCCTACCATTATTTGGGTTTCTCGCTCGTGGGGTTTACCTCGTTCCACTCCTATCATTTCTTCAAGGACTTCGTCACTGTGGCACTTTAAAGGTAGTCAAACCATATCCGAAAGGACTTAGGTTTTTTCCCTGCCGTTAAACCAGCCTTGCAGCCAGAATACCCTAGCTTATGACTTGGCTAGGCACGAACACTACAGCCATCTCAGGCCGTGCGAGCATGGACTTTCCTCTACAACGTTGGCGTTGCAGCGATTACCCAAACGTTATGACAAACATTAGTATAGTGGAAACAAAAAGATTTTGCAATGTTTTTTTCTATGTAAAATGCTTTAACCTTTTTGTTACCTTAATTTATTCGTATAACTTACTTCCAAATACAGCTTTTTCTAAATTAGATAGACGTTTTAAAATATCCGTATTCGTATTGTTATACACTGGTTGTGCAACTGGTGTTTGTACCGGTTGTTGCGGAACTTGTGTTGCCGCTACTTTTTGTTCTTCTAATTCACGTTTCAAACGAGCATTTTGTTGTTTTAATTGATCAAATTCCTTATGAAAAGCTTCATAATCTTTAATAATCATATCAAGAAACTTATCTACTTCTTCTTGTTGATAACCTCTCATACCTGTTTTAAATTCTTTTTCTAAAATATCTTTCGCTGTTAATTTAATTTTATCCGAAATCATTTTCTTCACCTCAAATTTTTGCCAAAGCTTTCATTAACTAAATTTTTTCAGAAACAACGCCTTTTGTCAATCAAATATATGAGTACTATATTACATATTACTCTGCATTATTCCACTGTTCCTCTTCCATTATATCTTGTAAATCAGAAAAAAGAATGAAATAACTGTGATAATTTTCTATTTCTCCTTTTTTCTTAGCTGCTTCTACAATATATTTAGGGCTCCCAGACTTTTCTTCGTCATATACAGCTAAAAGTGCATCGCTTTTTTCAATAAAAAATTGATTCTTTAATTTAAATTGCTCTGGGCTTTCGTACTTCCGTTTCGTAATACTATCAATGTGATCTGCTTGTGAAAGAATAAATTCGTAATATTCACGGTTATCTTCCTTCCAATTTTCCTCTTGTTCTAAAAAAGGAGTAAATACAGCTAATTTTAAATTTGGATATTCTACTTGAATTTCAAAAACAACTTCAGCAGCCCATAGCTCTACTCCTAACTGACCACTTATAATAACCCACTCCAAACCTTCTTCTACAAAAACAGTTAATTTACGACGCAGCGCCTTTTTTATACACTCTACTCCTGGATGATCATTTTTAAATATTCCAAGTTCAAACGGCTTATATCCTGTTACAGCAACAACCTTCATATCAACACTCCAATTACAAAAAAAGAACTAGCATTTCGCTAGTTCTAACATATCATTTACTTTTTAAACATTCCACCAACGTTTGGTCCGATATTTGGTCCAAATGGTGATACGTTCGGTCCTGGTCCAAATGGTGATACATTCGGTCCTGGTCCAAATGGTGATATTTGATGCCCATGGTGATGATGGCCATGACCGCATGGTCCACATCCTCCGCCGAATCCTGGATCACCAGGATCTACAACGTTTACGTTCGAGTTTGTTTGTGGGAAGAAGTTTTGATTTTTAATTTGTTGATGATGAACATGCGTTGTATGAGTTGGAAAAATGTGTGGCACCACCGTTGTTGAAAAAGAATGTGTTACGCATTGTTTCGTTGGGTGAATGACAGGAGCTGCCGTACAAATAGGTCCTACAGGCTTATGCCCTCCAAAGCAAGGATGACAATGATGCATAGTTTTTTCTCTCCTCTCTCATTAAAAAAATCTGACTACACTTTACAATATGAGCGAGGGGCTAAAGCCGCTTGTTATATATACCCATTTATTTCATGGAAATTTGTCTAGTATCCAATTTCATACGTAATACCTATTATAGACAACCCCCTACTATTATTTACCAAAAAAGCCCCCGACTTGCTTAACAATCCCCGTTACTTGATTCATCGCGTTCATCATTTGTCCAGCCGTGTTCATCATTTTATTTACATCGTAGTTACCATCTGATGATTTAAATTGTGAAACAAAACTAGAAAACTGACTTGGTTGCTGTTGCTGTTGCTTTTGTTTATTCATCGTTGGATATGGTTGTTTTGGTGGATAAAACATAGCTTGTTGATTTACATATTGAGCTGGCGACATGTAGTTTTGTGAATTCATATACGCTTGCTGTGGTTGATTCGTATACATTTGCTGCGGCTGATTCATATGCGGTTGTTGCGACTGATCCATGTGCGGTTGTTGCGGTTGATTCATATACGCTTGTTGCGGCTGATTCATGTGCGGTTGTTGCGGTTGATTCATATGCGCTTGCTGTGGTTGATTCATGTGCGGTTGTTGCGGTTGATTCATATGCGCTTGCTGTGGTTGATTCGTATATGCTTGTTGCGGCTGATTCATATGCGCTTGCTGCGGTTGATTCCCAAACGACACTTCAAATGGTTGATAATAATTTTGGTTTCCATAATGAGGCTCGAAAGGATACATATTATATCGTAAATATGTATCCTCATTATATTGGTACATATTTTGCTGTGCATATGGATTTGCTTGCTGATATACATTAGGTTGTTGAAACATGCATTCTCTCCTCCTTGGCATAAGTTTCTACATATAGAATATGTACCTATAAAATAAAATGTGTGACGGAGTACCTGTCTGTTTTTGTCGGAAGTTTAAATTTTTAAAAAAATTAGAAAGTAAACCCTTCCATGCTATGATAATAAGGAAGAAGATTCTCATGGGGGAGGAATCAACATGGTATTAGGGGATTTAAAACAAGCGTTTTCTCAAAAAAAGGGGTATTACACAGAAAATTCGAATGAACTGTTAGACTTTGCAAGACATTGTTATCTTGAAGGAAAAGTATGCATATCAGATTACCGAACATTAATACGAGAGTTAGAAATAAACGGTGCAACAAAACCTACAACAGTGACAGAGGCATAAAAAAACAAGAGGGTTTTCCCTCTTGTTATTTACATTGATCTACGATATTTTGCAAAGTGTACGAAATAGCTTGATGAGTTTCAAAGAAACGTTTGCCTTTTCCCTTATTAACAAAACATTGTAGCACATTAGTTTGTAAATTATCATACACTTGATCAATTTGTTGTACATGTATATACTTAGGTCGTTCTTCCTTTATCCACCTATAAGCTAATTCTTTCCACATCTCTAACTCCGCATCTACAATATCAACAAATGGCTTCATATCCTTATAAAAATCATATTCAGCCATCTCTCTTTTTTTCACATTCGCTTCATCATTATACTGCATTAACTTCTCCGAAGACTGGATTAATGCTTCATGTCCCATTTTGTTCCCACCTTATTATGCACTCACTACGACGTTTTGAAATGTCTTTACCCAGCTCCCTTTTTCTTCGTGATGCACTAATTTATTTTCCATATGTTCTATATGCATTTCTGTTATTTCTATCTTATTGCGTATTTTTTCACCTTTATCCTTCAATGCATGATTCATTCTAATCCCAATCTTCATTTCCAGCAAATCGAGAGAACTTAACATTTGATCCATTTTTTTCATAACATCTTCCTTCTGAACCATCGCCATATTTAAAACGCCCCCTTCTTTGCCTTTCCTTTGTCATGTAATTTCGCCGATTGATTAATTACTCCTTCTCACATGACAAAACTAGTTGATATTCGTCAAAGAAATCATTTAGTATGCCATTATTAGAAATGGTAACAATACAAAAAGGAGGTGTATTACGATGGCAAAAAATAAAAACGAAAAAAATAAAAAGCAAAACAAACAACAAAACAAACCTGAGACTGGTAATCCAAAGCTTGATGGTCCAAATTTCCCCGCTACATAAAGTGAAACTTTAATCAGTGGGGTTTTATTCATCCCCCACTGATTATTAGCCCGCACCAATCGGGTGTTTACGGACAGCAGGGCTTCCACCTACCTTCTTTGCTCCAGCCAAATTTTGAGGTGGGAGTTTTACTGTCCGCAAATAGCGGGATAAAATGACACTTTAACCAAAGTGGCTTTTACAAACAACTATTTTCTAGTCTACCTTACCTCTTCGCTTTCGATAAGTGTTGAAGTTAAAGTCGTACTGCCGGCAAATAGCCGATTAGAAAGTAACTTGTTGTAGAGCATATTACTTTTAATAAAGAAGTCCCGCCCTCATTTAAGAAGGCGGGACTTCTTTATTATATCATGAACTCATCCATTCTTTTAACAAAACTACTTAATATAGAAAGAGTATGTATTTGCTCCCTCTTCTTTCTATACCATTCTGTTATATTAATTTCCCCCTTAGGTTTTTCAAGTAAAAATAATGAATCTATTTCCAACCCTTCACTAAACCAATCTTTTTCAATTAATTTTTCATGAGTGACAATAGAATACACATCCCGAAGAGCCGGCGTACATGATTTTCTAATTCCCCTTATATTACATTCATAATCCATCCTTGATCCAGTATGCCTAGTTTGCACTGCAAATTTATAAAAAGAAGACTTATACTTTGAATGAAATAATAACCAAGCTAATTGCTTCCCCAGTTCTATACGTTTTTGCAACGTTTCAAATTGATAAACTGAAAATCCATACATTCCCCCTTCCACCATTGGAAAAATAACTGCACTAACGTGAAATATTTCTTGAAATTTGAATAGTGCAGTATCAAATACATGTTTTTGAAAGTATGCATTCTCAATTACTGGTTTTTGAATTTTATTTTGTTCATTAATAATAAGTGCCGTCATAAGCCTATTTATATCTTTTTTCTCCCAAAACGCGGCCCATTCTTTTTCCATAAAAATTGATATGTTGAAAAATTGTAACAAATGAAAGAGCGGCGCACATCTCTTTTTACTTTCCTCATACAGTAATAGTTGAGGAAATGCATCTAAAAAAATGTGCCAATTGGCTTTCTCATACAAATGAAATAATCGTCTCTTAACTGTTTGAGATAAAAGATTAGAATAATATTCTCCTTCTAAATCTGTCATGTTCCATCCCCCATTCCTTGAAACCATGCTTGCTAAAAAAGACCATCTAATTTCTCTATTTCTCAAATAATATTCTTGGTAAGATTGTGTACGTGAAATATTATCTACGTTAGCTACATCCGTGCTCTCCTTAATATTAAGAACTATAGCTTTTTCCTCTTCTGTACAAAAAATATCATTACGGGTCTGTTTAATTTTTTCGTAATCACTCCATCGAAACATGAGTAAGTCACCATACCTTTCTTGAAAAAGGTCACATCTTTTTTCATTTTTTGATATAATCACCTTTGTAAGTAAATCTTATCAAGTTGGGAGTGGACAAAATATGACCATTCGTTACCCAAATGGAAAAAGGTACGATCAAGCTTCACAACCTCATAAAACACCAATAAAAAAACATACTTACAGTAATAGAGGTATGTCCCTTGAAGAGGAATTGAATGACACCAATCAATATTACTTAACCCATAATATTGCATGCGTACATAAAAAACCTACACCTCTTCAAATTGTAAAAGTAGATTACCCCGCTCGAAGTGCTGCAGTGGTAAAAGAAGCGTATTTCAAACAACCTTCTACAACAGATTACAACGGTGTATACAAAGGGAAATACATCGATTTTGAAGCGAAAGAAACTAAAAATAAAACCAGTTTTCCACTTCAAAACTTCCACCTTCATCAAATTGAACATATGAAGCAAGTAGTCGCTCATAATGGAATTGCATTTGTTATTATTAAATTTACACTTTTTGATGAATTTTATTTATTAGATGCAAAACATATTATTGCATTTTGGAATCGTCAAAATACTGGTGGACGTAAATCGATTACAAAACAAGAAATAGAAGAGCATGGGTCTTTATTATCATGCGGTTATCACCCTCGAATTGATTATATCCGCGTACTAGACACGGTTTATTTTTCGTGATAGAGTCATCACTAAGGCTCTTTTTTCGACTTTTGGGGGAGAGAATGAAAGGTAGGAGAAAGTATAATGTCAGATAATTATCGTTCTCGTACAGAACGAAATCATGTAAAAAATCAAACGAAAGAAACAAATAATAAAGAAGAAAAACCAAAGAAAAAAGGTTCCTTTTTCAAGAGATTTCTTATAGGTTGTCTACTTCTTGGTATCGTCGGTCTCGTAGCTGGCGTTTCGGCCTTCTTTGTTATGGTAAAGGACGCTCCAAAACTAGACAAATCAAAGCTAGTCAATCCTTTATCAACAAAATTCCTTGATAAAAACGGGAATTTCTTCTATGAATACGGTGCTGAAAAACGAACCCATGTTACATACGATCAAATTCCAAAAGTAATTGAAAGTGCATTCCTTGCGACTGAGGATGCTCGTTTCTACGATCATAATGGAATTGATTTTAGACGTACTGGAATGGCAGTCATGGAAAATGTCACTGGTGGTTTTGGATCACAAGGTGGTAGTACGATTACACAGCAAGTAGTTAAAAACTATTTTCTAACGATGGAAAAAACTGCAAAAAGAAAAGTGCAGGAATGGTACTTATCTTATAAGTTAGAGCAACAGTACTCAAAACATGAAATTTTAGAAATGTACTTAAATAAGATTAACCTCGGTAATCGCTCTTACGGTATTTCAACAGCAGCAAAAAAATATTACGGCAAAGATTTAAAAGACATACAACTACACGAAGCTGCAATGCTCGCTGGTTTACCCCAAGGTCCTAACATTTATGATCCAACAAAACCAGATAACGTTGATAGAGCAACGAAACGTCGTAATATCGTATTAACATTAATGAACCGACACGGGTATATAACGAAACAAGAAATGAATGACGCAATGCAAATCTCTGTAACACAAGGACTTCTTCCATCTTCAGAAGTGACTGAAATGAAGTATCAAGCATTTATAGATGCTGCTGTAAAGGAAGTTGAAAAAGAATACCCTGATGTAAATATCGGTTCAGATGGTTTAACGATTCATACAACACTTGATCAAGATGCTCAGGATTACGCTGAAAAAATTATGGATGGGAATCTCATCAAGTATCCAAACGATCAATTCCAAGGATCATTCGTATTTATGGATACTCAGTCTGGAGAAGTTCGAGCAATCGGCGCTGGTCGTAAAGAAAGTAAATCTACTTTCAAAGGTCATAATATGGCAGTTGATTTAAAACGCCAAGTTGGTTCAACAATGAAACCAATTTTCGACTATGGTCCTGCAATTGAAAACCTTCAATGGTCTACTTATCATCAATTAAATGACTCTGAATATACTTACTCTGATGGCACAAAGATTAAAAATGCTACGGGTAATTTTAAAGGTGACGTTTCACTTCGTGAAGCATTGAAGAAGTCATTAAACATCCCGGCTTTAAAAACAGCTCAAACAGTCGGTATTCCTAAGGCACAAGAGTTTGCTGAAGGTTTAGGAATGACGTTTAAAGATGGGAAAGCATATGAATCTACTGCAATCGGTAGTAATGAAGGCTCTCCGTTAGATGTCGCTGGAGCTTATGCAGCATTTGGAAATGACGGTGTATACAATAAACCTCATTTCGTTAAAGAAGTTATTTTCCCAGATGGAAAAAAGAAAAGCTTTAAACCGAAAGAACAACGCGCAATGCATGACTATACAGCTTACATGGTTACTGACGTTCTTCGTGACGTAGTAAAACCTGGTTCTGGCGGTACAGGTCCAACAGCATATGTTTCTGGATTCGACGTTGCTGGTAAAACAGGAACACAAAACTTTGATAAATCTGTTATTAAAAAATACGGTATTCCAGCAGATGCCAACAGAGATAGTTGGTTCGCAGGATATACACCACAATATACAATGGCTGTATGGACTGGTTATGAAAAAGATAGCCCAGAAAATTACATTAGCGATCGTTCTACTAGAATTGCTCAGCAAATGTTCCAAGCAATGATGAGCAAATTTGCTACGGATAAATCTCGTTTCGAGCGCCCTTCTTCTGTACAAGAATTAAATGGAGAACTGTACATTAAAGGTGCGAAAAAAGATGCAGTTAAAGAAATTAAAGTAGATCCACCTAGTGGTCTTAATGTCGCTTTCGATGGCGCTAGCACAGTGACACTGAACTGGTCTGGACCATCATCAAATGTTGATGCATACGCAGCAAGCTATAAAGCTACTGACGGTTCTAGTGGTAGCTTATCAGTAAGCGGTACGACAGCTACTCTTGGTGGTATTAAACCAGGTGTTACTTACAGTTTCTCTGTAGTAGCGAAAAAGGGTACTGGAACAAGCCCTGCAGTTGGTGCATCCTTCACTGCCCCTGGCGGAACTCCAGATGCGAAAAAAGCTGATGAAGAAGCTAAGAAAAAAGCTGACGAAGAAGCCCTGAAAAAGACCAATGAAGATAAACTAAAACAAGAAGAAGCTAAGAAAAAAGCTGATGAAGATCAGCGTAAACAGCAAGAACAGCAACAACAACAACAACAACAACAGCAACAACAAGAACAACAACGTAAACAACAAGAACAACAGCAGCAACAAGAACAACAACGTAAACAGCAAGAAGAAGCTCAAAAGAAAGCCGCTGACGAAGAGGCTAAGAAGAAAGCTGACGAAGAAGCTAAGAGAAAAGCCGACGAAGAAGCTAAGAGAAAAGCTGACGAAGAAGCTAGAAAAAAAGCTGAAGAGCAACAACAGCAACAAAATACCGGGGAAGATACACCTCACGCGGACGGAAATGTTGTTACAACAGAGTCTTAATAAACAAAAAAAGAAGTCGGTTTCTCTTAATGAGAAACCGACTTCTTTTTTGTTATCATTTTCTTTACATATAGCTTTTCTATTTCGATATACAACTGTGCTAATTGAATATACGAATGGTAATTACTCGGTTTCTTTATAATAAATGAATATCGCTCCATAAAATTAACAGGTTGTACTTCCAATTTATTCGTATTTACTTGCATCTCATTCAAACTATGAACAGGCTGCTCATTTAACCAATATATAACCGATAGAAAGTGCGCTGCAAAAAGAATCATCGGACCCTCAGCTTCTTGTTTTTTTCTGTTCCGAAATAGTATAGCAATTTCTTCATGCTTGCTTTTCCATATATTTAACACCGCTGGAATACTTGTTTCAATTTCATTCCATGGCTCATATTTTCTTTCAATATCAAATATAAAGTAAGTATTTTGTATTATCTCTTCAAAAGATTGGTCTGTGTGATACGTAATCGAATTTGCACTCTCTTTAAAAAATGGTACGCACCGAAACTCTTTCGGTATTTCTATAACTCGCTCCATCCTTTATTTCCCCTTCATTCGTTTCTTTCCTTCACGACATATTTCTAGTAATCGACACTCTTCACATTGTGGTCGCTGCGCCTTACAGTAATAACGTCCGAAGAAAATCATACGGTGGTGTGTAACTCCCCACTCATCCATTGGAATTTTCTTCATCAATGTCTTTTCCACTTCTAACACAGAATCTTTCCATCTACAAATTGCTAACCGTTTACTCACTCTCTCTACATGCGTATCAACAGCAATCGCTGGAATCCCAAACGCTACCGAAACAACTACATTCGCCGTCTTTCTCCCTACTCCTGGTAATTTCGTCAGCTCATCACGGTCTTCTGGAACTTTCCCGTTATAATCATCTAGTAACATCCGGCACAATTTTTGAATATTTTTCGCCTTATTTCTAAACAATCCAATGGAACGTATATCTTGTTGTAATTCTTCTAAAGACACACTTAAATAATCTTCTGGTGTTTTATATTTTTGAAATAAGTTTTTCGTCACTTTATTCACAAGTACATCTGTGCATTGTGCAGATAATGCCACTGCGATTACAAGTTCAAATGGATTATCATGAATTAATTCACAATGCGCTTCTGGATACATATCCGCCATTGTATCTAAACAATAACGAATTTGCGTTTTGTTCAACATATCTTTCCTCCTACACTACTGCTCCAACCAATTATAAAAAGGCACTTTCCCAGTAAATTTCGTCTCTTGTTTTGTCGTTTGTTGTGTGCGTTGTTGATTCGCTCTAAATTTCTGGCCTTGATTTTGCGCTTGATCTACCGTTTTAATTCCGTTCTTTTTCCACTCAAACAAAATACGATCAATATACCGGAAATTAAGTTTACCACTCATAACAGCTTCACGAAGAGCCGCTTGAATTAAATTCGGATGGTGTTGATCTTGATCTTCCCACATCCCTAATGTTTCACATTCAAATGGCGAAAGTGGTCTTCCGAATTCTTTTTCAAATACTGTATATAAATTTACTTGAATTTGTTTTTGTTCTTTTTGCTCTTCCTCTATAGATTCATTCATTAAAAAGTGCAATATTTTTTCCCACAGTGGTTGTAAAGAATAACTTTCACACATCATCGCTTCAGATCTTCGTCCACCTTCTAGTGCTAAAAAACCTTTTTGGATTAAAGTTTGAATCACTTCCATGCATTTCATTTCTGTTATCGTCATCCGTTCTGAAATCTCTGAAGGAGTCGGGAACGAATTACCTGATTCTAAAAATGTGTGTACATGAAGTACTACCATAAATTCCGTCTCATTTAAACCTAGCTTTTTATAATGCATCATAAGCAATTTAGGAATCGCTATGCTTCCCTGTTCAAACCATTGTAACATCATTTTCTTTTTCATCACCAAACACCTCGTTCTCTAGTATAACACACCTTTAGCCATTTCTTTTTGCCACAATTCGTCAAAAAAACCTCCCTATATATAGGGAGGTTTTTTGCCATTTACTACAAGAAACAGACGATTAAGCCTGTACTTTACTTTTCATGAACGTATGAATTCGTTCTAATGCTTTCTCAACTTGCTCAAGAGATGTCGCATACGATAATCGAACGTTATTTGGTGCACCAAATCCTGTACCTGGAACAAGAGCCACCTTTTCTTCTTCTAATAATGCTTTTGCCCACTCATCAACTGTATCATACCCAGCTAACGCTACGGCTTCTTTTACATTTGGGAATAAGTAAAAAGCACCTTGTGGCTTAATGCAAGTGAAACCAGGAATTTGAATTAATTTATCATAAATAATGTTCAATCTTTCTTCAAACGCTTGACGCATTGTTTCTACAGGTTCTTGTGAGCCTGCATACGCAGCAATTGCACCGTATTGAGCAATTGAAGTAGGGTTTGACGTACTATGACTCGCTAAGTTCGTCATCGCTTTAATAAGCTGCTTATTTCCTGCTGCATATCCAATACGCCAACCTGTCATAGAATGCGATTTAGATACACCATTAATAATAAGTGTTTGTTCTTTTAATACATTAGAAAGCTGGGCAATTGAAGTATATTCCGCGTCACCATAAATTAATTTTTCATAAATCTCATCTGAAACGATTAAGATATCATGCTCTAAACATACTTCTCCAAGCTGTTGTAATTCTTCTTTGCTGTAAATCATCCCTGTTGGATTGCTCGGTGAATTAATAATAACAGCTTTCGTTTTCTCTGTAATTGCCTCACGCAGCTGCTTTGCTGTAATTTTGTACTCATTGCCTTCTAGACCTTCTACATAAACTGGCTTACCACCAGCAAGCTTTACTTGCTCAGGATAACTTACCCAATAAGGAGTTGGGATGATAACTTCATCTCCTTCATCAAGTAACACTTGGAATAATGTATATAATGCATGCTTGGCACCATTACATACAATAATTTCAGATGGATCATACGCAATTCCTTGATCACGAGTAAACTTCTTCACAATTTCTTGTTTTAACGCTTGTAATCCACCTGTTGGTGTATATTTCGTATGTCCTTCTAACATCGCTTTATGCGCAGCATCCATAATATGTTTTGGCGTATTAAAGTCAGGTTCTCCTGCTCCTAATCCAATTACATCATGACCTTCTGCTTTTAATGCTTGTGCCTTTGCTGTAATTTCTAAAGTTGCAGATGGTGTTAAAGCAGCTACTCGCTTTGCTAATTTCATTTGTAGTTCCCCCTACATCTATTTTTCAATGCTGTATCGTCTTAAAAAGTTCCCATCTTTAAATTCAAGATAGTAGTAACTATAACGATTGTCATCATCAATATATGTAACTTCCCATAATGGTATATTATTTTCAAAGCCTAATTTTGCTTTTAAAATTTCTTTCGGCTTACTTTTGGGTTCTTTACTTTCATCTCCGACTTGTTCAATCGTTCTTTGTAAAGCATCTTTTTCAGAAATACCTTCGCTCTTTTTCCTTACTATAGTTTCCCCTTTTTTCTCAGGCACCCAAACGATAAGTTGTTCTCCTTTTTCATCTGTACCTTGTACGACTGTATATGAAGATTTCCCATTATAATAATCAACAGTATTTACCTTTGTAAGCTTTGCCTTTTCTTTCGCAATTTCTACAGACTTTGACTCTTTTGGAATTTTCTTTTCCATCGCTTTATTATAAACATATGCCCCATATATTCCGCTAGCAACGATAACGATAATGATTGTAAAGATCCACTTTTTCATTGTATCACTACGTTCTGTAAATCGTAAATACAGCTGTTTCTTTATCTTTTTCGTCTAATGCTAATCCGAACATGAGGTCCTGCTCTTTTAACGTACGATTCAAACCATCAACAATTTTATACAAGTCAGACGAATATTTAATACGCGTCGTTGATAGGACTTCGATTTTCTTATCCATGAAAAAACTCCTCCGTTACACAAAAATTTCTAATTATAGAAGAACGCAATGCGGTTACAATAAGAGTACATTCTTTACAACCCCTGCTTCATCACCCATCTATTATAGCAGGACATGTACAGCAAAAAAAGGTTTCAAATCGAAAAGCAATATATTTTGTATACAAGAAGTAAGAAAAATAAAATTCCTCCTACCCACATTTTTTACGCCTGAAGTTTAAATGTACTTCAGGCGTATTTTTCTTCCAATTTTATTCATTTGACGATTCTTCTAACTGTACTAACAATTCTTCTAACGGTCCTTCATAGAGCGGTACAGTTGGGATTGATTGTAAAAATCGTTTTCCATAGGAAGAACTTGTCAAACGACGATCTAATACAAATACAGTTCCCGTATCTGTATTTGTTCTAATAAGACGACCAAACCCTTGTTTGAAACGCAAGATTGCTTGCGGGAGCGCCAACTTATCGAATACGTCTTCTCCTTGATTTTTTAACCACTCTCCTTTTGCTTCCATCATCGGCTGATGAGGAGGGGTAAAAGGCAGACGGACAATGACAAGACAGCTTAGGGCATCTCCAGGTATATCTATCCCTTCCCAAAAACTACTTGTTCCTAACAAAATCGATTTGTCGAACTCCTGGAATTTGCGGATTAGACGACTTCGGCTCTTATTATTCACACTTTGCGTTAATAATAAATATCCTTCTAATGTCTCATCATTTTTCAAATTCGTATACGCTTCTTTCAACATTTCATACGAAGTGAATAAAACGAGCATTCTACCTTTTGTAGATTTCGCTATTTTCGCAATATGTGCCGATATAGACTCAATATATTCTTCATTACTTGCTTTCTTAATAAAAGGTACATCCGTTGAAACCATTAATTTCATTTGCTCTTCAAAACGGAATGGTGATGGAACCTTTAATGTATTGGGAGCAAAATCATGTAAACCTAGCTCCTCTTTTATATAGTCGAATGAATCATTAACTGTTAACGTTGCTGATGTGAAAATAACACTCTTTTTCTGGGTTAAAAATTCATCAGCAAATCTTTCACCAATATGAACAGGCTGCGCATATAGAACTGTTGAATGAATCGTTCCCTTCGTTTCAGTCTCCATCCATGTCACGTATGAATTTTTTTCTAAAATGAGTAATTGTAAAGATTGTGCCATCTTTCTCAACAACTCAATTAAATGCATAAATTCACCTGTAACGACATGCATCTCCCATTCTAATTTACTTTGCAATATTTCAGCTTGCTTCTCAAGTGTAGTCAATAACTTTCTTACATCATACACAAATCGATTTGTTAACTCGGTAATGCTATCCCATAACTTACCTTTCTCTACTTCCGTGTTATATCGATAAATGAGTGGCATATTGCTCATCCCTTGTTCCTGCTTTGTTTGTTTAAATACGAAAGTCCGTAACATTTGAAATAGTTCATCCGCATCAAATTTCAATTCCTTCAAACTATGACTCACCATACGGAAAGTCGAACGCGATGCTTGCTCTGATTTTTTCATCATTTTATATACTTTAGAAAGTACATCATCTGTTTCTAGCGTACCAAGACGAGATAATGCTAATTGAAAATACATGCATGAGAACTGTTCACCTAATGTTCTACTCGCCGCTTCCTCGATATGATGAGCTTCATCAAAAATAATATGTTCACATGAAGCAAATAGTGGTTCTTCACTTGAAAAATCTTGAAATAATAACGCATGATTTGTAATAACGATATCTGCAAATAATGCTTTATTCTTTGCTCTTTGATAAAAACAACGACTATACCAGTTGCTTTGCATCCCGCCTGGACTATGTACATCACTACAAATACGGTTCCAAAGTAACTTGCCGCCCTCAGGAATATTCAATTCATCACGATCGCCAGTTTCCGTTTGCAATAACCACACTAAAATTTTTGCCTTTGTGAGCGCCATATCATAATTTTTCTCTTCCTCTTGCAAAGCATATTCAAATTTGTGTAGACAAAGATAATGCTTTCTTCCTTTCAGAAGAGCTACTTCAAATGAAAATGGCATTATTTTCTTTAATAAAGGAATTTCTTTTTCTAGTATTTGTTGTTGCAATTGTACAGTTTGTGTACTTATAATGACAGGTTCTTCTTTTTTCTTTGCGAAATAAATACTTGGAAGTAAATATGCAAGCGTCTTCCCCGTACCTGTTCCTGCTTCAATCAGTGAAAACCTAGAATCTCTTAGCGCTGTATATATTTCCTTCATCATAATCTGTTGGCTTTCTCTTTTTTCAAACTTTGGCATATTCAATTCAAGTTTATCGATTGTCTTATGTAAGAAAGCATCAAATTTAGATGAGTATGTTTCACTGAGGCTTAAAGAATAATTCCGCTTTCGAAGCGCAATATTTCGATACACCTCACACTCCTCTGCCTCTTCTTTACCATGCATCATTTTCTTTAAAATATTTTCAGAAAGTACATCAGCTATATCACTTTGGAAAACATCACTTAATTCATAAAGCGATTGTAATGTGACAAGTGGTAACTTTTCAATTTCACTTAAAAATTGTAAAAACAACTCCGCTGTTGCAAGAGCATCACTATCCGCCCGATGTGGTTGATCGTGCTCTAGTTCATGCTGCTTAGCTAAATCACGTAATTTATAACTATCAGCTGTCGGCAAAAGAATTTGCGCCAATTCAACTGTATCAATTTTAGGACAATGTACTTCTGTATATCCAGCTTGCCTTAATTCTTCATTTAAAAAATTCCAATCAAAGTGAACGTTATGTGCAACAAAAGCCGCACCTTGTAATAGCTCAACAATCATCGGGGCTACATCTCGAAATAACGGGGCTTGTTTTACAAGATCTTCATCAATCCCAGTTAATTCTGTAATAAATAGGGGAATCTCTCTCTTCGGATTAATAAAAGATGAAAAAATCTCTAATATCTCTCCATCTTCCACTACAACAGCTGCAATTTGGGTGATTTTATCCTTCCCATCCTTCCAGGAGTTCCCTGTCGTCTCTAAATCAACAACGACATAACGCTTACTCATATATGTAACACCTCAATTTCTTACCTATCAAACACAAAAATTATATAATGTTACTATACCACGTTTTACCTCATCTTAATGAAAAGATGCACAAAAAAGCTATCTCCTTAATTAGAGATAGCCTTCCTACTTATAATATCGTGCCAGCTTTTTCAGCACCTAACATTTCAATAATTTGATTATCATCGTCTAATACTGCAATTTTCGGCTCTTGTTTATGAATATTTTCTTCTGCCACTAAACCATAGCAAATAATAATAACTTTATCACCCGGTTGTACAAGCCTTGCAGCTGCACCATTTAAACACACAACACCGCTACCGCGCTCTCCTTTAATAACATATGTCTCTAAGCGAGCTCCATTGTTGTTATTTACAATTTGTACTTTTTCATTTTCTACAATATTTACCGCATCCATTAAATCTTCATCAATTGTAATACTACCTACATAATTTAAATTTGCTTCTGTTACAGTTGCACGATGTAACTTCGCTCTCATCATTGTGCGAAACATAGATGCTCCCCCTTATTTCCCCATTAATGTTATATTGTCAATTAATCGTACATTTTCAAACTTAACCGCAATCGCTAAAATGATTCTTCCTTCAATTTTATTTATTGCTTTTAATGAAGGATATGCATATAAATCAGCATAATCTACAGTGCCTTTCGTATACTTCTCAATATGCTCTTTCACAAGATTCATAATGATTTCCGGATTACGTTCGCCTGCCTCAATTCGTTCTTTCGCTATACATAGACTGCCGTATAAATGAGGAGCCTCTTCACGTTCTTCTAGTGATAAATACACATTACGAGAACTTTTCGCTAATCCATCTTCTTCCCTTACAATATCAACTGGTACGATCGTAACGGGAATATTAAAATCAGTTACGAATCCTTCAATTACAGCTACTTGCTGTGCATCTTTCATACCGAAATAAGCACGCGTTGGCAATGTAATATTAAATAGTTTCATTAGTACAGTCGCCACACCCGCGAAATGACCAGGTCTTTGTTTGCCACATAATACGTCGGTACGCTTCACAACTTCTACTGTTGTCGTTTGTTCTGCTGGATACATCTCTTCTACACTCGGATAAAATAAATAATCAACACCATTTTCTTTTGCTACATTTTCATCTCTAACAATATCACGTGGGTATCGATCTAAATCTTCATTTGGTCCAAATTGTAGTGGATTTACAAATACACTTAAAACTACAATTTCATTTTCTTCCCTTGCCTTACGTAGTAACGTAGCATGCCCTTCGTGTAAATACCCCATCGTTGGAACAAAACCGATACTTTTTCCACTTGCATGCAGTTCGTTTGTAATTTGCTGCATCTCTTGCACTGTAGTTATGATTTTCATTATTGTTTTCCTCCGTATAACGCTAAGCACTCTTCCTCTTTCATTGTAAATGAATGTTTTTCTTCAGGAAATTGCCCTGTCTTTACTTCAGTAACGTATTGCGAAATCCCTCGCACAATCTCCTCTTGAACAGACGTATATTGCTTCACAAATTTCGGAACACGATTTACGCCGTACGAGATAAGATCGTGGTATACAAGAACTTGCCCATCTACTTTTTGTCCTGCTCCAATTCCAATTGTAGGAATTGTTAACTGCTCTGAAATAAGTTCTGCTAATTGCATTGGCACACATTCTAGCACAAGTGCTATCGCACCAGCTTCCTCACATTTCTTTGCATCTTCTATTAATTTTTTTGCACTTTCAGCATCTTTCCCTTGTACTTTATACCCACCTAGCACTCCTACAGATTGAGGAGTTAAACCTAAATGCGCCACAACGGGAATTCCCGCATTCGTTAAGTAGTGAATAGTTGATATAACTTCTCCAGCACCTTCTACCTTTAATGCATGTGCCCCGCTCTCTTGAACAATGCGACGTGCATTAATCATCGTATCTTGCAATGAGACATGATAAGACATAAATGGCATATCAGTTACAATAAAAGTCTCTTTCGCTCCGCGGCGTACAGCTTTCGTATGATGAATCATATCCTCTACTGTTACTGGAACTGTTGAATCATACCCAAGTACAACCATTCCTAGAGAATCACCCACTAAAATCATATCGACTTTAGCTTCTTCTGCTAATTTAGCAGATGGATAATCATACGCCGTTAGCATTGTAATCGGCTCACCTTGCTCTTTCATTTTCAAAAAATCTGTTTTTGTTTTCAAAAACTACTCCTCCTTTATGCAGGAGAGAGGAGATGGCCGAAATCATATAAAAAACCCCTCTGGCCATAAAAGGGCAGAAGGGTTGTGTGTTAGTCGGCATTATTCATCCCTCTGTCCCAGTCCATTATTGGATCAAGGCAGAATCCAAATTATTATTTTTTCATACTGCGTAAAATAATGGTGCAGTTCGCTTTGATACTGCCCATATTCGAACTAATTATAGCAAACTCTGAAAAGGAATTGCTACATTTTTTCGAAAAAATAATTTTTTATCCCTATTACGGTATGTGAAATTTATTAGTATCTAAATGACAAAAAGAAGCTCCAAAATAGGAACTTCTTTTACTTAATTTCTATATCAGCAGAATGAATGTGGTGCACTTGTCCTTGATGATCCTCAAGTAACAATACACCATCCTCCGTAATTCCTTTTGCTAGCCCATTAATAGTTTCCTTCATCGTTCGAGCTGTAATTTCTTTTCCGATACTTACTGCGTAACTTTCCCAAAGAATTTTAATAACAGAGAAGCCATTTTTTAAATACTCTTCATACAATTTCTCTAGTTGCAAGAAAATTTGTTGCATAAGTTCCGCACGAACAATCGGCTTACCCGATTCAATTGCTAATGAAGTTGCAATTTGCTGAATTTCCTCATCAAAATGTTCTTGTTTCTGATTTGCATTAATGCCAATTCCCATAATAACAGCATTAATTTTATCTGGATCAGCTTGCATCTCCGTTAATATACCGACAGCTTTTTTACCTTGAATTAAAATATCATTCGGCCACTTAATCCCTACGTTTACACCGGTACATTTTTCAATTGCTTGCGCTACGCTAACCGCTGCTAATAAAGTAAGCTGTGGTGCATGATGAACTGGAATCGAGGGACGCAAAATAATACTCATCCAAATTCCTGTTCCTTTTGGGGAATACCATTTTCTACTTAAACGTCCTCTACCTGCTGTTTGTTCTTCAGCAACGACAATTGTTCCCTCTTCTGCGCCTTCATAAGCAAGTCTCGCTGCAATATGCTGAGTAGACTCAACCGATTCTTCAAAATAAACCGTTCTACCGATACGCTCTGTTTGTAATCCTAATTGAATCTCATTCGCAGTTACTTTATCTGGTTTACTAGCAATTCGGTACCCTAAGCGGCGTACAGCTTCTAGTTCATACCCTTCATTACGAAGGTCCTCCATATGCTTCCATACAGCGGTTCTCGAACAACCAAGTTTGTCACTAAGTATTTGACCAGATACAAATGCACCATCTGCTTCAGAAAAAACTTGTAATAACTGCTTTCTTATAGTAGATTGCATCTTTGTAGCCACTCCCTTATATCCTCTTTCTTATTAACTAAATCTCCTTGTACGATTGCTTCTTCAATATTTTGAAGCATTTCGGCAACCCACGGACCTGGCTTTTTATCTGTCCAGCTTAATAAATCATTACCAGTCACATTCATTTCTTGACGATTTTTTATCGGCAATGCATGAAATAATGATTGTACTTGCTTAACAGACGTACTATTATAACTTTCTATTATCGCTTCATATACTCTTTCCGCCATCTCAGCGATGCGAATCCCAGTTTTATAAAGAAGGATTGTATCCCACTCCTTCTCCTTTCTAGAACGAATTGCTAATAAAACCGCTACGATATCTTTAATCTTTTTATTCGAGAACTTCCATTGACGCAGAAAGACAGATGGATGCTCTTCTCCGATACAATATAGGAAAAATGCCCACGCCTCAACGTCTGTTTCGAAAGAATCCCATTTATACTGCGTAGCTTTCAAGAGTCTTTCTTCTGACATTTGCAAATATGGCAGATGAGAAAATAGCTTAGTTTCTACTAACTCTTGAAGACCATTCACACAATATGTACCGGTCAACAATTTTTCAAATTCAACTGTAATTCTTTCAATCGCTATATGTTCGAGCAAATGCCCATACGTTTCAATTGCTTGTTTCGTCTTTATTTCCAAAGAGAAACCTAACGTACTTACGAACCGAATACCACGCATCATTCGCAGTGCATCTTCTTGAAAACGGTCTGCAGCATCTCCAACCGTTGTAATTTCCTTCAGACGAATCGCTTCTTTCCCAGCAAATAAATCAACCATTTCGCCTTCCTCTGTCATTGCAATTGCATTCATCGTGAAATCACGTCGTTTTAAATCCTCTTCTAATGAACGGACAAATTGAACACTACTAGGTCTTCGAAAATCTTCATATTCGCTTTCTGTTCGAAAAGTAGTTACCTCATACGGTTCACCATTTTCTACAACAATTACAGTTCCATGCTCAAGACCAACCGGAACATGTCTTGGGAAAATAGCCATTACTTCTTCTGGTAAAGCAGATGTTGCGATATCGATATCTCCAATCGGTCTATCGATAATAAGATCGCGTACACTTCCACCAACGAAGTAAGCCTCATGTCCGTGCTGTTTTAACATCTCAATAATTGAACTAGCTTTTTTAAATCTTTCCATTCTTGTCATCCCTTAGTATGTCATAATAAATCGCCTCATACTGTGAAACGATTTTTTCCGAACGAAACTGCTCATATACAGATTTCATCGCTCGCTCTCCCATATTACGGTGAAGTTCTTCATTTTCTAGTAGCTGAATTGCTTGCTTAGCTATTCCGTCTGTATCTCCAACTTCACATATATATCCTGTTTCACCATGTTGAATGACCTCTGGAATGCCCCCAACCCTCGTTCCGATACTAGGCACACCACACGCCATCGCTTCTAATATAACAAGACCAAAACTTTCCTTTTCTGATAAAAGTAGCATTAAATCACTCATCGCAAGAAGCTCTGCAACATTATCTTGCTTTCCTAGGAATAAGACACGTTCCTCAATATGTAAACTTTTCACCAATTGTAAAATAGTACAGAACTCTGGTCCATCACCAACAAGAAGCAATTTCGCATCTACTTCCTTTACAATTTTGGCAAATGACTGCACAACATCCTGTACACGCTTAACCTTTCGGAAATTTGAAATATGAATCAACACTTTTTCATTTTCTCGTATACCATATTCTTTTTTTAATTGAGACATATCACGTTTGAAATAAACACGTTCATCTACAAAATTGTATACCGTCTCAATTTCTTTATCTGGTTTTACAAGTTCATTTGTTTCTTCAATTAACGAATGTGACACAGCTGTAACAACATCAGACTGTTCAATACCAAAGCGAATTAAATTATTTAACGAAGGGTCGGAACCTAACACAGTAATATCCGTTCCATGTAAGGTCGTAACAATTTTAATACGCTCCCCAATCATTTGTTTTGCTAAATATGCACAAATAGCATGCGGGATTGCATAATGCACATGTAAAATATCAAGGTTTTCTCTTTGAGCAACCTCTGCCATTTTACTCGCTAATGCTAAATCGTAAGGTGGATATTGAAAAACAGAATATTGATTTACTGTTACTTCGTGAAAATAAATGTTCGGGTACACTTTATTCAACCGAAATGGTACACCCGATGTAATAAAATGAATTTCATGCCCGCGTTCCGCCAATTGCTTTCCTAACTCTGTCCCAACAACCCCAGAACCACCTACAGAAGGATAACATGTAATACCTATTTTCAATTTCATTTACATCCCCCTATTAAATCAGCATGTAATAAAACCGGTTTCTTACTCATAAATCCTTCGGCATACAGCACTCCAACTTCTTTCCCAAACATCTTCTCCCGAGCGATTACAGTTTCAACGTATCCTTCGGTTAATGGCGTCTTAACACCATCACTCCCTGTTGAAAACTGACTTTCATACGCTTCTAACGCTTCCACCTTTTTAGAAAGGTATTCACTAATATCTATACAAAAATTCGGTTTATGAAAACCATTAATCATATAATTATAAAAAGACTCTACACGGTGCGGCGGAAGTTCAGGCATATATTTACGAATTCCCGCTGAAAAGATAGCTTCTTCCACAAGTTTCGCGCAATTAGCATGGTCTGGATGACGATCTTCGTAATATGGTGCGAAAATTAGTGTTGGTTTATATGTACGAATAATCTTTACAATTTCACGTATATATTCTTCTTTCATATACAAACCACGGTCTGGCATTGCTAAATTAATTCTCGTTTTTACTCCCATAATACGAGCTGCAGCCTTTGCTTCTTCTTTTCTTAGTTCTACCGTTCCATTTGAAGAAAGATCAGCTTCTGTTAAATCGCAAATGCCTACTTCATATCCTTGCTTCGTATACTTTGCAATGGTACCTGCCATGCCGATTTCAACATCATCGGCATGAGCACCAAACGCTAATATATGTAATCCACTCATAATTGTTCCCCTCATTTTCTTAACTTTCGGTAATCTAAATCTCCCCGCTCTAATGCATGCATTAGCATTTCAGCACTTGCCATATTTGTTGCTAATGGGATGGCGTATACATCACATAAACGAAGTAACGCATTAACATCTGGTTCATGCGGCTGGGCTGTTAGTGGATCCCGGAAAAAAATCACCATATCCATCTCATTTTTTGCAATCATTGCACCAATTTCTTGATCGCCACCAAGAGGACCGGATTGATATCTTGTTACAACTAAACCAGTTGCCTCCATAATACGAAGTCCTGTCGTTCCTGTTGCAAAAAGTTCATGTTTTTCAAAAATTGGTTTATATGCGTATGCGAACGAAACCATATCATCTTTCTTTTTGTCATGTGCGATTAAGGCAATTTTCATCCGTTGTCTCCCCTTTAGTCGATAATATTTTCTAAACCGTACACAAGATGATCAAGGTTCATTACTGTTTCAATTGATAGTTTTACACCTGACATAAATGATGCACGGTTGAATGAATCATGACGAACTGTTAACATTTGTCCATCTCCGCCGAACATTACTTCTTGGTGTGCAATAAGCCCTGGTAGACGTACGCTATGAATGTGAATACCGTCTACATTTGCACCACGTGCCCCTTCTAATTGTTCCGTTTCATTAGGGTGCCCTTGCTCTTTTGGCACACGATTTTGACGGATTAATTCTACTGTTTTTACAGCTGTACCAGATGGTGCGTCTAATTTTTGATCATGGTGTAATTCAATTACTTCAACATCTTGGAAGTACTTCGCTGCCATTTGAGAGAACTTCATCATAAGTACTGCACCAATCGCAAAGTTTGGAGCAATGATTGTTCCTACTTCTTTTTCTTTTGCATTTTCTGTTAATTTCTTTAGTTCTTCTTCAGTAAATCCAGTTGTACCAATAACTGATCGAAGTCCACGTTCAACTGCAAGTGTCACATGTTTCTTTCCAATTTCTGGTGTTGTTAAATCTAACAATACATCTGCTTCTACTTCATCTAAACAAGTATGTAAATCCGCGTAAATAGGTGCATCTAGCGCTGGCATTCCCGGTAAATCAGAAATTTTTTCTCCGCCATGCTTATAATCAATTGCTGCTACTAAATTGAAATGCGCTGTTCTTTCCATAAGAAGGACTGCTTCATATCCCATGCGTCCTCGTGGTCCAGCGATAATTACTTTAATTTCTTTCATGCGTCTTTCTCTCCCTCATCAATACGTGTCCAACGATCTTTATCACGTGTATTAAATTTATTCATTACAATGTTATGCGCTGTTTCTAAATCAATATTTAAACTATTTGCCATACAAATCATAACAAATAAAACATCTCCAAGCTCTTCCTCAACACTTCGTTCTTTCTCAGTCGTTTTCTTTGGTTTCTCACCATAATAATGATTAACCTCTCTTGCAAGCTCTCCCATTTCTTCAGTTAAACGAGCCATCATTGCAAGCGGACTAAAATAACCTTCTTTAAATTGACCGATATATGCATCTACTTCTTTCTGCATATCTTTCATCGTTTTTGCTTCCATACTAGTCACCTCTTATTCCTTCCTCTTTCATGTTAGCCAATTCATCGCGATTTGACAAATATTATTCCCTCATATCACTATTTACGACTCTTTTTAGGATAGACTATAATAAAGTGAAACTTCTTTTGCGTGATTTTTGCAAAAGATCAGCCTGAACCAATCGGGTCCCTGCGGCTGGTTCGACCTTTTCTTCTTTGCTTTTCCCTCTACCAGCCGTTGGGACGGGATAAAGTGAAACTTTCTTTTGCAGTTTTTCCGCACAATATCAGGCCGAACTAATTAAGCTCTTATACCATTCTCTATTTTTACTATCAACTAGAAATAACTTATTATTATGTTCTATCGTTTAAGAGGAGCAATGCAATCATTACATAATTAGGGGGATTTCTAAATGACATCAAATTTGAAGATTCGGAATATCATTTTTATTTTAATCGGTTCCGCTATTTTTTCTTTCGGTATTGTGAATATCAATATTGAAAACCATCTTGCAGAGGGTGGATTTACCGGCATTACGCTATTATTATATTTTAAATTTTCACTTGATCCTTCCTATACAAACTTAATTTTAAACGTCCCTCTATTTTTCATTGGCTGGAAATTACTCGGCCGAACAACATTTTTATACACATTAATCGGTACATTTAGCGTCTCTTTATTCCTTTGGGTGTTTCAGCGCTACGAGGTTCTCAACTTACATTTAAACTTGCAAAATGATATGACACTGGCTGCTTTATTCGCTGGGGCATTTATCGGCATAGGACTTGGAATTATATTCAAATACGGCGGGACTACTGGCGGTGTTGATATTATCGCAAGGCTAGCTCACAAATATGTTGGCTGGAGTATGGGAAAAACGATGTTTATGTTTGATGCGGTCGTTATCATTATCTCTATTCTTACATATTTATCATATCGCGAGGGCATGTATACGTTAGTTGCTGTTTTTATCGGGGCTAAGGTTATTGATTTCATGCAAGAAGGTGCTTATGCAGCAAAAGGAGCAACTATTATTTCTGATAAAAACGATGAAATTGCTTCAAAAATTTTATCAGAAATGGAGCGCGGAGCAACCTTTTTAAAAGCAGTTGGATCCTATACAAAAATAGAACGTAATGTACTATATTGTGTTGTTGCTAAAAATGAAATCGTAAAATTAAAAAATATCATTATTTCAGTAGATCCACATGCCTTTGTCGCTGTAAGTGATGTACACGATGTTGTTGGTGAGGGATTTACATTAGATGAAAATAAAAAACCGTTACATAATTAAATTCAGCTAGAAAAGCTCTGTAGCTTTTCTAGTTTTTTATTATAAATCTTTTAAGTTTCTCCAAATCCTCATAAATAAGCTCCAACAAACTCCGATTATAGAAAATAGAAGCTGGATGAAAGGTCGGAAAAATATGATATTCTTTTTCTGACCAAATAAATTCTGTACTGCTGCTATCTTTCAATCGCTGCACAGGTTGCTTTAACAATTCTCCATGAACATCCGTAATTTTATTATTTTTACCAACTAAACGCTGTAATGCAATATTACCAAGTGTGACAATAACCGGCTGCTGTATAAATTCCAGTTCATAATCTAGCAAAGGTGCATGGGCAAGTATCTCACCTTGATTCGGTGTTCTATTGTACTTCTTCTGTATTATTTCGCCATTTCGTTCCCTTTTCTCTCTCCATTTATAAGGTCTACTCCGGACCGCACTCGTAATATATACTTCTTCCCTTGTAACGTGAATACGTTCTAAAAATTCCATTAAATGTTTTCCCGCTCTCCCACTAAATGGAATCCCATTATGAATTTCTGTTTCACCAGGTGCTTCTCCAACAAGCATTAATTTCGGGTTTTTAGGGCCCTGTCCACTTAAAAAACCTTCTAATTGGTATATAGCACTACGCTCCTTCACTTGTTTAACTAAATGATATGGATATTCTATGTCCGTCACCTTCTTTCATCATTCCATACTTATCTTTATTTTAACTAGTTCTATACCCCATATTCTCTCTATTATTTCCATTTGTAACATATTATAAGATTCAATCCACAAAACAAAAAAAAGACTATCAAAATTGATAGTCTTTAATCGTCGCTACGCTGCATACCAGTATAAATTAATACGAGACGTAATAATTCAAATACTGCTACAGCAGCTGCTGCTACATATGTTAATGCTGCCGCATTTAATACTTTACGAGCTTGACCGTACTCATCTGTTGATACGATACCAAGTGCTTCAATTTGTTGCATTGCGCGTTTTGATGCATCAAACTCAACTGGTAATGTAACAAGTTGGAAAATAACACCTGCTGCCATTAAAATAATTCCTAGTAACAACAAACCAGACATTTGTGCAAATACACCAATTAGGACAAAAACCCATGACATGTTTGAACCAAAATTAGCAACTGGCACTAACGAATGGCGTACACGCATAAAGTTATAATCTTTCGCATCTTGAATTGCGTGTCCTACTTCATGTGCTGCTACAGCTGTACCAGCAACTGAATGACCATAATAGTTATCTGTCGATAATCTAACCGTCTTTACACGCGGGTCATAATGATCTGACAAATGACCTGGCGTTTCTTCTACGGCTACATTGTACAATCCATTTTCATCTAAAATTTTTCGAGCCACTTCCGCTCCTGTCATACCTGATGTTGAATAAACTTGTGAATACTTGCTATAGGCACTACGTACTTTTGACTGTGCATACAACGGTATGATCAAAATGATCGCGAAGTAAATTAAATAAAACATCATAAACCTCCATTGAAGTTTTAATTATAGTACTTCTCATTCTATTTTTTTCTTCCACCGTTGTCAATAAATAAACCTTACAATCCGTATCTTTATTTATGCGTATTATCTATCTTTAGAATGCAAGTTGCTTCTCCGCTTCTCTCTCTCCCCTTTATACTTTCTCCATCCAACATACGTTAAAGTGAACAAAATAAGTCCTCCAGTAATTGTCATAAACCAAATGAGAGAGGGAGCAATCTCATCTTTTTTTACTGTATGAAATATTTTTTGCAAATCACCTTTAATAATCCCTAGTTGCATTTGTCCACCTTTCGTTTTTAACATAACGTTACGAAATTCATCCAAATAAGATAAATGTGCATTTACACGCTGCGCTTCGTTTTCTGGCAGAGCAATCATTAAACTAGGATAAATAATATTAAATTCATTTAAAAATGTATTTAGCGTCTGTTGGAACTGTCCATCATCTTCTTTTTCCATCGCCTTTTCTACTTGAGAAAAAGCATTCATTATCTTTCTTTCTCTTTCCATCCAAAGTGGCTGATATTTAGATACTTGTGCATCAACAGCAAGTTGTAACGCTAACATATTATCCACTTTAACTTGCCTATCTGAATCTTCCGCGAGAGATTGTTTCGCCTTATCGTATGCTAAAGAAACGACTCTAATTTGTCCCGGAGTTACTTTTGAATTATTTTCATTCTCCTTTGATAGAAATTGCTCTGAGAAATGGTACAGTACTTGTATTGCCTTTTCATCTTCTTTTTTCTTCACTAACTGCAAAGAGTCATCTAGCAATCCAGTTAGTTCACTCCACTCTTCAGCATATATACGTACTGGAAACATTATAATTAGAAATGCTATCAGTCCAATTAATGTTCTCTTCATCCCGGTCCCCCCTATAACTACTAGTACAAAATATGTGGAATTGGACAAGAATAGAACAGAACAAAACCAAAAAATATATTATCTCTATGAAAACAAAAAAATTCTCTTTAAACAGAGAATTTTTTCTTTGAAACCCTTTTCTTTTTCACTAAATATTTATACACACCGTAACAAAGCATGCTACCACCTAAAATCAATAATAAAATAATACATGCAGCATGCATAAAGAATTCTTCCGGTAACATTAAAATAACCGGATCTGTTTCAATATCAAACATCCAATAATCATTGCTAAATAAAAGCTTATGAAATAATACGAAACTCTTTTCAAAATTAATAGCAATTGGTAACGTAAGAGCTATTGGAAAAATAATTGTAAGAATCGCTCCGTGAAGTAAAAACTTTTCCTTTTTCTTTTTTAATAAATACGCTCCTCCTAATACAGCAATTACAATCGTTCCATACATTATATATTGAATCTTGACTACAATATTTTTAACATCTACAAAATGAATGCGTCCATTTGTGGACATATCTAATGTCGGCAATTGTAATGCACCTTCATAAAACGGCGATAAATATGTAATAAGCACATCATAGTTTCTCTTAATTTCATCTTTCGTCATATCCGCTAAATCTGGAATATTTAAAAAATCAATTTCAAAATAATACAACCATTTTCCATATATAACTACCGTTGTCGCGAGAGCGAAAACAGAAAATGCTATGCTATAGGAAACTACTAAAGTGATCAATCGATCCAATATGTTTATACCGCTCTTATTTTTCTTCATTTTCTCCCCCTAAATGTTCTCACCATCATAAAGAAAACTGTTTTCGGTTCTCACGTAAGCAATAATAATATGTAATACACAGTACAGCAATACTTAACCAAAACGTAAAATAACCAATTTTCTCTACAAATAAATGCATAATCCCATATCTCGGCATTTGCCAAAATAAATAATCAATTGCATCATTATGTAATGTCCATATGCCAGCTACAGTGAAGTGCCATTTTTTTATCCGATAAAACGGAGCATATAACATTCCCTGCACTGCCATCGCAAAATGAGATAACATTAACATATATCCCATAAGGCCAATAGGGCCTTTTACATAAATCATAATTGCATTTACAACAACAGCCCAAACACCATATTTTATTAAAGTAACTATCGCTAGCGCTTCTATTAACCCCCAGTTCTTCTTCATCAAGAAAGCAATTAAAACAAAGACAAAAAAGAGAGTCGCCATAGGGCTATCTGGTACAAACGGCCAAAATATAGGTGAGGTTTCTTTTAATTGATTTCCATACCATATGAATCCGTAAATTGTACCTAATATGTTAACAACCAATAAAAATAATAGTACCGAACGTTGCCTTAACATTGCATACAAGTAAGCCAATCTGTATGTCCAACACCTTTCAAACAAAGTAATTCTTTCATCGAACTCTACTCTATTATATAGCAAACTTTCCGTCATCGTAGAGTAGAAAACTGAAACAGATTAAATTTTCTTTAGGGATGGCTTTGCTATCCCTTTTCTGTTTCAGCTTCCCCTCATCAAACCGTACGTGAGGTTTTCCCTCATACGGCTTTCTGATGCTCTTCCTTCTTTAGCTTTCAGTTTGTTCTAGCTTCCTACTTTCACGAGTGTGTATGTTATTTTCTTCATCAAGTCCTTGATACGACCATGTTTCTTTCGAACATTTCTTTTCTTATTCCAAAAAAGGTTAAGCCGTTCTAAGACGTACCAATCTATTTTACCGAGCCACTTCTGTCCAATTGAAGATAGGCTATAATAATTTTTGAATCCTTGTAGAATTCTATTTAAACCTTTCACCATCAAACAGTGCCCAGCTTAGCTGGGCACGCAAAATAAAAAGCTGACTACAGATTTTGTAGTCAGCTTTTCTATTATTTTTTATTATACTTTGCAACGAATTCCGAAAGCTTTTTCAGTTCCTCATCTGTACCTTTAAATACACCTTTAGGCATTGAGCCTTTTCCATCTTTCGCAATTTTAGCGATTTCTTCTGGTTTTAAAGTTAAGTTTTGTAAAGCCGGTGCTGCCGCTCCGCCCTGTAAATTGTCACCATGACATGTTAAACAAGTATTTTTTTGCATCAACTTGTAGCCGTCATCATTTTTATCAACTGGTGCTGTTTTTACAATTGCTCCTTGTTTTTTTGCAGCTTCCCAATCGTGGTGTGCTACAGATTCCCAAGTTAAAAAAATAATCGATGCAATTGCTAAAAGCATAAACCCCGTTGCTACAGGACGCTTCAATGGTGCTCTTTCTGGGCCTCGATCTAGAAACGGAGCTAATAGTAACGCTCCAAACGCAATCCCCGGCATAATAAACGCACCAATTACAGTAAATGAGCCTGAAGCATACGAATACTTTAATAACTGATACAAGAATAAGAAATACCAATCTGGAAGTGGTATATATCCTGCATCTGTAGGATCCGCCATTCTCTCAAGCGGTGACGGATGCGCCACTGTTAAACATAAATAACCGACTAAAAAAACTGCACCAACCATCCATTCTTTTAACAAGAAATTCGGCCAAAACGCTTCTGTTTTCCCTGGATATTCAGAATAATCTTTTGGAATATTTGGTTTCCGGGCTACTGGTACCCGAGAATCTCCTACAAACTTCATCCCTTTGCCGCGATGCATAATCTCCCTCCTTTTGTTCTTTCCCCTTTAATTTAGCAATCTCTTATAGCGGACCGGAAATACCTTGTTTGCGAATCATGATGAAGTGGAAGGCCATTAAACCTAGAAGTGCTGCTGGTAAGAAGAAGACGTGAATAGCAAAGAAGCGAGTTAATGTTTGAGCGCCAACGATTTCGGAATGACCAGCGAGTAATGTTTTAATATAAGGACCAATGAGCGGCGTTTGCTCTGCAATTTGAATCCCTACTTTCGTAGCAAATAACGCTTTCATATCCCACGGTAATAAATATCCGGTAAAACCAAGACCTAACATAACAAAGAAAATAAGAACACCAACAATCCAGTTTAACTCACGAGGCTTTTTATACGCACCTTGGAAGAAAACTCTGAGTGTATGTAAAAACATCATTACAATTACGAGACTAGCACCCCAGTGATGCATACCACGAACAATTTGCCCGTAAGCTACTTCATTTTGTAAATAATAAACCGACTCCCAAGCATTTTTAATATCCGGCACATAATACATCGTCAAAAACATTCCGGACAAAATTTGAATTACTGTAACGAAAAAGGTAAGTCCTCCAAAGCAATAGACGAATGCAGAAAAGTGATGTGCCGGGTTAACATGCTCAGGTACTTCATGATCAGCGATATCACGCCATATCGGTGTAATATCTAAACGTTCGTCCACCCAATCATAAATTTTATTTAACATCTACTTTGCACCCCCTCTTGGCTTCGCTTTTCCTAAATACAGCGTTCCATCTTTCACTTTAGACTCGTATACATCAAGCGGAGCAAGAGGCGGTGTGCCTTTAATGTTCATCCCATCTTTTGTGTAACGTCCCCCGTGACATGGGCAAAAGAATTGATTAGGATGTGCTTTGTCCGAATTCCAGTTCACTGTGCAACCTAAATGTTTACACACTGGAGAAAATGCAACAATGTCTCCGCTTTCATCTTTATGCACCCAAGCAGATTTTGGCTCTTCAGACTTGTACCATCCGTCAACCTGCTTCACCTTAAAATCGAAGCGCTTCGGCTCTGTTGTAATATCCTTTACTTGTCCAACAGCAACCATATCTGTTCCCACTTCTTTTCTTAACACCGGATCAAGCGCAAACCTCGTCATCGGCATTAAAATACCCGCCGCCATAAAGCCTCCTACCCCTGTAAGTGTGTAATTTAAAAACTGTCTTCTTGACACACGATGTTCTTTCTCGCTCACGAAAATTTCCCCCCTCTATCAGAAATTGTCCCCTCGTGAAAAAATTATATAAAAAATAAAAACTAGGACACTATCATGATATAATACCCTCTTGCATAGGTCAATATCATACTACTCATAATAATAAGAACTTTCTGTTTATTATTATTTTATCCATCTTTCTTCCAACATTTCCATAATATTTTTTATGTGTGCACGAATAACTTCCCTTTTCGCTTGGTCACTAAATTGCTCTAATGATAACGATGGAAACCAAAATAAATCACCCTGCACATCTCTCATATCTTCTTTCCATGAAAAGTCACTTGTCACATAGGCAATATGCTTAAAACCTTGCCTTTTTAAATGATCTGTCCATTCTTGCAAACGGTCTTTTTCATTCTTTTGGCTCTCTACCAAATACGTAAATGCGGGCAGTAAAAGCACTCTTCCTTTATACTCCCTTTCCAACTCCATACTCAAAGCCTCAATAAATTCACCTTGCTCTACAACCATTTTCATCTCTTTTGCTGCCGAAATAGACAAAAGGGGTATAATCCCTGTATCTACATACTCCCTCGCTTGCTCAAACTGTTCTACATCTTTTACAATCCATTTCACCTTTTCTCCCCTCCTCCATTCGAAATAACAGAACTTTCACTTTATATATATTAAACCATACTAAAAGAGGTAAAAAAAGAAAAACTACCTATTATTAAGTAGTTTTTCTTAAAAAGTCTGAATTTCGTAAAGATTACATAATCAAAATGAATTCTATAAAATTTTCAACTCTGCTGTTAACCTATGAAATGCTTCCTTATCTTGCTTATCCAAAGCTTCATCAATTTGTTTCAAAAGACGTTCTCTTCTAAATGAGAATACACTTTCTTCTAAAAATCGTTCTGCAAGCAATCGATCTTTTTCATTCACTTCAATATGCTTTGGCAAATATGGGTTTTCTTCTAATACAGCTACATAGTTTGCATTTTGGAACGATGATTTAAAATTAAGCTGAATATAAATATCCTCATCTCGATTCAAACGAATATCATGAAACGATTTTTCTGCATCTGTTGTCATTACATTTTGTTTGAAAAAGTGAAACGGTGTGTCTTTCACACAATTTGCTGACATTACTAAGCCACGCGGACAATATTTTGCATGTTCTACGAAGTGGACTTTATGCATTAATTGATCGTGACTCATTAAATAATTCAAAATCCATACACATTCACGCTGTTTCAGTTGGTAATTATTCAAAAACCATTTTACAAAATCCTTCTTCTCGTTTACAGAAACAGGGGTATTCATAGCGATTAAGTCCCTCCTCTGTCTTTCTCTTTTCTTTTTAGATTCAAGAAGCGGCATTCAGTTTCCTTCCAACTTATGAAAAATCCTCTAAATTATATAACAATTCTTCAATATGAATTTGTGTCGGGTCTAGTTGTATTAACTGCGTAAATACTTCTTTCGCCTCTTTTCGCATTCCTTCTTCTAATAAGAAATAACCGTACTCTTCCAAGAAATCTGGATGATTCTTAAAAGAAGTATATGCACTTTCATAGTGTTTTAATGCATCCGAATACATTTCTAATTGTTTTTTTGCAAATGCAAGATCCCAAAGTAGTTGTGTATCTGGTTCTCCACTGTCAATTGCACGCTCTACAACTGCAATTAGCTCTTCGTATTTCTCTTGTTCTTTTAAAATATACGCATATTTTAATATCGCACCTAAATGTCCCGGATCTAGCTCCAGCGCTTTTTGAAGCACTTCTTCTGCCTCCGCTATTTTACCTAATTTCGCCGCAATATTCGCTAATTCTACATAGAAAGGAACAGACAGCTCATCTACTTTAATTCCTTCTTGAAGTGTTTCATAGCTTTCTTGAAGCATGCCTTCTTTTTCATAGCTTTTCGCTAAATACATGTATAACGATGCGTATTCAGGATCTAATTCTTTTAATTCTTGCCAAGCACCAATTGCTCTTTGATATTCTTCTCCTTGGTATAATGTGAAGGCATATCCAAATAATGAGTGAATATCTTTTTGCTCTTCTAACCCCGCTTCATAGTAAGAGATTGCCTCTTCCCAGTTTCCAATAGCACTTAAAGTTTCTGCTAGACGAAGCGCAATGACAACACCACCCATAACTTTATGTTCTGCTAGTAACGATTCATAATAAGTGATCGCCTTTTGCTCTTCACCTTTACTACTATATAATTCTGCTAACCCAAACGTAATAACAGGTTCGTCTGGCATCATTTCTTTCGCCTTTAATAGTTTTTGTTCTGCTACATCATCAAAACCTTGCATTTGGAATAAATCCGCTACAAGTAATAACGATTGAACATATAAATCATCGTTTTCTGGAATATCATGAAGCACTTCAATCGCTTCATCTTCTTTATCTAAATCAATATATAATTCTGCTAAAAATACCGTAAATTCACTTTCTTCCGGATATAGCAAGCGTAAGTCTTCAGTAATTGCTAACGCCTCATCCATAAACCCAAGTGTATGATAGTAACGAGCGATATCATACTTCTCTTCATCATTAGCAACTCGTAGTTGTTCTTTTAATAATTGTAATCCTTTTTCTGCTTCACCGTTTTCAATATAAGAAACAGCCTGTTCAAACTTTTGCATAAACGTCTCCTTTAATTCAAAAAATATTCTCTTCTGTTCATTTATCATAAGCAACTAGGTGTAAGAACGCAACCTTTTGAGTGAGCTACCTCTTCCTATACTTTCTCTCATAGCGCAGCTAATTGTTCGAAAAATTCCGGATACGATACAGCGACCGCATCACTATTCTCTATTTTCACTTCTCCATCTATAATACACGATGCGATTGCAAGCATCATCCCAATACGATGATCGCCGTGACTATTAACAGTATTTCCTTTTAAACTTTGTTTACCATATATAATCATACCATCTGGTGTAGCTTCAATCTTCGCACCTAATTTGCCTAATTCATCTACAACCGTATCGATACGATTTGTTTCTTTTACTTTTAACTCCTCAGCGTTTTTAATAACAGTAATTCCTTCTGCCTGCGTTGCCAATAAAGCAATTACAGGAATTTCATCAATTAATCTTGGAATAAGAGTTCCACCAATTTCTATTCCTTTTAGTTTAGATGTTTCAATCGTAATATCCCCGCACGGTTCAAACTCTTCATTTCTAATATGATCGATAGAAATAAGTGCACCCATCTTTGTTAATACATCTAAAACCCCTGTTCTCGTCGGATTTAAACCAACGTTTTCCAATACAAGCTTACTATTTGGGACAATTACACCAGCTACTAAGAAAAATGCCGCCGAAGAAATATCTCCTGGAACTTCTATGTCTGCACCTTTAAGTTGTTGTCCACCTTGTAATGAAACAGTCCGTCCATTAACATCTACGGTACAACCGAATGCACGCAACATTCTTTCCGTATGATCACGAGATTGCATAGGCTCTGTTACCGTAGTAATCCCTTCCCCTTGCAAACCCGCAAGTAAAACTGCTGACTTCACTTGTGCGCTTGCTACTGGTGAATGGTAATGCATACCTTTTACCTTACCACCGCGAATAGATAAAGGTGTATATTGTCCGTTTTCTCTACCATCAATTTGAGCATTCATCTTACTAAGCGGGTCTGTAACACGTTTCATAGGACGTTTTCCAATTGATGCATCACCAATTATCGTACTATGGAACGGCGTATTTGCTAAAATCCCAAGCATAAGACGAATAGTCGTCCCTGAATTCCCCACATCTAATACTTCTTTCGGTTCTTGTAAATTATGTAATCCTTTACCGTAAATCGTGACATCGTTACCAAACTGTTCAATCTGGACACCTAGTTTTTGAAAACATGCAATTGTACTTAAACAATCTTCTCCTAATAAAAAATTTGATACTTTCGTCGTCCCTTCCGCTATCGCTCCAAACATAACAGAGCGATGCGAAATAGATTTATCTCCTGGAACAACAATTTTCCCATTCAAACTATTTTTTCGTCCTACTAGTTTCAAACTGTATCCTCCTCACATTTTAAATAAGTTATATGTACAATAGTTCTTCTTATACGTCTACTTCTATTGTAACGTTTTCTTTCTTGAACGTGCAAACAACTCCCCTTATTGCAGTTCAAATGAAAAAGGCTCCTGTAACAGGAGCCTCCACCATTTCTTAAGAATACGTTTCTTCTTTCTTCACTTGTTCTTTTACAAGTTCCGTAAGTAATTCAATAATCTCATCATTTTCTTCTTTTAATCCAACAGTAATACGAATACCATCATGCATACCAAATGCTGCACCAGAACGAACGATATATCCTTTTTTCATTAATCGTTCGAAAGCTTCATTACCAGGTATACCAAGTTTCAAGAAAATGAAATTCGTTTGAGATGGATAGTAGAATACGTTATATTCCTTACAAAATGCATAATATTGATTTAATCCTCCGGCATTTTTCTTCACACACTCTTGTAAAAACTGTTGATCCTCTATTGCCGCTAATGCTACCGCTTGGGCGATAGTTGATGTGTTAAATGGTAGTCTTGCTACCTCTAGCTGCCCAATAAGCTTTGCATCACCAATCGCATATCCAATACGAAAAGCAGCTAATCCATATGCTTTTGAGAATGTGCGTAGCACCATAAGATTTTCGTACTTTTCAAGAAGAGGTAATGTTTGCGGATAATCTTCTGCCCCAGCATATTCATAATATGCTTCGTCCATAATAACGAGCGCTGACTTTGGAACTGATTCTAAAAATGAAAGTAATTTTTGTTTTTCTACATATGTACCTGTCGGATTATTCGGATTACAAACCCATACAATCTTCGTTTTCTCATCTACTTGTTGTAACATTGCATCTAAATCGTGAATGCCATCTTTAAGTGGTACTTCACGAACTTCTGCTCCTTCAATAACAGCATGGTGATGGTATTGCGAGAACGTAGGGTTCGCCATTACAACATTTGTTCCATTATGTAGCAAAGCACGACTAATCATTTGAATGACTTCATCTAGCCCACTACCAAATAAAAGTTGTTCCGCTTTTACACCTAAATGCTCTGCTACTTTCTCACGAAGCTCAAATGCCGCCCCGTCCGGATAGAGTGCATATTGATTAGCTAACGAAGTTAATGCTTCTGTCACACGCGCAGAGCAGCCAAACGGATTTTCATTCGATGCTAGTTTTACAATTTTTGATAATCCGTATTCTCTTTTTACTTCCTCAATATTTTTCCCAGGTACATATGCTCTCAAAGTTAACAATTGCTCTTTTACTCTCACTTTTCTTCCCCCAGTCATTGATATGATTTATAATGTCTTACTGTCATCTTTAATCATAACCGTCACCATTACGAGAATACCTTTAAATATGCATTTCATACCTGTTCTATGACTTTTTACACCATATCCTTTTGAAATGCTTCTAACGCAATATGAACAGTCTCATCTGAAATAGATACGACATTCACTCCCCCATATTCCTGCATAAGCACCATATGAATTGTTCCAGCATTTGCTTTTTTATCTTGTTTCATCAACTGAACGAGACGTTCTACATTCAAGTCACTTGGCATTTTTGGATAACCGTATTTCAAGAACCACTGCTTCATTTCTTCATAAGAAAGATCAACTTTGTACACTTGCTCACTTAAAAACATAGCAAATAGCATGCCAACCGCTACTCCATCACCGTGAGTAATATTCCCATATCCTAACTCTTTTTCAAGAGCATGTCCTAACGTATGCCCAAAATTCAAATGGGCACGTACACCTTTTTCTGTTTCATCTTGCGACACAATATTCGCTTTCACAGGAATCGCCTTCGTTAATATATGAATTAACTTTTCATCACGAAGATCCGTTAACGTTTGCACTTCTTCTTTTAACCAATGATATAGCTCTACATCACCAATAAGAGCATGCTTTATCACTTCTGCATAACCTGATCGCCACTCTTTTTCAGGAAGTGAATGTAAAAATGGCGTATGATATACAACAGCTTCTGGCTGATGAAATGCTCCAATCATATTTTTTCCTAGTGGATGGTTAATTGCTACTTTCCCGCCTACTGCGCTATCGTGAGCTAATAAAGTCGTTGGCACTTGGACAAAGCGAATACCACGCATAAACGACGCGGCAACAAATCCAGCCAAATCTCCAATCATCCCGCCTCCAAGTGCGATGATTAAAGAATTTCTATCTAATTTATTTTCAAGAGCCGAAGTGTGAGCCTCATAGAAATTTTCAAAAGACTTCTCTTTTTCGCCACTCGGTACAACAAACGAAAATACTTTTTGCTCTACTTGCAATGCATCAACAACTGTCTGTAAATGCAGTGATGCAACAGCTTCATCAGAAATGATCATTATGTTAGATACTGCAGGATTCATTTTTTGAATAAGCGTTGTTAAGTGTGACAACGCCTCCCTTCCAACATGTACATCATATTCTTTTGATTTCGTTTGAATATGTATGTTCTCCATTAAAATCCCCTCGCATATTCATTATGTTTCTCAATATTTTCACGTATAAGATCGATACGATCTAATCCAAATTGTTCAATTAAAGCTGTTGCGATCTCCCAAGCCACAACAGCTTCAGCCACAACGCTAGCTGCTGGCACTGCACAACTATCTGAACGTTCAATACTCGCTGTAAAAGGTTCTTTCGTATCAATATCAACACTTTGAAGCGGTTTATATAATGTCGGTATCGGTTTCATAACACCGCGCACAACAACCGGCATACCAGTTGTCATGCCACCTTCTAATCCACCTGCATTGTTCGTTTGTCTTCTGTACCCTTGCACTTCATCCCAAAGGATTTCATCATGCACTTCACTTCCTGGTCTATGTGCTGCTTCAAAACCAATTCCAATTTCAACACCTTTAAAAGCGTTAATACTCATAATTGCCGCTGCTAATTTTGCATCTAATTTTCTATCATAATGTACATAGCTACCTACTCCAATTGGCATTCCTTCTACAACTACTTCAACAATACCACCGATAGAATCACCATTTGCCTTCGCATCATCAATTGCTTGCATCATCTTTTTACCGGCCGCTTCATCTAAACAACGTACAGGAGATGCTTCTGTAGTACTTTGTAATTCCACAATAGAGTTATATTTAATATTTGCTGCCTGTACACCACCAATCTCGATAACATGTCCCGCTACTTGTATACCTAATTCCGCTAATATTTTTTTTGCAACTGCACCAGCTGCAACACGAACTGTCGTTTCACGTGCTGAAGAACGCTCTAATACATTCCTCATATCTCTATGACCATATTTAATCGCACCATTTAAATCTGCGTGTCCAGGTCTAGGTTTCGTAACTTGCCTTTTCATTTCTTTCTCTTCCTGCTCAGTTAACGGCTCTGCACCCATAACCTTTGTCCAATGTGTAAAATCACGATTTTCAACAACAAGTGCAATCGGTGACCCCATCGTCTTCCCATGCCTAACACCACTTACAATTTGCACTTGGTCTTTCTCAATTTGCATGCGTCTACCGCGTCCATATCCTTTTTGTCTTCTAGCTAATTCTTCATTTATATCATTCGCTACTAAAGATACCCCTGCCGGAACACCTTCTAAAATTGTCGTAAGTTGCGGACCGTGGGATTCACCAGCTGTAATATATCGCATACGTTATTCCTCTTTTCGCATATGTATTTATCCCGCTACATAAAGCAGCTATATTATCTTCCATCACTCTTTAAAATACAAAGAAATTATATAGTAAATCGAATGTTTGCTTTCCCTACTTGTAATTGTTCGATTATTTTCATAATAGTAAACCTTTTACTTTACATACCAATATATCATAACAGCCCTAACTTCGTAACTGATCGAAATAAAAAAAGTGCAAGAAGAATACCCCTATTCTTCTCACACTTTTTACTATTATCACAGTTATTAAAGCGTTTACAAATTATTTCAAAATAATTAGTAAATCCATTGATTCATTAATTTTGAGTAGTCTACTAATTCTTCTTCCTTAAAGAAAATAGCAATCTCGCGTTCTGCACTTTCTAAAGAATCCGAACCGTGGATAATGTTTTTCGCAACAGTTACACCGAAATCTCCACGAATTGTTCCAGGAGCAGCTTCATGTGGTCGTGTTTTACCCATCATATTGCGTGCTGTATCTACTACACCTTCACCTTGCCATACCATTGCGAATACAGGACCAGATGTAATAAAGTCTACTAATTCACCAAAGAAAGGTCTTTCTTTATGCTCACCGTAGTGTTGTTCAGCAATTTCCGGAGTAACTTGCATTAATTTTGCACCAACTAATTGAAAGCCCTTTTTCTCAAAACGAGCTACAATTTCCCCAATGAAGGCACGTTGTACACCGTCTGGTTTTACCATTAGAAATGTTTTTTCCATAAAAAATCTCTCCACTTCTGAATTATGTATGTAATTGTATATCCCCACACACATATTAACACCCTTATCACAATTGCGCAATAGTTTTGAAATAGAGAGATTATTTTATTTTTTAGACAAAACACTAAAATTTTCGTTTTCCAATATACTTTGCGACATTTTGCAACGCATACTTCGCCTGTCCACGAGGGAGTGGTTTTATTATTTCTAATGCTTTATGTAAATAACGTTCACTAAACGAAAATGCTTTATCAATAGCTTCGCTCGCTTTAATATCATCAATAATTTCTTTCATTTCACTTGCTGTTGTATTTTCATGCACAGATGTAATTTTTTGACGAAGAATTGGATCTTCCATGGCATACAAAACAGGTAATGTAATGTTACCTTGTAATAAATCACCACCAGCAGGCTTTCCAAGCTTCTCTTCTGTCGATACGAAATCTAAAATATCATCAATAATTTGATAAGACATACCAACAAAATATCCGTACCAAAATAGACGATTTACAGTATCACGATTAGCACCAGCAGCAATCGCTCCCAACTGACAACTTGCGGCGATTAACAATGCTGTTTTTCGTTTTATCCTTCTTAAATACGTTCGTAAATTTTGATCATAGTTATACTTATCTTTAATTTGTTCGATTTCACCTTTACAAACTTCTAAAATTGTATGAGACAACGCTTGATGTGCATCTGGAATTTCTATATTTGTTATACATTCAAGAGACTTCGCAAACAAGTAGTCTCCTGTATACATTGCAATACGATCTCCCCATTTCGCATTCACTGTTGCGCTACCGCGTCGTAAAAACGCAGCATCAATGACATCATCGTGAACAAGCGAAGCCATATGAATTAGTTCTAATGCAACCGCAACATGCTTAATTGCATCTAACTTATAATCCCCAAATTTCCCTGCAAGCAAAACAAAAACAGGGCGAATCCGCTTCCCGCCTGCTTCAATAAGCTGTAATGCCGCTTCTTCTACTAACGGCTGCTCAGAAGCAACTGTCTTCTTCAATTCTTTTTCTATAACATTAATATCCGATCGTAAAAAAGAGTACATAAGTTGTAACTTCATATTGTTCACCTTAACCTAAAACGTCTTTTTTCTATTTTCTATTTTGATTCTGGTTTAATACCTAAATGCATAGCTGCTACACCAAAAGTAAATGGTTTCACTTGCACATTCTTAAGCCCAGCTTCTTCAAACATACGTGCTAACTCTTTCATCCCTGGGAATGTACTAGCAGATTCCTGAAGCCATGAATATTCTTTATAACTTTTCGCAAACATCTTTCCAAATAACGGCATGATATATTTAAAGTATAAGACATACCCTTGACGAAAACCTATCATCGTTGGTTGAGATGTTTCCAGGCAAATTACTTTTCCACCAGGCTTTACTACACGCGTCATTTCTTTTAATACTTGCATGTAATCCGGAACGTTACGTAACCCAAAACCAATTGTTACATAATCAAACGTATTATCTTCATAAGGAAGTTCCATTGCATTTCCATGTATAAGTTCTACTTGCTTTAATTCTAAAGCTTCTACCTTTTGTTTACCGACAGCTAGCATATTTTCGCTAAAGTCTAAACCGTAAACCTTCCCATCTTCACCTACAGCTCCCGCTAGTGCAATTGTCCAATCTGCCGTCCCGCAGCATACATCAAGTGCCTTACTCCCGGGTTTCACATCCATAATTCGCATCGTTTCTTTGCGCCATGCCTTATGCCTTTGAAAACTAATTACAGAATTCATCACATCGTATTTATCAGAAATTTTCTCAAATACGTCATGTACTCTTTCTTCTTTTGATTGTTGCATGCTCGTACCTTCTTCCAATGTAAAGTTGCTTATGTCCTTGATTTATCTCTTAACATAGAAATTATCTCATTAACTTCTGTATGATTCTCTAAAAATTTTTCTTCCTGCTTTCTCATTTCCATAAGCCATTCATTAATAACTGTTTCCAAATTTTTATCATCATCCAATGAGATTTTTTGGACTGCTTGAAAAACAGGTGAATTTTGTTTATCAGCATACAATTGACACTCTTTTTGAAGACGATTTTTTCCTAACACATAAGTTATATATGGTTTCCAATTAGATAACTGAAAATGATCACATGTTTTTTGCAAAAGCGCAGATTCAATTATTACTACACTTTCCATTATGTCTTGAATCGTCACATGTGCTTTTTGATATAGCATAATTTTATGTTCATTAATCTCCTTAATTCCTTCAGCAAGTGCACGAATTAAGATAATATCACAATTCATTGACAATAAGTAATAGTATAGACCACTATAATAATCCCCTGCAAGAACTGTCAATTGACGACGCTTATGGAATCCACTCGTCTCTTCGTTTGCTTTATTTGATACTTTTTCATGTGTATCAAGAGCAATTTGTACAAGCATAATCGTTACGACATAATGATCAATTTGTTCTTTATGTATATTTGCACTTTTTAATGCACCGTATAACAGCGCTATTTTTTCTTCATCAATAAATGGTTCTTCAATATAGTTTATAAAATAAGGATGGCGTAATTTCTCCATCAATTTCTCTTTAATACCCGCATACCCTCCGTAGATGTCACACACAAAAAATCACCCTTGTTTTCTAATTCATAAAATTTATTATAACACATACATTCTATTTTCTATAATCAAAACTTGGCTACTTCTGCCAAACTGCTACCGAATAAAGCCTCAACTTTTATTCATACAAGTTATCTTCGTCTCTAACAACTACAAACATTCATTTACACAAAAGGCAGAAGTAATTTTCAACCTTTATATTCTTGCTCTTTAACATTAAAACTATATCATTTTTTTGTATAAAAAAAAAAGAAAAGCAGTTTCCCGCTCTTCTTTAATTCGTCTTAATAAACGATAAAATTTCACTACGTGCTGCTGCATCATTTTCTAACACGCCGCGCACTGCAGTCGTTACTGTTTTCGCACCAGGCTTTTTCACACCACGCATCGTCATACACATATGCTCTGCTTCTACTACTACCATTACACCATGCGGCTCTAGTACTTCCATAATAGAGTTAGCTACTGTTGATGTAATACGTTCTTGTAGTTGCGGACGACGCGCAATTGTGTCTACAGTACGAGCTAATTTACTTAGTCCCGTTACTTTTCCACCTTGCGGAATATATGCAACGTGAGCAACTCCATAAAACGGAACAAGATGATGCTCACACATCGAATAGAATGGTATATCTTTTACTAGCACAAGCTCTTCGTGGTCTTCTCCGAATACTTTGTGTAAATGCTCTTTCGGATCCTCATGCATTCCTGAGAATACTTCTGCGTACATTTTCGCAACACGTTTCGGTGTATCAAGTACTCCCTCGCGATTTGGGTCATCTCCGATTGCCTCTAAAATAAGACGTACTGCATGTTCAATTTGTTCTAAATTAACTTTTGCCATCCGCTAGCCCTCCCGAAAAACCTAAAAGTGATACGAACACATTCTAGCATATTTATGTTTTTAAAAGCAAAAAGAAGAGTTTCCAAAAAGGAAACTCTTCTTCCCTGTTAATATGTAAGGATTATTTAACCGCATCTTTTAACGCTTTACCAGGTTTGAATGCAGGTACTTTACTTGCAGCGATTTCAATCTCCTCACCTGTTTGTGGGTTACGACCTTTACGAGCCGCACGCTCACGAACTTCGAAGTTACCGAATCCGATTAGTTGTACTTTATCACCTTGTTTTAAAGCTTCTAAGATAGAATCAAAAACAGCGTCCACTGCTTTTGTTGCGTCCTTTTTAGAAAGGGAACTTGCTTCTGCAACAGCATTGATTAAATCTGTCTTGTTCATGCCATTCACCTCCTCCCAAAGATAAGACTGTATAATGATCATAAAATGAGTCTTACTTTCATTTGTAGGCAATTTTTACAAATTCTATACTACAAAGATGTAGATAAATCATTATCAACGCCTATATTATACGATTCTCCTTTATAATTCAATATTTTTAAGGAAATTGTTACTCTAAAAATGTGAAATTCTGATGAAACTTGACAATTTACAACAAAATATTAGATAATGACTGTTTATTTTTCTATTACGTACTCAAAAAGAAAAAAATCCCTCTGCAATTAGAGGGATTTTTTTCTTATAATATAATCGCAATTAATCCGCCAGATCCTTCATTAATAATTCTTTCTAGCGTTTCTTTTAATTTATAACGAGCGTTTTCTGGCATTAGAGATAACTTCGCTTGAATTCCTTCTCTAACAATAGAGCTAAGAGAGCGCCCAAATATATCAGAATTCCAAATTGATAGCGGGTCATCTTCAAAATCTTGCATCAAGTAACGAACTAGTTCTTCACTTTGTTTTTCAGTACCGATAATTGGTTCAAATGTTGATTCTACATCCACTTTAATCATATGAATAGACGGCGCAACCGCTTTTAATTTAACACCGAACCTTGAGCCGTGACGAATAATTTCCGGTTCATCTAAGCTCATATCAGCTAATGCAGGCGCTGCTACTCCATATCCGGTTTGTTTTACCATCCGCAAGGCATCCGCCACTTGGTCATATTCTGTTTTCGCATGAGATAAATCGAGCATAAGCTTTAATAAATGATCTTTCCCTCGAATCTCTACTCCTACTACTTCTTTTAAAATTTGATCATACAATTCATCTGGCGCATATAAATCAATCTCTGCCACACCTTGCCCCATATCGATGCCAGCTAGACTCGCTCGATCAATAAATTCATATTGACTAAACTGCCAAACGACACGGTCCACATCACGAAGACGTTTTATATCCTTTACAGTCTCTTGAACCGCTTCCTGATAACTTTGGCGTAACCAATGCCCTTCATTTAGTACCATTACCCAGCTCGGAAGGTTTACATTCACTTCTAAAACCGGGAACTCGAATAATGCTTCTCGCAGTACGTTATACACATCTGTTTCTCTTAAACTCTCTACACTCATCGCAATTACTGGGATATCATATTCTTCTGATAAACTTTGACGTAACTGCTCCGTATCTGGATGGTATGGCTGTACAGTATTGATAATCATAATGAAAGGCTTTCCTACTTCTTTTAACTCATTTACAACGCGTTCTTCTGCCTCTATATAATCTCTTCTTGGAATTTCACCAATTGTTCCATCTGTTGTAATAACGACACCAATTGTTGAATGCTCTTGAATTACTTTACGTGTTCCGATTTCTGCAGCTTCATGGAATGGAATAGGCTCTTCATACCAAGGAGTATTAATCATGCGCGGACCATTCTCATCTTCATAGCCTTTTGCTCCTGGAACCGTATATCCAACACAATCTACTAATCGAATATTCACTTCAAGACCTTCATCTACTTCGATAGAAACCGCTTGGTTTGGAACAAACTTCGGTTCCGTCGTCATTATTGTACGACCAGCAGCACTTTGAGGCAGTTCATCCTGCGCTCTTTGACGGTCTGACTCATTTTCAATATTGGGAATAACAACAAGTTCCATAAATTTTTTAATAAATGTTGATTTCCCTGTTCGAACAGCTCCTACAACTCCAAAATAAATATCACCGCCTGTGCGTTCCGCAATATCTTTAAAAATATCTACCTTTTCCAAGTGATTCCCTCCCTCAATATTTTTGGGAATAATTCCACGTTTATAGTCAACTAATACCTTCTCTAATGTTGCCTATAATATCTGATATAATATAATGGTATTCTAGAAGTTCGGACAATATATCATATAATTTTGTCCAATTTCATATGACTATTTAAAAATACCTTTTGTTTGCATCGCAAGTTGTATAACATAAAAAACCTTTCTTCTAGAACTTATTCACTAAAAGAAAGGTTCATGACTTATGATTTTAAAAAAATTGGTTCTCCATTTTTTACTGTGTACGGCAAAGAATATGCAGGAACAAACGGGGAATCCTTCGATAGTATACTCCGGATATCTTCACCTTCTTTAAATTGTCCTTCATTTTTTTTCAACGCTTCATATAAGTCGATTCTATAATCAACAAACAATTCTCCTTTTTCATTAATTACAAGAGGGAGACCTTTTCCTGAGTACGGACTTGTCACTTGTGGTACATCTTTATATCCTAGTTTTTTGAAGTCTAATTCATAAACACCATCTGTGATCACTTTTTTAAAAGGTGGATATTGATGTTCATCACGATACATTCTTAGCTTCAATGCCACTTCTTGAATTTGTTCCGCCATTCTCACATCAATTAACTTTACTGTCGGATTTTTTTCAACATCTATTAATACATATTGATATACTCCACCACTTTCATACGCATTCCCTGGTGCCTCTTGTATGTACCTTGGAGCAATTTTTTGAAAATCAATTGGATACTTCTGATAAATCGGCGTACTCATATCACGCGTCTTAATTGGTAATAAACCATCCGTTTGCTCCTTATATGTATTAATGGCTTTTTGTACAACTTGCAACTGGTCTTCATAAGGAATAGCACTTTGTTTCATATTTTCTCTTGGATACATACACCCTGTTAAAATGCTCATACAACAAAATATTAAAATAATATGGATTTTTTTCACTGACAATCACCTTTTCATGCTAGTATGGACTGTTGCTTTTGTAACATTTACCGACTACACATCCTTTATTGCTCAATAGGGCCACTAAATACAACAAGGAAAATAACAATTCCCGATACAATCATGAGGGTGTACGCTACTAAAGCTGTAATCCCTTTCAAAAATTTATTCTTCATTTTATGCCTACTCAATAAAATAAAACTTACTGCAAGAAACATAAATCCAATTGCCCCTAAAGCAAACCACATTTTCATAAGCCCTTCCGACATATATACACCCCTTTACTTTCAATCTATTTTTATACTATTTTAACAAATTAAAATCTTTAAACAAATAAAAATCATCATTTTTCCGTGAATTGATGATTTTTATTTAAAATAATAAAACCGAAGCACGAAATGATGCGCTTCGGTTGACCAAATATGCCCTTAACAGCTCTATTCCCATTCTTTCATAACTATCATATGCATTCTCTAAACTCTTTGTTTCTCATAATTTATTTTTTAAACATTTTACTTAACGAACCAAAATCCGCCGGCATATTATTGTTAATAATCGCTTTTACAATTTGATCCTCTTGCTCTTTCGGCACTTCGCGTCCTGCCATTAGAGCAACTTGATGAATCAATTGGCGAAGCACTGTCTCATCACGTAAGTTCGCATTTTGAACAGACGACGCTAATTTAAAAATATCTTCTTTGTTCACTTTCGCTTCTTTTTCAATGTTATTAAAAATGTTGTTATCCATTCTTTTCACCCTCTCCTCAAGTTACTCTTCATCCTATGCAGAGATGAAAAATTGGTGAAAAGACCCATAAAAAATAAAAAACGGTAGAAGTACGAAATGTACTTCTACCGCTTTCTTTATAACAAATCAGGTATCGCTTCAACTTCATGTTTTCGAACACGTCCCATCAATGAGCCTACTGCATCTTTCACATTATTCCCATTGAACAGCACGTCATATAAAGCAGCTGTAATCGGCATTTCAACTTCCATTTTCTCTGCCAATTCATGAGCAGCTTTCGTTGTTCTTACACCTTCTACAACCATACCCATACTTTCTAGCACTTCTTCTAAAGAGTGCCCTTTTCCAAGCATATTTCCAGCGCGCCAATTTCGGCTATGCACACTTGTACAAGTTACAATTAAGTCTCCCATACCAGTTAGACCAGCAAACGTTAACGGATTTCCGCCCATTTTTCTTCCTAAACGAGCAATCTCTGTTAAACCACGTGTCATTAATGCCGCTTTCGCATTATCACCTAATCCAAGCCCGTCAGATATCCCCGCAGCTAGTGCAATAATATTTTTTAAAGCACCACCAAGTTCAACTCCAACGATATCTGGGTTTGTATATACACGGAAATAGCTATTCATAAACAAATCTTGTACTCCCTCAGCCGCTTCCATACGCTTTGCTGCAGACGTAACAGTTGTCGCTTGACGCAATCCAACTTCTTCAGCGTGACTCGGCCCAGATAGTACAACAACATCCTTAATCAAGCTCTCCGGAATTTCTTCCTCAATCACTTCCGAAATACGTTTTGACGTACCTGGTTCGATTCCTTTACTTGCATGAATCCAAGTAATTGGCTCTGTAACAATTTCTTTCATCTCTTGCAATACGTCTCGGTACGCTTTCGTCGGTACTACTAGCAGTACTGTATTTACATCTACTAATGCTTCTTCTAAAGAAGAATAGGCTACGATTGTGCTTGGCAATGTAATCCCTGGAAGATATCTACTGTTCTCACGCTTCGTATTAATTTCATTCATGAGTTCAGGACGGTTTCCCCAAATACGTACATCATGCCCATTGTCAGCTAATACCATCGCTAACGCTGTTCCCCAGCTACCTGCTCCTATTACTGTGATTTTTGTCATAAAATCACATCCTCTCCATTAGTCTCTTGCTCTAGCGATAATGTGAATCGGCGTTCCTACAAAACCGAACGCTTCACGTAAACGGTTCTTTAAGAAGCGCTCATATGAAAAGTGCATTAATTCTGTATCGTTTACAAATATAACAAATGTTGGTGGTTTTACCGCAACCTGTGTCGCATAGAAGATTTTCAGACGGCTACCATTATGTGTCGGCGTTGGATTCATCGCTACCGCATCCATAATTACATCATTTAATACATTCGTTTGTACACGGATGCTATGGCTTTCATTTACCTCATTGATAACCGGTAATAACGTTTGTGTACGCTTTTTCGTTTTCGCAGATAAGAATACAATCGGTGCATACTCTAAAAATTGGAAATGAGCACGGATGTTTTCTTCAAATGCTTTCATTGTTTTTTCATCTTTTTTCACTGCATCCCATTTGTTTACAACGATAATAACAGCTCGTCCTGAATCATGAGCATATCCAGCGATTTTTTTATCTTGCTCAATAATTCCTTCTTCTCCGTCTAAAACGACTAAAACAACGTCAGAACGTTCAATCGCTCTAAGTGCACGAAGTACACTATACTTTTCTGTACTTTCGTATACTTTCCCTTTTTTACGCATACCAGCTGTATCGATGATTACATAATCTTGATCATCTTTACTATATGGTGTATCAACAGCATCACGTGTCGTTCCCGCTATATTACTTACAATTACACGTTCTTGACCAAGAAGTGCATTTACAAGTGATGATTTCCCTACGTTTGGACGTCCAATTAAAGAGAAACGGATTGTTTCATCGTCATACGCTTCTTCTTCAATCTTTGGAAAATGATTTGCAGCTTCATCTAACAAATCACCAAGTCCTAAACCGTGTGTACCTGAAATCGGGAATGGCTCGCCAAATCCTAATGCATAAAAATCATAAATATCACTACGCATGTCTGGATTATCAACCTTATTTACCGCAAGTACAATTGGTTTTTTAGAACGGTATAAAATTTTAGCAACTTCTTCATCTGCTGCAGTTACACCATCGCGACCATTCGTCATAAAAATGATAACATCTGCTTCATCAATCGCTACTTCCGCCTGTTGACGAATTTGTGTCAAGAACGGCTCGTCTCCAATATCAATTCCACCTGTATCAATAATGTTAAACTCATGATTTAACCATTCTCCCGCACTATAAATACGGTCTCGCGTTATACCTGGTATATCTTCTACGATTGAAACTCTTTCTCCAACAATTCTATTGAAAATAGTAGATTTCCCTACGTTCGGGCGGCCTACTATCGCTATTACTGGTTTCGGCATATACTTTCATCCTTTCAACTTGCTTCTGTTTATTATGTAAAAAACCCTTCTTTGTGCAAGAAGGGATTTGCATTCCAGAATATTTCTCAACGTATCAAAACACCTCACATTATACCACACGTTACTAATGTTTCACAATAATATATACATTATCTTGTAAGCGATGTGCAATACCATCTAAAATAGCCTCTAAATTATTTGCAACAAATTCCAGTTCCTCTGTCGACTCGCAAATAAATAAAGGGGCACCACCTGCAAATTTCTCTGGCGTTGTTGTAATGACTGCGAGAATAACACTTTCTAACATCATCTCTTATCTCCCCTTCCTTTCGGAGCTTCTGATGACATATGAACAGCACTCTCTAATGTTGGTACATTTCCGATTACCCCTATCGCTTTTTCTGCATCTTGATCTTGCGGCAGAACAAAAATCCCAACTCTCCCATCCTCTAAATCACGCTTCGCTAACGGTACAAGTGCCGGCGTTCCAGAATCTCTATATATTCCTAAAGCAACCGAAACATCATGTAAAATAGCTTGCCGTTGTCCTAAGTTTGAGATTGTAACCATCGCATCTATCGATTTCGGTTTTAAAATAAATCCCATTCCATATTTCATAATTTCTTCTTGCCTTGCTGGCAATCCAATATTCATAATGTAAATATTATCAATATAAAGTCCCGCTCCTTCAAAACGAAGTGGAACGTGCTCTATTTCTACAAGGTCATGAAGTCTTTTACCTGACATTAATTTTTTCGCAATGAAAAAACTTACTATACCAGTAATTACCCCGGCAATCCATGAATCGAATCCTATATACGCAAACGTTGTTACAAACGACGTTAACATCGCCAAGTAGTTACGACTTTCAAATACTAATGCAATTCCTTCAATGTATGTATTACCACGTGGTACGAGCTCATATCCATCTAATTGTTGAAGCGTATTTCTTTCCATATTGCGCACATCACGAAATTGCGTCGCTGCTAACGTAAGAAATGTAATTGCAGAGAAATCTTTTTTCAAAACAGACGGAATCGCAATTGCTCCTAAGGCAGCCGCAATTAATCCCATCGCGATATGAATAATTTTCCCGTGAAGCCTCGTCGGATATTGCCTCGTATCGGTACGAAGCATTAACAACCTAGTTATTGTACCTGCAATTACGCCACATAAAATAGCTGGTGTATATTCAGTCATGTATTACCCTCGCCTTTCTTTTACGTGTTTTCCTCTTAAATTGTTCCATATATACCGATGCCTTTGTAATCCAAAGTAAAATCGCCATAAATAAAGTGGAAACAGCAGCAACATCTAAAAAAGCTAAACTGCCGTATTCATAAGGAAAATGTAATTTACGAAAAATCAGCGTCACCAATAATTCTCCTTGTAACATCCCTATATATAAGGAGCATAATCGTAATATGCGATCCCCGTGCAATAAAACCGATGCATACACAAGTGCACCACTTAACAGCAACAACCTATCAACCACAATCCAAATTGGATCATATACTTCTAACAAATGAAAGCTTGTATATAACATTGCAATAATAAGTGCCGAAAGTAAGGTATATAATTTTTTCCAAATAGAATATAACGCGATACCTACAAAAGAAATAATACAAAGCAAAAGGGCATTTACCGATATCGTGAAAGAAGCAATCGTCACATTTAACGGAGAACAAATAATAAAAATTAATATACAAGCACTTATCTTCCAACGAATAGATTCCTTTTTCATAAAAAAGGTCACGACAATCCACCCTATCCAAGCAACAAAATAAAAAGTACTCCCATCCATCATTTCACCTCCTATGATTTCCATTATGGGAACTTTTTATGAAAGTTAATCCTCCTTTTCTTTGTGCATAGTTTTTCTCATAACAGCAAAACTTTTAATAAGGAGGTGTAACTCACAATGGGTAAAGATCGCCAAGAACGAAAGCTAAGAGAATCACGCCGCGTTGAATCTGATCGCGACCAATCACTTCAATATCCCGGTGCAACAAGTCTTGATACACCGGAGCAAGCTCGAAAGCAGAATCAGCATTAAATAAAGTGAAACCTCAGTGGGGGGGTATCCATCCCCACTGATTATTAGCTCACACCAATCAAGTTGCCCTCAAATAGGCAATACAAAAAGACGGTTTCGATATTGTACGAAACCGTCTTTTTACACAATTATTTTATTTATTTCTACTCGTAATATAATTCTTTTGTTTTCGCATTATAAACCCTATCACTCAACGAGGCATCAATCGTAACTACACCTGTTGGTTTTTTAGAATATGTAATAACATAATACGTATGTAGAGAAGGATTTTTACTCTTTACCTCTACACGTACATAATCTGTCTCTCCTATCTCATTTAACTTTCGCTCAACCTCTTTTTTCGCACCTACAATATCTTCTTTTTCTCCTTTAATTTCCCTACTCACAATGGTATTTCCTTGATCAGAAAGTAATACTACTTCAGCATTACTTAAACTCACTTCATTTGGTATATTAAAATAATAAATTGCATACGAATCTTCCGATGGATTTTTGTCTTCTCCTAATTCCCTTGGCAAAATTAGTGCTTCTATTCCACTTCCTGCATTCACCGTTGGATTCCTATACAATTTATTCCCGACTGCGATTGCAATATTCGCCGTTTTAATTGCTGATTGTGCTGTTGTTGAACTAGAATCTCCTTCTCTTACATTTGAAGTTAATGAAATTTCAACCTTTTTATTATATCCAGAAACCGCTGTATCTTCTCTTATATTTCGTGCATGGATGTTAACATCTTCACTATTATATGTAATGCGTCCTATTGTATTTTTACTATTCGAAGATACATTATCTCCTTTTTTATTAACATCCTCACCCCCTAAATTATCGTAAATTTTCCCTTGTTTCTTTTGACTCTTAAATAGCAATCTCTTATCTTGTTTTATCGCTAACCAGCTATATAGAGAAGAATACTTTCTTACTTTTACCATGTTTTTCCGCACGATATTTATATATACTTTTATTATAATGTAAATTCTCTCTTTTTTCCATTTATAGAATTATATAGAACGATAACTTCTCGCCCTCCCTCTTCATTTTACGAAAATAAAACGCAAAAAAATCAACCGGATGGTTGATTTTTTATCGCCTACTATAATGTGCAGTGTCAATCCCTCGCTGCGCTAACCAATGGTACGTTTCACCTTTTACAACAAGAGGTACAGATTGTAGCTCTTCTATCGTCTTCACGCCAAGAGCTGTCATAATAAATTTTAAATCTGTATGTAAAAGATCAATTTCATCCACTAAATTCTCAACACCATCTTGCATTAAAATACGTAAAAAGTATCCAGCAAACGCAGTTGTATTCGCCCCTAATGCGATTGCCTTCGCCACGTCAAGTGCTGTTTGTATACCCCCAGATGCAATAAAAGAGAGGTTATTATTTGTAGAGGTTGCTTCAATAATCGAGGTAGCTGTTTGTATGCCCCAGTTATTAAAATAAGAAAGCATTCGCTGTCTTCTTTCATTTTCAACAGCAGCAAAATTCGTACCACCTTGTCCGCCAATATCAATTGCTGTTATACCTATATTCGCTAACTGTTGTACTGTTTCCTTACTCATTCCAAAACCGACTTCTTTTACGATGACAGGTACTTTACTTTTTAAAACTATTTTCTCAATCCGCTGAAGTACACCAGTAAAATCACGGTCTCCTTCTGGCATCGTTAACTCCTGTATGACATTTAAATGAATTTGCAGTGCATTCGCTTCAATCATATCAACGGCACGCTCTGCCTGTTCGACAGTTGCCTCACTTCCTAAGTTTGCGAAAAAAATCCCATTCGGATTTACTTTCCTAACAACTTTATACGAAGCCGATTCACTTTCATCTTTTAAAGCTGCCATTTGCGAACCTACAGCCATAGCAAGGTTATGATGTTTCGCTACATATGCTAATTGCTCATTAATATGTAATGTTTGCTCTCCTCCACCACCAGTCATCGCATTGATAAAAATCGGCGAACTTAGTGAAAGTTCGCCGATTTTTGTTTCACATGTTATAGTGTCATAACTTGAATTTGGCAAGCTTTGATGCACAAAATCAATATCATGAAAGCCATGCGTACGAGACTGACCAGTAGAAAGAGCATATTCAATATGATCTAATTTACGTTTTGCCCTTACCACTTGTACCCCTCTTTATTTCTTTAATTTTTTCAGTTGTTCACCAATAATATCACTTAACTGGAAAGTAGCCGAATCAGCATTTGGCTCATATTGGCTATAATCTTCTGTTACATTATTTTCTTCAAGCGTTTCTTTTATGCTTAAAGAAATACGTTTTTCTGCTACATGGACTTCAAGTACTTTCACTTTTACTTCTTGTCCCATTTCCAATACTTCATTTGGATTTTTCACGTGACGATTTGCAATTTGAGATACATGTACAAGCCCTTCAACACCAGGTAAAATTTCAACAAACGCACCGAATGTAACAAGGCGTTTTACTACTCCCTCACGAATATCTCCAGCTTTTATTTCGCCAGCAACATTTTCCCAAGGTCCTGGCTGAGCTGCTTTAATTGATAAAGAAATACGTTGCGTATCAGCATCAACAGATAACACTTTTACCTTTACCTTTTGACCTTGCTCTAATACCTCAGAAGGTTGCTCTACACGTTCGTGTGAAATTTGTGAAATGTGAACTAAACCGTCCACACCACCAACGTTAACGAAAGCACCAAAATCCGTTAATCGTTGTACTGTTCCTTCAACAATATCCCCTTCTTTTAACGAAGAGATTGCTTCTTTTTTCTTAGAATCTAGTTCTAGTTCTACTACCGCTTTATGTGAAAGAATAACACGATTTTTTTCACGATCTAATTCAACAATTTTCACCGCTAATGTTTTTCCTTTATAGTCAGCAAAGTCTTCTACATAATGTACTTCTACAAGTGAAGCTGGGATAAAACCACGAACACCAAGGTCCACAACTAACCCACCATTCACGATATCTTTTACAGTAACATCAAATACATGACCAGAATTAAATTTTTCTTGTAATTCTACCCACGCTTTTTCTGCGTCAACAGCTCTCTTAGATAAAACAAGATCATCATCTTCTAATTTAATAATTTTCAATTCAAGTGTTTGATCTAATTCTACAACATCGCTTGCTTTTTCAATATGAACGTTAGCTAATTCACTAATCGGAATTACGCCATCTGTTTTGTATCCAACATTTACAAGAACTTGTTTCTCTTCAACTTTCGTTACAGAACCTGTAACAACGTCACCAACTTGTAATTCTTTTGAATTCATAACTTCTTCATTCATTTTCTCTACCATGGAAATACCTCCCTACAGAATTGACAAAGCATTTTTATGTATATACGAAATGAAAACAAATGTTTTCATTTGCATGTTTAAGAATTTATCATCACATATTCTGTTTCAATACAGTTCACAAGAAACTATATTAAATCTATATAAATAGTATACAGCAAAATCATCTTGAAGAAAGTATGATTTGAAATATAATAGCGAATATATTCTGACAGTTTTTTCCCTCTGTAACTAACTTCTTACAAATTAGCCCATTTGTCAAGAAAAGAGACTTATAATTCACTTATCCTTTACATTTCAAAAAAAAAAAAAAAAAAGAAAGAGGATAGTCCTCTTTCTTTATTTCGCAAATACTCCTGAAACAATACCCATAATTTTTTGGACAACTTCTTCAATTGATAAAGAAGTTGTATCTAATTCCAATGCATCATCAGCTTTTTTCAAAGGAGAAACTTCGCGTTCTGAATCTAATTTATCACGCCTAGCAATTTCTTCTCTTAACTGCTCTAAATTAGAATCGAAACCTTTATTCATATTTTCTAAATGTCTTCTTTCCGCTCTTTCTTCTACAGAAGCAAGCATAAAGATTTTCACTTCAGCATCTGGTAGTACATGTGTACCAATATCACGGCCATCCATTACTACGCCGCCTTTTTTAGCTAATCCTTGTTGACGACGTACCATTTCTTCACGAACAAGACGATGCTTTGCTACAATAGATACACGATTCGTCACATCTGGCGTACGAATCACTTCAGAAACATCTTGTCCATTTAAAAATACAAGTTGTGTATTTTCCCCTTGCTGAAATTCAATATTTACATTTTTTACAACTTCCATTAACTTTTCTTCATTTTCAATATCCACTTTTTGTTCAAGGGCTGCATATGTAATAGTACGGTACATTGCGCCTGTATCAATGTAAACATATGAAAGTTTTTTTGCAACAACTTTTGCCACTGTACTTTTCCCAGCAGCCGCTGGACCATCTATAGCAATCGAAATTCGTTTATCCATTGTAACACCTCATTTTTCACTTATAAAACAAAACGAAAAGCAGGTATTTTCCCCCTGCTTCTTCTCATTTGCCTCACGTCATTAAATCCTCAATAATTGTAGCATAATCCATCATAGAAGAAAATGAAAACTACTTATTCACCTGTAAGATTTCCGCCTTATTTTTCGTGACGACACCTTCGTAATAAACAATTTTCGATAAATATTTCACTGAAGATTTATGTATAAAAAGCAGTTGGACGACAGAAAGAAAAATAAATTGAATCAGTAATATACGAATTATAATTTTCTCCACTTTTTTCAAAAAAACTCACTCCTTCCCTCTCTACACTTACACATCTACTCTCATAAATTTCCATAAACAAAACCTAACCTAATAACCACTTACCGGAGCACACTTAAAGTAATTTATTTTATTGTCATTTTCTAAGCATACTTTTATACATTTTCATTGTCGAATTTACTCAAAACATGTTATGTTCTAAATGTATTTTTCAACTTGAAAGGGGTATAAGCATTGAAAAGAATCCTAGTTTTACACACAGGTGGAACAATTGCAATGGAGGAAGATAAAGAAACTGGGGTCGTACAACCAGGTAAAAAGAATCCTCTTTTAAAATTTATTCCTGATTTAGAAGGCGATGTTGATTTAATTGTCGAAGATGTGTTCCATCTTCCATCTCCTCACATGACTCCTAGCGAAATGCTACAATTGCAAGTCATCATTGACGAAAGAGTAAAACAAGACGATATTCATGGCGTGGTCATCACGCATGGTACCGATACATTAGAAGAGACAGCTTATTTTCTTGATTTAACAGTTCAAGCAACTATCCCAATCGTTGTGACAGGGGCAATGCGTTCTAGCAATGAATTAGGTGCCGATGGTCTATATAATTTCTTATCAGCTGTAAAAGTTGCTAGTAGTAATGAAGCTGCTGAAAAAGGCGTTCTAGTCGTATTAAATGACGAAATACATTGTGCTACAAATGTAACAAAAACGCACACAAGTAATGTCGCGACATTCCAAAGTCCACAGTACGGACCAATTGGCATGGTAACAAAACGTGGTGTTGTTTTCCATCATGCTTTAGTGCATCACGAAACATGCACAGTACGACAGATTTCTAAAAACGTTGTCGTTCTAAAAGCATACGCAGGTATGGATGATACATTATTATCAGCAATCGAAACACTACCAGTAGACGGAATTGTTATTGAAGCACTTGGACAAGGTAATTTACCTCCAAGAACACTTCCTAGTCTAGGGCGATTAATAGAAAAAGGCATTCCAATTGTATTAGTTTCACGCTGCTTTAACGGTATCGTTCAAGACGTATACTCTTATGAAGGTGGCGGAAAACAATTAAAAGATATGGGCATTGTTTTCACCTACGGTTTAAACGCTCAAAAGGCGCGAATTAAATTACTAGTCGCACTAGAAAACACAAACTCTCACGAAACAATCCAACATATGTTTATGCACGATTAAAAAAGAAGCTGTCGAAGATTTCGACAGCTTCTTTTTATTCTTCTCTTGATGCAATGGTTTGCGCAATCGCATCTCCATGGAATCTACCGTTCTCGATAAATATTTCATTTGCGTTATTTCCCGCAGCAATTACACCTGCAATAAAAATATTTTCAGCGTTTGTTTCCATACTACCCTCTATATAAATCGGGCGCCCTGTTTCTTCATCAATCCGAACTCCCATTTTTGTTAAGAAGCTGTGGTCTGGATGGTAACCCGTCATAGCAAATACAAAATCGTTTTGAATTGTATTTGCCTCACCATCTACTGTATACGTCAACGTATGCTCAGTAATTTCTTTTACATGCGCATGGAAATGCATTTGAATTGTCCCATTTCGTACTAACGCCTCAAATTCCGGCAAAATCCACGGCTTAATACTTGGCGAGTATTCCCCACCACGGTATAGAACTGTTACACGTGCACCCGATTTAACAAGCTCTAACGCTGCATCTATACTTGAATTTTTACCACCTATTACAACGACATCTCGATCAAAATAAGGGTGTCCTTCTTTGAAGTAATGAGCTACTTTCTCAAGTTTCTCACCAGGTACATTCATATAATTCGGATTATCATAATATCCAGTTGCGACAACAATGTATTTCGCAACATATATTTCTTTGTTTCCGTCACGCTTCGTCGTTTCAACTTTAAAAACATCACCATCTTTTTGAACTTGTTCCACTCGTTCAAATGCATTTACACGTATAGATTTACGCTTTACTACTTCACGATAATACGCAAGCGCCTGATTACGAAATGGCTTACGATTTTCTGTAATAAAAGCAACTTCACCAATTTCTAATTTTTCACTAGAGGAGAAAAATGTTTGATGAGTTGGATAATTATAAATTGCATTTACAATGTTTCCTTTTTCGATTACTAACGGATTTAACCCCACTTTTTGCAACGAAATCGCCGCTGCTAATCCGCATGGACCGCCTCCGATAATAATAACTGTTTCTTTTTGCATACTTAGTTCACTCCTAGTCTTCTACCTCTGCTCTATTTATATAAACAAGAAAAAACCTACTTACAGCAGTAGGCATCTATCTTTATTGTATTCATTTTTCATATATTTGTCATCTAAACGAAACATACATCCGATAGACATCTGCTAAAAACTGCTGAAATTTAATTCCTTGTTGCCCTAATACATTCTCAGGATCGATTTTCCGAGTAGGATCCAACGTTTTGTGTGACACAATAGCCTTTTTAGGATTTAAACCGAAATTTTGACATAAATAAGCGTGATACCACGTAAAACGAGTATACGCCTCCCAAAAGTTTACGTCGCCACCATAGCAAAGTTCAACCCCAATTGCAGCCTTATTCGCATCATAACCGAATAACTCATTATCCGTTGGCACATTGTATCGAACATGGTACGCAACTTCATTTATAGGGACAATTTCTAATATTGTTTTATCATCAATAAATGTATGCGCTGAAGCTTTCGGTTGTATTTCATTAAAGTAATCCCGATTTCCTATCGCATTGCTACCAGGGTTCCCCGTGTCATGACTTACAATAAATCTTACTTTTGAAAGAGGAATTCCTGGTCGTGAATTTCCATACCCAATATAGTTACGCTCTATAGGGAACATCGCCATTACTACCAACTCCCGCTCTAAAAAATTACCTTACTTCCTTATATATGTATTCGGTGGCAATGTCCTTATGGCATATTTCTTATGCGAAGAGAACATCGAAAATATTTGATGTGAATACCATAAATAATACAATACTTACAGCCACTCCGTAAAAACCGTAAAACCAAATACAATCTTCTTTCGTATCTAAACCGAAAAATTTATTTACCGATTGTAATAATGTGCCACGCTTGCTTTGTTTGTTTCGTAATACTTCCACTCGTTCTACAACATCTGCTGGCATCATAAATCTTTGGTCTACTGTCATTTTCATCATTTATCTCTCCTTAAAATCATTTCCGTTTTGCTTATCTAAGGAAAGTATAGCACGTTTGTTCGTGCAGAACAAGCGTTCTTTTTTATTTTTTATTCTATTTTTCACCAAACCAAGTAATAATTGTGAATATAAACGCGATAATTGGTCCAACTACAACTGCACCAAATATTAAAAATAATAATCCTTCGCCGAACACCCGAACGACACTTGTTTTTCGGGCTCTCTTAGCTCTTGCAAGTTCACCCTCTAACACCTTAACCTTTTCTTCTAATTGGTCTACTCGTTCCATTATTTCATTCCCCATATACAACACCTCATTTAATACTTCAACAAAAAAACGCGATTCCCTCGAAAGGAAATCACGTTTTCTCAAAACATTATATATTATACCCAACCTCTGAAGCGACTAGCCTCAGCCATTTTACGAACACCAATCATGTATGCAGCTAAGCGCATGTTCACTTTACGAACTTGTGATGTTTCATAAATTGAATCGAATGATTTTACCATTACTTTTTCTAAACGTTGTTCTACTTCTTCTTCAGTCCAGTAGTAACCTTGGTTATTTTGTACCCACTCAAAGTAAGATACCGTAACGCCACCAGCACTTGCTAATACGTCTGGAACAAGTAAGATACCACGATCTGTTAAGATTTTTGTTGCTTCTAATGTAGTTGGACCATTTGCAGCTTCAACCACAATTTTCGCTTTAATCTTATCAGCATTTTCTTCTGTAATTTGGTTCTCAATTGCAGCAGGAACTAAAATGTCGCAATCAAGTTCTAACAGTTCTGTATTTGAAATTGTATTATTAAATAGTTTTGTTACAGTACCAAAGCTATCGCGACGATCTAGTAAGTAGTCAATATCTAATCCATTCGGATCATGTAATGCACCGTAAGCATCTGAAATTGCAATTACTTTCGCGCCTGCATCATGCATAAATTTAGCTAAGAAGCTACCCGCATTACCAAATCCTTGAACAACAACGCGTGCACCTTTAATATCAATGTCACGTTTTTTCGCAGCTTCACGAATACAAATTGTTACACCTTTTGCAGTCGCTGTTTCACGTCCGTGTGATCCACCTAATACAAGTGGTTTACCTGTAATAAATCCTGGTGAATTAAATTCATCGATACGGCTATACTCATCCATCATCCATGCCATAATTTGTGAGTTTGTAAATACATCTGGAGCCGGAATATCTTTTGTCGGACCAACAATTTGGCTAATTGCTCGTACATAACCGCGGCTTAATCTTTCTAATTCACGGAAAGACATCTCACGCGGGTCACAAATGATTCCACCTTTACCTCCACCATATGGTAAATCAACAATACCACATTTTAAACTCATCCAAATAGAAAGTGCTTTCACTTCATTTTCTGTTACGTTTGGATGGAAGCGAATTCCACCTTTCGTTGGACCAACAGCATCATTATGTTGTGCACGATATCCTGTAAATATTTTAACAGTCCCGTCATCCATACGAACTGGAATTTTCACTGTCATCATACGAATTGGTTCTTTCAATAATTCATATACTTCGTTTGGATAACCCAATTTTTCTAATGCTTCATTAATTACAATTTGTGTTGAATTTAACAATTCAAAATGTTGTTCCCCTTGTTGTTGTGTTTTCGTTTGAGTTCCCTTTTCGGCTACCATAGTAAGTAAACCCCCTGTAATTTCACTTGTTTAGTAAACCTTCATTGCCTAGTATACACCGTTAAATTTGGAATGCAATAGAAAACGCTAACAAATATATACAAACTATTTTGTATTGCAAGCGTTTTCACTATTATTATAGTCCTTTTATTGCTTTTAGAAAAGTAAAATACTTAAATATTTAAATATTTTTTTATTTTCATCAAAATACATTCGATAAAACCATTATTTCATCAAGAAATACTGATTACATTTTAACATACAGATCGGCTAGTCTTGTTACCTACACTTCGTTTTATAGATTTTAGATTTTCAGCTGAATAAAAATAAAACCTCAAGCTACGTTACATTAGCTGAGGTTTTGTTTTTTCACAAAGTAATTGTATATTTGTTCAATCGCTTGAGAATCCATTAATTCTTTACCATATTCCATTACGCGGTAAATTGTTGCTGTTGACGGATTACCGTACTCCGCTAAAATAGCTATAAAATCCGCCTTCAATAATTGAAATTGCTCTTCTTCTTCTATCCAAAGATAAAAACGATCATCCCACGTATACAACTTCCCATCAGTTACACCAAGGTTATATAAGCGATTTGACAAATTGATTACATCATCTAATGTAGCAAACTCGTAAAGTATATGTTCACTTTCATCAAGAGTCACTTGCATTTCAATAAACTCGTCACGGAACTCATCTTCTGTGTCCACTTCGTGATTTTCTTTTGTTACAATTACAACCATACCTTGAGCTTGTAGAGAAAATACTTCAACAGCAATCGGTCCATCCGCTTCAAACCCTAATTCTGTATTTGCTTCTTGCATCATATCACGGAATAGTTGCTGTACTTTCGGTGCATTTCTCCACAAATCTTCTTTCGTTAATCCTCGTTCAGATAAATCATCAAATGTTAGGAAAATTTTAATCTTATTATAATTTAAACGTTCCAGTCTCATCTCATACCCTCCCTACGTAACCATTGCATCTAATTTTTATTATATGAAATAGAAAATAGATGGTTCTTTTCGAACGACTATTCCGACATCTTTAACCATCCATCCCATTCTTCTTTCGTGTTACCAATTAGGATATTTTGAAGATTTAATTGATCTCCAATGCCTTTTCTTCCTATAAAACCACCAGAGATGTTTTCATTTTTTTCTTGCAACAAGTCAATAAACTCTACTGCCTCTTCAAGTTCTCGTTCATCATCAAAAGATATAAACAAATATTTAGGTTGTAATTGTTCAATAGCTAGTAAAATACCTTCTTCATCTAAACTTGTCCCCATATACATTGTTTGATATCCTTTTAGTCGTAAATACGTCGCGAAAATAAATCCTTTTAATATATTATTTTCTAAAACGAAAACTTTGTTAACGGAAGAATACACCGACGCATTATGATAGATCATTCCTAAACGTGTTTGTAAGAATGATACAACATATTTGAATTGCGACATTGTAATCTCATTATTACTTTTTAAAGTTAACAACTTGTTTGCCACTTGAAGAATGATGCTTGCAACAACCTTTTCCGTTGAATATATACTAAAAACCTCGTTTAATAATGCAGAAATTGTAATTTCATCAAATTCTAACAAAGCTTGTAGTATATCGTCCACTAAAACAACTTCTGTATCAGTAATTTTTTCTTTTTGAACGTTGTTCTGCAACCGATTCCCTTCTAATAACTGAACTGCTTGTCCAATCATCATCCCCTCAGAAACTTTGTTCATTAACCATTTCAAAATATGAATATGCTCTTCTGTATATAAACGATGCCCCGCACGATTTCTCTTTGGGGCAATAATATGATAGCGTCTTTCCCATGCGCGAAGTGTACTCGGTTGAATTCCGAGTATATTTGAGACAGCTTTTATATTATATTTTCCATTTGAATTCGGCATTATTTCCCTCCGCATAACGTAATGATATGTGTTTGGGAAGGTGCCCGAAAACGAAGAGGGAACAATGTTGTTCCATACCCATTACTAACAAAGAGAGTCGTATTAGAATGCTTATATATGCCACCCTTTAAATACTTTTCAGATGGAAACAACCGAATCTGGCCTCCATGTGTATGTCCACTTAATACGAGCGAAATTTGTTCATTACCAGACATTTTCTTTATTATATCTGGGTTGTGACTAATTAAAATGCGAAAACCTTCTTCTTTACAATCAGACAACGCTAAATCTAAACGATCTCGTTCTAATCCAACATCATCGATACCGAGTAAGCAAATTTTCTCTCCTAATTCAGATTCAAATACAACTCTTGTATTATCTAATACCTTCACATTATTTTCTATTAATAAAGCATCTAATTCGTGATATTCAATTTCATAGTCATTATTTCCCCATACAAAATATACAGGGGCTATTTCTCTTAACTTTTGAATATTTAAAGAGATTTGCGATAAAGGTACTCCTTTTTCAGCTAAATCACCGCCAATAATTACGATATCTGCTTTTCCTTTCACTCGTTCAATTAGCGAGCTAGAAATGATCCTTCTATGAATATCCGAAATAAAAAAAACTTTAACTTTTTGAAAACTTTCCGGAAATTCTTCGAATACTAAAGTATGTTCCAACACTGTATTACGCATCGCTTCTTTATACATTCCAAGAAGACATACAAAACCAATGCATATGAGAGTACATAATAATATAATCCATGACATATATTTTTTACTCTCCTTCCTCGTAAAGTATAGTCCTTAATTTTATGTGGAGCTATATATCACTCATTTAGCTAGCTCTCATACTTCGTGGACTTATCTTTTATAGGAATTTTCAATTCTTGTCCTACCTTCACTTCGTCTTCTTGTAAATCATTATACTTTTTTATTATTTCTATCCCATCTTCATCTGAGAAATATTGCTTCGCTATACTTTCTAAAGTTTCTCCATCTTTCACAACATGAGTTGCTACTTTCTCAGACTGCTTCTTTGATTCAGTCTTAGCGGAATCAAAGAAAATTACTTCAAACGCACTTTTCTCAGCATTATTACTATCACTTTTTACCTGTATATACTTATCTGTATACCATAGGATACTAATAGGTAACAATATGAACAAAAATGTTAACACTCGGACGAAAATGTGATTCATTTTAAACTTTGGTTTGTTCTCTTTATTTCTATGAATTTCACTACGCGGCGGTAAACTTTCATCTTCTTCCACTTGCTCAACTTCTAACTCCTCTTCAAAATCAGGAATTCGTTTTCTCATGTTGTTCACCACCACCTTCCATTTATTTTCTTAATTGGAGCCCCATTATAAAATCAACAAGAAAGTGTGCAAAGATTGTTATAAACAAATTTCCTGTCCACTCGAATACATAACCAAAAACAAAACTAATAAAGCAGACGAAACAAAACAAAAAAGGCTTCGTTATATACCGAATATGTAACACAGCAAAAATTAAACTCGCTATTACAATTCCGAAATGAGTCTGCACTACACCTCTAAATAAAAACTCTTCCGCAAAGCCAATAATAAACGTGATAACGAGTAAATGCATGACAGAAATCCCTTGAAACATTCTATCGTTAATGCCACCATCATCAAACCAAGATTCTGGAAACACTCGCATTGCAACATAATCTAATAACACAATACAAATCGCTAACAAGCTACCTATTAAAAGTATAGAAACCGGTTCCCATTTCCATAAACTATAAACTTCTCTTTTATCTTGAAATAATATATATGCTAGTAAACAACCGATACCAATAATGATTAGTTGTGTTATGTAGAGATTCAGTCTTATTTCTCTCGGACTCATATCTTCAACATTATGCCTTTGAATGTTCATCATTCCTCCATCTTTCTTAGGCCGAAAAGCTTTTGTAACTCTGTTTCCCAATTATAGTCGAAAACTAACTGTTGCGCTCGTCTTTTTTTATAATCCGTTTTTGTAATACCACAGTAATCACAACAGTTTTCTATCTCTTTTTCTTTTCTATAACCGAATTGTTGTAATAAATATTCACGTCTACATCCTTGAACTTGTATCCATGACTTCATATTTTCTAGCTCACTATATTTATTACGCATTCTCACTTCCACTTCCGCTATTAATCTGTGCATTATTTCATCTGACAAGCTCTCTAACATGAGATTTCGCTGTTGTATGATTCCAAGATGTTCGAGATGATAACGTGTAAAGCGCCAATACTGTTCATTAAATCTTGCTGCATTATAACAAATTTCTTCTACATCTTCTAATGGTAATACTTTCGTTTGAAACATTCTTTCTTGTAGTAACGAAAATAAAAATTGTATTTGCGATTTACTTGGTAATTCATCTTCAATGATTGAAATTGGCAAATCGTGATCCAATGGACTACATAATAAAATGGCTATACTCAATTCTCCATCTCTTCCCGCTCTTCCAATTTCTTGTAAATATGAAGCTACATTTGTCGGATATTGAAAATGAATAATATATCTTGTATTCGCCTTATTTACCCCCATCCCAAAAGCACTTGTACATATTACAATTTGCAACTGGTCATTCATAAACTGTTGTTGAATTAACATACGCTCTTCATGTTCCATACCACCATGATAAAAAGCTACACCTGTAATTCCTTTTCCTCTTAAATACTCGGTTAAACGCTCTGTCCAGGCCCTACTTGAACAATAAACAATACCAGGCCCTTGCAAATACATTACATGCTCAAAAAGCGCCTCTTTTTTTTCTTCTATTGTTTCCACAAATTGCACTTCCATCGCAATATTTGGACGATCAATTGAGTACACATGCTCAGCAATATTTTTTAGATTTAAACTTTCCGCTATATCTCGCAATACATCCTTTGTCGCAGTTGCTGTTAATGCTAATACTGTCGGAGATCCGATACTCTCAATTACTTTATCTAATTTTTTATAATCTGGCCGAAAATCATAGCCCCATTGTGAAATACAATGCGCTTCATCTACGACAAATAATGAAATATGAATTTTTTTCAATTCTCTTATTAGAAGTTCCGACTGCAACATCTCTGGTGATACGAAAACAAATTTATAAAAAGATAGCTTTTTCATTGCTTCTCTTTTTTCAATTAACGTCCGAAAACTATTCAATGCAATAACTCGATTTTTCACGACATACTTTAATTGCGTAACTTGGTCTTCCATTAAAGATAATAATGGTGATACAACAAGCACCGTACCCTCTTGCAGAAGCCCCGGAAGTTGATAACACATTGACTTTCCCCTTCCAGTCGGAAGCATTGCTACAACATCTTTTCCTTCCAATAAGTCCGTAATAACTCCTTTTTGCCCCGGACGAAATTCAGAATATCCAAACCACTTATATAAATATTCCTCAAGCTTCATTTATACCCTCCATCCGTGCCAATACAAGACGTACTTCAAAATAAGAGATTTCCTCTCCAACCGCTTGCTTCAACACTCGCAATTTACGTGTTTGTAATGCTTCAATTACTTTTGTTACTTTTTCCATTTTTTCTTTTTCCATAAACATTTCAATAGAAAATTCTTTTTCTCGTAAAGCAATTTCTACAAAATGGTCTTCTATCGTGGCAACCTTCAAATTCCGAATTGTTGCTATTTCTTCTAAAGAGCGTCCTTGTCTCCAAAGATTATATGTTTTTTTCGTTGATAAACTAAATAAATCAGCTTTCTCATTTGGATAAGATATAATTTCAGCTAATAATGGAAACTCATTTTCTTTATTGCGAACTTCTTGAATAAGGAAATGGATTGTACCCCAAAATAAAAAATACACTCGAAATATATCTTGTTTCGTAATTTCCGCTAATTGTTGTAAAGTACACCCAATACGTTTATACCCAGTTAACCGATATATTACGATTGTCGCCTCTACTGGATTATTTTTTTGTAAAAGAGTATGCATTTCCTTCCATAATCTTTTAGCCAATTCACTTCTCATATACGGTATTCCAGTGAGAAAACGTTTCACCCACATCATTATTTCTGTATCCTGTTGAATTGGAATAAATTTCGTATTCGCCTGTTGTAAATTCGAAATAGTTTGAACGATCAATGATAACCTCTTCCAAAACGTTTCACCTATTTCACCATAGTGTAAACCATTTAAATATGTCGGAAAGGCAAAGTCACCTTCCCATTTGTTTAATTGCACGTTACCAGCCGTCGTTAACACATATGTATTATCATGTATACCTTGAACTAAATCCGTTTGTAACAACTTTGCAACTTCTTGATCATAATCAGCTCTATTTAATGACTTATAAATCCCAAACAAAAAAGAAATTTGAAACATATTCCCATCTTGTAATGTTTGCGACGATCTCTTTCCTTTTAATAAATAATAAATCGAAGAAACGGTTCTTTCACCATTCAATTGTTTTAAACAATATAATAAAGTATATTGTAGCTGCATTACCGCTTCCACCTCTCAGTCTAACTTCATTCCTTTTTCAATACGATTGCACATTAACTGCTATTCATTTAACTTATCATATTCACACTACATGCTTGTATATATTCTATTGTATCAAACGAAATAACATTTAAGTATTTTGAAAATCTTATGAAATAATTCAAAAATAAGTTGACACTCTAATTGATAAGCATTATCATTATAATTTTATGTTGAAAAGTTTTTAAAACCGTTTTACAATAAGATTATAATTTTTTGGCGAACTTTTCACATACATATTATCAGGAGGGAAAAAATATGGCAAAATATACAATCGTTGACAAAGATACTTGTATTGCATGCGGTGCTTGTGGTGCTGCTGCACCAGACATTTATGACTATGATGATGAAGGCATTGCATTTGTAACATTAGACGATAACCAAGGTATCGTTGAAATTCCAGATGTATTAATTGAAGATATGATGGATGCATTCGAAGGTTGTCCAACTGACTCAATTAAAGTTGCTGACGAATCATTTGATGGCGACTCTTTAAAATTCGAATAGTCTTTTATTAACTTCAAAAAATCCCCCTCATAAGTATGAGGGGGATTTTTTGCACTCTTTTTCATTCTCACTAACAAAAAAACCATTAGCAGTTACGCTGCCAATGGTTTAATATTTTTAAGCATTTTTCATTTTTGCAAATACCCATACTTTCAAGCGTGAAAATAGTGCTACAAATACAATTGTTACAACAATTCCTTTAATTACATTAAACGGTAATATCGCCGTTACAATAGTTTGTCGCATAATATCACTAGACATAGCTGGTGAATTTAAAAACCAAGTGTACGCTGGTAAAATAATAAAGTAGTTTAACACACTCATAATAACTGTCATAGTAATTGTACCTAGCATTAATCCTGTCGTTAAACTTTTTACTGTGCGATACTTTCGGAATAAGAATGCTGCTGGACCAATAAATAAACATCCCGCTATAAAGTTTGCTACTTCTCCTACTGGTACTCCCGTTAAACTTCCTTGAATTCCGTAATGCAAAATATTTTTTATCGCTTCTACAATTACACCTGCAATTGGACTAAAAATTATCGCCGCAATTAAAGCTGGCACATCACTAAAATCAATTTTTAAAAATGGCGGAAGCCCTGGGAATGGAAAATCCAACATCATTAGTAAATACGCAATACTACTTAGCATCGCTACACTCACCATCTGCACTACACTGTTTTTTTGTTTCATCTTTCTCTCTCCTTTTCCATCGATCTTCTCATGGAAAGTGGAAAGGTTCTGCTATGCCTATTTTTTCATAGAACGAAAAAACCCTTTGTGATTTACACAAAGGGAGAATTTTAAGGCACATCAAACAGACGTTCAAATACTTATCTTTTTTGAACGCTTGAACCTCCATCTTCTCCCATCCAGACTGTACTGTCGGCTTTGGAATCACACCAAATCCTGCCTTAACGGCTCGCGGGCTTAGAACGAAATTATTAAATGTTCATCACCGCCGGTCGGGATTTTCACCCTGCCCCGAAGATAGACCGATATTCTATTTTCCACTTCATTATACAACAACATGATCGTATTGTGAACAAAAAAAGTGTAACTTACTAAAAATAAGTTATTGATTTTATATAATTAAAGAAACGATCACTATATTTTACAATACAACCCATATTTTTTATAATTCGGTATTTCTCTTATGAATCCCCCTAGTCATATGTCGTCAAAAGTGATAAGATGTTGAATTGTTAAGATAAGAACATTTTCTGAGTTATGGAGGAAATGTCATGAAGAAAGATAAAAGACACTCTATTCGAGAAGCAATGAAAAAGAACTTAAGAAAAGAATACTTTTATTTGAAAAAAGAATTACTTTTCTACTGTCCAATTGATCTAGGCACATTCTCAAGAGAGACATACTACGCTACTTTTGACCAAGATGGCATAAGTATTTATCAGTATGATAAAAAAACAGAAAGTAAATTAAAATTGTGTGAGCGTCATCCATGGAAGAGTTGGAATAAGGTAAAAGTTGATCACTATTTAACAACTTCTCAATTTATTTTCCAAGGTGAGCGAAACTGGATTTTATCCCTTTTCCAAAAAGGAAAAGAAGCTCAAAAAATAATTGAAGAACATACATCTTTACAAACGGAAGTTGTTTCCCGTCCGTTTTCCAAGAAACTTCCTGGTTTCCGTTCTGATACACCATTGAATAAATACATCGGTTGCATTTGTTACACTGCACTTATTGCATTTTTATTAAAATGGATGATTCCATTTCAAGCACCACAAATCGCCCTGTATTCTCTTTCAATTGGCTTTATGCTTCTTGGTTTACTTTGTCTTACAATTGGTCTAATCGAACCAACTATCGTACTATTTCGGACAAAAGAAAAAACAAGAACAAAAGTCTTTTACTTATATAGCTACTTAGCTATTACTGGATTTATATGTGTCTTTATTTTTTGGTAAAAGAAGCCGTCCCAAAAGATCTTTTGGGACGGTTTTTCGTTAGGAATAGGTTGCTCTTACTGTCGCATTTTATTGTTAGTCGATATTTCTTGTCGAAATGTCGATATAATAAGAGCTATGTTCGATATAATTTCATTTACTATCGCAATCTTAAATAAGAAAAAAATAAATTTATTCAAAAGTTATGCTTTTGAGACGTTGCCTTTACTTGACGTATAGTTGTTGGTTCGGATAGATTTGCTCTTGTCGCAATCCATTCCTCACTTTAATTTCCTCAACTGTCATACTAAATTTCCGGGCAATACCAACTAAAGTATCACCTTTTTGTACAATATATAGTGATGATGACACAACTTGATTTTTTTGTTCATTTAAAACAAGCAACGGATTCATCGCATTCCTTTTCTCCATCGTCCATCTCCCTTGATGCACTTCTAAATGTAAATGCGCTCCTCGCGATTCTCCTGTATTCCCTACCTCTCCAATTAGCTCTCCTTTTGAAATGTTATCACCTTGAACTACATATCTCTTATTTAAATGCGCATAAACAGCCTCATATTCTCCATGTTTAATAAACACAACATTTCCATAACTACTTGAAAAATAAGACTTTGTCACCTTACCATTTTGAATAGCTGCAACAGGCGTTCCAATAGGCGCAGCTATATCAATACCATAGTGTTTCCCATGTCTTGTCCCAAAATAATCACTTATCTGCCCATCAACAGGCCATATCCACTGATTCCCTTCAGCGTAAACATGTAATTGAGATAAAAATAATACACTCAATATCACCACGCCACATTTTAACGCTTTCATATACATCCTCCGTTTTCTAATAACCGTCATACCTTCTCTATTGTGGGATATTACAGAAAAAAGTATACAAAAAAAAGAAAGTGTATTACTCCACTTCCTTCTCTTCTTTATTACGAAAAACAAGTGCACTGCGGTTATACTCCACATCTTTCACTTGTAAACGCGCATTTATTACTCTAGCAAGCGCAAATAAATAATCAGATAACCTATTTATATACTTTAGAACAATTTCATTGGTTTCTCCTTCTTTTTGCAATGACACTATACAACGTTCTGCTCTTCTTATAACTGTACGTGCAATGTGTAGTGCAGCCGATATCTCGCTACCGCCTGGTAAAATAAAACGCTCTAAAGGCGGCGCTTCTTCTGTATACGAATCAATTCGTCTCTCTAAATACTCGACCATCTCTATCGTTACTTTATAAGGGATTTTCTTCTCTACTATTGCTAAATCCCCTCCACAATCAAATAGTTCATGTTGAATATTTTCAAGTTCGTTATAAATGTTACGAAAACATTCCTCTTGTAATTTAGACATGGCATATCCGATATGAGAATTCGCCTCATCAATTGTTCCATAAGCTTCTACACGTATATGATCTTTATCCACTCGGCCACCTATGACACTCGTTTCCCCTTTATCACCTGTTTTTGTATAAAGTTTCATTTCATTATGACACCTCTCTTTTTATTTTCATTCTGATTATTAAAGAAAAAAACTCTACCATTCTTTATTTAATTGCACTTACAAAAAAATAAAAAAACAGTAAAGCTTTTATTCATGATCAACTTTTAAAAAACATATATATCTAAATTATACGATTTGGTAAATATACAGAGAATGTAGTTCCTTCTCCAACGACACTTGATACAGAAATTTTCCCGTCATGACCTTGAACAATATTTTTAGCAATCGCAAGCCCGAGTCCTGTTCCAACTTTTTTCCCTCGCGTTCTTGCTTTATCAGCTTTATAGAATCGATCGAACAAGAACGGAATATCTTCTTCTGGAATACCAGCACCTGAATCTTGCACTTCGAAAGTAAGGCCACTATTTTTCGTATTAATTACAAGTGTAACATGTCCACCTGCATTTGTATGACGGATTGCATTATCAATTAAATTCGTCAGTACCTGTTCCATACGGTCTGCATCAAACGGATATTGTTCAATTGGACTTTGGAAATCCACTGTTAATTGGACTTCTTTATCCTTTGCAATCCCCTGGAATTTACGGCCAATTTTTTCGACAAATGGATGAATATCTACTTCACCTATATGTAACTCTACATGTCCACTTTCCATACGGGCTAAATCTAATAACTCATTTACAAGTTTACCTAAACGAACAGATTCATCATAAATAATTTGAACAAACTCATTAATTTCCTCTTTCGTTTGCACAATATCATCTAAAATTGCTTCACTATATCCTTGAAGCATTACCATCGGTGTACGAAGTTCATGTGATACATTCGCAATAAAGTCTTGACGCATTTTCTCAAGACGACGCTCCTCCGTCATATCTCGCAATACTGCTACAGCTCCACGAATTTTTGTTTGATTGTAAAGCGGTGTCATAAGAACTACGTAGTTACCTTTTTGCAAATTAATTTCAACAACTTGTTGTTGCTCACTTTCTACAACGAGATGGAATAGTTCAACAAGTTCAGAAGGCAGTTTTTTAATTAACTCTACTTCTTTTTCTTCTTGCCAAACTTGTAAGAAGTGTTCTGCCGGTGGGTTGATAACAACGACTTCACCTTCTTGATTTAACGTAACAACACCATCTGCCATACTACTCAAAATGCTAGCTAACTGCTCTTTTTCTTGCTGCAGGGCATTCATATTAAACTTCAACTGTTTCCCCATTTGATTTAAAGCAGTTGCAAGCTCACCAATTTCGTCCTGCGACACCATAGGGGCTTTCGTATCAAATTTCCCGCGCGCTACCTCAAATGCAACCTCACGCATTTTACGAAGCGGTGCCGTAATTCGAGTAGATAAGAAAAATGCAAAGAAAGTTGTTAAAATAATCGCAATCCCGGCTGATAAGAAAATAAAATCAGTCGTTCTCTCCATACCTTGTATTGGAACTTGCAATGATTCATATACAAACACTGCACTTTGATTTTTTGACTGTACTGGTTTCCCGACGATCATAATATCATTTTCAGTATTTTTATTCTTCCTACTATTAGAAGCTTTTCTAATATTATTCTTAATATCCTTTTTATCTGTAAAAACAGCTGCTAATTCTTTATCATTTTTCAAATCATCTATTGTAAGAGTAACTAATCCTTCTTGTTTCGGCGAAGAAGAAATTTCCTTACCGTCTTCTACAATGATAATCCTTGAAAGTGGATCAGAAAATTTGTAAGCAATATCCTCAATCGTTTTTACATCGGCACCTTCTTCAATTAATTCCGTGACACTTGTTGCAACTTTCTGAAGCCTAGCTTCACTCATATCAACATAATACGTTCTAAAAAACTGTGAAAGTAAAATAGCAACAAATCCAAGAACAAACGAAACGAGAAGTAATATGGTCATCCATAACTTCCCTACTACACTTCTCCAAAGCATCAGTCGTTCACAACCTCAAACTTGTAACCTACGCCCCAAACGGTAACAATCATTTTCGCTGCATCTGGTGATTGTTTACTTAACTTTTCACGTAAACGCTTTACATGCGTATCAACTGTACGTAAATCTCCGAAGAACTCATATTGCCATACTTCTTTTAACAATTGCTCACGGTCAAAAACTTTATCCGGGGATTTCGCTAAGAATAATAGTAATTCATATTCTTTCGGTGTTAAGTTTACTTCATTACCATCCGCTGTAACGCGGTGCGCATCATTATCAATTGTTAAATGCGGGAAAACAGTAACATCTTTCGTCGTTGTATCTTGTGTAAAGAATGTCGTTGGTACAGCGCGGCGTAATACTGCTTTCACACGAAGTACTACTTCACGCGGGCTAAACGGCTTTACAATATAATCATCAGTTCCAACTTCAAACCCTTGTACCCTATTTACTTCTTCACCTTTTGCTGTCAGCATAATAATTGGCGTCGCTTTCTTCTCACGAATCCCTTTACACACTTCGATACCATCTTTACCAGGCATCATAATATCCAGTAGGATTAAATCATAATCATTTTGTAACGCCATTTCTAAAGCTGTATCACCATTATCCGCTTCTTCAATTGTGTATTGCTCTCTTTCTAAATACATCTTTAATAAACGACGAATACGATCCTCATCGTCTACAATTAAAATTCTTGATTCATTTTCCATTTCTACCCGCTGCGTACTTTTACCACAACGGTTTACACCTACCCTTCTACAATATAATGTTGCACCTATCCTCGTTTAATTAAGCATTTTTTAACGTTCCACTTCCCATATTATGCTTCACAAGAATAATAAAGTTTGTTCATTTTTTTTCCAAAACTATGTATTTTTTTTGAACAGTATATTTGGTCCTCGACATCATTTTACAGAATCAACCGCTACTTTGTCATGTTTTTCTCAAAAAAGAAGAAAATTTGACAAAAATAAAATAGGAAAGTGACATACACTCTCCTATTTTATTTCTCTATGCATATGAATGTAAACCCGCAATAATTAAGTTTACTACAATAAAGTTAAACATAATGATTGCAAAACCAATCACTGCAAGCCAGGCGGATTTTTCTCCATGCCATCCTTTAGATAAACGTAAATGTAATACCGCAGCATAAAAGAGCCAAGTAATAAGCGCCCAAACTTCTTTTGGATCCCAACCCCAAAAGCGCGTCCAAGCGATTTGAGCCCAAATCATGGCGAAAATTAATGCACCTAATGTGAAAACTGGGAATCCAATTGCAATAGAGCGATATCCAATTTCATCTAACAAATCACTATTCGTATTTTTCACTAACGGCTGAAGCGCCGCTGATACTCGTTTACGTAATGTAAGCCTTAATACGATATATAGCAATGTTCCGACTAACACAGACCAAATTACTGTATTTAATTTTTTCGCATTTACAATCGCCGGAACTTCAACTGTCGGCTCTAATTTATTTTCTGACAATAACTTTCCTTCGTGCGGTCCCACTAAAGCCGGAAGATTGTACTTCATTTCCACTTGTTGTTCATTTTTATCAACCCATTGAAACTTCGCTTCATATTTCATACTAGAAAATACCGTTGTCACTCCAATAAAACCAACTGTACAAACAAGTGTGAACACTACCGTTTCTAACCAAAATGTACGTTTGCTTCTCGTTGATTGATCTACATTCTTCAATAAATACATAACGCCCGTAATAAAACTAATTGCTAAAATTGCTTGCCCTGCTGCTGCAGTCGTCACGTGAATATGTAACCAATTACTTTTTAAAGATGGAATAAGCGGAGATATTTCCCTCGGAAACATACTCGCATATGCAATTAATAAAAGCGCAACTGGTAATGCAAAGAGTCCAATTATACTTACGCGGTACATAAAATACATGACAATAAATGCTCCAACAAGCATCATGCCGAAAAACGTACCGAATTCAAAAAAGTTACTAACTGGTGCATGTCCTGATGCAATCCATCTTGTAACAAAATATACTGTTTGTGCAATAAACCCTAAAATTGTAATCGTTATTCCTATATTTGCCCATTTATGACCTTTTTCTTTAATTGCTCCCCCGAAAAATAGAGTTGCAATTAAATATAAAATAAATGCGGTAAAGAGAAAGTTACTACTTATTTGCACCATATCGTTTCCCCACCTTAACTAATTTTTTTATCCACTACTTTATCGCTTGGCTGCGGAATTGCTGTACCTTCTAGTACTCTTTCAATATCTTTCTTTAAACCGAACCAATTTTTATTCGTATGTCCTGCAATCCACCATTCATCATTAACGCGTTGTATCCAAATACGGCGATGATTCCAATACATCCCTTGAATCACACCAACCATAAATATAAATCCTCCAATACCGAGAATCCAAAGCGTTAAATCTTTCCTTACAGTAAGTGCTGTTGCATTTTGCATTTCCACACCTGCAAAGGACATTTTATATTTGTTATTCCCATCTGGTTCTATATTTTGCTGAATACCGACAAAACTCACTTCACCATCTGGTGTTTCAGGCGTAAACATTTTAAACACAAATGCAGGGTTGTTTGGTAATTTCGTTTTCGTATTTGGTCTTCCATTCTCGTCAAAATAAAAATCTGGAAAATAGCTTAATAGTTCTAAAGAATAACCATTTCCTAAATCAAATTTTTCTGTAGGATTCGTTAAATCTACTTTAATCGGTCCCCACTTTTGATTATTTTCTTTGTTTTGCAAATGGAATGACATGCTTTTAAATTCACTTTCTTTGTAATCCACTTGATATACAGCAAATTGATCAAATTTCAGCGGTTCATTCACTCGAATTTCCGCTTCTTTTACTTTTTCTAATTTCGGTTTTTGTCCTGCTATATTTTCGCCGACCGCTTTATATAATACAGCATTCGTTTGGAAGTTTTTCGCAATCATTTTATCGCCTACACGATCAATCGCTTCATCAAAAACTTCCTTGTCCTTACTTTTATCATAAACTTCCTTAATAAATTTCTCGTTTTTTAAATAGTATTGACCATCCGTTCCTGGTATTTCTTTCGTTTCACCGTCACGTAACCAAAGGGCTTCGTCTACGTACATACTCGGTAAAAAACGGAGCATTGCACCGAATAAAAAGATAATGAGACCAATATGATTCACATATGGACCCCAGCGTGAAAACCGTCCCTTTTCAGCTAAAATGTTACCGTCTTCCACTTTCACATTATAATTACGTTTCTTTAAATTAATTTGAACTCGTTCTAAGTCACCTTCATGCGGCGTACCAGTCCCGTGCACTCTCTGTCTTTTCAAAAAACTTGGGTGTCTTTTCACCCCTTGTTTTTTTAAAGCTTTATAAAGAGGAATGACACGGTCTAAACTACATATAACAAGTGAAATACCAATGGAAGCAATTAAAATCATGTACCACCATGATCCATATAAATTATTAAATCCTAATTGATAGTATAATTGTCCTAAAAATCCATACTCGGTCTTATAATATTCAGCTGGTTCGATTCCTGGAGTTATGTACATTTCTTGGGGAAAGATAGTTCCTATTGCCGATGCAGCTAAAGTTATTACGATTAACCATACACCTACTTTTACAGAAGAGAAAAAACTCCAAATTTTATCGACTATCGTTTTTGTATGTGTGAGAGATCTCCGAGCACTCCCCTCATATCTCATATCCAATAATTTTATATTTTCATTACTTTCAAATGGTTTCCCACATGCTTCACAAAAAATGGTTCCTATCGGATTAACATGTCCACATTCACACTTAATTTCTTTCAACACTCTCACCGCCCCTATATCTATATGTACTATTGTATATTCTAACCTCAAGTTACCGCAATACTCAGAATTTTTAAATCAGAGGCACTATAAGGATGCACCTCATATGTAAAGGCTTTCTTTATTACGGAGTAATTTTCTTTAAATATCCTTCTAACTGTTCTTTCGTTTGTTCACCTATAATTTGTTCGACTACTATTCCATCTTTATCAATCAAAAAGCTTGTCGGTAATGGTCCTACCCCATATGTGCTTATGATTTTTGTTCCTTTATCAATAGCAACTGGGAATTTCAAATCATATTGTTTCACAAAGTTCTTAACAGCAATATCTGTTTCATCTGCATCTAACGCAATAATTTCAACGCCTTTTTCTTTATACTTTGGATATAATTCGTTCATATAAGGCATTTCTTTTTCACACGGTTTACACCAAGTGCCCCAAAAATTTAAAAATACACCTTTTCCCTTTAAATCTTTCAGTTCAATTTTCTTTCCTTCTAAATCTGTCACAACAAAGTTAGGTGCTTCTTTTCCAATTTGCATTTTCTCTTTATCAGCAAAAAATCCTTGATAAAGTGTAAATCCTACAGCACCGCATAAAATGAGTAGAATAATAACACGAAATAATAAGCGATTTTTTTTCATATTGTCTCCCCTCTCTTCGACGAGTGATGAATATATGTATTTTTTAATAAATCACCAGCGGAGCATTCCACTGGTGAAAGTTTCACACTATCGATTAGCGCGGCTTTGTAGAAGCCAATGCACGTAATTGTTTCACCTCATGTGGTGTCAATTCTCTTGCATCACCAGGTCGCAAGCTACCTACTTCTAAAAAGGCGTAGCGTTCACGCTTTAGTTTCACTACTTTACAATCTAACGCTTCAAACATGCGGCGTACTTGACGATTACGTCCTTCATGAATCGTTAATTGTACAATTGCCATCTCTTTACGCTTGTCCCAAGAAATAATTTTCGCTTGTGCTGGTGCTGTTTTCCCATCTTCTAATGCAACACCTCGTTCTAACATGCGAATTTTCTCACCTGTTAATGGCCCTTTAATTTTTGCAACATACGTTTTTTCAACTTTATATCTCGGATGCATTAATACATTTGCAAATTCACCATCATTTGTCATCAATAATACGCCAGACGTATCATAATCTAAGCGTCCGATTGGGAATAAACGTTGTCTAATTTCAGGGAAAAAGTCTGTTACAACATTTCTTCCTTTATCATCTGATACACTTGAAATTACACCAGTTGGTTTATATAGTAAAAAATAAACAGGTTCTTCTTTTTCAAGAGGGATGTTATTTACTTCCACTTTATCTTGAGGAGTTACTTTTGTTCCTAACTCCTTTACTATTTTCCCATTAACTTTCACTTTCCCTTGCTGAATTAATTCCTCAGCCTTTCTTCTCGATGCAATACCTGCTTGCGCAATCACTTTTTGTAATCGTTCCATTTCTTTTTTTCACCTCAAATTTATCTTACCTTACATTAGAAAGACTTGGCAACCGCCTAAGCTTTATGCCATTTACTTCGCCTATCTTTAACAACATAGCAATGATGATAAACGTCTAAAGGCATATCACGTTTTCACCCTTTATTATTGTTTACACTTTTTCATGTTGTCCACGCTAAAAGTTCATCATTTTGTCAAAAACACCGCATAAAAAAACCACTATTAAACTACACGTTAATAGTGGTCGTATACGTATTATAAGCTAAATAGCGCAAAAAATGAATAGCATTACCGAAACAATAGGGAAACAAACACAATTGAACAAATAATTCCGATTAAATCTGCAAAAAGTCCTACCTTTAATGCATCTCCCATTTTTCTAATACCGACAGCCCCAAAGTATACTGTTAATATATAAAAAGTCGTATCTGTGCTACCTTGCATCGTTGAAGCTAACCTACCAATAAACGAGTCTGGCCCATATGTAGCGATTAAGTCGGTCGTAATACTTAAACCAGCAGATCCCGAAATCGGACGTATAAGTGCAAGTGGAACGATTTCGGCTGGTACATGAATAAAGTCTAACACCGGCTTCATTACCGATATCATCGCATCTAAAGCACCTGATGCCCGGAAAATAGAAATAGATACAAGCATTCCAACCATAAACGGCAAAATGGAAACCGCAATTTGAATCCCTTCTTTTCCGCCCTCAACGAACGATTCGTACGTTGGAACTTTCTTTATCGTGCCATACAAAAGGATAAAACCAATTACACAAGGAATTACCCATAATGAAATTGTATTTACAATACTCATTTTTTCCGCCCCTTTCTACTCCTTCTCCGGTAAAAATAGCGGTCAATCCAAATCGCTCCAATCATCGATAACACTTGTGCTATAAATGTTACGCCAACGATTTCAGTAGGGTTTGCTGATTCATAAGTCATTCGAATCGAAATGACAGTAGTCGGAATTAATGTAATCGCTGAAGTATTTAATGCTAGAAACGTCACCATAGAACGACTTGCTGAATCCTTTCCACCATTTAACTCTTTCAGTTGTTCCATTGCTTTAATACCTAAAGGTGTTGCTGCATTACCTAACCCAAAAAAGTTCGCCATCATATTTGATAAAATGAATCCCATTGACGGGTGATCCTTCGGTATTTCTGGAAATAATCTTTTTACTATCGGCATAAAAAGTGATACTAACTTCTTTAACAATCCAGCTTCCTCAGCAATTTTCATTAAACCGAGCCAAAATACTAAAACACTAATAAGTCCAATACAAATCGTTACAGCATCTTTTGACCCTTCAAACACTGCTTTGGTCACTTCTTCCATCGTTCCATTTATCATGGCATACACAATCCCTATAACTGCCATCGCTGCCCATACGAGATTAACCATCTATCCCAACACCTATCATGTAAGAGAAGATTTCTTTCACGTTATTCCAATACATTCCCGTTGTAGCTACTAACTTTCGTTTACTGTAAAACAAATTTCGTTCTCCAACTTTCTCGTTCCCTACATAAATTTCTGTCTTCCCAATCTTTACTCCATCCGTAAGTTTTGCACTTTTATCGAGCTCAACTTTCAATAACACGCTCTTTCTTTCCTCTTCAGTTAAAGGTACAGAAAAACTATTTTTCGTATAAACATGATTGGCATATTTCTTTTCATTTATTTCAGCGAGTGCGCCTTGTCCTAAAACTTTCGCTTGCTTATAGCGTTCAAAGCCTTTATCAAACAAATTCATATGATCATCCCAGTCACTAGAAGCACTCAAAGTTACGACAATTAAATCTAGTCCATCTTTTGAAGCTGTTGTGACAAGCGTCCGTCCTGCTTTCTTCGTAAAACCTGTCTTTCCCCCTGTTGCAAATTCATAATAAGATGTCACAAGCTTATGTTTATTTTTCCACGGATAATCCCAAGAATCTGATTTATACGTTTTTGTTCCAAAAATTTTCTTAAAGGTCTCGTTCCCCATTGCATATTTCGTTAATAATGCCATGTCATAAGCCGACGAATAATGTGATCCATCCCCATCCAAGCCATGCGGGTTTGAGAAATGCGTATCTTTCATTCCGATTTCTTTCGCCTTTTCATTCATTAAATATACAAATCCTTCTATACTCCCTCCCACATTTTCAGCAATTACTTGTGCTGCATCATTACCAGATCTAAGCATTAATCCGTAAACTAAATCTTCTAACTTAACTTTTTGTCCAGGTTTTAAATAAATTGCCGATCCTTCTACTCGTACCGCTTCATTACTAACCGATACTAACTCTTTCATTTTTCCTGATTCAGCAGCTAACAATGCTGTCATAATTTTTGTTATACTAGCAATTTTTTGTGGCTCATGTTCTAATTTCCCATATAGCACACGACCGGATTGTTGTTCCATTAAGACTGCGTTACGAGCACTAACACCACCGTTCATTTTTGCATATGCAGGAATTGGCATAACGCTTGCGTACATTATAATTAGCGTAATTATTATACAAATTCGTCTCATATTTCCCCCCACGTCCTTTTGGCACTTTTTGTACAAGTGTATGCTTGGCCTTTTAAAATATGAACGAAATCTTCCTTCCACCTCCACTAAAAAAGACGCATGAGATATGCGTCTAATACGGTGTCCATTCAATTTGCTTCGCACTTTCAAATCTCTTTTCTACATCTGGCCAATTTACAACATTCCACCAATTTTTAATATATTCATCTTTTCGATTTTGATATTGTAAATAATACGCATGTTCCCATACATCCAGTACAAGGAGTGGTATCGTATCCCACTGTGTAAACAATTGATGAAGCGTGCTTTGCAAAATTTCTAACCTTCCTGAACGGGGTACCCATACAAGAATTGCCCATCCTGAACCTTCCACTTTAGAAGCGGCTTCCGTGAAATGCTTTTGAAAACGTAAAAAACTTCCGAAATCTTGCTCAATTTGTTGTGAAAAAGCCCCTCTCGGACTTCCACCACCATCTTTTTTCATGTTATTCCAAAATATCGTGTGTAAGTAATGACCTGATCCATGAAAAGCCGCTTCTCTTTCCCAATGCTTAATTAAATCAAATTGATTTGTTTTTCTCGCTTCTTCCATCATCTTCTCTGCTTTATTTAATCCTTCCACGTAACTACGATGGTGTTTATCATGGTGTAACATCATAATTTCTCGTGAAATGTACGGTTCTAGCGCATTATATGGATAAGGTAATGGCGGAAGGGTATGCCCCCCAATCGGAACAGCTCGTTCGCTATCCCCTCTTTCACATAGTTCATATTCCTCTCCTTCTTGCATAAATACTTCCTGTAAATGGTGTTGAATATGTTCTACATCATCACTTATTTCATACATAAACTCGGCATCTGTGTCGTATTCATGCTCTTTCATACGCTCTAATAACGTTTGAATTTTATAAGCAAGCATATGGACATCATACACTTCCATTGCACGGCTATCTAATACTTGAAGAACACTTTCACACCAGCTTTCTACTTCATGAAAGTAATCTGTAAATACACCTTGCTGACTCATGTCACACCTCCTTGATGCTATCCACTTTAACTATATTCAATTAAAATCCCTTATATAACTGGACAAAAGGAAAAGAAGCTAAGTATCCTTAGCTTCTTTTCCTTAATTAATATTTGTGCAACATTTTTGTTTGGTAATCTGTCTCATAATATTCTAGTTCTTCACGCATCAATTGAAATTTCCCTTCTAAATCCTTCATCATTCGTTCTATAGATCCAGGGGGGATTTGCTGAAAAACAATAGAATTTTTCCCTGTATAAGCAGAACGACTATTTTCATACCAATGATCATTCTTTGGCGAAAAAAACTCTGCAATTACTTGATGGTAAATCTTATATAAAACTGTTTCAGCTGCGGTCTTTCGAAATGGTTGGCTATTCAACAAAACAAAACATGCATCAAGTCCTTCTTCACAAAAAACAAGAAGTCTTCTTATTGATGCTAATATCCCTTTATAGTATTGCTCGTTTCCTGTTGGTGTCTCCTCCAATAAAGAAGGTAACGTATGATAATTTACATAATTAGTTATCAAGGAAATTACATCTTCTAAAAATATAGAAACTTGTTCTGTTTGATTTTCAACCATCAAATTAGACATGGCTTCTCTCTCCTTTGCCGTTTTACGCTATTTCTACTCTTTTATTTTTATGTAATTCAGCTAATATTTCTTGTACTTTCACCACTGTTCCCTCATCAAAGTATCGTTGAAAGTCTGTTACTTCATTGAGATACAAGCGCTTCTGCGCGCGTAGCTCTTTATCCTTCACTAAACAAGCGATCGCTACAATATCTCGTAAATATACGTCTTGTTCTTCTACTTTATAAACTGGATTTCCTTCAAAAGGGATAATTTCTTGTAAAATTTCTTCAAAATATCGAACATATAAGACAGAAAAGGTTTTCTCTTGATTATTTAATATATATGTTACTTCAGATCTATTAAAAAAATCTTCTGATGTATTCGGTTTTGCTTTTTCTAACTCATATCCTGCATAACCTATTATAATCATCTACTTCCCCTCTCTTCCTTCTTTCACCTTATCTTAACTCAATTTTCTAATAAACGAAATATTCTTTTAAATATAACCTATATAAAAAATAGCTTCCCTATACAGGAATTTACCTTTTTATTTTTCTTGAAGTTTGTCATAATAATATTATTGTCTCAGTTTTCTTACACAAGGAGAGTTGTATTTATGTCGTTTTCATGGAAACGTTTCTTACAAATCGGGAAAATAATCTTCCCATTTGTTGTCTTAACAATTGTTTTCTTTCAAGCTAAAAAAGAATTAGCAGGCATTTCTTTTTTAGAAGCAATTGAAACAATTAAAAACATTCCAACTGGTGGGGTATTTTTAGCGATTACACTCGGTGCATTTGCCGTTTCAACAATGTTCTTTTATGACTTTGTTATGCTTCGTTACTTAAAAGCAGATATACCTGTACAAAAGATCTTCCGCATCTCATGGATTGCCAACACTTTAAATGGATTTATCGGTTTTGGTGGTCTTGTTGGTGCCGGTGTACGTACAATGCTATATCGTCCGCATATAAAAGATAATGGAAAACTTATTAAAAGTATTGCTTGGATGACAACCGCTTTTATTAACGGATTAGCCATTCTGTCATTCCTCGGCCTTATTGGAATATTAGACACTAGTTTTATTCTGCACGAAAAACCGTGGTTATGGCCTGTTCTTATCTTCTTTGCTCTTTTCGTTCCTATATATATTGGGTTTTCTAAAATTAAAAATAGAAAAACAAAACAGCTAGACGGACAAGAGGAAGAAGAAGAAGAGAAAAATCCAACTGTTTTATATTCATTAGTTTCATTAGTCGAGTGGGTATCTGCCGGTATCGTTATGTACGTCATTTTAATATTGTTTGGAATTGATATCGAATTTCAAAAGTTTTTAGGTGTTTACGTAATTGCTGCTTTAGCTGGTGTCGTAAGTCTTGTTCCTGGTGGCCTTGGTTCATTTGACCTTGTTTTCTTAACTGGACTAGGACAATACGGCGTTGATACAGGCGTATTACTACCTGCTATGTTATTATACCGACTTGTCTATTACATCTTACCATTCTGCCTAGGTCTCATTTTTGCAGCCTTTGAAATGACAGGAGCTGCCATAAAAAAAATTGAAGATAAACCATTTATTGCACCTGCGTTAGAAACAACTGGTGTAATTTGGACTTTACAACGTGATTTTTTAGGGAAATTAGGTTCATGGGCATCCGCCGCTTTAACAGTATTCGCTGGCTTAATGGTTATTCTATCAACAATTTTACCGACTAGTATAAATCGAGCTCACGCCTTACATATTTTAGCTCCAAAGCACCTTATTCAATTTTCTTTTAGCTTATCATTAACATTCGGTATTCTCCTCCTGATTCTTTCGCGAGGCATATATTATGGAACAAAGCGTTCTTACTATATGACGATTGTTTCTTTAATTGGAGCAGCAATCTTTAATACCCTAAAAGGAATTGACATTGAAGAAACCTTTATTTTATTAATCGTACTTGCTGTGTTGTATATGCTTCGTAAAAGATTTATACGCGAGAAAATGGAAGTCTCACTTTCTGATATCGTAAAAGTATTTATCTTCTTATTACTTACGCTATATTTATATAAAAACTTAGGTATTTTATTTGCGGGTGCAAAAGAAGCGTTCCAACCTGATTTTGTCGTTCGAAATATTACACAAGTTAAACGAAGTGCATTAGCAGCAGCCTTTTTCGTTCCTACTTTTTTACTTATCGGCTCACTAATTGCCAATCGTTACCGTAGTCAATTTCCCGGGCAACCAGCTAATGATAAAAGGTTAGAAAACTTCTTAGATGAACATGGCGGGAATGTACTTAGTCATTTAGGTTTTTTAGGAGATAAACAGTTCTTCTTCAGTAGTGACGGAAAAGCACTTCTTCTCTTTTCAATTACTGGAAAGCGTCTTGTTGTACTAGGTGATCCAATTGGTGATCCATCCTCCTACCGCACTGTGTTGCAAGAATTTTTAACTGAAGCTGATCGATTTGGGTATATTTGCGTATTCTATCAAATTGAAAGCAAATGGATGAGCTTATACCACGATTTTGGCTACAACTTCTTTAAACTTGGTGAAGAGGCTGTCGTTGATTTAAATACGTTTACAATAACAGGAAAGAAACGTGCTGGTATGCGAGCCACTTTCAACCGTTTTGAACGAGAAGGTTATACATTCTCTATTCATCAGCCACCATTCTCAGACGAATTATACGAGGAATTAAAGAAAGTTTCTGATGCTTGGCTCGGCGGAAAAAAAGAGAAAGGATTTTCACTTGGGTACTTCGATCGTGAGTATATTAGTCGTGCCCCTATCGCTACATTATCTGATGCAGAAGGAAAAATCATTGCATTCACAACCTTTATGCCAGTATATCAAAGTGGCATATTATCTGTTGATTTAATGCGTTATTATCCAGATGCCCCTAGCGGAATTATGGATGCAATTTTTATCCACTTATTCCACTGGGCAAAAGAAAATGAATACCATTCCTTTAATATTGGTATGGCACCACTCTCAAATGTCGGTTTATCAACGCAATCGTTCTGGTCTGAACGAGTTGCTGCTGCAATATTTAATAACGTTCGTTACACATATAGCTTCAGCGGTTTACGACATTTTAAAGAAAAATACAAACCTGCATGGAGTGGAAAGTATTTAGCATTTCGAAAGAATCATTCTTTACCAATTACAATGCTCTCTGTAACAAAATTAATAGGAAAACGAAAAAACAGCTAAGTACTTAGCTGTTTTTTCGTTTTTGCACTTGTATACTAAACTCCTTTTCATACTTCTTACCATTTATATAGAAATCCCCCCATATTTTATATGTTCCTTCTTCTGGAAATGTAATACGATATTGTAATTGCTCATCCGTATCAACAGGAATGGCATATAAAAAATGTCCCCTCGTTTCATCAACGATATATAGCGCGTTGACTTCGCCTCTCCCTGAATTTAATTTCAGCTTTTCTCCCTTTTTCGCTTGAAACTGAAATGTTAATGTCGTTGCCTCATTCGGATGTAATGCACCAAATAAAAGAGACACTTGATGCTCTCCTATATTTTTTGTAAGTACAGTATCGACAGGTAGCTTCTTTTTATTCTTGTCCTTGTTTGTCTCCTTTTTCTCTTCACCAAAATCTTTCTTAGCAAATGATTCCACGGACTTGTTTTCATTTTCATACAAAAATATCGTGTACCCTTCACCTTTTGCTACATCTGAAGATAGCTTATACGATCCATTTCCAGCAAATATAGGCTTCGTTTGTTGTATGTTTTTCAAATTCCCATCCACTATCACTGCTCGAATTTGATCGTTCACACCACGAACTTCATTATTCATTTTATTTAGCAATTGAAACGAAATATCGGCTTTTTCATTTCCCTTTTTATTTTTCACATCCCATTTCACTTCTTGAACATCTCCGGTCGTTTCTACAGTTTCTTGATATTTTTTTATGTAAAATCCTCCTGCCACAATAAGTACTAGTGCAATAAGCCCAATGACAAGATTTTTCAAAATATCACCTACCATTTTTATTTTCTTTATCCATGCAAAACCTCTTAAATATATATTCTAGATTATGATTTATGAAATCCTCCTCTTTTGCACATATTACAAATAAAAAAGATTTTAATTGAAAGGAGTCGTAGTGTATAATGCAAATGATATTGATTTCTATCAATACATTATAAGGAGGATTTTTCATGAGTGTACATATTGAAGCAAAACAAGGCGAAATTGCTGAATCTATTCTATTACCTGGTGATCCATTACGTGCAAAATATATTGCTGAAACATTTTTAGAGGATGTTACTTGTTATAATAACGTGCGTGGCATGTTAGGTTTCACTGGAACTTACAAAGGAAAGCGTGTATCTGTTCAAGGTACAGGCATGGGTGTTCCTTCTATTTCTATTTATGTAAACGAATTAATTCAAAGCTACGGAGTGAAAAATTTAATTCGTGTTGGGACATGTGGTGCAATTCAAAAAGATGTTAAGGTACGTGACGTTATTATTGCGATGACGGCTTGTACAGATTCTAATATGAATCGCTTAACATTCCCGGGTTTTGATTTTGCTCCTGCTGCAAACTTTGATCTTTTAAAGAAAGCCTACGATGCTGGAACAGAAAAAGGATTACACGTTCGTGTTGGTAACGTATTAACAGCAGATGTATTTTATCGTGAGAGCATGGACATGGTTAAAAAACTTGCAGATTACGGTGTATTAGCAGTAGAGATGGAGACGACTGCTCTTTACACATTAGCAGCTAAATATGGTGTAAATGCATTATCTGTATTAACAGTAAGCGACCATATCTTCACTGGTGAAGAAACTACATCTGAAGAGCGTCAAACTACATTTAACGAAATGATTGAAATCGCTTTAGATGCAGCAATTCAGCAATAGTACACTAAAGAACTCGTCATACGTCTGGCGAGTTCTTTTTTATGCTAAAATACTTCTATAGTCACTGCACCTTCTCTTTATGTGACTTTCTATAAAAAACTACTTTAGAGAGAGACAGATTTATCTCCTCTACTTTTTTGTAACCTTTGTTATAATTAAGAAATCATTTGTATTACAGTATTTTTCATACGAGGTGAAACAGTGAAGAACAGAAGCATCGTCTTTAAACTATTTTTATTAACATCAACTTTATTTACAATCATATTTCTCCTTTTTTTCCTTGGACAATCTCTATTTTTAGAGAAGTTTTATATTAATAAAAAAATAAAAACCGTTCAAACGGCTTTTGAAAAATTCGTAGATAATTATGAAAAAAGCGACAAAAGTTTTGAGGAAATCAGAAAGCTAAAACAAGAATTTCACGATAAAACGAATGCTGAAATGCAATTTTTAGATTCTAACGGCATTATTAAAAGTGAAAACAATTACTACATTGAGGTAATTAACCCTAATAACAATAAAACCTATTCCATCCCACTTAATAATCTTTTAACACCCGAAGAATATAATAAATTCGAAAATTTAGGCTTAAAAAAAGAGGGCATGATTCACGTAGAGGGATTTTTACAAGATAATATAATAACGCCACTAGAACTGACGACTAATTATAATCGATGGCGAAATGAAAATGGCAATTCTGATTTTCAATCAATTAGTGGTAACCCCTCTAAAAATAGACTCACAAATCGATATAAAACTACGTCTCAGATCAGTTTTACCGGTGTGATATCTAAATTACATATCCCTTCCAAATCTGAGGTTCGCCTTGCAAATGATTTTGAAACATTACAAGCTGTTGAATATTTTGCAAGTACTATTAGACAAGGTACTTCTAATTCAAATCAATTAAACACGTATATTTTAGATAGTGGGGAAAATATAAAAAACAGTGTCTTTGTAAAGCCTATTATGGAAAACGGAAAAATTAAGGATTACGCTTTTGTGATAGCATCTTTACAACCTGTTAATGAAGCGATGCTCGTTTTAAAAGATTATTATGTCTATGCCTTAATTATCGTGTTTCTCGTTATTATTTTGTTATCCTTCTACTACTCAAAAATCATTGTTAAACCATTAATTAAGATAAATCGTGTTACAAAAAAAATGGCAAACTTTGATTTTAGCGAGAAGTTACCTGTTACGGCAGACGATGAAATTGGCGGGTTATCAAGTGGTATTAATACACTCTCTGTAAATTTAAAAGATCGAATCGACCGATTAAATGTTGCCAATACAAAATTACAACAAGATATTGAACGCGAACGTCAATTGGAAAAAACGAGAAAAGAATTCATTTCTGGTGTATCTCATGAATTAAAAACACCACTTAGTGTTATTCGTAGCTTCGCTGAAGGTATTCAAGATGGCGTAAGTAAAGATACGACATATTATACAAATGTTATTTTGGAAGAGACAGATAATATGAACAGGCTCATTGTTGAAATGTTAGAATTAGCAAAACTAGAATCAGGTACGTACAAACTAGAAATGTCGACATTCTCGATCGGTGAATTAATTCAACAAGTCTATACAAAATTATTATTTAGCATGGAGGAAAAACATTTACAAGTAGACATCCATGCTGACTCTTCTCTATTTGTTAAAGCAAATCGTAGCCGTATTGAGCAAGTCGTTGTAAACTTACTTAGCAATGCAATTCGATATACTCCAGATGGTGAAAAAATACACGTCTCTGTTATAGAAACGGAAGATACAGTGAAAATCAAAATTGAAAACACAGGTAATCCTATTCCAGAAGAAAGCCTTGAAAAAATTTGGGATCGCTTCTACCGTTTAGACGCTTCTCGTAGCCGTCATACTGGAGGTACTGGCCTTGGGTTATCCATTGTGAAAAACATTTTAGATCTCCATCACGCTGAATACGGCGTGTATAATACCACTAATAGCGTTGTATTTTATTTTAATTTACAAAAAGTAAAAGAAGTCAAATAATTTGTCTTAATTTCACTAGGAGTTCACATGAAATTCACACTCTCCCTTTATAGTAAGAAACAAGTTAATCCTTTCCTTTACACATATAAAAGAGGAGAGTGCGTGAAATGAAACAAGCAGGACAACCTATTCAAAATGAAAAACAATTAGAAACTATCAAAAATATACTTTTACAATCTTCGAAACGTGATGGCTTATTATTCGTATTAGCTGTAAATTCTGGCTTAAAAGTAAGTGAAATCTTACAATTAAAAGTTAGTGATGTAATCGATGAAGACGAAAATGTTCGCCATTCCATTTTATTTTACAATGAAAAAGTAAAGAAACATAAATGGTTTGCTGTAAATGAAGACTTACAGCACGCAATCGAAGACTACATGAAAGAACGTAAAACTTGGAAACGTAATGAACCATTATTAAAGTCTCAAAAAGGAACAAAGTCTATTACGAGACAACATGCATGGTACATTTTAAACAAAGCTGCAAAAGAAGTTGGATTAGAAGGGATTAGCTCACATACACTTCGAAAAACTTGGGGCTATTGTGCATACAAATCAGGTGTTGATATTGCATTTTTACAACACTTCTTTGATCACAGTACTCCATCCAAAACTTTAAAGTATATCGGTATTGCTTAATAACTCTTATACATAAAAAGGTTACCATTTGTAAATTTGGTAACCTTTTTTATGTTTCATATTCTCTTTTCTTGTCTTGTCTCTCCTATACTGTAGTGGTACTCTAATAGTAAGGGGGAGAAATTATGAACACATTAACAATTGAATTACCGAAAGAAACGGCTGAAAAACTTGATTTATTAAAGAAATCTTATGAAAAGAAAACAGGTGCTACAATTTCTGAAAGCACTCTCGTTCAAACACTTATCTCAAAGGAATTTATCCAAGCGATAACTCCTTTTGATTTACAACAAATCATCAATGGAAAAGAACAGCAGTAATTGCTGTTCTTTTTTTATTACTATTTAAAATATAAAGTGAAACTTTAATCAGTGGGGGTTTTGTTCATCCCCCACTGATTATTAGCCTTCACCAATCGGGCGTTTACGGGCAGCAGGGCTCCCACCTAACTTCTTTGCTCCAGCCGAATTTTGAGGTAGGAGTTTTACTGCCGCAAATAGCGGGATAAAAAGTTTTTTACTTATTTTCCGAAAAACCATTGACAATGATAATGATAACCATTATCATTTATTATGAAGCCAACAATTGATGAATCAACCAAACGCTCAGTAACATTGTTACCCCTCTTTTTCATATAGAAAGGCACTGTACATTCCCCCTGTTTGTACAGTGCCTTTCTTGTTTATCATCATTCAAACAAATTTAATTGCTCAGGCTTCAGCTCACCATATGTAATGTTCATCATTTTCATAAGCTGTTTCGCATTATCCGCTGCATCTCCGCCCGAATTATTATTAAACAATACAAATATATCCTTCGTCTTCTTTTTCAATCGCTCTAATCGTTCTACCCATTCCGCCAATTCTTTACTATTATAACGATATAAACAGCGAACCGCTCTCCAATTTTCTCCTTTATCCAGCCAACCATGAACATTTCGGCCATGAAAACGTATTAACGCCATGTCCGAGTTTGTTGCCTCTAATATAAGCGGTACTGATCCTATTCCAGCCTGAGGCTCATCGCAAATTGTATGAATCCAGTTTTCTTTTTCTAAAAACTGTAACGTCTTATCTCTCATTTCTGGATAAAACCATGTTTGATTTCGAAATTCTATTGCACATGGTAAATCTTCCATTTTTTCTTTCGTGTATCGAAGTAAATCTACATTTTTCACTTTACAATCAAACCATGGTGGATATTGAAATAAAATCATTTTTAATTTATTTGCTTCTATTAAAGGAAGAATGGATTGTTTATACACATCAAACATCTCATCGAACGTAGAAAAAGGGATTTCCCCTTTCATATGTCCTGTCATTCCTTGATAGGCTTTTACTATAAAAGAAAAATCTTTCGGCGTTTCCATCGTCCATTTTGTATAATTCCGCGAAGGTTGTATCGCATAAAATGAACTATCTACTTCCACAATGGGAAAATGTTCACTATAAGTTCGCAATTTATTTCTATTTTCATAGGGATTTATATATAAAGAATCATGATCTCCCCACCCTGTCACTCCAATGAAAAGCAAATATATCCCTCCCTTTTTAACTTCACCTTCTATCCATTCTACTCACTTCCCGGACATTTCAGCTAATCAATTTCATTAAGTAGCCCCTTCTTTAAGAGTATCCGTATAAAAATATGATATACTAAATGGAAGAATTTTTAAATTGAGGGGTTATTTATTTATGCTTCCAAACGATGATATTGTATCTCATGAAAAACGAATAGAAGAACTAGAAAATAAAGTGCGGTTATATGAAGAGCTTGTGAATCAATTACCACATCATTTCACATACAAAAATCCACATATTGGTTTACAAATAAAGAAAACGAGAACGACTCATTCCATTCAAAACATACAAAAAGAGAATAAAAAGGCTGATTTTCAACTTACTTGCGATTCATTATTTTTATTTGAACAACTTGAAACATACTTTGTTCATATTTTTGATGCTTTTTCACATCATGTCACCTTTGTTGATAGTAAAGGAAATATAACTTTATGTAATCAAGCTGCAGCAGATGATTTTGGTGTAGTACGAAATGATATAATTGGAAAGCCAATTCAACAATTACTAAACTTGCCAGAAGAACAAATTAAAGCGATTGAAACATTAAGAACAGGAACAGAAATATATAATGAAGAAGTGTTAGACAAAAACTATGGTATTTTAAACAATCGAATTATTCGGGATTATAACGGAGAGATTTTTAGAGTTATTAGTGTCTTCCATTATTTAAACACAGAACGTGATGCAGAAAAATTTTCATTAGCAGGACGAATCGCAGCTGGGATTGCTCATGAAGTACGAAATCCCCTTACAACGGTACGTGGATACTTGCAATTTCTACAAGATAACGTTTCTCCATCCAATAAAGAATTGTTTAAAAGTCTACTCATTCCTGAACTAGATCGTGCAAATAGTATTATCACAAAATTTTTAGCCATTTCAAAAACACGTGAATTTACTAGAGAACCTTTTCCCATCAATACGTTTTTACGCGAATATATTCAACAACTACTTGCTAGTGAAGTTTTTTTACACAATATTTCTATTGACTATGAATTTTCTACGGAATTAGATGGTGTACTTGTCAATATCGATCGTCATGAACTTGTGCAAGTTTTTTTAAATTTATTTCAAAATGCTATCGATGCTCGAGGCGAAAGACCTCTTTCCATTCAAATCTCTAGTTATCGCCTAGATAACTTTGTTCGGATTACTTTCACAGATAACGGAACTGGGGTTCCTCCAGCTATTCAAGAATATATCTTTGATCCATTCTTCTCAACAAAAGATTCAGGAACAGGACTGGGCTTGTCAGTAACGAAGAAAATTATTCAAAATCATAACGGTACATTAAAAGTTACTAGTAATCACAGTGGGACAACTTTTACAATATCTATCCCATCGTTGCCCAAAAGAGATAGTTAAAGTGTCGATAAACAAAAACAGTGGGGGCAGTTTTTAACTGCCCCCACTGTTTTTGTTTAACTCATCATTTTCCTAAAAAACTATACAAAATGAAACTTTAATCAGCGTTTTTTGCATCTCCTACTGCTTATTAACCCTAACTAATCAGCCTTTTGCTAGATAGAAATCTTTCAATCTCTTTAATTCCCCTTACTAAGTAGGTAAAACCCTTATTTTTTTTGAAATAGTAGTTTGTCCATCACGAATTTAGTTTTATTTTCATTTTATTATATTGAGACTATTTATTCTATAAAAGAAAGGAATGAAAAGATGAACAATAAAAATAGAGGGAAAGTATTCTTCGGTAACGATTGTTGCGAAGTCCGGGCTTGTAGTTTTATTAACATCTCTAAATCTGAACTTAAAGAATTTATTAAAATCCTTCAAGCTCTTGGACAAAATATTAAAGATATATTCCAAAATCCTTCTCAAAGTAATATTGATAAACTTATAGCTACCCTAGATAATCTAGAAAAATCCCTCAAATGTTTAGACTTATCACCTGCACAAGAAAAAATCGGAACTTCTATTATTACTCACCTATTAACTATTCTAAAAACAAAACCTTTCTCGTGCGGAGCATTATACGTTGAACTGCAAAGCCTGCTTAATTTTTTACTGTATATCGCTAAGTTATTTAAAGTTAATTGCTGTACTATAGACAAACTTATTAAGCTGATTATAGAAATCCAAACCATTTTAGTTAAATATGGCTCTGGTTGCCTTGGTGGAGGTGCTACTGGTGCTACCGGCGCTACTGGACCTCAAGGACTTCGTGGCGTTACTGGCGCTACCGGCGCTACTGGACCTCA
>NZ_CEEDEC010000003.1:449406-511347 GCF_979253805.1 Bacillus sp. AC266
ACTGGACCTCAAGGACTTCGTGGCGTTACTGGCGCTACCGGCGCTACTGGACCTCAAGGACTTCGTGGGGCTACTGGACCATCGGGCAAACCACTCCCTGTAACTATAGCAGCAATAGGAAATTCTAATCCACAAACTATATCACCTGGAACGAATATCCAATTTAATCAAGTTTTCGAACTAAATAATCTCATTTTTAATGACACTTCAGATACTTTAACTATTTTAGAAACAGGAGTATACGATATTAGTTTCTCAGCATCTACAACCTTCCCGGGTTCTTCACCATTTGGATTCGGTATTTCATTCAACGGTCAACCACCTACTCGTAATTTTTCAACTAACGTTATCGGTAGTGCGGTTTCTTTCTCCACAATTGTTACTTTAACAGCTGGTACAACAATCTCTGTACAACCTACAGTAAATACTATTTCCATCCCTAACACTGGTGACACAACAGCTACACTATCAGTCTTCCGAATTTACTAATTTTAGTTTTCATTTTATTTTTGAACGACCAAGAATGTTTGATTTATAGTAATTTGTATTATTTTGATTGTATGTTAAATCTTTCTTTTAATAAAAAGGAGCACTTATTTTGGAGGATAAGTGCTCCTTCTTTACGTTTCTTTACTTCAAATTTACTCTAGCTTAATCCTCTTTTTGTATGATGAATAGTGAAGACAAAGACATGAAAGAGGGATGACAATGCGAATTATATCACTGACACGTTTTTGGTTTGTTCTTATGGTATGCATAATTTTATGTATAGGGTTTCTTTTAACTCTAAACTATTCAAATGTTTCAAAAGCAGAAAGAAAAACAATTCCATACGAACTTCTGTATACAAAACAAAACAACATCCCGTATTCCTCTTCCACACAAAATGAAAAAAAAGTTATAAAAGGAATGCTTATTACAGAAGCTTCTAGTTATGAAAACCTACTTCAAATCGCTGAAACGATTAAAGATCAATATAAAAATAAAGACGTTGATGAAATAACACTCTCTATCCATAATGAAAATACTGGAAATTTCGAAGAGGAATTGCCATATGAACCTATTAGTAAAGGAATAATAACCGTCACGTATGATTCTCAATCCTTCGGTAGGACTAATGTTACGCTAAATAAATAAACTGAAGCTTTAATCCGTGGCGCTTTTCCCATCCCCACGGATTATTAAGTTAAACCCATCAAATTTTTATAGGCAGCTCGATTCTCACCTAACTTCTTTTCTGTTGCCACATTTTGAACCGAGATAAAACCGCTCATTTCTCATAAAAAAGAGGCGAACTCGTTATTCGCCTCTTTTTTTACCAAAATGGAATCCACTCTTTCACTTTATCTATCCATTCATTTTGCTGTTCTTTTCTTTGTTGTTCCTCTTCTTTTCGTTTTTTCTCTTCTTCTTTCCTTCGTTTTTCTTCCTCAATCGTTTTTAATTGTTTTGTATAATCCGCCTCAGGTATTAGTGATAACTGAAATGCCTTTTGAGTTGGATTTCCATTCGCTTTCTTCATAATATCCCGGAACATTGTCGTTGTAATTTGGCTGCCTCCTGGCACATAATGCTCACTATCCGTTTTATCATACCCTACCCAAATCGCACCTACTAAATCCGGTGTGTATCCAACAAACCACGAATCCTTCGCACCAGTGCTTGGTCCATTTACAAGCTGGGTAGTCCCTGTCTTGCCTGCGGTATCGATATTATTAACTTTCGCTTTTTCACCTGTTCCCCTTTCAATAACACCTTTTAATAAGTATGTCATCTTTTGGGCAACTTTCTCGTTCGTCACACGAGTTTCTTTCTTATACCATTTTCCAATTGTTTCCCCTTCAGCATTTTGGATTTCTCTAATGGCATGAGCTTCTACTTGGACACCATCATTTGCAAGTGCGCTATACGCTTGAGCCATTACAAATGGTGAAGTCCCTACATGCATACCTCCTAAAGCAATCGGATACGTATGGTCTTCAGGCTCTAATGGAATACCAAACCGCTCTAAAGATTTCAATCCTTTATCTAATCCAATTTTCTCTAATAGCCAAACTGCTGAAACATTATATGACTTTGCCACCGCTTCATACATCGTCACATTACCATGGAACGTATGATCACTATTTTGTGGTGCATATTCTTTAATATTAAACGGTTCATCTTTTAAGACATCGTATACTTCATATCCTTGTTCTAACGCTGGTACATACACTGCAAGAGGCTTTAACGTTGAACCTGGCTGTCTTTTTAATTGTGTTGCATGATTAAACTGTAAAAATTGATAAGGACCTCTGCCTCCAACTAAAGCCGGAACACCGCCAGTTTTTGGATTCATAAGGACCACTCCAGTTTGCATAAGCTGATCTGAGCCACTATCTTTAAAATAACTATCATTATTCACAACATCTTCAACCGCTTGTTGTTTTTTCGAGTCAAGTTCCGTATAAATACGATAGCCACCTGCTAAAATTTCATTTTGTGTTAATTCATACTTGTCCATCGCTTCTCTAACAATATAATCTACGTATTGAGAATATTTTCCCTTATATTTATCGTCAACACCACGTCGTAATACAAGACCTGATTCTTTCTCCTGGTTAAATTGTTCTTCAGAAATATATCCTTGCTCCTTCATTAAACCTAATACGACATTACGTCTTTCAATTGATTTATTAAAGTTTTTATACGGCGAATACGCAGATGGCGCTTTAATTAATCCTGCAATCGTTGCAGCTTCTGAAATCGTTAAGTCTTTTACTTCTTTATCAAAATAAGATTTAGCTGCTCTTTTTATCCCCCAAGCACCTTCACCAAAATAAATTTGATTCATATACATTTCAACAATTTCATCTTTCGTATAAGTACGTTCTATTTTTTTCGTTAGAAAGTATTCCTTTATTTTACGAGAGAATGTACGGTCTTGCGTTAAAAATACATTTTTCGCAAGTTGTTGTGTAATTGTACTACCACCTGCCACAACTTCACCAGCTGTAATGTTCTTAAATACAGCACTTATAATTCCACTATAGTAAATACCATGATGACTAAAAAATTCCTTATCTTCTACTGCAACAATTGCTTGAACCATAATATCAGGAATATCTTTCCTTTTGATCCCTTCTGTTTTAGAAGAAGCTAATTTAGTCGCAACTTCATTATTTGCATCATAAATTAAAGTCGGTTGTGGAACAGCTTGTTTTAATTCAGATATATCTTGAATGGAAATTATTATATTTACAACAATAAATAGAGTAGCAAGTAAACTTCCCAATACAATTAATGAATTGCGTAGTTTCTTTCTCTTATTGAACCACTCAAGCGTTTTTTTAAAGTGAGTGTTCTTCAATTTCATTGGTTCACTTCCTTCATTTGTTTACACTCTTCTTTTTAAAAGGAAGAATATACCTCCTTTTAAATTTATTATAATAACGTAGTCGTTCCTATAGTGTAAAGCTTTTCTTTCACATTCATACTTTTTGCAAGAAAAGGACATTCTACAAGTAAGATATTCATTGTTGAGTATTAATATTATTAATACAACAATGAGAGTTATGTTAAGTTTTTGTAAACTTTTCGATAAAATGTTTTAAAAAACGACAGTTTTTTGTTAGAATTGATTAGCCAATATATTTTACATATATTACTTTTGTGGGGGTAACAATAATGGTCTTTAAATCAAAAAAAGATAAATTTTCTGAAATGCTTATGAACGTTTCCGAAAATTTAAAAGAAGGCGCGCAGTTTTTCGTGGAGTATAAAATTAAAAATGCTAGCGATTTAAAAGAGTTTTCTATGCGCATGAAAGAGTATGAGTCAAAAGGTGACTCATTCATTCACGAAATCATTATGGAGCTAAACAAAGCGTTTATTACTCCTATTGAACGTGAAGACATCCTACAACTTGCAATGAGTATGGATGATGTATTAGACGGATTAGATCACAGTGCTGGTCTATTCGAAATGTATTCTATTACAGAAGCTGATGAATACATGATTAAATTCGTTGAAGCAATTAATCAATGTGCGATTGAGATTGCAAATTCTGTTGAACTACTTTCTAAAAAGAAATTAGTCGATATTCGTACAAATGCGATCAAGATTAAGGATTACGAGTCACAATGTGATGATATTCGCCGTCATGCGATTAAGCACTTATTCTCTCGTGAGAAAGATCCGATTAAGATTATTCAATTTAAAGAGATTTACGAAGAGCTTGAAGAAGTAGCTGATAGCTGTCAAAGCGTTGCAAACGTATTAGAAACAATCATTATGAAGAACGCGTAAGGAGTTTGATCATGGATACACTCTTGATACTGACCGTTTTAGTAGTCATTTGCGCTTTAGCTTTTGACTTTATCAATGGATTTCACGATACAGCAAACGCTATTGCAACGGCTGTTTCAACGAAAGCTCTAAAGCCTAGACATGCAATTGTTATGGCAGCTATTATGAACTTTTTAGGTGCGATGACATTTACAGGTGTAGCAAAAACGATTACAAAAGATATTGTTGACCCGTTTGCTTTGCAAAATGGTTCTCTTGTAATTTTAGCTGCTTTGCTTGCGGCAATAGTCTGGAATTTGATCACTTGGTACTATGGCATTCCAAGTAGTTCTTCGCATGCAATCATTGGCGCAATCGCTGGTGCAGCAATTGCTGCTGCTGGTATTAGCGCATTAAACTATAAAGGGTTTATAAAAATTCTTGAAGCTTTAATCATTTCACCGATCATCGCTTTTGTTATTGGTTACATCGTATATAGTATTTTTAAAGTGGTATTTAAAAACTTTAACTTAACGAAAACGAACAAGAACTTCCGTATATTCCAGATTTTCACCGCTGCATTACAAGCTTATACGCACGGTACGAATGATGCACAAAAAGCAATGGGAATCATTACGATGGCTCTTATGGCCAATAACTATCATACTTCTGGCGATATCCCTTTCTGGGTACAATTATCTTGTGCAATCGCAATGGGTCTTGGTACTTCTGTCGGTGGTTGGAAAATTATTAAAACTGTCGGTGGACAAATTATGAAAATTCGTCCTGTAAATGGTGTAGCTGCCGATTTATCATCATCACTTGTTATTTTCGGCGCAACATTTATTCACTTACCGGTTAGTACGACGCACGTTATCTCTTCTTCTATTTTAGGAGTTGGTGCTTCACATCGCGTGAAAGGTGTAAAATGGGGAACTGCAAAACGCATGTTAATTACATGGGTTATTACACTTCCTATTTCAGCTTCTTTAGCTGCATTATTTTACTACTTATTACACTTAATCTTTTAATCAAAAGTCGTCTTCCTTATTTTTCTAGGAAGACGACTTTTTTGTGAACAAGCCTATTTCTTATTAAAAAGCGTGTATAATGATTGATGGATAAGTTATATAGAGGAGTTGGCAATTTTGGAATACATCATGTTACTTTTCATCGGATTAATCGCCGGGACAGTCGGGAGCCTAGTCGGACTTGGAGGCGGAATTATTATCGTTCCGTTATTAATTGGATTACACAGTTTATCACCACAACTCGCAGTAGGAACTTCTATGGTAACAGTCGTTTTTACAGGGCTGGCTTCTACCCTTACTTATATGAAACATAAACGGGTAGATTATAAAAGTGGACTTATTTTATTTATCGGGAGTGGCCCTGGTGGTATTATCGGATCATGGGCAAACAAATTTTTAAACCAAGATACATTTTCTTTATACTTTGGGATTTTTCTTATATTCGTCTCCATTCTTCTTATACTACGAGACAAATTGAAACCTCTTTCCCTATCAAATATGACTGTAATTAAGCGATCTTTTACAGATAACGAAGGAAATACTGTAGACTATCAATTTCCACCATTTCTCGCTATCTTTATTGCCTTTATAGTTGGATTTATATCCGGATTATTTGGAATCGGTGGTGGTGCCTTACTTGTGCCAGCGATGATGCTCCTTTTTGCGTTCCCAGCACACATTGCTGTAGCAACTTCAATGTTTATCGTATTTCTCTCAGCAATTGTAAGTTCTTTAACTCACATCTCTCTAGGAAATGTCAGCTGGGCTTATGCATTAATTCTTATTCCTGGTGCATGGATTGGCGGAAAAATCGGGGCTTATATTAACACAAAATTAAGCGGTAATGCAGTAATTAATTTATTACGTATCACATTAATTATTCTTGGAACTAGATTAATCATTACTTCATTTTTATAACGCGTTCTTTCTAGAATGCGTTTTTTCTTATACACATGAATATAAAAAGGCTCCTAGGAGAACAAATAAAACTAAACAAACACTTAATAGCATAAAATTTGAAATATGTAATTTCTTCAAGTTGATCACTCCTATAGCTATGACTGTTATCTTTATGATAGCGAAAAAACAGTTATCTTACAGTTACAAAGCGCTAACAATGCAAAATCATTTATTACAAATTTTATCCTTATATTTCATTTCTTTGTATAATCTATCGATTCAATAAAAAAAGATGTCATATTGACATCTTTTTAGTGAAGAAGTGACCATCCCATAAAGTCTTCATGCACCTGGCACGCCCTCTTATCGTTTCGATCATATAATTCAGCATAACTATCTGTTTCTTCATCATAAGCCATCGTATAAATAATTTGGCCGTCTATTTCAACGGATAAAACGACTCCACCTTTCATCTCTTCCACATGAATGATAGCATTCGCCGGAATTCTCATATCCGTCATCTTCATCGCATCTAACAATATACTAAACCCCCTACAGCGTATTCATTGCTAGTACTATTACACACTAAATAGTATACTACTGTAATAGCATACATTTCGTCAATGAAATTGCTGTTTAAAAAGCATATTGTCTTTATACATATACGCTAAAATATAAGAAATAGAAATGTTTTAATGGGGGGCTAACATTGATTCTACATAAGGGAGATGTATTATTCCGTCAAGGTGAGGACGGTCCATTATATTTTATAAAAACAGGTTTATTAAAAGTTATTCGGTTAGAAGAAGACGGAACACCTTTTTTATTTAATATTATCGTTCCTGGTGAAACGATACCTCACCATTCTTTAATTTCACCGAAGGAATATCACGGTACAGCTATCGCTTTAATGAAAACAGAAGTGGAGCCTATAATTAGCAATGAATGGTACGACAAACTTCAGGCAAATCCTGCATCATATGAAAATATCGCTATACAATTACAATCGAAGTTAAGAATGATGCAACAGCGTATCGATCAATTGACAACTGTCTCTCCTAAAGAGCGCCTTCATCGTTTACAAGAGTGGTTCACCTTTTATTTAGGTGACATCCCTATTTATGAAATATTAACACAAACTGAAATTGGTCAGCTCATAGGTGTACGCCGCGAAACAGTAAATCGCTTACTTAGAGAACAAGCAAAAAACGAGGTAAAATAATACCTCGTTTTTTGCTTGGCAACGTTAACCTATTGTAAGCTTGCTGCGGGACCGAAAAATTCATAATGAATGTTCTCTTGTTTAACACCCAAATCAATTAATGCAGCATTTATATGTTTCATAAATGGTACTGGACCGCAGAAATAAAATTCTGCATCAGTCGTTGGAATAATAGTTTGTAACCATTCACGTTCAATGAATCCTTCTTGATCAAAATTCTTCATTTCCACATCTTGCTCTGTCGGTGAAGAATAGCAAGTATATGCTTTAACTTGTTCATACTCTTTTTCTACTGTCTCAACATGCTCTTTCATCGCATGTGTATTACTATTTATCGCCGCATGAACAAAGCATACATTACGCTTTGATTCTTGTTCAATTAACGTATTTAACATACTCATCATCGGTGTAATACCTACTCCACCACTAATTAGTACAACAGGTAATGTTGACTCCATATTTAATACGAAATCTCCCGCTGGTGCACTTACTGGTAAGACATCCCCTTCCCCTACATGATCATGTAAGTAATTAGATACTTTACCATCTGGTGTATCTACACCTTTTTCTTTCTTTACACTAATACGATAATATTCTTTTCCTGGAGCATCAGACAAGCTATATTGACGATTATGTGTATATGTCTCACCTTTAATATTTATTTGAATCGTTACATATTGTCCTGGGATGAATGAAGAAACTTTCCCGCCATCTTCAGGTTTTAAATAAAATGATGTAACAACGTCGCTTTCCTTCACTTTTTTAACAATCACAAAGTTGCGGAAATCTTTCCATCCACCTTCTTTATGTGCAGCTTCTTCATACATACCCGCTTCAATGCTAATGAATGCATCAGCAATGACGCCATACGCTTCTCCCCATGCATTTAAAACTTCATCAGGTGCGCCTGCGACCTCTTTAATCGCTCGTAGTAAGCATGTACCTACTATTGGATAATGCTCTGCTTTAATACCTAAACTTCTATGCTTATGACCGATTTGTTTTACAACTGGAATAATAGCTTCTAAATTATCAATGTACATTGCAGCTGCATAAACAGCATTTGCTAATGCTTGTTGTTGTCTTCCTTTTTTCTGGTTCGTATGGTTGAAAATATTCAATAACTCCGGATGCTCCGAAAATAAAATTTGATAAAATCTCGTTGTAATCTCAACGCCTTTTTCTTGTAATAACGGTACTGTTGACTTTACGATTTCAATTGTTTTTGCACTTAACATTGTATCCCACTCCTCTATTTCCTTAACTGTTTTTAGTTTAACTGAATTGTATAATACATATTGTGATTTTAATCACTATTAACATGGTGTTTTTGTGAAAAATATATGAACAATGCACATATTAAGTAAATTTTAATTAGCCATCATTAATAGTGCTCAAAAAAAAGCTAACTAGAATTCTAGCTAGCCTACTACTTCGTTTGTATTGCTTGTTCAATTACTCTTATATTCTGCCCATCTCCAAACTCGGTATACCCCCATACATTCGTCTCACCTTTATATTTATTTACAAGTATATCCAAGTCATGATATACGCGATGAGCATAGATTACATACTCCATATTCTGAAGCTCCACACCTTTTTTTACAATTTCATAACTTCTATTCACATCGCGTTTTATTTTTTCATTTTTTATTTCTTTATGTATATTTTTTAAAGAGGCTTCTTGCTCTTGAAACCATTGTTTAAAATGTTTCCAATCCCCATCTGTATATTTCTCTGCCTTGCCATAATTCAAGAAATTATTATAACTTTCATGTGTCGTACGAACAAAATCGAGTGTCTTCTTCTTCTCTTGCACCTCTTCTATTTGTGCTACTGTATTTACTCCAGCAGACTTATTCGCATAATATAATAGTACTTTCATAAGACTATAGCTCGCTATTGCCATCACAGTAATAGTTACCAATACACTTAACAATTTCTTCATATACAGAACCCCTTTTCTACTATGAATATTACAATGTACTGTTACACTTGTAACATTCTCTCGTAGAAATGTAATTCCTGTTTAAATCCTCCTTTTCATTTCGACACTATTTTTCTACAAACTTCTCCTTGGTAAATGCTCTTGTAAAACAACATAACCTTCATAAGCTGTATAACCGAGTATAGCCATTAATCCGATATAACAAGCAAATACTGTCCATTTCGTTTTCGTATCGACTTTATAATAATTTTCTTGTTGTTCCTTTTCTGTTTCCCATTCATTTAATTTTCCTTCTGACATTTCAAATGCTTCTCTTATATGAATTGTATGCATTTCTTTTTCATCTTCATATGGGACATAATCAAGTGGCTCAAATTTTGGTAAAAGGTACTCTAGCACTTCAATCTTTTGAAGTTCTCCTGTTTTTAATTCTTTTTCACGTTCTCTTTGTCTTAATACATTCATTTCATGGTGAATCATATAAATCGTTCGATGCACCGCACCAGTTTCTTTTAATTCCTCTTCAAGCCTAGCAGCATATTCTTTCATTCCATCGATTTTATATCCTAATTCCTTAATCGGCTCATCTCTCTTTATTACTCTATATAGTTCCATACAGCCGATAATAAAAATAAATCCTCCTAAAATACTTTTGAAGTAAATAGAATAGCCGAGTAGTAAAACTAGCCCTGCTCCCCAAATTTTCGTGCTTACAACTGAAATTATTCGTCCACCATCTAATGGAGAAACTGGAATTAAGTTAAAGAAATTAATCATACTTCCAAGTAAAATAATAAGCGCCCAAAACGGCTCTTTCGTGATTATATACAGTGGGATCGCGGGTAAAAATGAAAGCAACCCGAAAAGAGGTCCCATATATGCAATGTAAGCTTCATCTTTTGCATTTTTCGGCATCTCTTTCATCCCAATAAGAGCTCCCATAAATGGTATGAAGATTGCTGGCGATGTTGGTATCCCTTTCTTTCTCGCTGCCCATAAATGCCCCATCTCATGTACAAACAATAAATATACGAGTGCTACCCCAAACTTCCAACCATATATGACTGCGTATGCACCAAGCGATAAAAACATACTAAATACTGTTGAAAATTTTGCTAACTTAAAAATTGCAAATACCCATTTTAACTTAGATAGTAAAAATAACCCTATTGCAACGATAACTCCCCATAATCCTTTTTTATTATTTTTCATATTCCTCTCCTTTATCTCGCTTTATTGAGCCATATACACTCATCAAAACTTATTCTTTTTCTCTATTATGACATATTTTTTTCTATTGTTAGAAATAATGTTTATTCCATCCATTTTTAGCCAAAAATAAAAATAAAAGGAGGTAAATACAAATGAAATTACAATCTCTTATGATAGGCGCTCTATCGTTTTTAGCTTCAACTCTTATTTTTTATACCGTCAGCTACGTATTATTATTAGATTGGTTGCCAAATCACTTATTTATAGCCCTTATTATTCTTTCTGCTCTTATGATTTCCTTTCTAATTACACGAAAATCAATGAATGAGCCATCTGCAAAAGCAAAATAATAGAGGGGATCTTTCCCCTCTATTATCATTTCCTAGGAAAGGCCATATAGACTTTATGATTCTTACTGCCCGCTATTTACGGGCAGTAAGAATCCCACCTCAAAATTCGGCTGGAGCAAAGAATTTAGGTAGGAGTCGTGCTAATAATCAGCGGGGGATGCCCCCGCTGATTAAAATTTCACTTTATCTTTGTAAATTCATTTTTTCACCATACTCTTTAACAATTTGAATAATGTTTTGAAATGCTCCTACTTTTTCTTTCTTACTATTTAATATTTGTAAATCGTGATTGTCATAATAGGTTTCTAGTGATTTTAATTGTGATTCTGAAGCATCTTTTATCGGAACAGTAACATTCAACTCATACTGTTTATACCCTTCCTTTACTTTTTCAGCTGAAATTATCTCACTCTCTTTTGCGCCAATTAATTTTTGAACCTTTTCCGGGAAAATTAATTGCAAATAATATTCTTGTTCCTTTGCTAACTTATTATATAGTGATTGTGAAATCGTATAACGTACTGTATAATTCATTTTTTGATCACCTGCTTTAATATGAAACGCAGTAATCTGCATGTCTTTTTTTGTTACTTCCGTTAAAGTACCTACCTGCATCTCATCTTCTTTTTGTTCTGGAATCTTTGGAAAGATAGCCAAAAGCTTTTCCGTATCTTTTTCGTTAAGCATATACATATCTTTCTTATATTGAATCCATCCTCGGCGATCTTCTCCTCTTAACCATGCATAATATGTTTCTTTTTTTCCATCACTACTAATTTGTATTTCATATTCCGGTTCACCAAAACTACCCGTTACTTCTTGTTTTTCCGCTTTGTTTATAATATCCACCACCAACTCCGCATCCATTTTCTTTAAATTTTTTTCTTCTTTACCTTTTTGCATAACAGTTACTTGTAATGGTTCTCTCATTTCATTCACTGTCTCCTCTACTTGTTTCGGTTCTTTCTTTTGCTCGGATTGACCACACGACGCGAGTAAAATAACACATAAAAACATTAAATATTTCCCTTTCAAATCGATTCTCCTTTTCCAATAAGAAATCCTTATAATCCTCATGCATAAAACAAAAACGTTACATTATATAGAATGAGCTATACTATAAACTGAAGGGAGGATTTTACAATGTCCATTAATTTTCATGATGCAAATAATAAGTATACGTATGCAAATCGTAACGCACATATTTCATGGCAGGAAGCAATAAACAATATTGTAGATGTACAAAACAAACAAATAATTGATATAGGTTGTGGTGGAGGCATTTATACGAAAGAACTTGCTCTTATGGGAGCCAAAAATGTTGTTGGGCTTGATTTTTCAAAAGAAATATTACAAGCTGCAAAAGAAAATTGTAATACCTTCCCAAACATTTCATTCATTCACGGTGATGCACATAATATCTCATTCCCTAATGAAACATTCGACCTTGTCATTTCTCGTGCAGTCATTCATCATTTGCATGATATTCCCACATTTATACGAGAGGCTTCTCGTATATTAAAAAAAGACGGTCTACTTATTTTACAAGACCGGACCATTGAAGATTGTATAATCCCAGGAAGTCCTGAACACCTTCGTGGATATTTTTTCTCGGTCTTTCCAAAACTCATTGAAACAGAAGCGCAAAGAAGACCAAAAACCACTACTATACAGCAATTATTACAAACATATCCTCTTCAAGCGCTCCCTATTCAAACACAATGGGAAGTACGAAAAGTACATGATTCTGTAGAGGCTTTGCTACAAGATTTATCTCCTCGAACAGGCCGATCCATTCTATATGAACTAACAGATAATGAACTTTCTCAGCTTCTACATCATATCCAAACGGCATTACAAAACGTCTCTCCTATCATCGAAAGAGATCGTTGGACAATTTGGAGCGCGAAAAAATTGTAAGGAAGGAAGCCTCACAAAATAATGTGAGGCTTCCTTCTTTCATAATCTAATTTTGCAACACTCTTGATATCCTCCACTCCTGGCCTGTGCACTTCCACACTTCGGACATACTAAATATCTAGACTGATTTGTCAACAAACTACCTTTTTGAAAGAGTAAAACTTCTGCTTGTTTAAACGAACGCGAATAATATAACCACATAAAACCAATTATAGCAATAATGCCAAATAATACTCCCATCGCAAGCATTTCAGTCACCTCTTTTGGTTTGTTCTTTCCAGCAAGTGGATTGTTGTATTATTCTCTGCAAATTCAAACAATTCCTTCCTTACTCCTATAAATATCGATTTTCTCCATAAACTTTACAATTCTCTATAATGTTTTACAGCATTTTTACAAATAGTATTAACCCTTATATTCTCAGCTATATTTCTACAGGAAAGTGTATTTCTCAAAAAATATGTTGACTTTCTAAAAAAAACATGTGAAAATGTTGTCAGAATACTTGAATAAAAATTCATTGACGAGAACGAGTATGTTATAGAGCTGTTCCCCAGAGAGTTGGTATTTTGCTGAAAGCCAACGCTCAGTTCGTAACCGAAAATCATCTCCGAGAAGTAGAACCGAATGCTAAAGTAAGTTCTTACCGGTCGTCCCCCGTTACAAGGAACACGTATCATGTTGTACGTTGTAAAGCCGTATACATATAGATATATTTCTACATGTATAAATTAGGGTGGTATCGCGGGTAAATATAACTCGTCCCTTTCTTAAGGGGCGAGTTTTTTGTGTTCTTACAATGAATTTACAAAAAAGGAGGAAAAAAACAATGAACACTGTATCAAAAAAACATGTTTTTTTCACAGGTCTTATGCTATTTTCTTTATTTTTTGGAGCAGGAAATTTAATTTTCCCTCCAATGCTTGGACAAAATGCTGGTGAAAACTTTTGGCCAGCAATGATTGGTTTTTTACTAACAGGAGTCGGCTTACCACTACTTACTGTTATCGCTATTTCTCTATCAGGAAATGGAATGCAACAACTTGCAAGTCATGTACACCCATTATTCGGAATATTCTTTACGGTAGTTGTATACATTGCAATCGGTCCATCTATGGGCATCCCACGTGTTGCTAATGTCGCTTATGAAATGGGAATTAGTTCTTTCTTACCAGAAACTATTCGCTCTAGCAGCCTAGTGCTATTTTTATACACAGTCATCTTCTTTGCTATCGTATTTTGGCTTAGTTTAAACCCTTCTAAGCTCGTCGATCGTATCGGAAGTGTATTAACACCTATTTTATTACTCTCTATTTTTTTATTATTCGTTAAGAGTGTATTTACACCCCTCGGGCAATCTGGACCAGCAATGCAAGAGTATCAAACTTCTCCAATTTTCAAAGGTTTTATGGAAGGATACTTAACGATGGATACCATTTCAGCACTTGCATTTGGGATTATCGTTGTAAATGCAATTCGCTCAAAAGGTGTGAGTGATCGTAAATCAATTGCCATCGCAACAGCAAAAGCAGGACTTATTGCCGCTACTGGTCTCGTACTTGTATATGGTGCACTTGGCTGGCTCGGTACAACTAGTGTCTCTCTCGGATACGCAACAAACGGCGGACAGCTACTTACCGTTATCGTACAACAATTACTCGGTCCATATGGTCTAATTCTATTATCTCTTATCGTTACACTCGCTTGCTTAACAACATGTATTGGACTTGTATCTGCATGCAGTCAATACTTCTCAACATTATTAACGAAATTTTCATACACAACGTTAGCAAGTGTCATTTGCACATTAGGATTATTAGTTGCCAACTTAGGTTTAACAAAAATTATCGCAATCTCTGTTCCTATTTTACTTGTTGTATATCCAATTGCGATTGTACTCGTATTACTATCATTACTTCATAAATATTTCGGTGGATATCGTTCTGTTTATGTAGGTGCGTTAATTGGTTCTGCAGTTGTGAGCGTATTTGATGGATTAAAACAAGGGAATATTCCTGTTTCATCTATCACATCTTATTTCGAGTTTATTCCATTATATAATGAAGGAATCGGCTGGTTAGTACCAGCATTAGTTGGGGCTATTATCGGTTTTGCTATCGCAAAATTAAGTGGCGCCAAAGCAGTACCATTAACGGATCATTCACCTGAATCGAAAGTATCATAAAAAAACTCCCATTTCGGGAGTTTTTTACATTTGATAAGAAGTATGATTAAAGCTACTTACTTTATAAGCTTTCGTATAGTAATCAATATTTGTATCCACTGTTTCTACTTTTACAACATCATAGCAATCTTCTTGCTTCACTAGAAATAAATAATATTCTTCTGTTGCCTCAATAATTGCAATACGATCTGTTTCAATATCATATTGTTCACAAAGTGCTTGCAACGCATTCACATAGTTGCCTAATTTTTTCGTTTCATCCATTCCAAATATCGTTTGAACTAACATACACTCTCTCCCCTTTGTATGTACTGTTAACACCTAAATGATAACGCTTACATTAATAACCGTCAATAAAAAGCTTTGACCATATATAGTCAAAGCTTCCTTCTTATTTCGTCAATTGGTGTCTAAACGCATAAATAACCGCCTGTGTCCGGTCACTTACATTTAGCTTATTTAATATATTACTCACATGTGTCTTTACTGTTTTAAGGGCAATAAACAACTCATCTGCAATCTCTTGATTACTTTTCCCCTCTGCAATTAATAACAAAATTTCAGACTCTCTTTCTGTTAGCTCCTCATGCAAAGGTTGTTCTTTCTTCTGACGCATACGAGACATCATTTTGCCAGTAACTTTCGGCTCTAATACCGTTTCCCCATCATAAGTAGCTCTTACAGCATCTGCAATATCACTCGCTCTTGATGTTTTTAATAAATAACTTGTCGCCCCCGCCTCAATAACAGGATATAACTTTTCATCATCTAAAAAGCTCGTGACAACTACAATTTTCGCTTCTGGCCATTCTTGAATAATAGCACGTGTCGCTTCAACCCCATCCATCTCATCCATAACAAGGTCCATTAAAATAATATCCGGTCTTAATTGCAACGCTAACTCTGAACCTTTTCTTCCATTTTCAGCTTCTCCAACTACTTCAATATCTGGCTGCGTTGATAAATATGCTGATACACCCATTCGAACCATTTCATGATCATCAACTAGTAATACTTTTATCATGATTCTCCCCCTCTCTCAATCATAATAGGTACTTTCACTTCTATTTGCGTACCTTTATTCGGAAAACTAAGAACTTTTAATGTACCACCAATTTCATGAACTCGCTCTTGCATTGACCTTAAACCGTATGAACCAGCCTTATTAACACCAACTTTAAACCCAACACCGTCATCAATAATTTTCAAAATCGCATATTGATCAATTTTCCGAAGGCGTACTTCGGTTTTCTTTGCCTTCGCATGCCGTAAAGTATTAGACAGCGCCTCTTGTACAATACGGAATAAATGATCCTCTACACCTTTTTTTAATTGAATCGGTTCAATTAACCATTCAATTTTCATATGTTGCTTTCTAGACAGTTCTGTTAATAATTCTTCTATACCCTCTGTTAGTTTCTTACCTTCTAACTGCACTGGGCGTAAATGAAGGAGCAATGCTCTCATTTCTGATTGTGCATTTACAACCATATTCTCAACAAGCTGCAACTGTTTTTTCGTCGTGTCTGGAATTTCAGCTGCTTGCTCATTAATGGCTGACATCATCATCGACATTGCAAAAAGCTGCTGACTTACAGAATCGTGCAGCTCTCTCGCTAATCGATGCCTTTCTTGAGAAATCGCTTCTTGTCTCATCTCTTCATTCCAATGGGCTCGTTCATTCGTTACTTTTTGAAATAGCCCAGCTTGCTCCTCTAAGCGACGAGCAAGACCAATTACTTTTCGTTCCACTTCATGAAATTCATCGTCCGCAGTAAATGAAACATCACTCGGAAAATTCCCTCGCTCTACTTCAAATAGAAAAGTATTTAATCCTTGTATACGCTGTTCTATATAATAACCGATTGCATATCCTACAATTCCTCCGATAAGAAGACTCGTACTCATAATAAACAAGCCAATTGGAACAGAAGCAATGGATTCTTTCCAGAGTAAATCATAAACTTGTTGCTCGCTTTTCCATACATATACAATTGTACAAATAAGTGCGATACTCACAGAGGACAACATAGAATAACGAATATACATCCACGAAATATTCCTTTGTTTTTTCATTATACTTTCCTCACTTCCGTATCGCCTACGACAAGCGAAGAAATAATTTTAATACGACGAGGGGCTTCTTTATACTGTTCTGTTCTAAACGTAACATTACGGTTAAATCCAGTTTCTTCGTGTCCTGGCAGGAGCACTCGCCCAACAATAACAGAATGATTTAAAGACAATTCAATATCATATGGTACATATAAGCGAATATTACCAATGACGCCCCGAATCACAATAACCGTTTCTCCCTCTGGAATCATAGCAGTTGTTAAATCAATCTCGACGTCACAAGCACCATATTGGACGTTAATATCCTCTATTTCATAAATATGATCCATCATTCGTACATTACCTACAAACATATTTTTTATATACGGTTCTGTACGATATATTTGTTTTTCTTCATTTATATATCCTTTTTCTTTAATTTCAACTTTCATTGCTTTTTGCCGATGTCCTTGTTGAATAAGTTGATAACCAATTAAAGCTAAACAAGCAAACACAACAAGTACGAATGCCGCTGATGAAAATAAGAAGAATAAGAAGACAATACCACCGACAAATAAAAATACATTCCCTCTTACATAACGGTTCTTCTTTCGATAATGTCTTCCAAACATAATCATAATAAATGCAAATATTAGACCACCTGGTTCAAAATGTCCAAGTATCATATCAAGAAAAAGACCGAATCCAAATATGATGAGGAGCATCCCCATAAATTGTGTTTTTGAAAATTGCTTCTTCATTTCAGCTCCCCCCTCCTTGTCACATATACATAGAAGAAAAGGCATTGCTTTCCAACACCTTTTCTCCTATCACTATATCATAAGCCTGTTTTATTATATACTACAATTATTTTGTTACTTCTTTCGTTAACGATACTTCATTTTTCTCTTTCATTTCACTCTCTAGTTTTGCAATTTTCATATCAAATGTATCACACTCATGCTCTTCATTTATACGAAGCTCTATGTCACGAATGTGATCTTCAATTTCTTCGAATCGTAAGAACGGATTATTTTCATCCATTTTATGCATAGCAGTATTCATACGGCGGTTTGCATGCGCCATATTTTCACGTGCCATTAATTCCATACGCTTTGCGTTCATTTCTTTTAATTTATTTTTCATTTCTGAAAGACGACGCTCTAACTCATCAATTTGCTCTACAACACCAGCATACATTTCTTCTAAGCGAGTTACTTGCCCTTCATAATACGCTACTTCTTCTAATGCACGTTCATGCAATTGCAATTCGCCTGCTTCTTGTGCGATGATAGCTTGCTTTGATCTTTTATTAACGAAATAACGTGCTTGCTCAAGCTCACGAGCGAAGTTAGATTTTAATGCTTTATGACGCTGAATTAACTTCTCAATTTTTGTTATTTCACGCTCACTATCGCGTAAATATTGGTTTAACATAGCAATTGGATTTTTTCTTTCTTTCTCATCTAACACATTATGAAAATCAGCTAAAATTGCATCGCGTACACGTCCGAATAAAGATTGTTTCATTATAATCTTCCTCTCTTCTACTTTATAATTTGATTTATTTTATATTAGTTTTTCATTAACTTGTTCCACTCATCTTCAAAGTTGCTATATGGTTTAGCACTTTCTGGAGCAGAATCAACAACTACATTTTTTCCTTTTTTCCACTCACGGTATCCGTAGTATAAAACTACTAATGCTGCGATACCGATTAATGCTGGGGAATGAGAAAGCGCAATGGACAAACCGATTAAACCAACAATACCCCAAGCTAACTTTCCAAAGAATGATTTAGCTCGCACAAATGATTTATAGCTCCAGTACACAACTCCTGCTCCAATGGCGAATCCTACAATACCAGCAAGACTACCAAGAGCAATTAAAGCCAAAATACCGGCTGCGATAAACGCTAGAAATTGTTTCATCTTGTGCTTGCCTCCCTTCGATTTGATACTCTTATCTTAACTATTTTTTCATTTTTTCATAACGAGCTTAAGAACTGTTTTCGACTCAGACTTAAGACTGAGTTGCATTCAGCCTTTTGCAAAACGAACATGTATACGATGCGTATAGATACAGAAAAATTCTTATTCAATAACGGATGAAAATCTCAACTTGCGCGTCCAAAAAATTAGCAATACATACAAACGTTTATTAAATTACATTAAATATATTATTAAGAAAATTATGTTAAAATAAATCAGAAGGCTACATTTAAATTAAAGGGGATATATCATGAATTTACACATTACGAAAGAAATCAATACCGCCGCTAAAAACTATATAAACAATCAGCTTTATGAATATAATTTAAAGCACTTTCCATCTGATTTAAGAGACAGATACTTAGAGATTCATTTATTTCTTAAGGATGAAAATGGTAAAATATGCGGGGGAATATTAGGTGAAGTCTGTTGGAATTGGTTAGAGATTCACTCTTTTATCATCGATGAAGATATACGTGCATTAGGGTATGGAACTAAACTGTTATTAGAAGTAGAAAAAATCGCTTTAGAAAGAAATTGTGATTTTATAAAAGTTGACACTTTAAGCTTTCAAGCATTAGATTTCTATAAAAAATATGGTTATAAAGAGTATGGTATCCTCGATAACGTAGGAAGAGATTATAAACACTACTATTTGAAAAAGGATTTATAAATAATAAAAAACGCTCAGAGAATGTTCTCCGAGCGTTTTCAACTGCTAATAATAAATGTCTCTTTATGTTATGCAGTTTTATGATACTCTTTTTTTTCCGCCACTTTAGAAAATCTCGGGAAACCAATTAATATAGAAATGATTCCACATACTCCAACTAAAATTGGATAAAATGCATATGGTAACAATTCGACCGGAGATAACGCAGCAAATCCTGCCGCTGTTAACATTTGAGCACCATATGGGATTAACCCCTGTACACAGCAAGAGAAAAGATCCAGTACACTCGCTGATTTACGGGGATCAATTTCATACTGATCCGCAATTTTTTTCGCAAGCGGACCTGTAAAAATGATAGAGATTGTATTGTTTGCTGTACACACATTCGTCATACTCACTAAGCCAGCAATACCAAACTCCGCTCCTTTTTTCGAACGAATATTACGTGTTAAAAGATTCATTAAATATTGAATGCCACCATTATATTGGATAAGTTCAACCATACCACCGATTAATATAGCAAGTAGTACTAGCTCCATCATACCGCCCATTCCAGTCGTTACACTTTTAAAGAAACTCTCTAACGTGTAACTTCCATCTATAAGGCCGATAGCACCTGATAATATTGTTCCACCAGTTAACACAATAAGTACATTCCAGCCAAGTAGTGCTGTAATAAGTACTCCTGCATACGGTAAAATCTTTATCCAGTCAAAACTATGGGCTTTAACTTGTGTATCACTTCCTAAAGTAATTATTACTAATAGTACAATTGTAATAATAGCGGCTGGTAATACAATTAAAAAGTTCGTTTTAAACTTATCTTTCATTTCTGTTCCTTGTGAACGAACAGCAGCAATTGTTGTATCTGAAATAAATGATAAATTATCACCAAACATCGCTCCGCCCACAACAGTAGCCATCGCAAGTGCTATTGAGATATCAGTTTGCCCACTAATACCTACAGCAATCGGTGCTAGTGCTGCAATTGTTCCCATTGAAGTTCCCATCGCTAATGAAATAAATGCCCCTATAACAAAAATTCCAGCAACGATAAATCCTGGTGGCAAAATAGATAACGCTAAGTTAACAGTGGAATCAACTCCGCCCATTCCTTTTGCTGTTTCAGAAAACGCCCCTGCAAGTACAAAAATTAATACCATAATCATAATATCAGGGTTTCCTGCACCTTTAGCAAATCGTTCTACTTTCACATTAAAGCTTTCCTTACGATTCATCACTAAAGCAATTCCTACGGCAATTGAAATTGCTACAAGTATCGGCAATTTATAGAAATCACCTGTAATAATTCCAGAACCAATAAATAGCGCCAAAAATATTCCAAGTGGTAATAACGCTAAACCATTTCCTCTCGTTTCTTTCAAAGTATCATCTCTCCCTAGTTTTCAACCTTTTCTAATGAACAACAAAAGACCTCTTCCGATGAGAAGAGGTCTTATACATCTATAAGAAACACTCTTCTCATCTTTCAAGCACATGCTTGCTGGATTTGGCACAGCACTCTGAAATCGAGTCCGCTGCCGAGGCATCGTAGGGCCAGTCCCTCCGCCTCTCTTTATAAGAAGGTTTCATATTTATTTTTTAATAATAATTTCTTTCCTAACTTTACTCGCTTACAAAACAAAAGTCAATTATTTTTTGTATAGATTTTTTTGGTAATTATACAAAAATATGAATAAACCAATCATTTTAACTTTTCGATTTCTTTATCCAATATTGAGATCCAATAAAATTTTCTATTTTTTATCGTCGCGATAATCCATTTTGTTGTATTCCATGCTAACTCATATTCTTCTTTTGTAACATCACCAATTTTATAGGCATCCTCTAACTCGTCTTCATCCAGTACATAGATCTCACCGTTCGGTAACAATACTACATCTAAATATAAATCATCAAAATAAGGTAAACCACGCTCGTCTATTTTATATTCTTTCGTCACGTCGATATAATATTGTACTAATTGTTTTTGATTGTCTAACATAGCTGTAATTGCAAAGTTTTTCCCGTTTATAAAATATTGCATCCATGTATACCCATCACCTGCAATGCAAAGCTGTTTACCATTGTATTCTTTATGACTAGGTTCCCTCACTTTTTTTATGTCCAGTATTCCTAACATTCCATCCTCTACTTGCTTAACCCTATAATCCTTCTCTATTAGTCGCTTCCACGAAGAACCGTCACCATATTTACGTTTCATTACGTCCGCTCCTCTTCTATATATAGAAAAGCCCCCACATATTATGTGAGAGCTTGTTCATATTATAATTAAGCTGCTTGACCCTTTTCAGATATCTCTTTTAAATAGGCTTGTCCTTTTTCAGCGTCATATTGACCTTCCCACTTAGACATAACTACAGCCGCTAAAGAGTTACCTACAACGTTAACTGCTGTACGAGCCATATCTAGAATACGGTCAATACCTGCAATAAACGCTAAACCTTCAGCTGGAATACCTACTGTACCAAGTGTTGCTAATAATACAACGAATGATACGCCCGGTACACCCGCGATACCTTTTGATGTAACCATTAATACAAGTAATAACGTAATTTGTTGTGTAATGGATAATTCAATACCGTACATTTGCGCTAAGAAAATTGCCGCAATTGCTTGATATAAAGTTGATCCATCTAAGTTAAATGAATACCCCGTTGGAATAACGAAAGATGTAATTGCTTTCGGACAACCGAATTTCTCCATTTTCTCCATAATTTTCGGTAAAACCGTTTCTGAACTTGCTGTAGAGTACGCTAAGATCAGCTCGTCTTTTAAAATTTTAAAGAATTGGAAAATGTTAATACCGAATATTTTCGCTGTAAGTCCTAATACAACTACAACGAAGAAGATCATTGCTCCGTATACTACAATGAGTAATTTCCCTAATGGAATTAATGAAGCTAATCCGAATGTAGAAACTGTAACACCAATTAATGCGAATACACCAAATGGTGCAAACTTCATAACTTGGTTCGTTACATAAAACATTGCATCTGCTACACCTTGGAAAAATTGTAGAACTGGTTTGCCACGCTCACCAATTGCTGCTACACCTAAACCAAATAATACTGAGAAGAAGATAATAGCAAGCATATCACCTTCAGCTAATGATTTCATAATGTTCGTCGGAACAATATTTACAAACGTATCTGCGAACGAATGACTTTGTACTTGCTCTGTCGTATGTGTATATTTAGAAATATCTGTTTTTGTTAACTTATCCATATCAACGCCTTTTCCAGGTTGGAAAATGTTTGCTATTAATAGACCGACAGCAATTGCAATCGTTGTAATAATTTCAAAGTAAATAATTGTTTTTCCGCCTAGTCGACCTAACTTTTTAATATCGCCAACACCAGCAACCCCAACAACAATACTCGCTACAACAATCGGTACAACAATCATCTTAATTAATCGGATGAAAATATCACCAATTGGTTGTAAGTACTTCACCACTTCCTGATTGCCAAAGAAAATCGCCCCAACTGCAATACCAAGCGCAAGTCCTATTAAAATTTGCCATGCAAGTCCTATTCTTTTCATACTTGTGGTAACCCCCTCTTCGATGTGTCACTCTATCTCTCATTCTATCTCTATAAAACTTGAAATTAAGAGTATTACATATTATTCGACAATTCACTACATTTTGTCCCTGTTGAAAATCATAAATCAAAATTTAAAATCTGACAACAAAATAAGTTTGCACGAATGCAAATAATTTTCTTGACAAAAACAAACTTCATGTCAGAAAACCTCACATGAAATCGATTCCTTACTAGTGATTGATAGGTTTTTAAAATACTGTTTCATTACGTAAAATTCCATCATTTCCCATGTTTTTTTAAAAAAAATATAGAAATTGATATCTTTTTCTATACATTCAAGAATTTTAAATTTATGACAAACACTACGAAAAGATACTAAATTCCGACAAAACTTAGCAAAATTATAAAATTTTCTTTACATTATGATTACAACGATAGACACTCTTCTTCTTATGATATATAACATTCATAGGGAAAGGAGCAAGACAACCATGAAAAAGAAATTTGCAGCATTTAGTGTTTTAGCAGCTGGAACGATTTTCGTTTCCCCGTTACTTTCACCCGTATACGCTGAAACGAATGAGAATAAATTATCTAATATTCAATCCGAATTAGAAGGCAAACAAAATGACTTACAAAATAAATCAGCTGAGAAAGAACAAATAGAAAAAGAAATCCAGGAATTACAAAAGAAAATCGACGAATTAACTACTTCTATTAATAAAAACGAAGCTGAATTAAACGATACAAAAAAAGAAATTAGCAACACACAGCAAGTTATTACTGAAAAAAAGAAACATATAGAGCAATTACAAACGAATATAGATACACGGCAGGAAGTTATTAAACAACGACTACAATCTATGCAAGAAAAGCCTCGTACGAGTATCATTACAGAAGTAATAACAAGTTCTGCAAATATTGCCGATCTTGTTGATAATATGTATTCTGTAAGTTTAATTTTAAATAACGATACAGATATTGTGAAAAAACAAACAAGCGATCAAAATGCTGTGACGACAGAAAAAGAGGCTGTTGAGAAAAAAGAGCAACAACTGAAAGAATCTGAGCAAAAATTAGAACAAAAACAGCAAGAATTACAAAGTAACCAACAACAGCAACAAACTTTTATTAACGATCTACATACGAAAGTAGCAAAAGTAGATTCAGAGATTGAAGGGTTAGAAGAATCAAAAGGCATTTTAGAAAACCAGCGTCAAGCTGTTCAAAAAGCAATTGAAGAAGAAAAACGTGCAGAAGAAGCGCGTAAAGCTGAAGAGGCACGTAAGGCTGAGGAAGCAAAAAAACAGGTAGCCGCTTCTGCTAAAGAAAGCACACAATCCGCACCAACACCGCAAGATACGAACAAAGGTGGATTTATTAAACCTGCCGCTGGATCGAAAACTTCAGGATTTGGTACACGTTCTTTAGATAACCATAAAGGAATCGATATCGCAGCTTCAGGAACAGTGCCAATCGTAGCTGCTGCAGATGGCGTCGTTATCCGTTCAGAATTATCATCTAGTTACGGAAATGTTGTATACTTATCTCACCGTATAAACGGAAAAACATATACAACTGTATATGCACATATGAGTAGCCGTTCTGTATCTAATGGACAAACTGTAAAACAAGGCACTCAACTTGGATTTATGGGGAACACTGGCCAATCATACGGACAACATTTACACTTCGAACTTCACCTTGGGGAATGGAATGTCGGTAAGACAAACGCAGTTGATCCATCTCCTTATATCGGATTATAAAAAACTCGGTGCATACCGAGTTTTTTTTACTACTTCACACTTTTTAGGCGTTTTACATAAACTACAACTAAATGCCTATATTTTGCGGGGGGATAAATATGAATACACAATTACAAGAAGAAATAGAAGAAGCTAGAGAAACATACATTGGCCGGCTATTTACATTCGGCGGCTCAGCGTTATTTTTAATTGGATCATTTATCGCAGTTGTCACAGCTTATAAAGCATATAATCGCTTATTAAATACTTCTACAACACAATAAAAAGACGGAGAATCCACATCTCCGTCTTTTTATTATGCAAACATTTTAAATACACCTATCGCATTTAAAAATACGATAATTACAGTTACCGGAATAACATAACGAAGCAAGAAGAACCAAATATTAAACAATGTTTTCCCTTTCGTTTCCGTAACTTCTAATTCTTTCATTAATAGCTCTTTACTCATTTTATTTGGTACAAATAACGAAATGGCTAGTACTCCGAGTGGCAGTAATACATTACTTACCGAAAAATCGACGAAATCAAAGAATGTCTTACCAAATATTTTCACATCACTCATAATTCCAAACGATAACGCTGATGGGATTCCAACTGCAAAAATAAGAATACCAATTAATAACGAAGCTGATGGACGCTTCTTCTCATTATCTTTCGCAACAGATGCTACTACAATTTCAAGCATTGAAATCGCAGATGTTAAAGTCGCAAAGAAGAATAAAACTAAAAACATAATGAAGAAAAATTGTCCAAATGGAATTTTTGCAAAGACAGCAGGAAGAACGATAAACAGTAGTCCTGGTCCTTCTGTCGGTTTAACTCCTAATGCGAAAATCGCTGGAAAAATCGCTAATCCTGCAAGTACTGTAATAAATACAGTTAAACTTACAATAGATGTTGCTGATTTAGCTAAATGCTCTTCTTTCTTTAAATACGAACTATACGTTACCATTACCGAGGCACCTACCGTTAGTGAGAAGAAAGATTGTCCCATCGCATATAAAATCGTATCTGCTGTAAGCTTTGAAAAATCTGGTTTTAAGAAGAACTCTACCCCAGCCATAGCACCATCAAGTGTTAACGCACGAATAATGATAGCAATAAATAAAATGAATAATAACGGCATCATGTACTTACTTGCTTTTTCTATGCCTTTTTCCACACCTTTACTAACAACAAAAATGGTACAAAGCATAAAGATGAATTGCGCCCCAATCGCACTTACTGGATTTGAAATTGTTTCAGCAAACAATTGTCCATAATCGACTACTCCGTTCCAGAAACTACCTGTGACACTATAGTATAAATAAAGTAAAATCCATCCACCTACAACACTATAAAAAGATAGTACGCTAAAACAAGTAACAACCCCCATACGACCAATCCAAGGATATAACTTGCTATTCGGTACTAATACTTTATAAGCTGTAACGGCCTCTTTTTGAGTACTACGGCCAATAACAAATTCAGCTAAAAGAAGAGGCATACCAATAAATAAAGTTAATAGTAAGAATACAAGGAAGAATGCGCCTCCTCCACCATTACCTGCAACATATGGAAACTTCCATATTGCACCAAGACCTACTGCGGCTCCGGCTGCTGCGAGTACAAAGCCAATTTTCGACGTCCATTGCTGTGTTTCTTTCATCATAAATTCTCCTTTTCTGAATATTATAACTTTTATCAATTATACACTTTCATTTCATACTCGCACACCTCCTTTAGAAAATAAAAAAGTCCCCTACACGCAAATATGCATGTAGAGGACGATATATGTAATAGAATACCGTGGTACCACCTCAATTGGATCAATAAATCCCACTTGTTCAGGTACAGGAAAATTCCGATACCCTATCCTTTTAACGGCGGAACCCGGGTTGCCTACTGCAATGTTCAGCATACCTCTCGCAAGCCCATTCTGTATATTTTATCGTACCGGGCTCACACCTTACCCCAGCTCTCTGAACGCATCAAATATACGTACTCTTCTTGCTCATCGATTTCATCTTTTGAAGTTACTTGTGATTATAAATTATATTTTTATATTTGTAAAGCACAATTCACTCACTATCCTATATAAATTCCCCTCTCTAATTCTTGTAAAAAAAGCTCTCTTTTTTGTTCACTTTGAACATATATCGACTTTAATACTTCTTGTAACAATATATTTTTTTGCCTTTTCTCTACTTGTAATTCTTTCACTTTTAGTCTAACTTCATATAAAAAATCAAGATACGCTTCATACTTCTCATCATATTTATTTGCGATATCATCACGAATTTTTTTTGCAAGTTTCGGACTTGCCCCTCCAGTAGAAACAGCTACATTAAGTAATCCACGATGAATTGCCGCCGGAAAATGAACATTTCCACTTTCCGGATTCGTAATAACATTTACCAATTGATTCACTGCGGCATCTTCAGCAATTTGTTCATTTAGTACCGAATCACTAGTCGCTGCAACTACTAAAAAAGCATCTTTAATATCACTTTTCTCATACTCTCTTTGATACCAACGAATTTGCTTTTCTTCTACAAGTTTCACTAAATTTGCATCTAATTCTGTACTTACTACAACAATATCCGCACCTTGTTTTAGTAAAGGAATAATTTTAAACCCCGCTACTTTCCCTCCACCAATGACAACAATACGTTTCTTATCAACTCGCACTGTAAGTGGATACATATTGATCTCCCTTCAATATTTCCTCTGTTTTCTGAATTAACATCTCTCGAAACGCTACATTCTTTCCTAAATAGGGACTTATTTTTATCTCTTCCGACTCATATTGACGCACTTCTTTCTCAACATGTTTCATGAGTAAGCCTGTAAATAATAAGTAAGGTAACACAACAATGTTCCGTTCTTTTTGTTCTACAATTTCTTTCAACTTCTCATCAAACTTCGGCTCTGCGGCTGCTAAATAACAAACTTTCACCTCTTTAATGTTCTCTTCTTTTTGAAATAAAGAAGAAATCCACTTTATGTCTTGTAAAGTTTCCGGATCACTACTCCCTCTTGCAACGAGCAAAAGTGTTACTTCTTCTTTATAGTCTTTAATACCACTTCCGTTATATACCGCTTTTACAAGCACTTCTGATACACCAAATGGATTACCATACACTATTTTGATATCCGGATATTCCTCGTTTAACTTTCGTAATTCAAGCGGAATATCTTTCTTTACATGTCCTGCCGCTAATAAAAAAACAGGAATAGCGACAATCTCTGTAGCACCACGCTTCACACATGTACGAAATCCTTCTTCAATAGAAGGATTCGCTAGCTCTAAAAAACAAATTTCTTGAATATTTGCCTCTACACGGTTCATACATGACGTAATAAATGCAACCGCTTCTTCTTTTGCTGCTTTCAAACGGCTTCCATGACATATATATATAACAGCCTTCATTTTACAATACTCCGCTTACTTGATATGCATTTTCCGTTTGTTTCTCAAACCAATGTATCTTTTCTCTAAAACGGACAACTTCTCCAATAACAATCATACTCGGATTTTGAATTCGTTCTTTTTTGGCAACATCTACAATTGTTCCTAACGTCGCTGTAACAGTACGCTGCATAGATGTCGTTCCCCACTCAATGATAGCGGCAGGTGTACTTTGATCTTTTCCATGTTTTATTAGTTGTTCACATATGTAAGGTAAATTACTAACCCCCATATAGACCGCTAATGTATCTACACCTTTCGCTAAACTTTCCCACTTCACTTCCTCTTCAGCCCCTTCTTTCCGGTGCCCTGTCACAACAGCAAAACTTGCACTTGCATCGCGATGCGTTACTGGAATTCCAGCATAAGCAGGAGCAGCTATACCAGCTGAAATACCAGGAATAATTTCAAATGGGATACTTTGCTTCGCTAACGCTTCAGCTTCTTCTCCACCTCTTCCAAATACAAATGGATCTCCGCCCTTAAGTCTCGTTACAACTTTTCCTTTTTTCGCATATTTAATAAGAAATGTGTTAATTGTCTCTTGCTTCATCGTGTGATAATTTGGGAGTTTCCCGCAATAAATTAAATCCGCTTCAGGCTTTGCATGAGAAAGCAATTCTTTATTTACGAGACGGTCGTACAATATAACATCAGCCTTCTCGATGCATCTCAACCCTTTAACAGTAATTAAATCCGGATCACCAGGACCCGCCCCGACGATATAAACCTTCCCCATAATCTCTCCTCATTTCTACTATAAAATGAAACTTCCACTCTTAATCACGAATGGAAGTTACTATTATTTCGTATTACATGTTCTCTACTCATGAATAACAAATGCCGCCCCTTTTCGAATCTTCTTTTTTTCAAACAAAGAAATCTCTTTCACTTCTGGTAACGGTAAAAAATGTTTTTCAAGCTCAATTTCCGCAAGCTTAAATGCCTGTTCTTCACTCTGAGCAACGACAACAATTGGAACAATACTATTTACTAATACAGCTTCAAATCGATATAAGTCCATATTGCCCCTCCTAAGATGCTATTACTTCTTCTAATACACGATTTAGTACAATTTGTAATTCTTCCACTCCAACACGTCCTACGAAATCATAAAACGTTTCGGCTAGTAATTTATTCTTTTGGAAATAACTTAAAAAGGACACGAGAACATCCGGCAAATCTTCTCCATCTATTTTCCCTTTTAACTTTTCGTTATATGCTCCTCCGTCTAATAGTGTTCCGCCCACATATATTTCAAACGCCTCAACGATTCCCTTTTCCTTCGTTTTCAGTTTTATCCCTTGCAAACCAATATCAGCAATTTGACGTTGACCACATGAGTTCGGGCATCCTACCATATGAATTCGAACTGGAACATCGAGTGCAATTTGTGTATCTAAGTACTCTGCGATTTTGCGTAATCTTTCTTTCGTTTCTACTAACGCAAGATTGCAATACTCAATGCCAGTACATGAAACCGCATGACCGATAAACGATTTCGGATTTGCTGAAATTGCTTCAAACAACGGTTCACTTAATAATCCTGCAACATTTTCTGGCGGAACATTCGGAATAATGAAGTTTTGAGAGTTACAAGTTCGAATTTGCCCGTTTCCATATTTCTTTGCAATTCTTGCAATCTCAAACATTTCCTCTGCGTGTAAACGCCCTACTGGTACATTAAAGCCGACATACTTTAATCCTGCTTGTTTTTGATCTTGAACGCCATAAAAGTATCCTGCATTCCAGCCTTTGAGAGCACTTTCCCCTTTACTTTGCAATGGGCCTGTGTATTCTACTAGTTTCTCTTTAAATTTCTCAGCGCCCCAGTCAGCGACAAGAAATTTCAAACGTGCTAAGTGGCGTTTTTCACGATATCCAAAATCACGGAATATAGTAGCAATTGCAATCGACACTGCCTTCACTTCTTCTGGTAAAACGAATACATCTAATTCTTCCGCTAAGTACGGACGAGCTGATAATCCTCCGCCTATTTTTATATGAAACCCAACCTTTTCCTCACCATTTATTTCTTTCGTAGCAGGTGTAAACGCCACACAGTTAATCTCTGCATTTGCTGAATTATAAATGTTAGAACTAATAGACATTTTGAATTTACGTGGTAGATTAGAAAACTCTTCATTATGTTGGAAGTAATCGTATGTTTCTTTAACAATCGATGTTGTATCAAATAGTTCATTCGCATCAATTCCAGCAAGTGGATTTCCTGTGATATTACGCGTAATATCACCGCATGCCCCCGCTGAAGATAAACCAACTCTAGCTAACCTCTTAAAAATATCCGGAATTTGCCCAATTTCTAACCAATGAAACTGAATCGCCTGTCTTGTCGTAATATCTAACACATCACGCCCATAATCTTCAGCAATGGAAGCCAGCACCTCTGCCTGCGCATTTGTAATAATTCCAGAAGGAATGTTGACACGCATCATAAAATAGCCCGATTCTTTTGGTCTTTGCAAATACAATCCTGCCCATTTAAAAGCGTCCCACTCTTCTTTCGGAATAGATTCAAATCCATTCTCCGCATAGTAAGGAATATCATTAAAGATTTCTAATCCATCTTTTTCTAATTTCTTTTTCTCGGACGGATTCAATTTTTCATTATTTGCCCATACTTTTTCATAAGTCATTTTTAATCCCCCTATATAAAACTACGCTCTTGTAAGTATTTCACGATTTGTTCTGCACATTCTTCAATAGAATACTTGTGCGTTTCTACAATTAATTCTGCTTGTTTTGGTTCCTCATACGGTGAATCAACACCAGTAAACTCTTTAATATCACCTTGTCTCGCTTTTTTGTATAACCCTTTTGGATCACGTTTTTCACACTCTTCAATTGGACATTTTACAAACACTTCTATAAACTCATCTGCCGCTAATAAATCCCTAACTTGTTTTCGATCTACTTGAAATGGTGAAATAAACGCTGTAAGGACAACAGTACCTTGATCTACAAATAGCTTCGCCACTTCGCCAATACGTCTTATATTTTCTATACGATCACTTTCAGAAAAACCTAAGTCTTTATTTAAACCGTGCCGAATGTTATCCCCATCTAGCACATAATTTCCTATATTCTTTTCAAATAGTTTACGAGCAACCGCATTCGCTACTGTAGATTTGCCCGAAGCTGATAAACCAGTAAACCAAACTACAAAACTGTGATGCCCATTCTTCACTCTTCTCTCATCTTTTGAAACAGAAGCTGTATGCCAAGTAATATTCGTATCCATCTCATTCTCTCCCTATTCTGTTACTACTTCTTTTTTCAAACCTTTAATTAGCACTTCCACTACTTCTTTACGACTAAATGTACTTGGCGGAATCTCACCATTCCTTAACATTTCTCGTACTTTCGTACCCGATAAAATGACACGGTCTTCTTTTCCATGCGGACATGTTTTCGTTGAAGCCATTGCTTCACATTTCGTGCAGTAAAAACTATGTTCAAAAAATAACGGCGTAATCCCTAACTCTTCTACTGTAAAATTCGTAAAGATTTCCTGCGCTTCATATGTTCCGTAATAGTCCCCTACCCCAGCATGATCACGCCCTACAATAAAGTGGGTACAACCAAAGTTCTTTCTTACTAGTGCATGAAATATCGCTTCCCTTGGTCCTGCGTAACGCATTGCTGCAGGAAATACACCTAAAAAGACACGATCTTTCGGATAATAGTTTTGAAGTAATACTTCATAGCTTTCCATCCTTACATCAGCAGGAATATCATCTGACTTCGTTTCCCCAACGAGCGGATTTAAAAAGAGACCATCTACAATTTCAAGGGCAGATTTTTGAATATGCTCATGGGCACGATGTACTGGGTTTCTCGTTTGAAATCCAACTACTGTTTTCCAACCTCGTTTTTTAAATTCTTCTCTCGTTTCAATTGGATCTAAATGATAAGAAGGAAACGGATTATTTCCAAAGCGTTTTGTAAGAATAATAGCTCCTCCAACGTAAACGTTTGGTCGTTCATATAATTTTTTCACCCCTGGATGTGCTTCATCCGTCGTTTTATATACAAGTAACGCTTCTTTTTCTTTATCTGGTACAAAAATATCTTCTATTTGAATAACACCATATACATTTCCGGCGTTGACAAGTTTTACTTCCTCTCCAGCCTGCAGTTTCTCGGCTACTTCTTCTGTTACCGGTAGTGCAATCGGTATACTCCATACGCTACCATTTGCTAAACGAAGCGTTTCTACTACTGAATCATAATCTCTCTTCCCTAAAAATCCTGTAAGAGGGCTATATCCTCCTGTCGCCAAAAGTTCTAAATCACTAAGTGCAATTTTGTCCATCTCGATTTCCTTTACAATGTTCGATATTTCATATGTTTCATCAATGCGGTTTACTAATTCATTTGTTGTACTCATCTTCTTATATCCCTTCTTAGCTTTATTTCAAAATCTATCTCATTGAAAGTGAAGGCCACATTCCGTCTTCATTTTCCCAGCCCATCTTCCATCTCTTGAGTTGCCACCATCACCTACAGGTAATGTACATTTCTCACACCCAATACTCGGATAGCCAACATCATGCAATGGGTTATACGGCAAACTATGTTTATATACATATCGCCAAACTTCTTTCCAAGTCCAATGAATGAGCGGACAAACTTTAATAGATTGAAAACGACGATCTTGATTTATAAACTGTGTATGCTTACGCGTTTCTGATTGTTCCCTTCTTAAGCCTGATATCCACGCTTTTTCCGCTGCTAATGATTTTTCTAACGGTAAAATTTTTCTAATACTACAGCAAAGATTCGGATTACTTTCCCATAACTTCTCTCCATGAAGCTTCGCTTGTTCATCGAGTGTAAGTTCTGGCTGTTTTTCTATAATATTTAATGAAGGAAATCTCTCGCGTACCTTCTTAATTAATTCGTACGTTTCTTGAAAATGAACATTTGTATCCAAAAATACAACTTTAGCAGATGGATTTACTTGGTTTATAAGATGCAATAAAACCATTCCCTCCACCCCAAAGCTACATGCATATACAATTTCATCTTTATATTCGTTATAAGCCCAACTTAATACTGATAGCGCGCCTTTCGTTTCATCTTCTTCAGAAAATGAAACACTATTTTCTTTCCACGTTTCGTACGTCAACATGTTTTTTCCCCCTGTAAAAGCAAAAAGACGGCTTTAACCTATTAAAAATAGATTAAAACCGCCTCTAGTTTTTCTAGTCAGCGCTTTTTACTTTAAACGAACCTTTTCACTTTTTTCTAATTGAATCACTTTTCCATCTTGCACAACAATTGTAATGGAACCATATTTCATATCAGCAAGCATCGCTTGAATTTTCTCAGATACTTCATCAAAATGCTCCCGTACGCTCACGCAAACAGCCCCCCTTTTTATTCATAAAAAAAATCTTTCCCATTTCGAAAAGACTGTTCGGTAATATATTTTACCTTATCTTTCAAAATGGATTCCATTTTGCTGGATTTAGCACCTTGCTTTCTATAAGCAGGTTGCCGAGCTTCGTAGGGCCAGTTCCCTCAGCTTCTCTTGATAAGCTTTGTATTTGTATTTTATCACAATTCTGATTTTTTTCAATCCTAGTTTTCCGATATATTTAATTATTTTTATTTTTTTAAAAGGAGCTGCCTTTACTAGACAACTCCTTCTTTCTCATTCACACCAGCTCTTTAATACGTATGCGATCGTTCCCAATGATATTTTCATATGTTTCACGTTCTACGACAATTTGTGACGTCCCGCCTTTTGCAAAGACGACAGCTGGTCTACGAATACGATTATAATTATTCGCCATCGAGTACCCATATGCCCCCGTGCAAGAAATTGCTAGTAAATCAGAAGAAGCAACTTGCGGTAAGTTAATATCCCAAATCAGCATATCTCCACTTTCACAGCATTTCCCAGCAATCGAAACGAGTTCCTCATTCTTATCATTCCCTCGATTCGCCAACATCGCCTCATAACGGGCTCCGTATAGAGCTGGTCTTAAATTATCTGTCATTCCACCATCGACTGAAACATATTTCCGAATGCCAGGAATCTCTTTCACCGCTCCGACTGTATAAAGTGTTGTTCCAGCATCACCTACGATACTACGACCTGGTTCAATCCATATTTCTGGAAGCGGATATTCACATAATGTAAACTGCTCTCTTATCGTACTTGTTACAGCGTGCACATACGTTTCAAGTGTTAACGGTGTATCTGAATCCGTATAACGTATACCGAAACCTCCGCCCACATTTAATACTTTCATCACATAATGTGTTCGCTCTCTCACTTCTTCTAAAAATTGGCGGAGTACTTCAATTGCTCGAACAAATCCAGCCGTTTCAAATATTTGTGATCCGATGTGCGAGTGAATTCCTAGCACATTATAATTTGATTTTTGCAAGGCAAGCTCAATTGCTTGCATCGCTTGACCATTTGAAACACCAAATCCAAATTTCGAATCCTCTTGACCTGTTGTTATATATTCGTGTGTATGTGCCTCTACTCCAGGCGTTACACGGATTAATATGTTCACAAATTTCCCATGTTGCATTGCTAAATCATGTAAGATTTCTAATTCTAAGAAATTATCTACTACAAAACAACCGATATTCGCCTGAAGAGCCATAATCATTTCTTCTTCTGTTTTATTATTTCCGTGAAAATGAATACGCGATGCCGGAAAACCAGCTTGGAGCGCAGTATATAATTCTCCTCCAGAAACAACATCTAAAGACATATTCTCTTCACGAGCTACTCGGCACATCTCCATGCACAAGAACGCCTTGCTTGCATATGCTACTTGATAAGAGAAACCACTTTCTTTAAAAGCACGATGAAACGCGCGGCACTTTCCTCGAATAGACTCTTCATCGTATACATAAAGTGGTGTTCCGTATTGTTTTGCTAGCTGCGTCGTATCGCACCCACCAATTTCTAAGTGTCCTTGCCCATTGATTCGGCTTGTGCCGTGTAAATACATTTAAATTCCTCCCTTATTTCCTCTAAAACTCATAACCCCAATCTTCTATTCATTGCAGCACGCTTTTAGATAGACAAAAAACGCGCGGAACAATGTTCACACGCGTTTCTTATTAGGAAAAATATATATTGAAAAAATAAACGAGTTGTTATCTCCTCAAAATAAGAAACCGCATCAACATCTCCAAATAGCTCTTCATAAAATAAATCTTATGACAGTACTACATTTATTCAATGCAGTCCCAATATATGAATAAGATGGTTATTCTTATATTTCGGCAATAGTCCCTTTCAACCTATGATCACAGATTCCATTAAATCTCCCATAGCTTACTCTTTCCTATCGCGGCCTCTACCTTTGAGAGTAGATGAGGTAAGTCTATTTAATTTTCAAACATCTAATTGTTGCTATTAACAATACCAAAGGACCATTTTATTTGTCAAACAATTTTTTATATTGTTTTTTTACAGTTTAATTTTGTATCATTTGGTAAGCGCTTTACTGAAACCTTTGTCACTTCCCATTCGCCCTCTTCGTTATTAAATGTAATCGTTACCTTCTCAAATGGTGGAACAATTTTCCCACCAACCTGTTCATACTTCGTTACTTCAATACTCGCTTGAAATAAATATGTACCACTATACACTTTTTTTAAACTAATAATTTTAGGACATTGATAAGGCTTCAAGCTCCCATATTGTTTTTCAATTGCCTTATTTATTTTTGGAAATAAAACAGAATAAAGGGCATCTTCCATAAGGGGTGCATCATATTGTGCTACCGACACACTCGGTAAAGCAAAAAGTATAACACTACTGCATACTATAAAATATAATAATTTTCGCATTATAACCTCCGTTTTATTACTCGATTCTTTTTGCGCACGATAATTATCATACATAGAAACTCCGTTTTATTGTCTCCCACTGCCCTTTTTCTACTCAATTATTATAAAAAAGCCCACAACTCTCTTTTATTTTCGTATAATGATACTCATAGTATAATAAACATAATAACAAAGGACTGTTCGTATATATAAAATGAGGCGCTAATCAAACCGGCTCACAAGAACCGTCATGCTTTTAGGAGAGGAGTATATTATGCTACAAAATCTGTTTCCAAAACTGCGATTTGCACTAGTTGCAGTCGTTTTATTATGGATAAAAACATATATTGTGTACAAGCTAGCATTTGATATTAGAATTGATAACTTCTTTGAAGAGTTTATGCTTTTTATTAACCCACTAGCTTCGTTACTTTTATTTTTTGGTTTCGCTTTACTTGCATCTAAGTACCGAAACCGAATTATTATTGTAATTAGTTTTATACTGTCATTTATTTTATTTGGAAATGCAATGTTTTACGGGTTCTATAACGATTTTGTTACTTTCCCTGTTTTATTCCAAACAAATAATATGGCTGACTTAGGGACGAGTATAAAAGAACTCTTTACGTATAAAACATTACTTTTATTTGCAGACGCAATTATTTTAATGTTTATTTCGCGTAAATTCCCATCATTTGGTGATAAAACACCCCTTTCTCGCTCTGAGAAGCGAACTTTCTTTAGCGGCGTAACAGTATTATTAGCACTACAAATTGTTGTTTCAGTTATATATAAACCACAAATGTTCTCACGCTCGTTTGATCGTCAAACTGTCGTGAAAAATTTAGGGTTATACACATATCATCTATTTGATATTACACTTCAATCTAAGTCTTCAGCTGAGCGTGTATTTGCAAGTGGAGACGGGTTCTCTGAAATTAAAAACTATACAGACTCAAAAGATAAACAAGTTGATAAAAACTTATTTGGAGCTGCAAAGGGTAAAAATGTAATTTTAATTTCAATGGAATCTACACAAAGTTTTGTTATTAATAAAAAAATAAATGGAAAAGAGATTACTCCATTTTTAAATGAGTTTATTAAAGATAGTTTTTATTTCGATAACTTCTATCATCAAACGGGACAAGGTAAAACTTCTGATGCTGAATTTATCGTTGAAAATTCCCTTTATCCGTTAGACCGTGGTTCTGTATTCTTTACTCATGCAACAAATGAATACACTGCCACACCAGAACAATTAAAGAAATACGGATATTCTTCTGCTGTCTTCCATTCAAACGATAAAACGTTTTGGAATCGTGACGTAATGTATCCTGCGCTTGGATATGATCGTTACTTTAATTTAAATGATTACGTAGGAACGGAACAAATGTCTGTCGGTTGGGGATTAAAAGATAAAGAGTTCTTTGAGCAATCTATTCCAAAGTTAAAATCTTTACCACAACCGTTCTATACAAAATTCATTACGTTAACAAACCATTTTCCATTTCTTCTAAATCCAGAAGATCAATATGTTGATGAATTTAATTCCGAAAGTGGTGTTTTAAATCGCTACTTCCCAACCGTTCGTTACACGGATGAAGCTCTTAAATTATTTATTAAACAATTGAAAGACGAAGGACTATATGATAATTCCGTTATTGTCATTTATGGTGATCATTACGGCATTTCTGAAAACCATAATACAGCTATGGCTCAGTTCCTTGGGAAAGACGCTATTACACCGTTTGATTCTATGCAATTACAACGCGTCCCTCTCATTATTCATGTGCCTGGCCAAGAAGGAAAAGTCATCTCTAAAGTATCTGGTCAAATTGATATTAAACCAACGTTACTTCATTTACTTGGTATTAAAACAAATCAATCCGTAGAATTTGGAACAGACTTATTTACGAAAGAAAAAGACCCTCTTATGGTAATGCGGGACGGCAGTTTTGTTTCGGAAGATTATGTTTATACAAAAAATATGTGCTATAAAAGAAGCACAGGTGAAGAAGCTGATTTAACACTATGTCAGCCTTATATTGAAAAAGCAAAAACAGAATTAAAATTATCCGACAAACTCATTTATGGAGATTTATTAAGATTTGATCCTAACAATCGATATAAAACCGGAACGATGACAACGAAATTTGAATAGTGTAGGAAGCAACTTTACAAAAGTTGCTTCCTTTTTTTACTTATTTTTCAAATTTCTCTTCTATACAATCTTTCACAAATTGGGAATTTTTTTCGTATGAGAAAGAAATTTATGGTATGATAAAATAAGTAAACTTTCATACACTAATTAAGAATTTATAACAGAAAGCAAGGGATCAGATTTTGTATAGAGCAGCTATTCCAAACTTATTTACGCTCGGGAATTTATATAGCGGATTTTTGTCAATCGGCTATGCATCTTTAGGATATTATAAATCAGCTGCTATTTTAGTACTGATCGGGATGATGTTAGATAGTCTTGATGGTCGTGTCGCTCGTTTATTACGCGTTGATTCACAAATGGGAAAAGAGCTTGATTCACTAGCGGATGTTGTAACATTTGGCGCAGCACCTGCTGTTTTAATGTATTACACATCTTTTTCCAACTATGGAATCATTGGACTATACATAGCGGGATTATTCCCTCTGTTCGGAGCATATCGCTTAGCACGATTTAATGTAACGCCATCATCTACTTCTATGAAATATTTCACTGGAGTTCCGATTACTGCAGCAGGAGGGCTTGTTGCTTTCTTAACATTATTTTCACATACCATTCCAAAAATTGTTCTCATTACCGTATTCGTAACGTTCGCATTTTTAATGGTGAGCCGTGTTCGTATCCCAAGTTTAAAAGATGTACCAATTCCACGATATAGCATAATTATTACACTATTTTTAGTTGGAATTATTATCACAATGTACCAAACAAGTTTTGGCAACATTTCTGTTTTCTTATTCATTGCCATTCCACTATACATTTTGTATATGTTATCTCAATTTATTAGACAAAGACCTTCTAAAAAAGCGAATAAAGAAAAATAAAAAAACCTTCCGAAATACGGAAGGTTTCTTTTTTATTTTGTAACTAATACTTTTTGATTTACAGGTGTTACAGGTTCTTCACCATTTAATACAGCTAAAATATTTCTTACTGCCATTTCAGCCATTGCATCACGTGTTTCGAATGTTGCATTCCCCACGTGAGGAGCAAGTACTACATTCTTTAATCCTTTTAGCTCTTCTGTAATTTTCGGTTCAAATTCAAATACGTCAAGAGCTGCACCTTCAATTTCATTCGTTTTTAGTGCATGAGCAAGTGCTGATTCATTCATAATTGGTCCACGTGAAGCATTTATAATATATGCTGTTTTCTTCATCATTTTAAACTGTTCTTCATCAATCATATGATGTAATTTCGGATTATAAGCACAGTTAATTGTAATAAAGTCCGCTGTTTGTAATAATTCTTCCAACGTTACGTATGTCGCTTCCAGTTCACTTTCAGCTTCAGGCTTTCGATTTGGTCCTGTATATAAAACATTCATTCCAAATGCTCTCGCACGCTTTGCAACTGCCTTCCCGATTTCTCCAAGGCCAATAATTCCGATTGTCTTACCGTGTACTTCGCGGCCCAAGAAGAATAACGGTGCCCATCCGTTAAATCCAGTTGTACGACATAACGTATCACCTTCAGGAATTCTACGTGCAGCTGCTAAAAGAAGTGCAAATGTTAATTCTGCTGTCGCTTCAGTTGATACTTTCGGTGTATTCGTTACCGCAATTCCTTTTTCTCCTGCATATGTGTAATCAATATTATCGTAACCAGCACCATAATTTGCGATAATTTTCAAGTTTGGTGCTGCGTCAATAACCTCTTTCGATACCTTCGTAGAAAGTAAGCTTAAAAGTGCATCTTTATCTTTTACACGTTCTGCTAACTCTTCTACACTAATTAATTCTTCTTTATTGTACATTTCTACATCATGATTTTTCAATAATTCTAATCCGATTTCTGGAATTTTCCCTGCTACTAATATTTTCGCCACTACTAACACCTCTTCTATACAAAATATGATATCTCTTATATTTCATTGTAAGAAATCTACATATAAAAACCAAGGAATTTGATTATAGTTTTGAAAATCGACACTTTTCCCCATAAAAAAAGAGGAGATGCAACTCTCCCCTCTTTTTACGCTTTTTCTTGCGATTCTTTCCCAAGCTTCGCATCGATTGTTCCTTCTGCAACTGTATCGCTAATTTGTTCCTCAATAACTGAGTTAGCAGTATTATTTGTTTTAGAAGTATAGGCTTGATCTGCCGCTTGTACGTTTTGTTTATTTTGTTGTTTCACCATTTTTCATCCTCCTTTTCATTCTTTCTTATTTTGAACAAAAAGGGTGATTTTCATCAAAAAATCGTGTTTCATTTTGAAATTATTACTTCTTCTTCAAGCAATCTCATCGTTCTTACTCGTTTCGTAAATGTAGCTATGTGAGAAATATCATGATTGCGTAATGTCTTTATATTCTCTTCCACATACTTTCCTAAATCATTCGGATAATGGGCATCTGAGGATAGAGTAATCGGAACTCCATGCTTAGCTAATACTTGTAAATAAAGCGGACTTGGGCACATTTCGCGCACAGGATATCGATAGTACAATCCCGCATTTATTTCTGTTGCTGTATTTGTTTCCACTAACGCACGAGCAATTTCCTTATAATAAGAAAGCTGTTCATTCTCATCTAACCGGTAATTAAATACTTTTATGTTATCGAGGTGAGCTATAATATCAAAAAGCTCGGAACGAACAGCACTTTCAACTGTAGCGAAAAACGTGTGATATAAAGTATGTAACTCATGCGTACCAAAATACTCTTTCGTATCTGGATTATCAAATCCCCATCCATCTATAAAATGGACCGAACCGATTACATAATCAAAGTCTCCTAATGCTAGTAAACCTTTTAACTCTTGTTCACCCCCGATAAAATAATCCGCTTCAATTCCAAGTTTGAGCGTTATCCCTCGTTTACTCCATCGCTCTTTTGCCTCTTCAATCGCCTTTGTAAAATCATAAATAGACGTTACTCTTACTTGATCTAACCATTCTTTTTGCAGGCGACCAAGCTTAGAATCACTAATATCTACATACTTTTCATAATATCCTTTCGCTTCATGAAAACGATATAAATGATCGACAATACCAACTTCTTTTATACCTTTTCGCACAGCTTCTTCTAAATATAAATCAATCCATTTCGCTGTAAATGGACCTTCCTTCACACGTCTTTGCAGGCGTTCTTGTGTTTTCATAAGCCATTCCATAGAATGTTTTTCTTCTTTAAGCGGTTCAAAATATTGTAGCGCATCATTTATTTTAGCTAGCCACCCTATTGAATATGGTCCTTCTTCTAAATGAATGTGATAGTCCACTTTCATCCATATTCCCCCTTATAATGTATCTATTTCTCTTCTGTCCCCTACTCGCGAAAGCTTTCCATTTCTTTCTTTCACTTCTTGCATGACATCTTCTAATGGAATATTTTTTTCGGCTAATAGAACAAAACAGTGATAGAACACATCAACCATTTCTTTTACTATTTCTTCTTTATCATTATTTTTAGACGCAATAATTACTTCGGTGCACTCCTCACCAATTTTCTTTAAAATTTTATCTTCACCTTTTGAAAATAAATAATTCGTATATGATTCAGAGAGTGGATTTTTCTTTCGTTCTTCAATTGTTTCAAATAATAACTTAAGGATATCTTCCATATGTATCCCCCTATATAATTTTGTAGTGAAAACACGTTTTTTCTCCCGTATGGCAAGCAGGCCCTACTTGCTTTACAACAACAACGATTGCATCTTGATCACAGTCTAAATAAAGTGATTGCACATATTGGACATTTCCCGATGTACCTCCTTTATTCCATAACGATTGTCTCGAACGGGAATAAAACCATGTTCTTTTCGTTTCCATCGTCTTGTCATACGCTTCTTCATTCATATAAGCTAACATTAAAACTTCTTTCGTATCTTCCTCGATAACAACAGCTGGTATCAATCCTTTTGCAAAATTAGGTTTCATAACCGCACCTCAACGTTTGCTTCTCTTAATTTTCTCTTTACATCTTGTACAGTCGCTTCACCATAATGAAAGATTGATGCCGCTAATGCTGCATCAACTGTTGTCTTTTGAAATACTTCTATAATGTGATCCACATGACCACATCCACCTGATGCGATTACTGGAACAGAAACGCTGTTTGAAATTGCTCCTGTTAAACGAAGATCATATCCGTTTTTCGTTCCATCTGCATCCATACTCGTCAACAAAATTTCTCCTGCCCCGAGCTTAACAACGCGCTTCGCCCATTCGATTGCATCCATCCCTGTATCGACTCTTCCGCCGTTCACGTATACATTCCATTTATCTTCCTCTACTTTTCTAGCATCAATTGCTACGACAATACATTGTGAGCCAAAATGTTCCGCACCTTCCTGGATTAACTTCGGATTTCTCACTGCCGCTGAGTTTATTGAAACTTTATCTGCTCCAGCTCTTAGTAAATTGTACATATCTTTAACACTTGAAATCCCCCCGCCAACTGTAAGAGGAATAAACACCTTTGAGGCTGTTTGTTCTACAACATCTATAATCGTTTTTCGCCCTTCATACGTCGCAGTGATGTCTAAAAATACGATTTCATCTGCTCCCGCATCATTATATAATGCGGCTATTTCAACAGGATTACCGACGTCTTGTAACCCTATAAAATTCACCCCCTTTACTACCCGCCCTTCTTTCACATCTAGACATGGAATAATTCGTTTTGCTAACATAGTTTTGTTACCTGTAACACTTTTTCTAAATCAATCGTTTTCTCGTAAAGTGCCTTCCCAATAATGACGCCATATATGTTCATATCATTTAATCTTTTCACATCTTGAATAGATGCGACACCTCCAGATGCAATCACACGAATACCCACGCTTTTTTGCAGTAACTCTAATTGCTCAAAATTTGGTCCTGCAAGTGTCCCATCTTTTGAAATGTCCGTAAACACAATCGTTTGAACACCTACACTTTCCATTTGCTTCGCTAAATCGATGTACGAAATTTCAGACACATCTAACCAGCCCCTCGTTGCTACGAAACCATTTTTCGCATCAATTCCAACTATGATTTGCTCCTTATATAGACGAACCGCTTCTTCTAAAAATGATTTATCGTAAAGGGCAGCCGTTCCTAATATCACTTTTTCTACACCTACTGACAACAACTTCTCCACTGCCGCGAGTGACCGAACTCCTCCTCCAATTTGCACCGGAATACGTACCGCCTTGCATATTTTTTCAATGACAGGTAAATTTACTGACTCCCCAACAATTGCTCCATCTAAATCAACAACGTGTAGTATTTTCGCTCCAAGTTTTTCAAATATGATTGCTTGTGCGACTGGATCTTCATTCATCACCGTTTCTTTACTAAACTCTCCTTGATAAAGCCTGACGCATCGTCCTTCTTTTAAATCGATAGCTGGGAAGATTTCCATGCTTCTACCACCCCTTTGAAATTTTTCAACATTCGCATCCCAATTTCCCCACTTTTTTCAGGATGAAACTGTGCGCCAAATATATTTCCTTTTGCTACAAAACCAGGTACTTTCACACCATATTCACTTGCCCCATACACAATTTCATTCGGACAATCTGCATAATAAGAGTGGACATAATATACGAAAGAACCGTCCTCTACTCCATTCCAAAGCGATATTTCTCCTTCTTTTTTTAATTCATTCCACCCCATATGTGGAATTTTATAAGGAACTTTTAACTTTCGAATAACACCTGGCAATAAATTTAATCCGTTACAATTTTGTAGTTCCTCACTTTTTTCAAATAAAAGCTGCATTCCTAAGCAAATACCCAGAAGCGGTTTTCCTAAGCTCCCAACTTCTTTTAGCACACATACTAAATCTTTTTCTTCTAAAACGCCCATCGCTTTCGGAAATGTGCCTACTCCTGGTAAAATAACTCCATCACTTCTCAATATTTCTTTTTTATCATCCGTTATGATGTACTCTGTTCCAATATATTTTAATGCTTGTTCCACACTACGAATATTTCCCATTCCATAATCTATAATTGCAATCAATTACAACATCCCTTTCGTTGAATTTACACCATTAATATTGGCATTTTTATCGACTGCCTCTCTAAGCGCTCGACCGAACGCTTTAAATAAAGCTTCAATTTTGTGATGTGTATTGCTTCCGTATAAAATGCGAGCATGTAACGTAATATTTGCAGCATGAGCCACTGCTCTAAAAAATTCTTCCGTTAATTCTGTGTCAAAATCCCCTAGCTTCGGATTTGTTAATTCACCTTGAAATACAATATATGAGCGCCCGCTTATATCAATCGCGACAAATCCTAAAGATTCATCCATCGGTACATACGCTGAGCCGTAACGGTTAATCCCTTCTTTATTTTGCAATGATTCTTTCAAGCAAGTTCCGAGTACAATTCCAACATCTTCAACCGTATGATGAGCATCAACGAATACATCACCTTCAGCTTCAATTTGCAAACCAAATCTTCCGTGTCTAGCAAATAAAGTTAGCATATGATCAAAAAATCCAACTCCTGTTTGCACAGAAACATTCGTACTTTCATCAAGTTGCAAACTTAATTTAATTTTTGTTTCCGTCGTCTCACGTACTTGACTAGACTCGCGCATTATTCTTCCTCCTTAAACCTAATTTGGATTGCTCTTGCGTGTGCATGTAAACCTTCTTTATTTGCAAGTTCTACAATATGATGCTGTACACTTCTTAACGCTTCTTCCGTATACGAAACGAAGCTTGATTTTTTTACGAAATCATCGACGGATAACGGAGAAAAAAATCTTGCCGTTCCACTTGTCGGTAATACGTGATTCGGCCCCGCCAAATAATCTCCGAGCGGTTCAGGTGCATATGGACCAAGAAAAATTGATCCCGCATGCTTTACATAAGCTAGAGCATTCATTGGCTCTTTTATGTGTAACTCTAAATGTTCTGGAGCGATTTCATTTGATAAATGAAACGCCTCTTCTAAAGAAGGGACAATAAAAATTGCTCCATTTCTTTTTATGGATTCACGAGCGATTTCACTTCTAGGCAACGTCTCTAGCTGTCTTTCTATTTCTCTTTCTACTTCTTTAGCAAGCTTTATATTTGTTGTAATACAAATAGCTGTTGCCCTCTCGTCATGTTCTGCCTGTGATAATAAATCAGCAGCAATATATTCGGCATTTCCTGTTTCATCTGCGATAACTACAATTTCTGATGGTCCAGCAATCATATCGATATTGACTATCCCATATACTTCTCGCTTCGCTAGCGCGACATATAAATTCCCTGGTCCAACTATTTTATCTACTTTAGGAATCGATTCCGTTCCATATGCTAGAGCAGCAATTACTTGAGCACCACCGGCCATATATATTTCATCTACACCTGCAAGACTTGCAGCAGCTAAAATATGCGGATCAATTCCTCCTTGCTTCGGCGGTGTTACCATTACAATTTTTTTCACTCCTGCGAGTTTTGCTGGCAATACATTCATTAATACTGATGAAGGATACGAAGCAGTCCCGCCCGGCACATATACACCTACATTTTCTAACGGACGAATAAGCTGCCCTCTAATTACCCCTTCACTCACGCAATCAAACATAGATTGTCTTTTTTGCTTTTCGTGATACGAGATAATATTTTTCTTCGCCTCTTTTAACGCTTCTAAAAAAGCTTGTTCTACAAACTTACTTGCTTGTTTTATTTCTTCCTCACTTACACGAAAATCTTTTGTCTCTACACCATCAAACTTTTTTGTATAGAACGATAAAGCCTCATCTTTACTCTCCCTTACGTTTTGAACAATTTCACTTACACTTCTTTGAACAGTTTCTTCTATTATATTAGCGCTTTCTCGTAGCGATTTTATTTTCGATAAAGCCTCTTGGAAATCTTCAAAAACTATCTCCATTTAAAATCCCCCTATTTCCCTGACAAAATTTCTTGTTCCATCATATTTATAATACAGAATATTTCGTCTTTTTTAGTTTTCAATGCAGCCTTATTCACAATCATTCGAGCTGATATAGAGCACATTTCCTCAAATACAATTAACCCGTTTTCTTGTAATGTTTTTCCTGTTTCAACAATATCAACAATTGCATCTGCCAAACCTAGAAGTGGAGCAATCTCTACAGATCCTTCTATTTTAATAATTTCTACATCCTCCCCTTTATCATGAAAATATGTAGAAGTAATGTGCGGATATTTCGTAGCAATTCGTTTTTTCCGATAACTCTTCGGATTATACGTAGGAATAGAAGCGACACAAAATTTACACACGCCCACTCCTAAATCGACCATCTCATATATATCTTTCTCAAATTCCATTAATATATCTTTTCCAACGACTCCAATATCAGCTACGCCATGTTCTACATAAGTAGCAACATCTACCGCTTTCACTAAAATAAATGAAATGTTTGTGTTTTTACTTTTAAACACAAGTTTTCTTCCTTTATCTTTGAGCTCTGAACAATCAATTCCAATTTTTTCAAACAGTGGAATAACATGCTTTTCTAATCTTCCTTTCGTTAACGCAATTTGAATGTTACGCATGAAGCCTTCCCTTCTTTCTGGATGATCCATTTCTCTCTCCATACATATTCCACTAGTGACTCACTCTTCGCCTCAACGACTGTCATTATTTTATTCTTGTTTGCAAATTGAAAAGTATCGTTTAAATCAGAGAATAAAGATAACTGGGCATTCTTCCCGTCCTTTTGAAGTAAATTTCGTAACCTTTCCGCTTCTGCTAATCTATTTAACTCATAATGAATCATAATATCTATGCTCTTTCGTTTATATGGTTCTTGCTGCTCTTGAAGTGCCTTAACTATTTGATTTACTTGCACCGCGAGCCCAACCGCCGGCATCATCTCTCCAAAATTTCCAATTAACTCATCATATCTTCCGCCACTAACAATCTCTTCTCCAATTTCATATATATACCCTTTGAAAATAACACCCGTATAATAATCCAAATGTTGAACCATACCTAAATCAATTGATATGTAAGAGCCATATCCTAACTGTTCAATTGTTTCATATATTTCTTTCACTCTCGCAATGGCCATTTTCATTTCATTACTTGAGGCGAGTTTTTCTGCTTCCTCAACAACATCTAAACTCCCGAATAACCTTGGTAGTTTCTCAAGTAACCTTACTGTTTCATCACACCGATTTAATTTCTTTTCTTCTATAAAGTGTGAGAGTGCGGCATAATTTTTACTTTCAATATACGTTCTAAGTAACTTCTCTTCTTCATCATTAATGGGGAGCTTTTTTACGATACATTTATATAACTGCACTTGCCCAATCTCAATTGTGAAAGATTGCACCTTTAATTTTTGAAGTGCTTGAATTACGCTTATCACACATTCAATTTCAGCCCTTACATTTTCAATCCCGATAATTTCAATACCACTTTGCACTATTTCATTATATTTCCCAGTAAGGGACTCATTCGCCCGAAATACATTCCCGCTATAAGTTACTTTAAGAGGAATATCCCCTCTCTGTGTTCCAATTACTCTTGCTAAAGGAATTGTCATATCTGGGCGTAAAACGATAATCCGTCCTTTTTCATCGAAAAATTTATACATCTTTTCTTCATCTATCGGCCTGTTTTGAAATGCAAAAACATCATAAAATTCAATTGTAGGTGTCCTTATTTCTTCATAACCTCTCTCTAAAAAGGTCCGTCTTAATTTTTGTTCCACTTCTTCAATTAACGTACATTCTTCGAATAAGTAATCTCTCGTTCCATTCGGATTTGCCCGTTTCCACTTTGTCATCTGAATTCACACACCCTTCCCTCTTTAATTTATGCCCATTCCATCCACCCAAACCGAAAATAAAAAGAGCCTTGTAGACAAAATACCTACAAGGCTCTTTAGTAGAGTGTAGGTACAACGGGAATAACCCTTGTGCCTACACGTTTTCACGTTAGGTTCAAGGGTTTCATGTATGATGATGTAGTTTTGTAAGCATTTTAATAGATTGTACGATATTCATAATACTTACTCCCTTTCTCCTCTGATTTTTTACATAGTATATAACAGTTAATTCTGAATGTAAATACATTTCGAATATTCTACTTTTAGTTAATGTGAAGCTACTTTTCTTTCATACTCTTCAATTTCTTGTTCATATTGCATTGTAATGCTGATTTCATCTAGACCATTTAATAATTTTTCTTTCCACATTTTCTCGATTGTAAAATGAAACCTGTGCGTATTCGTAATAATTACTTCATTCTCTAAATCAACTTCCATTTGATCTCTCGCATTCGTTTTGGCAAGTTGTTCACGCATCTCTTTATCCATTACAATCGGTAACATACCATTCTTCATACAATTCATATAAAAAATATCTGCAAATCCTCCGGCGATAATAACGCGGAAACCATAATCCGCAAGCGCCCACGGAGCATGTTCTCTTGAAGAACCACATCCAAAATTATCACCTGTAATTAATATACTTGCTCCTTTTCGTTCTTGTGCATTAAGGGAGAAATTAGGATTTTCATGGCGCTCATTATCGTAACGCCACTCATCAAATAAATATTTTCCAAATCCCGTCCTTTCAATTCTCTTCAAATATTGCTTCGGAATAATTTGATCTGTATCAATGTTATCATTCATAAGTACTGCGGCAGTACCTTTATGAATATGAAATGGTTCCATCGTAACTCTCCTTTCTAATATCAACAAAATGACCATATAACGCAGCTGCTGCAGCCATAGCTGGACTTACTAAATGTGTTCGTGCTCCTTTCCCTTGCCTTCCTTCAAAATTACGATTTGAAGTAGAAGCACAATGTTCTCCTTCAGGTACTTGATCTGGATTCATCCCAAGACACATTGAACATCCAGGCTCTCTCCATTCAAATCCCGCTTCTTCAAATATGCGATGTAAGCCTTTTTGCATCGCCCGCTCTCTCACACTTTTTGATCCTGGTACAACGAGTGCTCGCACACCTTCTTTTACCTTTTTCCCTTTTACAACAGATGCAGCAATTTCTAAGTCAGATAGACGTGAATTTGTACAAGAACCAATGAAGACATGCTTAACAGGAATTTCAAACGTACTTTGCCCAGGGCTCAATCCCATATATGAAAATGCTCTTTCATCATTTTCGTTATGCTTCTCTGGTAATTTTTCATCAATAGGAACACCCATACTAGGATTTGTTCCCCAAGTGACATACGGTGCTAAATCCGTAACATCTACCGAAATATGTAAATCATAAATTGCATCTGAATCTGTATAAAGCTCCGACCATTTTCCCGTAAACGTTTCATAGTCTTTCGGTGCATATTCACGCCCTTTTACATAAGAAAATGTTTTCTCATCTGGTGCAATGATACCAGCTTTCGCTCCCCCTTCAATTGCCATATTGCAAAGTGTCATTCTCTCTTCCATACCCATATCACGAATCGTCTCTCCGTAGAATTCCATTACATGCCCCGTTCCAACCGCTACACCGTACTTTGAGAGAAGATGCAAAATAATATCCTTTGCATAAACGCCTTTCGGTAACTTTCCTTTTAATTCAATCCCCATCGCTTTCGGTTTTCGTTGCCACAGCGTTTGAGTTGCTAATACATGTTCTACTTCACTCGTACCAATACCAAACGCTAAAGCACCGAAAGCACCGTGGGTTGCTGTATGGCTATCACCGCATACAATCGTTTTCCCCGGTTGTGTGAGCCCAAGTTCTGGTCCTATAACGTGAACGATTCCTTGCTCTTCATCACCAATATCGGCTAATCGCACCTTAAATTGTTTACAATTGTCACGAAGTGTATCCAATTGCTGCTTCGCAATGCGATCGGTAATATTCCAAACATCTTTCGTTGGAATATTATGATCCATCGTTGCAAACGTTAATTCCGGTCTCCGAACAGTTCGATTTGCAAGCCGCAAGCCTTCAAAGGCTTGCGGTGACGTTACTTCATGAACGAGATGAAGATCGATATATAATAAATCCAATCCATTTTCATTCGTTACAACTACATGTCTTTCCCAAAGCTTATCTAGTAACCTTTTCCCCATTATCTTCCTCTCCCTACTAGTGCCTGCTCTTCCATTTCTTGAATAACTGCCCTCGTAAATGAAGTTGTCGTCTCATTTCCCCCAATATCAGCTGTACATTTCCCAGATTGAAGAACTGCAGAAATTGCCTCTTCAATCGCATACCCTTCTCTCGTTAATCCAAATGATTGCCCAAGCATCATCGCTACTGAACGCATCATCGCAATTGGATTCGCTTTATTTTTACCTGCAATATCTGGCGCTGATCCGTGAATAGGCTCATATAAAGACGGCCCGTTTTCCGCATGGCTCGCTGATGGAAGCATTCCTAATGACCCTGCTAATACAGAAGCCTCGTCGCTCAAAATATCACCAAATAAATTTTCTGTTACGATAACGTCAAATCTCCTTGGGTTTCGAATTAACTCCATAGCAGCTGCATCTACTAAAATGTGCTCTAATTCAACATTAGGATAACGAAGAGCTACTTCTTCCGTAACAGCTCTCCACAATTTACTAGATTCTAAAACATTCGCTTTATCAATAGAGGTTACTTTTTTCTCTCTCTTACTCGCTAATTGAAAAGCATACGACACGATACGTTCAATTTCATGACGATGGTACGTAAGTGTATCAGTTGCCGATTCTTCCGTTCTTTCTTTCGGATAAGAGAAATAAATACCGCCTGTTAGTTCACGAACGACAACGAAGTCAATTTCATCTGCGTTTTTTAATGGCGATAAATGTGCAGTTGCGCTTTCTACTGTTACAGGACGAACGTTCGCAAATACACCAAGTCCTTTTCTTAAAGCTAATAATCCTTTCTCTGGCCTTTCTTTCGCATCATCCCACCGTGGTCCACCAACCGCTCCAAGTAAAACCGCATCACTCGCTAAACAAGCGGCAAGTGTTCGCTGTGGTAATGGTTGCCCATTTAAATCGATAGCCGCTCCGCCAAAGTACTCATCTTGTAAATGAAAGTGATGTCCATATAGCCTCTCTACCATATGCAATACTTCCTTCGCGCTTTCCATAATTTCCGGACCAACACCATCACCCGCTAAACAAACGATACGTTTTTCCAATTAAAACACTCCTTTTTATCTGAATTTTCAGAAATGTATTTTGATAAGTAAGGGACGATCCCCTCACTTATCAAACAGTTACTTCACAAGAGTAATAAAAGATTTTAATTTTCCGGCCGCATGAACATACGCTCTCGCCGATGCTTCTAATACGTCTTGCGCAACACCAAAACCTGATACTTGATGAGTTCCTTCTTTTAATTCAACATGAACATGTGCAAGTGCATCTTGACCTTGCGTTATAGATTGTATGCGATAATCCGCTAAGTCACATTCTAATCCTAAAATTCTTTGAATTGCATTATAGATCGCTTCAATACTTCCAGAACCAGTTGCTGCATCTTCGTACATATTTCCTTCCTCATCTTTTAGTACAACCGTTGCACACTGTGTACTATTTGATACGAAATGTACTTGCAATTGAGTAATGCTATATTGCTGGGCCGCAAATGCTGCTTCACCAAGCATAAGCGCACGTAAATCTTCTTCTGTAATTTCTTTTTTACGGTCAGCCAAGTTTTTAAATGCTTCAAACACCACATCCCGTTCTTCTTTTGTAAACTCATAACCAAGTTCTTTCATTTTTTCAGTAAACGCATGGCGCCCGGAATGCTTTCCTAATACAAATAAATTTTGTGACTCTCCAATCAGTGATGGTTCAATAATTTCATACGTCGTTACTTCTTTTAATACACCGTCTTGATGAATACCTGATTCGTGAGCAAAAGCATTTGCTCCAACAATCGCCTTATTTTTCGGTACAACCATACCCGTTAACCGACTTACTAACGTACTCGTCGCTTTAATTTCTTTTAATGTCATAGAGGATTCTGCTTCATAGAAATCTTTTCTAATATGGAGAGCAACCGCGACTTCTTCTAGCGCCGCATTCCCCGCTCTTTCTCCAATTCCATTAATCGTTCCTTCTACTTGTAACGCTCCGCCTTCAACCGCAGCTAACGAATTCGCTACTGCCATCCCAAGATCATCGTGACAATGACAAGAGAAAATTGCTTTTTCATACGACGGAACGGATTCTTGTAAGTATTTAAAAAGAGAATAATATTCTTCTGGATTCGTATATCCAACTGTATCAGGAATATTGATTACATTCGCTCCTGCGCGAATCGCGACTTCTACTGCTTCAGCTAAAAATGCTCTCGATGTTCTTGTTGCATCTTCTGCTGAAAATTGAACTGTTGGAAATAGTGATTTCCCGAGCGTAACCGAGCGATGTATGCTATCTAATACATCTTCTTTTGACATACAAAGCTTATATTTCATATGAATGTCACTCGTAGCTAAAAATACGTGTAAACGAGGAGAGACAGCGCCTTTCACAGCTTCATAGGCTCTTCGAATATCACTTTCTTTCGCTCTAGCTAAACTCATAACCGTAGCATTTTGAATGGTATTTGCGATACGTTTTACCGATTGAAAATCACCTTCAGAAGCTGCTGCGAATCCAGCTTCCATTACATTAATACCAAGTCTCTCTAGTTGCCTCGCAATCTGTAATTTCTCTTGTTCATTTAAATTAACTCCTGGTGATTGTTCGCCATCACGTAGCGTCGTATCCATGAACAAAATTTGCTTCATATTATTTGACCCCTGCCTTTACTCGCGGCTGTACAAACGGCATCATTTCACGTAATTTACGTCCAACTACTTCAATTTCGTGTTCATTCTCTTTCTCATTTGTCGCATGGAAATTTGGTTTTCCTGCTTTATGCTCTGCAATCCAGCCTCTTGCAAATGTACCATCTTGAATTTCTGCTAGCACTGCACCCATCGCTTTCTTCGTATCTTCCGTTACAACGCGTGGTCCTGATACGAAGTCGCCCCACTGCGCTGTATCTGAAACTGAATATCTCATATTTTCAAGTCCGCCTTCATACATAAGGTCAACGATTAGTTTTAGTTCATGTAAACATTCAAAATATGCAACTTCCGGTTGATAACCAGCATCAACTAACGTTTCAAACCCAGCTTTTACTAGTGCAGTTACTCCGCCGCAAAGTACAGCTTGCTCTCCAAATAAATCTGTTTCTGTTTCTTCTTTAAACGTTGTTTCTAATACACCTGCTCTCGTCGCCCCAATTCCATCTGCATATGAAAGTGCCTTTTCAGTCGCAACTCCTGTTGCATCTTGATATACTGCAAATAATGCAGGAACAGCTCCCCCTTCCGCAAACGTACGACGTACTAGATGTCCTGGACCTTTCGGTGCTACTAGAAATACATCTACATTAGCTGGCGGTTTTACTTGATCAAAGTGAACATTAAATCCATGCGCGAAAACGAGAGAATTGCCGCCTTGTAAGTTTGGTGCAATTTCAGCTTCATATACTTCCGGCTGTAATTCATCAGGTAGTAGAATCATTACTACATCTGCTTTTTCTGCTGCTTCCGCTACTGTATATACAGAAAAACCGTCTTCTTTCGCCTTATCCCATGACTTCCCTTTCCTCAGTCCTACTACCACATCAAATCCGTTATCACGTAAGTTTTGCGCATGCGCATGGCCTTGCGATCCATATCCGATGATTGCTACTTTCTTTTCCTTTAATACATTTACCGTTACGTCTTTTTCATAATAAACTTTCGCCATTTTCATTTCCCCCTATTTTTTAAATAATTATTGAATTAACATAACTTGTTTATCTTGTTTTTTCATACTACGTGTAAATGCTGTTACACCTGTTCTAGCAATTTCTTTCAAACCATATGGACGAAGTAATTCAATTAACGCTTCTACTTTCTCCTGGGTACCTGTTACTTGCACCACTATGGAATCCTTCCCAACGTCTATTACAGCGGCTCGGAACGGTTCAATTAAACTATATAATTCTGCTCTTGCTACAGACGTTGCTACTTTAATAAGTGCAAGTTCTCTAGCGATCATCGCTTCTTCTGTAATATCTGATACTTTCAGTACATCGATTTGCTTATGAAGTTGTTTAATTAACTGCTCAACTTGCTGTTCATTTTCAACGTGTACAACAATCGTCATTCTCGAAATATCCGATGATTCCGTATGACCTACTGAAATACTTTCAATATTAAAATGTCTACGTGTCATAACACCTGTAATTCGATTTAACACACCGCTTTGATTTCGAACTGTCGCTGTTACAATTCTCTTCACCTTTTCTCCACTCCCTCCATTTGATGAACGCCTTTTCCTGGGGCAACCATCGGCATTACCTTTTCGGATTGAAGTACGCGGCAATCAATTACAACAGGCTCTCTTAACTCAATTGCATACTGTAATTGTTGCTTTGCAAGAAGTGGGTCTTCAATACGAACACCTTTTATGCCATAAGCATTGGCAAGCGCAACAAAATCTGGTTGGCATGAAAGTAAGGAGTGCGAATATCGCCCATTATAAAATTCCTCTTGCCATTGTCTTACCATCCCTAAAGCTTCATTATTTAAAATAAAAACTTTAACTGGTAAAGAATGCTCTTTTAACACACTTAGTTCTTGCAGTGTCATTTGAAATCCAGCATCACCGACAATTGCAATAACTAGTTCTTCAGGCTTTGCGATTTGTGCACCTATTGCTGCTGGAAACCCGAAGCCCATTGTTCCCAACCCCCCAGAGGTTACCCATCTATCTGGGTTTTTCAGCGGGTAATATTGAGCTGCCCACATTTGATGTTGCCCAACATCTGTTGTTACAATCGCTTCTCCTTTCGTAATTTCGTATAGCATATCAATTGCATATTGAGGTTTAATACGCTCTGCATGTTCTTTGTAAGAAAGAGGGTATTTTTCTTTTCTACTATTCAATAATGAGAGCCAATCATTGTGATTTACTTCCCCTTCCTTAAAGTTGAGTAGAGCTTCTAATGCTTGCTTTGCACTCGCAACAATAGGGATTTCAGTCGGCACATTTTTCCCAATTTCCGCTGGATCAATATCTATATGTGCGACAATCGCCTCTTTAGCAAAATAAGCTAAATTTCCAGTAAGACGATCATCAAACCTTGCACCTATATTAATAAGTAAGTCACATTCGTATAACGCCATATTTGCGGTGTATGAACCGTGCATTCCTCCCATCCCTAGAAATAGTTCATCATCTGGCGGAAACCCACCAAGACCAAGTAATGTATGAACAACTGGAATATGATATTTGCGAGCAAAACTTGTTAATTCTTTCGATGCTTTCGCATGCAATACACCTGCTCCAGCTAAAATTAACGGTTTTTTTGAAGTCGCAATCGCTTGTAATAATTTGTTTATTTGTAGTAGATTCGGTTCGTAATTAGGCTGGTATCCTGGTAAATCCATTTGTACATCACTACATCGCTCACCTTTCTCTACTACCATATCTTTCGGAAGGTCAATTACGACTGGGCCTGGTCTTCCTGTTCTAGCGATATGAAATGCTTCTTTAATAATTCGGGGTAAATCCGATGCTTTTCGTACTTGATAATTATGTTTTGTCACCGGCATCGTAAGCCCCATAATATCAGCTTCTTGGAAAGCATCACTCCCGATTAACGTTGTTGCTACTTGCCCTGTAAATACAACAAGTGGCAATGAATCAATCATCGCGTCAGCTAGACCAGTAATAACATTTGTAGCACCCGGTCCACTTGTTGCAATTACCACTCCTGGATTTCCTGTAATTCTTGCATATCCTTCAGCAGCATGAATTGCACCTTGCTCATGCCTCGTTAAAATATGCGGAATTTCACAATCATAAAGCGCATCATATAGAGGTAAAACCGCACCACCTGGATAACCAAAAATCACCTCTACTCCTTCCTTTTCTAGCGCTTCTAACAATAGCTGTGCACCAGTTGCCAGTTTCTCTTCCGTTTTTGAAGACATTTTTCTTATAAGCCCCCTTTTTTAAAACATTTATAAAATAAAAAAATCCTACGTCCACACTCCAGCTATGTGCTGAAGGGACGAAAGATTTCGCGGTACCACCCTTCTTTGCAAGATTACTCTTGCCTCAGTGACTCGGGATATGAGTCTAGCTAATAACGGAGCTACCGTCTAAGCCTAAACAAACGTTTCAGCTTAGCACTCAAGGGTGATGTTCGTCGACGTGAACCATCGGTTTCCAGCAACCACCGACTCTCTGTGAGGCTTCACAGTCAACTACTCCTCCCTATCAACGCTTTATCATGTCATAAGAGCTATTATCCAACTTTATTTTCTTCGTAAATTTTCTCTCCATCTTCTACAACTAATTTACGGAATTCTTCTAATAAACGATTCGTATGTGGCCCTGTTCTACCTAAACCAATCGTTCTTCCATCTACTGTCGTAACAGCAATTACTTCAGCAGCTGTTCCTGTTAAAAACACTTCATCAGCTACATATACATCATGCCTTGTAAATAATTCTTCTCTTACGTCATATCCAAGTTTTTCGCCGATTTCTAAAATCGCGTTTCGTGTAATACCTTCTAACGCTCCAGCAGAACTTGGTGGTGTAATTAATTTATTTCCCTTCACAATAAATACATTATCTCCAGAGCCTTCAGCTACATATCCTTGGTCATTTAACATAAGTGCTTCTTGTACTCCAGCTAATTTCGCCTCAATGCGAACTAAAATATTATTTAAGTAATTTAAAGATTTTACTTGAGGCGATAAAACATCCGGGCGATTGCGACGCGTTGCAACTGTTATAATCGGAATCCCTTTTTCATAATATTCTTGTGGAAATAAAGATAATTGCTCTGCAATTACTACTACATTTGGTTTCGTACAAGAATCGGGATCTAATCCCAAGTTCCCAGGTCCTCTTGATACAACGAGGCGGATATATCCATTAGATAGTTTGTTTTGTCGAATCGTTTCAACAACGATTTTCGTTGCTTCTTCTAACGTATATGGAATTTCTAACATGATGGATTTCGCTGATTCATATAACCGGACAAGATGCTCTCTCAAACGGAAAACATTACCGCTATATACCCTAATTCCTTCGAACACTCCATCGCCATATAAATAGCCATGATCATATACTGAAACCTTTGCTTCGTCTTTTGGAACAAATTCTCCATTTAAGAAAATCCACTGCTCGTTCACTTGAAAGCGCCCCCTATGTTCTATGAGTTTTTTATTGTTTCCTAGTCTACTCTCCTTTTCAAATAAATCAAGTGAATTTTTAGAAAATTTTTAATTTTTAATCGTACGTACATCTTTGTTTATATTGATTTAATAACATTGTTAACGTTTACAAAAAGTCAAAAAAATTTTTTCGTCAAATTCTACTAAAAAAATATTTGTTTAAAAGAAGGGTTTTCGCCAATTGATACGAATCTATTGTATTCAATAAACGGACGTCCGATTTTATAAATCCGGGAATATACAACGACTTTTGGTGAAAAAGGGGGAAAATAACAAAAATAACGCTGTCTAAAAATAACATTCATATTTTTCATTTAGTAATCATAATCCTATTTTTAAAAAACAATTTGTCAAATTGAAGGAGGAAATAACAATGGCGTGTGTACAAATTAAAGGAACGAGACAAGAGGTAGTAGAAATGCTACAACTATTTGATCTAATGGATACGAAAGGATTTTGTAAATTCAATAATTACGTTGAAGTAGAACCAAATAGTAGGAAACATAACAACTACACAGCTTCAATCGATATTCAGTCTAATAACAGCTCAGCACAAGATACATTAAATGATCAATTCGTTAGTCAAATGCTTACTGGTGTATATAACGACTAAACAAATATTCTCTTCCTACCATTTTTTCATAAATATATGCTATGGACTTGAGCATACTAGCAACTAGATGGTAGGAGGTGAAAATTATGGCTAGAATTGGTGTTGAGAACTCTTTAACAGATGTTCAACAAGCTCTTCAGCAACAAGGACATGAAGTCGTTTCACTTAACTCTGAAAATGATGCACATGGGTGTGATTGTTGCGTTGTAACCGGGCAAGATTCTAATATGATGGGCATTGCAGATACATCGATAAAAGGATCTGTAATTAAAGCACATGGTTTAACAACAGATGAAATTTGTCAGCAAGTTGAAAACCGCACTTAATCACTTTTATCACATTATTTGTGAGCTAACATGTAAAGGGAATGGAATGGTCCCACTGATTATAGTTTCAATTTATTTATAGAAAGAGGGCTCCTTTTCAAAAGGAGCCCTCTTTTTTATATTCACCTAACGGGAAAGTAACATATACTGGATGAAAGCCCTACCTCTCTCTCATCATTACGGTTCCACTGACCGCTCCTTGATTCACTAGTATACATATAAAGCTTACATATACAATTTATAGGGTTTGTTCACAAAAGTTGTTGGTAAGACTACCCGATCTTTCGCAAACTTTTCGTATTATATTCATAAGATTTATTTACTTTACACTAGCTTTAACCGAGACACGAATTAAAATTCTAACACCAATACAATAACTTGTCAATATTTTTTACAAATTAAAAACAGACATTAACGGTTTGTCTGTTTTAGAATGGAGCTTTTTCTTTTATTACATATACAACAAAACCGCTTACTAACATACATAAGCCAACTACTAAGTTTTTGATATTAATCATAAATTCCTCTCCCTTATTCCACACATCATATATATTTACAGTTCAATTATTCCGATCGTCATAAAGCGCACTTTTTCTAATATATCATAATTCCTAAAAAATGCAAGTTCACTTTTGGCGACCATTCACAAATTTATCCACAGTGCTTGGCACAGTATTTAACGCTTTTTCAATTAAATGTGTACTACTATTGAGATGCAACACTTGCACACCGTTAGAACCAACTACTAAAAAAGCAACTGGGCTAATAGAAACCCCAGCCCCGCTTCCGCCTCCGAATGGATGACTTTGCTTGTTCTCTTTATGCTGCCCTTGTCCGCCGTTATGTTTTTCGGAAATAAAATCACCTTTAAAGTCACTTCCACCAGCTCCAAAACCAAAAGCCACTTGAGATACTGTTAATACTACATTTCCGTCAGCTGTTGAAACCGGACTTCCAACAATCGTATTTACATCTACCATCTCTTTTAAATTTGTCATTGCTGTTTTCATTAAATTTTCAATTGGATGTTCCATTATGTACTACACCCTTTCCTCATTATTCTTTTTTATACTTTCCAAAATAGAGGAAGTCATACTAAGTTTTCCTATTTTGAAAAAACATTTTCCACTTTCCAATTGGATATTACTCCCTGTACATGCTCGGATAAAAAGGAAAAAGAGATACATACTACTATTGAACCTTGTTATGAAAGGAGTCCTTACTTTGACTGAGAAATTTGATGAATATAAAAAAAGAGATCGAATAGATAGTGATTATAAAGAAGAATACGCAGCTGAAGTTGCACCACAGCATATCGATTATGATGATAAAGATAACGCTGAGGTAAGATCGTCTGCAGCTGGATCGACTGCTGGTTTCATTGCTCTTGCCTTAGCAATATTATCATTATTCACATTCCCAACACTATTTGGTCTTGTTTCTGTTCTACTTGGTATTTACGCTTATAATCGCGGGGCTACTGTAACTGGCGGTACCGCTGCCATTGTGGGTGGTATCGCTGCACTCATTGCGATTTTATTCCGAGTGGCGCTTATTGGTTTATTGTTCTCTCTTTTTTAAAAAGAAAAAGGTATCTCGCTTTATGCGGGATACCTTATCCTGTAAATACATCTTCTGATGGATATTTAATTTTTTGTTTTGCTGGTCGTGCCAAAGAGAACACAAGTGTTAACGGTCCGATTAATCCACAAAACATAACAAACATAATAATACATTTTCCAAACGCCGATAGCTTCGCAGTAATCCCCATTGTTAACCCTACTGTACCAAACGCTGAAATTGTCTCAAATAATAACTGAATAAAACTGAAGTCTTCTGTAAGCATTAATACAAATACCGCTGTAAAAATAAGTATTTGACTAGCAACGACAATTGCTAACGCTCTCGTTACTGTCGACATTTTAATCGTACGCTGAAATAAAACAAAATCCTCTTTCTTTCTAAAGAAAGAAAGAACTGATGTAATTAAAATAACGAATGTCGTTAACTTAATTCCACCGCCTGTCGATACACTTCCCGCACCAATAAACATTAATACCATTGTAAATAGTATCGATGACTCTTCCATCCCCCCATAATCTACCGTGTTAAAACCAGCTGTACGAGGTGTAATTCCTTGGAAGAACGAAGCCCATAATTTTTCATTTAAAGATAAGTGCCCCAAAGTCTTCACATTATTATATTCCAATACAAAAATCACAATCATCGCAATAACATTAAGTGCTATCGTTCCAACAATCATGATTTTGGAGTGCAGTGATAATTTTCGGAAACTACGGCTATACCATATATCAATTAATACCGTAAATCCTAACCCTCCTATTACAATTAAAGAACAAATCCCAATATTAATAATAGGATCTCCTACGTATCTTGTTAAATTATCTGGCCAAAGCGCAAAGCCGGCATTATTATATGACGCAATAACGTGAAAAATACTATAGTATAAACCTTTTCCAAAACCAAACTCTGGAATAAAGCGAATCGATAAAAAGATAACTCCAATTAGCTCAATACAAATAGAAAAAATAAAAACACGTTTTACTAATTTCACAAGACCACCAATATTTGTTTGATTAAATGCTTCTCCAATTAATAATCGGTGGCGTAAACCAATTTTTTTCCCTAATACCCAAACAATTAAAATGGCTATCGTCATAAGACCGAGACCACCCGTTTGAATTAAAAACATAATAACAATTTCACCAAACATCGTAAACGTACTCGCAGTATCTACAACACCTAAACCGGTTACAGTCGCTGCCGACGTAGCTGTAAAGAAAGCATCTACCCAACTAATATGTACTTTCGTTGCAAACGGTAACTTTAATAACAATCCTCCGACCACAATTAAACAAAAAAAGCCTAATGCTAAAATTTGTGGTGGATTCAATCGTATAAAACGATTATACAACCCTTGTTTTTTTGCTACTTCCATATCACTAACTCCCTTTATCAAGTGAAGCTTTTATCCCCTCATAAATAAAGACTCTTTAAGAGCCTACAAGTAGCGGGATAAACCTTATATTCTTATAATATAGTTGAGCATAATCCTTTTTTTCATAGATTTCAACTTTTATTTATATTCAGACTCCTATCGTTTTACAAAAGAATATTTTCTATTATATCTCCACTTATACTATGACTCTTACAACAACTATTTTATCCCTTTTCAAATTCCCATATCTTTCACTCCAAGTTCACACGAGGGTCACATCTATCTTTTATAGTATATGTATCGGAGCTGTTCCTCCC
>NZ_CEEDEC010000003.1:511447-722301 GCF_979253805.1 Bacillus sp. AC266
TAATTTATAAGACATTCCCCAGTGTCTTGAACAGCTTTCCATCCCTAATTAAATTGACATAAATTGTCCCCTTCCTTGACCATCCTATATGTGATGGTCTTATTTTTTTATTCTTTCTATCTTTTATTTGAAACTCCCTCTCTCTTTCACTCCATGTTCACAAGAGGATCACATCCACCTTTTATAGTATATGTATCGAAGCTGTTCCTCCCTAATTTATAAGACATTCCCCAGTGTCTTTGAATAGCTTCCATCCCTAATTAAATTGACATAAATTGTCCCCTTCCCTTGACCATCCTATATGTGATGGTCTTATTTTTTATGCTCTCTTTCTTCTTACTTAAAACTCCCTCTCTCTTTCACTCTATGTTCACACCAAGGTCACATCCAACTTTTATAGTATATGTATCGAAGCTGTTCCTCCCTAATTTATAAGACATTCCCCAGTGTCTTGAACAGCTTTCCATCCCTAATTAAATTGACATAAATTGTCCCCTTCCTTTGACCATCCTATATGTGATGGTCTTATTTTTTTATTCTCTCTTTCTTCTTACTTAAAACTCCCTCTCTCTTTCACTCTATGTTCACATCTATCTTTTATAGTATATGTATCGAAGCTGTTCTTCCCTAATTTATAAGACATTCCCCAGTGTCTTTGAATAGCTTCCATCCCTAATTAAATTGATATAAATTGTCCCCTTCCCTAGGCCATCATGTGATGGTCTATTTTTTTTCCAAATACATAAATGTATTCTTTCCACATATTTCAGCAAAACTGGACTATATACATTGAAACAGACATTTTTATACTAAATATTCAGAAAATATTGTCAAAATAGGTATTTTTTCGGTATAATTAATTTAGAAAGCAATTTTACAAAAACAAAAGGGGGGTTTTTATTGAAACAAACAAAGGCAATCTTAATTGCATTATTTCTCGGTCTAGTTGTCGGACTCACTTTAAATTTAGCTGCTCCATCTATTTTTGAGCCATTGAATCAATATGCATTCAATCCACTTGGTCAACTGTTTATTCGCCTTATTAAAATGCTAGTTGTTCCTGTTGTGTTCATTTCTATCGTACTTGGGGCTGCTGGTCTTGGAGATCCGAAACAACTTGGAAGAATTGGTTTAAAATCAATTTCATTCTTTCTCGTAACAACAGCTGTCGCTATCTCTATTGCAGTTACATTTGCACTTATCATAAAACCAGGAGCTGGCGGTAACTTTAAAACAGACGGGCTTAAGTATGAAGGTGCAAAAACTGAAACATCTTTCGTTGATACATTGCTGAATATTGTGCCAGATAATCCAGCAAAAGCGATGGCTGATGGGAACATGCTACAAATTATTGCCTTTGCCGCATTGATCGGACTCGGTTTAGCTGTTTTAGGAAAACGAGTTCAAGGTGTCCATTCATTACTTGAACAGGGCAACGAATTAATGATGTATCTTGTTAATCTCGTCATGAAATTAGCTCCAATCGGAACATTCGGGTTGCTCGCTTCGTCCGTTGGTAAAATGGGTCTTGCAGGCGTCGCTGCGATGTTCAAGTATATGATTGTCGTTATGTTGGTACTCATCATTCACGGTGTCTTCGTATACGGCGGCTTATTAAAGGTACTAGCCAAAGAAAGTATTATTCGTTTCTTTAAACATTTCGGTCCGGTAATGGCAATTGGGTTTAGTACATCTAGCTCTAATGCGTCCCTTCCATTTGCCATGAAAACCGCCCAAGAAAAACTTGGAGTTCCAAAAGCGATAAGCTCTTTTGTACAACCACTAGGTGCAACGATTAATATGGATGGTACTGCTATTATGCAAGGGGTAGCAACTGTATTTATCGCTCAAGTATACGGCGTTGAACTTACATTACCACAATTAGCTATGGTCGTATTAACTGCTGTACTAGCTAGTATCGGTACTGCAGGTGTACCAGGTGTTGGACTAGTAATGCTTACGATGGTTTTAAATCAAGTAAATCTACCAGTAGAAGGCATTGCTTTAATTATCGGTATTGACCGCATTCTAGATATGTCTAGAACTGCTGTAAATATTTCCGGTGATGCAATTTGTGCAATGATTGTTGCAAAATCAGAAGAAAAATATAATACGGATCAATCTGCAGCATCTTAAATCAAAAAAGGAGTGAATCATTTCACTCCTTTTTTGATTTACTTCCTTTTTTCGAACGATATTCTTTTCCTTTATTATCATTTCCCGTTTCAAATTCAGTACTAAACTCCTGCTGGAATTGCCCTGATTTTGGTGAACCTTGATTTCCACTTCCTTGACTACCATTACGATTCGTCATATTTCTCCCTCCTTCCTTTATTAGTAGTATGGCGCTCTATCTTTTTTCATACACATTTTATTTTTTATCATCTATTACACACAGAAGAAGACCTTCCATATATGAGGAAGGTCTTCTTTTTAATTAGGTAAGCGTTTTCTTATTTGCAATTATTTAAATAAGTTTTTTAGAAATAGATATCATTATATCCATTTCATCTTCTGAAAGTGCGGAAAATCTTTCTTGTAAATATTTCTTTTTCTCACCTTCCATTTTCGCAACTAACTCTTTCCCTTGTTCTGTAATCTCTAAATATACAACTCGGCGATCTGATGTAGAACGTGAACGAGTTACAAAGCCTTTATTAATTAATTTTTCTGTAACAGCTGTAATATGACTATTCGACACATTTAACTCATTAGCTACACGTGAGACCATTTCTTTATTCGTACGGTTCAATATTCTAAGGACAATGAACTCATTCCACGGTATGTAACCACCAAATATTTTTCCAATATCATTACGCAACGTGCGAAACATTGCAAAAACATTTGTCGATAGTTCTTCCATTAATTGTTCTCGATTTTGAGACAACTTTGACAGCCCCTTTTATTTAATTTAGTTAAATAAAAACCTTATTAATAATTTTACACGAAATCTTACTTTTTGTCACCTTATTTCCCCATAATTCGTAGTTTTTTAATAGATATTTCATGGTACAATGAAATTGATTTTCCAGAAAAAGGAGTTGGGGTAATGAGTGAAGAAGACAAACTTTCTAATCTCAGTCTAAAAGATAAGACTATTATTATTAGTGTTGTTATTCTTATTCTCATTATATTCTTTGCATTTATATTTTTTGTATATGTGGGAATCTTTCATATTACAGGTATAGAATATTCATCAAGAACAGCTCTACTACTCTTTTTTTTACTCATTCTTTTATTAGACGGTATTACATATTTTATATTCATTTTCTTTAAAGTGCTCCTACATCCAATGATGACAAGTCTGCCCAATTGGCTCTCAATTGCTCTGCTCTCTATAATTGAAATTACGTTAGATTGGTTTGTCATACATACCGCCGATGACTGGATAGAGAGTGTACAAATGCCCAACATAGCTGAATTATGTGTCGCACTATTCCTTTACACACTAAATAAATTATTTAGTGATAAGAAAGAGTAAGAATACAAGCTTTTCTATATAAAAATTGGTACAATAAAAATAAATCATACTAAAGAGGTGTTACTTATGAACTTACTACAATGGGCTGATAAAGGCATGTCCTTTGATACATATGTGAATGAAATGAAAGTAAACCAATACGAGCTACTACACATTTACAATAACTTTTTAATTCCAAATGAATTACTTCCAGTTTTAGAAGAACGTCAAAATGATGGCTGGCGCGTTATCGTATTAACAGCTGACTGGTGCGGCGACGCTCTTTTATGTGTACCTGTTATGAAACGAATTTCTGAAGTTGCAAATATTGATATGCGTTTATTAATTCGCGATGAAAACTTAGAGTTAATGGATCAATACTTAACAAACGGAACAGCACGTGCGATTCCAATCTTTATTTTCATTGATAAAGACGGAAATGAACAAGCCGTCTTTGGACCACGAGCTCCAAAAGTACAAGAATTAGTAACTTCAATGCGCGCTACATTACCTGAAAAAGAAGATCCAACATTCGAAGAGAAACAAAAAGAAATGTATGCTAATTTCCGTGCTACATTAGCTGATGATACTTCTCTTTGGGAACATGTAATGGAAAGCATGATTGAGAAAGTAGTAAAATAAAAAACCTGCCGATTTCGGCAGGTTTTTTTATTACATAATGAAGAAATAGAATACCGCAGCTAAAATGAAACGATAGTAAGCGAACGGTGTTAGTTTTACACGAGCTAATAATTTTAAGAATGAAACGATTGCAAGCAACGCAACAACGAATGCTGTAATAAATCCAGTTGCAAATAACGTTATATCAGCCGAGCTTAATATATCCCAGCTTTTAATTAAATCTAAGCCACTTGCAGCTACCATCATTGGTACTGCTAAAATAAATGTATATTCAGCCGCCGCTGTATGTGACACGCGAGCTAATAAACCACCACTTATTGTAGAACCAGAACGAGAAAATCCTGGCCAAAGCGCTAAACATTGGAACATCCCAATTGTAAATGCTTGCTTATATGTGATTTCATCTAACGTTCTTGCTGTACTTGGTTTTGAAAACTTCTCAGCAACAATCATTAAAATACCACCAGCTACTAAACTAATAACAACCGGTCCTGGACCGAATAAAACTTCTTTAATTGCGCTATGGAATAGTACGCCGAGTATGCCGGCAGGAATCATCCCGATAATAATATGTAATAAATTTAAAGATGGTCCATCAGTTACTTTCCCTATTCCAACTAATGACCATAAACGTTTCCAAAATATAACAACAACTGCTAAAATCGATCCCAACTGAATAACAACTTCGAAAACTTTCGCTCTATCGTCTTCAAATCCAATTAAGTGTCCTGTTAAAATCATATGTCCTGTTGATGATACTGGTAAAAACTCTGTTAAACCTTCAACAGCACCCATGATTAATCCAATTAACCAATCAGCCACAAGTAGTGCCTCCTTAATAACGAATATGTAATTTTTTCACACCTTATCATAATACCTTATCCCTTTTCAAAGTGCATCCTTTTTTTATTGATTTCACTTGTTGTATACGCTTATTTCTTTTCTATTTTTTGATTAAATTGTATGATAATAAGAGTTTGTTTTTTACGTTGAAAGGGGATTTTATGAAAGAAACTACTTCATTCTCACAAAAGTTAAAGCAATTTTTATTACTCTTTTTCCCGATTTTTGTAACGCAAATGTCATTATTTGCGATGAGCTTTTTTGATACGACAATGTCAGGACATGCGAGTCCTATTGATTTAGCGGGTGTTGCTATCGGAACAAGTATATGGCTTCCCGTTAGTACCGGCTTAACAGGAATTTTAATGGCTACTACTCCTATTGTTGCACAGCTCGTTGGATCAAAGAAAAAGGAGGACGTTCCCCACATTGTCATACAAGCAGTATATTTAGCAATTTGTGCTAGTTTCGTTGTTATCCTTATCGGATTCTTCGCTGTTTCACCTATTTTAAATGGCATGCAATTAGAAGAACCCGTGGAACGTATTGCAGCACAATTTTTAATTATTATCGCGATTGGAATTATCCCTTTATTTACTTACACCGTTTTACGTGGATTTATTGATGCATTAGGGAAAACTCGAACAACGATGATTATTACATTACTATCATTACCAATTAATGTAGTATTAAATTACTTATTAATTTTTGGTCACTTTGGCTTTCCAAAACTTGGTGGTGTTGGTGCGGCAATCGCTTCTGCAGCAACCTATTGGTGTATTTTAATTATTACGGTTATTATTATTCGTACGAAAGAGCCTTTTGCTTCTTTCAATATCTTTAAACAGTTATACCGCCCTTCCTTTACAATCTGGAAGGAATTCCTGAAACTTGGCGTCCCTATCGGATTTGCTATCTTTTTTGAGACGAGTATTTTCGCTGCGGTAACACTTATGATGAGTAATTTTAGTACGACAACAATAGCAGCACATCAAGCAGCTATGAACTTTGCTTCCTTGTTATATATGACTCCTTTAAGTTTAGCTATGGCAATGACGATAGCAGTCGGATTTGAAGTTGGAGCAAAACGATACAATAATGCGAAACAATATGGATTTATCGGAATTGGGTTAGCCCTTGCTTTCGCTCTTTTATATTCAATCCTTCTCTATTTCTTTGATGATGAAATTGCTTCTATTTATACGACAAATGCAAATGTCCATCATTTAGCTAAAGAATTTCTTATATTCGCGATTTTATTTCAAATTTCAGATGCGATTGCAACTCCAGTACAAGGAGCACTTCGTGGTTATAAAGACGTAAATGTTGCCTTAATTATGACATTAATAGCTTATTGGGTAATAGGTCTACCTCTTGGCTACATGTTAGCAACTTATACTGACTGGGCAGCAAAAGGTTATTGGATCGGTCTTATTATCGGTCTAGCATTTGGAGCAATCTTCCTGCTTATCCGTCTCTTTCAAGTACAAAGAAAATATACAACGCAAAGCAGCCGCTAATGATATAGCGGCTGTTTTCTTCATGCATATTTTTTCTTGTAACGTGTAACATAATGAAAAAGAAAGGTGGATACATATGGACGAAAAACAAAAGAAACAATCATTCGATGAAGAATTCGCCCCTGAAATTTCACCTGGATATCGGCAAGATGTACATAAGCCACCTAAATATAAAAACACTTCTTTTTTAATGGGCATTACCATTTTCGCAGCTGTATTACTCGTGCTCATCATTTTCGTCTATTTTTAAGGAAGGGTGGTCTATTATATGAAGAAACAAGATTCAAATCGTTCAAAAAGAACTGTTAAAACAGAAAAAGGATATGCAGGAGATTCTGTTCATACACTGAAACAAGTTGAGCAAGGAAATTTATACATTGCTCAAAAAGAACTTGGTCAACAAAATGAAAATCTTTAAAGTCCCTCTGCTTCTAGAGGGTTTTTTATTGTACATATTGTTTTTGTTCTAACACCATGAATAAATTATTAACCTTTACAATTTTCATGTCATAATTTAATTTCATTTCACTTCTCTTGCCATTTTCAATACCAGTAACGTACGCTACAGTATGATAGCGAAAACTCTCATCTGTCTCTTCACGTATCTCTTCGTTTGTAAATTTATACTCTAAATCCCGAAAACGGTTTGGGTAATAATTTTCTATTAACTGTTCATACCCTCTATTTACAAATATTTCTTCACCTTTTCGTTTCACATCTTCTTTATTATTAAACTCAAACACTGATAATTGCACTGTCACAAAGTGTTCTCCTATCATTTTCATTTCTTTATCAGTTAAAGTTTCTATACTTTTGTTCTTTAATTCCTTATTTAACTCGTAGCGATCTATCGGTTTAAAGGTAGCAAAAACCTCCTCTTTATATGGCCAAAACAATCCAAAAGCGATACATAGAGAAATGATTAATATTCTTTTCTTCGTAATGCACCCCACCCTCCTCCATAATGATAGTTATATTTTAACATATAGAAAGAAAATTCTGATATCATAAAGTGGAATAACCTACCTTTAACTTAGAAACGAGGAACAATTATGGACTCTTACAAACAATATATAAAAGAAGCTCTACCAGATCTTTCTATACATTCATATATGCAAAATGAAGAAGGGTGGGATAATATAACGGTTATTATAAATGATGAACTACTATTTCGTTTCCCACGAAAACTTGAATATGCAAACCGAATTCCGTTAGAAAAAGAACTGTGCACAATTCTTTCTCATTCATTACAAGAAATCGAGATTCCTAAGTATCATTTATTGTATAAGAATGATTGTAATACTGTTCCATTTTGCAGCTATTATCCTCTCATTCATGGTGAACCGTTAACAAGTGAACTAGTTGCAAAGCTAGAGAAAAAAGAACTTGAAGTAATTATTACACAATTAGCCACTTTCCTTGCGACTTTACATAGTATTCCTTTAAAACGTACTGAAACGCTAGGGTTCCCTATCGAAAAAACACTTACCTACTGGAAAGAACTACAAACAAAATTAAATCAATATTTTACTAACAGTCTTACTTCATTACAGAAATCAGCCTTAAATCGTTTATTCGAAAATTTCTTTACCTGTATAACTAAATCTACCTTTCAAAATGCAATCATTCATGCTGACTTTACACATCATCACATTTTATTTAACAACCTGCACAAAAACATTTCAGGTGTTATCGATTTTGGAGATGCTCAAATTGGCGATCCCGCTTTTGATTTTGCTGGGCTATATTATGATTTCGGTCGTGAGTTTACTACATCTGTATATGAACAATACAGTGCACTTATTTCTCACCGCGATCCATTTCTCATTCACCGCATCACTACCTTTTATCAATACAGCCCTTTACTACATAACCTTATTTATAACATTGAAACAAACAACGAAATAATATTAAAGAAGAATGAAGAACAGCTTAAAGCAATACTACAGGGACGAGATTAAATTCTCTCCCTATACTCTCTCTCCTCATACATCATTAACTTTTTATCAATTTCAACAATAACTTTATACAATTGAAACGCCTGTAAAATTTGCAGTTGAATTCCAAAAGGAGCATTCTGTTCTTTTAACCATTGAAATACTGCCGTTTCATCTTTCATTGATTATTCCTCCTCTTATTAAAATCTGCTACTCATATACCGTAAATGATGAAAAGCTTTTCATGTCAATAATAAAAAGGATGCAAAATTGCATCCTTTAATGTACTATATTTCTCTTCTGCTTCGCTTCTTTCTTTACTTCTTCCCTTTGGCATTCACTACGAAACGCACAACTCATACACTCAGAACGAAAATGACGCTCTGTATAGTGCTCAGGTTGCTGCAACATTTCTTTCATTCTAAATAAATCATCCATTCCAGTTATAATATCTTCCTGCTTTGGAATGTACTCATACTTAGTCCCTTCTATTAAATTAATAACTTCAATTTTCCCCGGAAGAATACCGAAAGCTTTATAACTGAATACTGTCATTAGCTTCTGACAAAGAGCAAGCATTTCCTCATCCGCATCGACAACATACTTTTTAATTACAAACGATTCAGCACTCCACTCACCAACTTCAAATGTCAATGACATGTGGACACCTAACTCTTCCATATATGTTTGAAACTTCTCATATAAAAATAACGGCGGTGCCTGACTATCATCCCTTTCAACAAACTGTAATAAGTGATCAGTTAGCTTCGCTAAAACAATATAGTACTCCGCCTTTGAAGCAAACATATTGTTCCTTACTTTTTTCCAATACTTTTCTATTAATATTAAAAGTACAATTTTCGTTTGTTGGCCCGCAGGTAGCGTGTAATATTCATTAATAATTTGATTCACAATCATTTGCGCTATTTGTTGCCATTCAAATGAAGAAGGTTCTCTTCTTTTTATATGACGGAAATAAAATTTATGCGGACAACGCATAAAATCATACAAATGGTAATCTGTCATCGTTTTGATTGAGATTTTCTCATGCAATTGCTCTTCATCTCCCTTCTGCCATTAAGAAAGGTGTTTTACGAATTCAGCTCCAAACTGTAAACATTTTTCTACATCTTCATCTTCTGGCGTTAATTCTACTTTCAATCCTTCTAACACAACTGCTGCCCCGCGCTCCTGCAGCTTTTCTATTAAAATATCAACCGCTACCCCGTATTTCGGATAAGCCGAATCACAAGAACCGAATGCAGCTGCTTTTTTACCAGTTAAGTTAATAGAATTCATTGCATCATAAAAATCTAAAAAATCATCAGGAAGATCACCATCTCCCCAAGTATAAGCGCCTAAAATAATCCCGTCATATTGCTCTAATATAGAAGCTTCTGGTGTATCCATAATATCAATTACTTCAATCTCATTTTCTGTTTCACGAATCGCACCCGCAATATGGTCAGCCATTTCCTCTGTATTTCCACTCATACTTGCAAAAATCATTACTAACTTACTCAACTGAACCTCTCCTTTTACCTTGTATCTCTTTTTCTGTTTGAAGCGTACTCTTCTCATCTACATATTCAGAACGAATTACATTTCGTTGCCATTCAATATGCTTATCAACATCTTTATTTTTTAATCCCCTTCGTAAAAGGTGAAATGTTTTTCTCATTAAGGTTCCTCATCTGTTTCATTGATAATAATTATCAATTTCAATTATATCATTAGATTAATTGAAATCGATTATCAAAGTCAATAACTATTTTTTAAAAAATAGTTATAATGTACAAGCTTGTCCGTTAGCTATTCATATACTATAAATGAGCATAGTTCTTTCTCAGCCCTCTCTGACGGAAGAAATAAAAGCAACTGCAATAGAGTGCAGTTGCCTTTTTTTATGCTTTATCAGTTTCTAGTAGTCTTATAGTTGTCTCTAAAAATAGTTCCACTCCATTAATTAAAGCCGATTCATCCACATCAAATTTCGGATGATGATGTGGATAACAAGTATCAATATTTTTATTCCCTGTTCCTAATTTAATGAAACAACCAGGTGCTTTTCTTAAATACGCTGAAAAATCTTCTCCTCCCATAGAAGGTTCAAGATGCACAATACGCTGATTTCCGAACAATTTTATCGCACTTTTTTCTACTATTTTCGTAATGTACTCATTATTAACAACTGGATCATATCCGTAACGATACGTATATGTATAATCTCCCCCATGTGCTTCTGTAATTCCTTTTACAATTTGCTCAATTTTCTCTTTTGCTTCCTCTCTTAATGTTTGATTAAAAGATCGAACAGTTCCCATTAAAGCTGCTGCACTAGGAATGATATTATCGGCCATCCCCCCATGAAATTGTGTAACTGACACTACTCTATGCATAAAAGCACTTGTATTTCTTGATACGATATGTTGTAAATTTGTAATAATTTGTGCTCCGATAGCAATAGGATCTATCGTTTCTTCTGGTCGTGCCGCGTGACCACCCTTTCCTAAAATTTCAATTGTAAATACGTCTGGTGCTGCCATCATAGGGCCATATACAATTCCTATCTTTCCACTTTCTAATCCAGACATAACGTGCAAACCTACTACATAATCGACACCGTCCATAACACCGGCCTCCACCATTTCTTGTCCACCACCGGGATACACTTCCTCTGCGTGCTGAAAGAACAGGCGGATTTCGCCTGCAAAATCTTCCTTCATATTTGCTATCGTCTCTGCTGTACTTAATAAAATAGCTGCGTGAGCATCATGCCCGCATGCATGCATTATTCCTTTATGCACAGACGTATAAGGTTTCCTTGTCTCCTCTTGGATTGGTAAAGCATCTATATCAGCTCGAATCGCAACTACTTTTCCTTGTTGCCTTCCTCTTTTAATTGCTAGCACACTGTACTGCGTTGGTCTCGTTACTTCAAAAGAAGAAAATGAGCATAATGTTTCATATATAAATTGCGAAGTTTCTTTTTCATGAAACGATAATTCCGGATACTTATGGAAATGCCGTCTCCATTTAATGATATTTTCCTCTGAAATAAAACTCCTCCACTCTCTTTTCATAATAATTACCTCCTTTTAAAAGGCTCTATACCTTGAAAATGTACTAAGTACCCAGTGATTATTAACCCACTCCAATTCAGGAATAACAAAACAAATATTATATTTTCCCGCCTTCTCACAATCCACTTTTATACATTCACACAATCCACTTCCTATTTACATGTCAAACCCATTACAAATTCATGCTGAATGTAATATAATTGCTAAGTTAGGGATTTTCTTTTTTAGTATTTAGTGCTAATATCAGAAAAGAGCCTTTTGACTTATTTTTACCTAAAATGTGGGATTTTGTTTTTTTCACAATAATGTAGGACATGATACCTACAAAGAGCTATTATTTCATTAAGCGAGGGAAAGACATGGAAAGATTAAAAGAGATATGGTCTCAACCACTCACACAATGGGTTGCAAAGACGGTTTATTACCTTGCAATTTTATTTGCATTGCTTTGGTTGTATGGATTCCATGATACAAACACAAGTACATTTATTTACAACGAATTTTAGGGTGGGAACGTTATGAAGTTATTAGAACAAATTGAAAAGTGGGCTGTAGAAACGCCTGATCAAACCGCTTTTGTTTGGCGAGATGCGAAAATTACGTACAAACAATTAAAGGAAGATTCTGATGCGTTAGCACATTGGATTTCTTCTGAGTATCCAGATGATCGTTCACCAATTATGGTTTATGGCCATATGCAACCTGAAATGATTATTAACTTTTTAGGTTGTGTAAAAGCTGGACATGCTTACATTCCTGTAGATTTATCTATCCCAGCTGATCGCGTACAACGTATCGCTGAAAATTCTGGTGCGAAATTACTTTTATCAGGAACTGAAGTAACTGTAACTGATTTACCAGTTCGCATTGTAAGTGAAGACAACTTAAAAGATATTTTCTTTACTCATAAAGGGAACATTCCAAATCCTGAACATGCGGTAAAAGGTGATGAGAACTTCTACATTATTTACACATCAGGAAGTACAGGTAATCCGAAAGGGGTTCAGATTACTTATAACTGTCTTGTTAGCTTTACAAAATGGGCTGTAGAAGATTTCAACTTACAAACAGGGCAAGTATTCTTAAATCAAGCACCTTTCTCATTCGATTTATCTGTAATGGATATTTACCCATCGTTAGTAACAGGTGGTACACTTTGGGCAATCGATAAAGATATGATTGCACGTCCAAAAGACTTGTTTGCTTCTTTAGAGCAATCGGATATACAAGTATGGACTTCGACACCATCTTTCGCAGAAATGTGTTTAATGGAAGCCTCTTTCTCTGAAAGTATGCTACCAAACATGAAAACATTCTTATTCTGCGGTGAAGTGTTACCAAATGAAGTAGCTAGAAAATTAATTGAGCGTTTCCCGAAAGCAGCAATTATGAATACGTACGGTCCAACAGAAGCTACTGTTGCTGTAACAGGCATTCACGTTACAGAAGAAGTGCTTGATCAATACAAATCACTTCCAGTTGGCTACTGTAAATCAGACTGTCGCCTTCTTATTATGAAAGAAGATGGTACAATTGCACCTGACGGTGAAAAAGGTGAAATCGTAATTGTCGGTCCAAGCGTAAGCGTTGGCTATTTAGGAAGCCCTGAATTAACAGAAAAAGTATTTACCATGATTGATGGTGAGCGTGCCTATAAAACAGGTGATGCTGGCTATGTAGAAAATGGTCTTCTATTCTATAATGGTCGTCTTGATTTCCAAATTAAGCTTCATGGTTATCGAATGGAATTAGAAGAAATCGAACATCATCTTCGCGCGTGTTCTTACGTAGAAGGTGCAGTTGTTGTTCCAATTAAAAAAGGTGAAAAATATGATTACTTATTAGCGGTTGTTGTTCCTGGAGAGCATTCGTTTGAAAAAGAATTCAAATTAACATCTGCAATCAAAAAAGAACTCAATGAGCGATTACCAAATTACATGATTCCACGTAAATTCATGTATCACTCTTCTATTCCAATGACACCAAATGGAAAGGTAGATCGCAAAAAATTATTGAGTGAGGTTACAGCATGACCGCATATGGATCATTTTATTTTTTCGCTATAGTAGGCATTTTATTAATACCTACTATCATAGCTGGATTAAAAGGTAAAATGTTGCGTAAATATAATGCCGTTTTAACATTAGTAATGCTCGTTATTATCTTCTCTGATAAACCGAAGCAAGCAATCATGTTAGCCGCATTTATTATTTGGCAATATGCCCTTATTAAAGGCTATTTAATTTTAAGAAAACAAAATAATAGTACATTCACGTTTTGTATAGCTGTTATTTTATCGATTTTACCGCTTATTTTGGCAAAAATCGCACCGTTTGTACCTGAATTGCATTTTATTGTTTTCGCAGGTATGTCTTACGTAACATTTAGAGCTGTACAGATGGTCTTTGAAGTTCGTGATAATTTAATTAAAGAACTTTCCTTCTTTAATTTCTGGGAATTCGTTTTATTCTTCCCTGCGATTTCAAGTGGACCTATCGATCGTTACCGTAGATTCCAAAAAGATATTCAAAAGCCGCCTAGTGCTGAGGAATATCAAAAGTTACTATATACAGGGATTAACCGTATTTTCCAAGGTTTTCTGTATAAATTTATAATCGCGCACTTGATAACAACATATCTTGTAAAGGCAGTATTCGCCAATCAAGATACACTTTTATCTAATGTGATTTTTATGTACGCTACTAGCATGCAGTTATTCTTTGACTTTGCAGGTTATAGTGCATTCGTAATTGGTATCAGTTACATGATGGGAATTAAAACTCCAGAAAACTTTAATAAGCCATTCATTAGTCGTAACATTAAAGACTTCTGGAACCGCTGGCATATGAGTTTATCATTCTGGTTCCGTGATTTTATTTACATGCGTTTCGTCTTTTTTGCAACGAAGAAAAAGTTAATTAAGAACCGTTACACAATTTCGTATATCGGTGCATTTTTAAACTTTTTCATTATGGGAATTTGGCACATCCAAGGAAGCGCTGTTGCGCAATATGTTATTTATGGTCTATATCATGCCGCACTGTTTATTTTATTCGATATTTTCGAACGAAAAAACAAGAAGCATAAGTTTTGGCCAAACAATAAATTTACACACGTCCTTGCGATTGTAATTACGTTCCACGTTGTATGTTTCGGTTTCCTGATCTTCTCTGGACACCTTAACAGATACTTTTAATGCACCCTTCTTATACTATTAAGAAGTTGCACATATAATATATTTCGGATATAAAGGAGATTTTAAAAATGGCAGAATTCAAAGAGCAAGTATTAGATATTTTAGAAGAAGTATGTGAAAACGATATTGTGAAAGAAAACTTAGATGTTCAATTATTTGAAGAAGGTATTCTTGATTCTTTCGCTGTAGTATCTTTATTAGTAGAATTCCAAGAGCGTTTAGAGATTGAAGTTTCTATTTCTGATTTTGACCGCGATGAGTGGGCTACACCAAATATGGTTATTAAAAAGTTAGAAGAAATCCGATGAACAAAGTGAAATTTGGTCCGATGCTTTTAGCATTGGCCCTTTTTGCTGTATTCTTACTTATTCCTACGCGCTTCCTACTCCCACTTTTAAGTGATGAGAAAGTAGAACAAGCTGCGACTTCTTTAAAAGAAGAAAAGATTCAAAGTATGATTTTACAGCAAAAGATGTTAGCAGACCCGAAATATCTTCCGATGTACGGTTCATCGGAATTCGCACGTATGGATGCTTTCCATCCATCGAATTATTTCAAAGTAAAGCCTGAAGGATTCACACCATTCCTACTTGGGCGCGGTGGAACACAAGACCTTGTACATGTATTAAACTTCACATCTACAATGGATCAATTGAAAGATAAGAAAATGATATTCGTTCTTTCTCCGCAATGGTTTGTACCACAAGGTATTGATGAGACACACTTTGCACCTAACTTTTCAAAACAACAAGGTTACCACTTCATTTTCAACGATGATTTAAAACCTGAAATGAAAAAACAAATTGCAAAACGCTTATTAAACTTTGAGATTGTTAAAAAAGAAACTTTATTAAAAATTTCGCTTGAAGGTATCGCCTACGATGATACAAAGTATAAAGTAAAAGCACTTGCTGCTAAACCTTTCGCTTATATTTATCGTAACATTCTAGATCGTAAAGATTTATTTACAGTTATGTTTAATATTAAGCCGCATAAAGAACAGCTTGATCCATCATTGAAACAAATGAACTGGGAAGAAGCTCGTAAGCATGCTGATCAAACAGGTGCAGTAGAATCAAGCTCCAACGAATATGGTATCGAAGATGATTACTTCAATAGCAAAATTAAGAAGAAATTAAAACAACGTGAAGGTTACTTAAAAAATGATGCTTATGACCAATCACCAGAATATGAAGATTTACAAATTGTACTTGATTTATTAAAACAATCTGGCGCAAAACCGCTCTTCATTTCTGTTCCTGTAAAAGGTCCTTGGTATGATTACGCTGGCTTCCCGAAAGAAAAACGCGAATTATACTACAATAAAGTTCATGAGCAAATTAAGCAAGCTGGCTATCCAATTGCTGATTTCTCAAATCATGAATATGATAAGTACTTCTTAAAAGATCATATGCACTTAGGTTGGAAAGGCTGGGTTTACATCGACGAAGCTATCCAACAATTTTATAAAGCAAACTAACGAAAAGACCGCTTGAATTATTCAAGTGGTCTTTTTTTATATACATCTTGTAATTGTTCAATTACGTTCTCTGCTTCTTTCATGACACGTTTCACTACGTGCTGAGCTGATTCCGTTCGCGCTAATGATGATGCTTGTCCCGCCCAAAGCGACATATACTCTTCCTTATTTTGCTTCGCTGCTTCTTGACGTATTTTTGAAGTTAATACGTTTTGCACTGGATACATTGGTAAATTCTCTTCTCTTCCTTCATGTTTCTCTATAAATTCATTACGAATACCCCGTGCATATTTCCCGGAAAACGCACGGGTTACCGTTGTACTCGTATCTGTACTATGTAAAATCGCCTCTTTATACACGTCATGCGTAATACTTTCTTCACTCGTTAAAAAGGCTGATCCCATTTGAACAGCTTCTGCCCCTAACGCAAATGCCGCAACAAGCCCTTGCCCATTCATTACACCACCTGCTGCAACAATCGGGATATGAGGTACTTCCGCTACTAATTGCGGGATTAATGCAAATGTACCAATCATCGCATCTTGTTCTTTCCCAATAAACGTTCCTCTATGCCCTCCTGCCTCGCTACCTTGCCCGACAATAATATCTACCCCTAACTTAGCAAGTGCTTTCGCTTCCGCTACATGGGTAGCTGTTCCGATAACTTTTATCCCTTCCTTTTTCAAATCATCTATTTCTTCTTTTTCTAACGTTTGAAATGCAAAACTAACGACTGGTACCTTTTCCTCTAATAATACTTGTAATTGTTCTTTATAGCTTTTTGGAAGTTTTAAAGCCTTTTCTTCCTCTATACCTAATTCTCTATTCACTCCACTAAGTAATACTTTCGCCTCGTTTACCTTCTCTTCTTCTATCTGTATCTCTTTCGTTAAAAGTAAATTAACACCGAAAGGCTTATTTGTTAGTTCCCTTATTTTATAAATCGCTTCACGGATTTGTTCTGGGCTCATATACCCTGCTCCAAGCGTACCTAATCCTCCGCTATTACTCACAGCTGCAACAAGTTCTGACGTTGTAATCGCTCCTGCCATACCTGCTTGAATGATCGGATACTTAATTTGTAATATATCTATTACTCGACTTGTAAACATCATTTTCCCTCCTACTTTCCCTATACCTTCTTTATATGACATGCTTTCCCCTTCTTTTACAAGGATTGAACTTTCGCTCAAGCGAATATATTGAAAGAGAAGGAGGCTGAGAACAATGATTTATCCAAATGCGTTGCAAAAAGGTGATACAGTAATGGTTATTGCACCGTCTGGTCCACCAACACTTGAGAATATATTAAAAGGTGTGAACGTATTACAAGAGATGGGATTATCCGTAATAATTGGAAAGAGTGTTTATGAAAAATATGGATATTTAGCTGGAAGTGATCAAGTTCGTCTTGATGATATACATGAAGCATTTACAAATACTGAGGTCAAAGCAGTCTTTTGTGCACGAGGTGGTTACGGCAGCGCTCGTCTCCTCCCTTACATTCAATATGAAATCATTCAACGGAATCCAAAGATTTTTTGGGGATATAGCGATATTACGGCTTTACATACTGCCTTTTCACGTTATGCGGAGCTGGTTACTTTTCATGGTCCAATGATTGAAGAATTAGGAAAAGGTATAGATTCTCTCTCCTTATCTTCTTTCAATCAACTATTCCATCCGTATTCATCTATCTTATATGCATCAGAATGTATCGTACCTACCTCTCCATGTACAGTTACAGGCACATTAGTTGGAGGGAATTTAACTGTGTTAACAAGTATAATTGGCTCGCCCTATGAGATAAATACGTCAAATAAACTTTTATTGCTTGAAGATATTGGTGAAGAACCGTACCGCATTGACCGGATGTTAAATCAACTACTTTTATCTGGACAGTTTAATGAATGCAGCGGCGTTATTTTTACAAGTTGTCACGACTGCAACCCTTCTAAGCCATCTCAATCATTGCAAACAATATTATATGAATATTTCACGCCATATAATATACCTGTGTTATTCGGTTTACCGATTGGACATATAAGTCCAAATATCGGTATTCCCCTCGGAGCTACAGCAACAATAAATACAACTAACAAAACTGTTTCTATTTCTTCTGGTATAGCCACTCCATGTTCAAATTAAAAAGGAAAAGCTGCTAAGCTTTTCCTTTTACTTATAATAATTAAAGATTCGTCCTGATGCTATCTCTGCAATTTCTTCTGGAATAAATGTTTTACTCATATCTGTTCCAACATTTAATACAGCTGTCGCATCTTTCTCGATGCTACCCAATAATTCTTTTCCACGTATCGTAATAAGGGGTGTACCTTCTGGCAACACATCTTTTACAAATTTCAATTGTGTAAAGAACGGAACGATCCATCTACCCTCTCCTTGGAAATGACGCAAACGAAGTGTTCCTTCCGTTGCCCCGTCTTCTGCTTCAAGTGAACCAGCAACATAAAACTCCGTTGTTAAGAGCAATTCATAAAATTCCTTTTGCTTTTGTTTATCATCTCCTGCTAAAACGAGTACTTCTTCTATTTTCTTTACTGGAATTTGCTCCATATGATGCCACCCCTATTTTCAAAATGATTATACTTAGATTATACGAAATATTCTTATTTTTTTCTACATAATTCCACAATTATTTTCTTAAAATAATTTTAAAACACCTTCAGTCGTAACGATTTTGGCAAATTCATCATGTAAGTTTACAAGTGTCATATTGTGAATGTCCTCTGCACTATACTCTGTCCCGTCCAGACCTTTACGATTGAATGTAGCCGTCGCATCGCTCACTAAATACGTTGTAAGCCCTAAATTACCTGCCATCCGTGTTGTAGTCTCCACACAATGATTTGTTGTTAATCCTACAATCACTACCGTATTACAATTTTGTTCTCTTAATTGTTCTTCCAAATTTGTCCCAATGAACGCGCTATTAACGGATTTCTGGATAATTATTTCATCTGGCATCGGTTGCACTTCTTCTTTAAAGTTTACCGTTTCCACATGTTGATAAAACATCGATTGAACATTTTCTTTATTTACATGTTGAATATGAAAAACTGGTAGTTTTCTTTTTCTCCATTCTTCTAACAAACTTTTCATATTTTCTTCCGCCAAAAGGTTATTCCTCACGCCCCAGTATGGTAAGTTGAATGCTTCCTGTACATCAATGATTATAAGTGCTGCTTGATTAAGCATAATATCCTCCTAATTAATTGGGCTGTAATTGAAACAGAAAACCAAGTTGCTGCGAAGCAGTAATAAAACAAATATAGGCACAAAGCTCTACAATTTCTTTTTCAGTCCAATATTGTTTTAATATATGAAACATATTATCATCTATCGCCTTTTGGTCATGAACAAATGCATGCGCAAAAGTAACGGCTACGCTAATTTCTTCTATTTTTTGTATATCATCCGGCTTTCCCTTTGCCATACAGTACGGACATTCATTCCCAAACGCTAATGTTCTTCTTACTTGCTCCTTTAACTCTACGGAAAGGGCCCCTGTACTATACAGTGTATTCTCTAACGTACTCCACGAATTTAATATATCTGGATTATGACCTAATAATTTTTGAAACTTTGTATCTCCTACATTTGATAATGTAATTCTCTCCATCATTTCCCCTCCTATTTCCTTCTTTTTTATTGTAAAATAAATAAAGTTCACTTTACATTTCATATGAATCTTAATTTTAAATTTTGCTTTACAAAAATTATCATTTTACTGGAGGTATATTTACAAATGCAATTAGACCGTGTTGATCGAAAAATTTTAAATGAATTATATAATGATAGCCGCCTTTCGATGCGTGAATTAGCAAAACGAGTAAACTTATCGGCTCCGTCTACTACAGAACGTGTACGTAAACTTGAAAGTGAGGGGATTATTCAAAAATACACAATCGATATCAATTATAAAAAAGCAGGACTTGTTTTAGATTGTATTTTAGAAATCACTTTAAAAAATGGTGATACAACACGTATGCAACAGTTTATTCAGTCTTATCCATCTGCAAGTTTTTGTTACCGAGTAACAGGAAGCTTATGCTACATTGCAAAAATCTCTGTTCCTTCACTCGTTGAACTTGAAGAATTTATCAATGATGTTTCTTCATATGCAACGACAGTTTCTCATATCGTATTATCAGAAGTAGCTCTTACTCCGGACATTGAACATATATTCCCAGAAGTTTAATTCATCTTTATTCACAAAAAGAGTAAAAACCCCTTACATTAAGAATAAAAATGATATATCATGTATTAAAATACATAAAGTTCGAGAAAGGGGCTTTACATTGAAAATCTGGTTTTATGAAAAAACGGCACAATTAGATGACTTGCTTGGTATTTGGGACAATGTTCCGACCATCCCTCGAATTGGTGAAAAAGTTGAACTTCTAAAAACCGTTCGGATCGTTACAGATATTAAATATGTAAAGAACGGTAATAATTTTCGTGTAGAGATTATTACAAATTAAAAAGTAGCTCTTTAGGAGCTACTTTTTAATTATCTATTATGCGCTTTCTTTATAACAATTTTATCTTCTTCTACAGAAACTGTTACATAATCATTTTCTTCTAACCGAAGCTTATTTACAGCTTCATCAGGTAGTTCTACAGCCATCAATCTATCTGTTACTATCACTTGGCTATATATTTCATTTTCTTCTGATGTATTCACTACTTTTTCTTCATTTATGAAACGAATCGGTGGCACACCAACTTCTTTTACTGTACGCCATTGGTTCCAAGTAAAAGGAATGAACCATAATAAACCGATAATCACAAGACCAATGCCGATCCATAAATTACTTTGTGCTTGTAATTCAGTAATCGAGATTGCGTCACTTCCATCTCCACCTACAAATTGCATACTCGTTGCAATCAAATTATTTAGAGCATGCACAGCAATATTCGTCCATATATTTTTTGTCTTTATGTATAGAAGGCACATAATAACACCGAACATGAAAGCACCGATAACATCAAAATGTCCTAGTCCAAAAATAAGAGAGGATATAATAACCGCTCGTTTAATCCCCCATTTGTACGCCATTCGCTGCAAGAAAAAACCTCTAAAAATAACCTCTTCCATTATTGGGGCTAATACACATGCTGAAATGAAAGTAAATATCGTCATGTATATGTTACTCGTATTAATTACATTTCCATCTTCTAACATGGTAACTAAGAAATTAGGTAAAGTATGTGCTAAAATATAAAATTGAATTTGGGATATACCGACTGCAAAAATCATTCCCATGATCGTTGCTAATACAATTAACCCCCAATGTAAACGTCCAGGCTTATCAAAAAAGCTTTTAAAAACAACTTTATTTTTACTTGTTTTTAAATATAGCCACAATAGTGGAAATGCAAAAAATATTGATATTTGTGACAGTAACTCTATCGTATTGTCAGAAGCACCTGATAACCTTAATGGAATCATCGTCAGGAACATCCCTATAATCATCCATCCAAAAAAACTACGTAGCCTTATACGTGAAAATGCATGTTGCATATGGAACACCTCCAGAGATGATATAAAGTGAAACTTTATTCAGTATTTTATGGGTAGCCCTTCTCCACAAATGGCCGGATAACTAAATTATAATATGAATATAGTTGAAAATCTTCCTATTTTTCTCACTTTATTCCGAATAATATACGTATTAAATTATATAATAACGATCCTATTTGATATACCATATCAATGTTCTTCAACTTAGTTACAATTATGTTCCTAAGTAAATATGTATCTGCCACACTTAAAAGCTACATAAATCAAAAAAGCTGGTTAATAAAAATCCCCGTTAACACGGGGATTTTTTCGATTATAATACGTCACGTTTTTGGAATAATACACTTGATGCTACAAGTAATACAGCAAAGTATGCAACTACAAGTAATAATGAAGTTGTAAACGTAAATTCTGTAAATGGTGGTTCTACTCCGCCACTTACTAATTTATTGCTGTCGTACACACTTAAATTTAAATGCGAGAATACAACAAACTTTGCAACACCTTTAGCAAACATCATAAGCACCATTGTAATTGCACTTTGTAAGAAGAATAAGAACAACGAAATAATTAATGGTAATACAGAATTTCTAAATACATTAGCTAAGCAAAATGAAAGAGTTGCAAAGAAGAACGGTGAAAGTACTTGATATACAATGGACTTCATTACAATTCCTAACGTTACTCCTGTTTTACTACCATCCATTACAATCCCGCCAATAATCATTGAGATTAACGTGCTAGCAAATATGATAAATAATATAGTAAGTAACACTGTAATATATTTAGAGAACAAAACTGTAATTCGTTTTCTCGGACGGATTAATAACTGCTTAATTGTACCTTTTTGGAACTCATCAGTAATTGTACGAGACGCAATCGTAATTCCAAAAATTGTTACAAATAAGGTAATTAAACCAATCTCTGAACTTACAAAATCTAAATATGATCCTTTAAACTCATTTCCTCCTCCCCATTTCAGCATCGCTAAAACTCCCAAAATCTCCAATGCTGCAATTACACCTATTAAAATGTACATACCTTTTTTCGCATGTAACTTTAAAAATTCATTTTGAATTAATTTAAACATTACGCTTTCACTCCCCCTGTAATCGCTAAGAACTCATCCTCTAACGTTTTATTTTGAACAGTAACACCATATACGAGTACATCAGCATTCACTAACTGTTTTACAATTTGCGGAATCTCTTCTTTCATTACAGATGCCACAGCTACATTTCCTTGTACTTTACCTTTAATAATTTCGTTCGCTTTTTGAACTTGATCTACTTCAAATGCAACTACAACTGTTTCATCATGCTTCGCTTGTTCATGTAAGTTATACTCTTGTACAAACTCACCTTGCTTTATAATAACTACACGATCACACATTAATTCAATTTCACTTAATAAATGACTTGATACAATGACTGCAATATTTTCTTCTTTCGCTAATCGTTGTAAATAATCACGAATTTGGCGAATACCAGCTGGATCTAATCCATTTGTCGGTTCATCTAAAATTAAGATTTTCGGCTGATGAAGTAACGCCTGCGCAATTCCTAAACGCTGTTTCATACCAAGTGAGTATGTTTTCACCTTTTTATGAATCGCATGCTCTAATTCAACAAGCTTTACAATTTCAGCGATGCGCTCTTTACTAATTGGGGTAATCGCCATGTTCGCAAAATGCTTTAAATTTTGCATTCCAGTCATATAATCATATAGCTCGGGATTTTCTACAATCGCTCCAATTTGCTCTAGCGCCTTTTCACGCTCTGTGCGAATACTATGACCACAAATTGTAATATCGCCTTCTGTCATAGAAATAAGACCTGTCATCATACGAATTGTCGTCGTCTTACCGCTACCGTTCGGTCCAAGGAATCCGTATACCTCTCCTTCACGAACCTCAAATGATAAGCCCCGAATAATTTCTGTTCTACCGATTTTTTTTCGGACATTTTCTAATTTCACTACTACATTTCCCAATGATGATTCCTCCTTTAAACTTCTAGTTTTTTGTCGATGATGCGACCTGTAACTACTAATAATATAATTGTTAATAAACAGTTAAAACATAGATTTAAAACTGTAATATCTGTACCAGAATAAAATGATGTATTTAAAAAGCCGTTTTGATCTATAAATCCAATATTATTTATGGCAAACACATACTTTTCTATTTGCTGAAAGATATACGTTATTCCCCCATTAAATGCGATAAAAACAACGAATAAGATTACGCAAACAATCTTACTCATCGATGATTTCACATTGAATAGCTTCGTAATTACTATAATTAAATAAATAGAAACTAGCATATTAACAAAATCTAGTCCCCATAAGAAAATAGATAACATATGATGTAATATTCCATAATCATATAAACTGTGGATTGCTTGCTGAACACCTAAATCTGTTTTTCCATTATAAATATTTAAAGAAAAATAGTATAGAAAAATGATTCCTATTCCTAGCAAAATCATAAAGAGTAGTACACAAAATAAAACATTTGCACATATATACTTTTGTGCTGAAATAGAAGTACAACGTAGCATAGAGTTTTTTAGCATTTTTCGAAAAGACGATATACCTGTTAGAAGAATTGCGAATCCATTTATACCTAGTACGATAAAAAATATAATAATGATTATATCTTGCCTACCTGAAATTCTAGCTCCTGAAACTCCTTTCATGTTAAATAAAAGAATTAATGAAACTGTAATAAATCCGAAGTAAATAATGGCTATTTTTCTCTTATTACAATTATACAGATAAAGAAAAAGCTGACTCATTTCTCATAGGCCTCCTTAAACAGCTCATGTACTGCTTTCCCCTTTTGAAATCGTAGTTCTTCCACATTTTCATGCAATATTATTTCTCCATCTTTCAAAAAGATTACTTCATCAAATATATTTTCGATTTCTCTTATTAAATGAGTTGATATAAGCAGCGTACAATCTTCACGATAAAATTTAAGGATTAGCTCAAGTACATGCTCCCTAGAAACGAGATCAATCCCGCCAAGCGGTTCATCCAGTACGTATAACTTCGCTTTTCGAGAAAATGTTAAAATAATTTGCAGCTTCTCAATCATCCCTTTTGACAATGCTTTAATTTTTTCTTCTAACGGTATTTTGAATTCCACAATCGTATCTACTGCTTTTTGAATATCGAAGTCTTTATAAAAATCTCTATAGAAAAATAAAGCATCTTTTACAGTCATCCAATCATCAAAGACTGGCTTATCAGACATAAATGAAACGATTTCTTTCGTCTCTAACCCTACTTTTTTACCGTTAATTACTATGCTGCCTTCAGAAGGATGCTGCAATCCTGCAATCATTTTTAATAACGTCGTTTTCCCGCTTCCGTTATCTCCAACAAGCCCAACGATTTTTCCTTCTGTAATCTCTATGTTTAACTCACGGATCACTGCTTTTAATCCGTACCGCTTCCATAGATTTTCTATTTTTAATAACTCTGTCATTCGCTCTCCTCCCTTTTCTCATGTAATGAAGAACGAAGGATTGTAAGAATTTCTTCTTCTGAAAAACCTAAATTGTCCATTCCATTTATGAAAGAATGAAGTAATTCTTTCGCCATATCTTTTCGCAGCTCCATAATTTTCTCCCCTTCATTCGTTACATATCGCCCCATTCCTCTACGTGTTACAACAACTCCATCCCGTTCTAGTTCTTGAAATGTGCGTTGAATCGTATTTGGATTTACTTGTAAATCACTCGCTAATTCACGTACGGAGGGAATTTTATCACCAGGCAATAAATGACCCGTTACAATTTCTTTCTTTATGTATTCCATTACCTGAATGTAAATTGGTGTATTTGGAGAAAACTCGATTTTCATTTCTCCACTCCTGTCTTAGTGTGTTAGTTAAATAGTACACTAAGACAAATTATATGTAAATACTCAACAACAAAAAATGTAATAAAAAGGCAGTGTAACTTTTCGTTACACTGCCTTCCTGTAATAAAATACAGGTAAATCTATTCTAATTATAGTTTCAATCGTTTGAATTCACATATAACCTTATGCGAAATTTATTTTACTTTTACTTGAGCTAGCACAGATTTAAACGTATTAATAACTGTATCTACTTCTTCATAACTAATTGTAAGGGATGGTTCAATACGAATTGTTTTTGAGTTAATTAATGTTCCCGCAACAAGAATACCTTGATCAAACATCGCCTTTGACACTTCATAACCAATCTCGTCTTTATGGAATTCAATCCCAATCATTAAACCTTGACCACGAATTTCAAAGATTTTATCTTCGTGTCCTTCTGCTGCTTGTTTCAATCCATTTAAGAAATACTCTCCAACTTCCATCGCTCGTTCCGGTAATTTCTCTTCCAATAAAACATGGATTGTTGCAATTGCAGCAGCACATGCAAGTGGATTTCCTCCAAATGTTGTTGTGTGCATAAATGGATTTTCAAACCAACTTTTGAATACTGTTTCTTTCGCAACAATAGCTCCCGCTGGCATTACACCTCCACCAAACGCCTTCGCAAGACAAATAATATCCGGCACGACATCATATAATTCTGCAGCAAACATTTTTCCTGTACGTCCCATTCCAGTTTGTACTTCATCAAAGATAAGGAGTGATCCAAACTCATCACAAAGCTCTCGTACTTGTTTCAAATAATTTTCTGGAGGTAAAATAATACCGCCCTCTCCTTGAATTGGTTCTAAAATAACTGCTGCAACATCTTCTCCCACTAATGCACATGTCTCAAATGTTTTTCTCATCATATCAATATCGCCAAACGGAACATGACGGAAACCCGGAATTAATGGTAAAAATGGCTTACGGAACATTCCTTTTGCCGTCCCAGATAAAGCACCAAGGCTCTTACCATGGAAAGCACGCGTTGTAGCAATGAAAGTTGTTCGTTCACTATACATTTTTGCTAGTTTTAATGCTGCCTCTACGCTTTCTGTTCCACTATTTGTGAAGAAGGCATATTTCAAATCACCAGGTGTAATATCCGCTAAAATCTTTGCAAGCATTGCTCGAAGTGGATCTAGTAAGTCCTGACTGTGCAATGCTTGACGCTTTAATTGATCCGTTACAGCTTTTACCACTTTCGGATTACGGTGACCAACATTATAAATTCCAAATCCACCTAAACAGTCAATATACTTTTTACCATTAATATCCATGAAGCAAGATCCTTCATCTGACCATTCTACTGCTGCAAATTGTCCATCTTTTGTTACTGTTTTTCTATAAGCAAGAAAACCAGGGTTTACATGCTCTCTAAATCCATCTACTGTTTCTTTTTGAATCCAGTTTGCCTCTTCTTCAGTAACCTTTTCTTTTTCAATTAACTGTAGTACTTTCGTAATATACTCATTTACATTTGATTCTTTCTCATTCAATTTATTTTTCACGTTCGTTTCCATCTAATTCACCTCTACATTTTTTTTATTTGCAAACCAACCAATAGGTTCTACTTCTAGATTTATATTAATCTGCTTAATCTCTTGAAATTCTTCTAAACCAAACGTTCCTAGACTACGACCTATACCACTTTGCTTATATCCGCCCCAAGGCGCCTCATTGTATGTTGGATGATAGCTATTAATCCAGGTAATTCCTGCGCGAAGTTTGCGAATCACACGCATTGCTTTTGCACCATCGACTGTAAATACTCCTCCAGCCAAACCATAGTCTGTACCATTTGCCAACTCAATTGCTTCCTGTTCGTCTTTAAACTTTTGAATTACTACAACAGGACCGAAGATTTCTTCCTGGACAATGCGCATATCAGGTTTTACATTGACAAAGACTGTTGGTTCAATAAAGAAACCATCACCTTTTCCATCCTCCATTATTCGTCTACCTCCGCAAGCAACGTTTGCACCTTCGTCTTTCCCAATTTCAATATAGCGTAATACTTTTTCCATATGTTCTTGACTTACAAGTGGCCCCATTTCTGATTCTGGATTATCACCAGGTCCAACGTTAATTTGCTGTGCTCGCTCTACAAAACTATTAACAAATTTATCATAAATCTTTTCTTCGACAAGGATTCTTGATCCTGCTGAACATACTTGTCCGCTACCTGCATAAATACCGAATAGAGCATAATCAATAGCGGTCTCAAAATCTGCATCTGCAAAAATAATATTTGGAGATTTCCCTCCAAGTTCTAACGAAATCTTTTTCATATTATCTGCCGCTGTTCTCATAATGTGCTTACCTGTTTTTGTTCCACCTGTAAAGGAAATCATATCCACTTTATTACTCGCTGCAATTTCATTTCCTACTATTGGACCGGCCCCCATTACCATATTGGCAACACCTTTTGGTAGCCCTACTTTTTCAAGGATTTCGAATAGCTTTGTTGCAGTGATTGGTGTCACTTCAGAAGGTTTAAACACAATTGTATTTCCAGCTGCTAAAGCAGGTGCAATTTTCCATACACTCATCAATAGCGGATAATTCCATGGAACAATTAATCCACAAACACCGACTGGCTCTCTTACAACCATCGCTTGCATCGGATCGGCTACATGATATGTTTGACCATCTGGCTTTGTAATCAATCCGGCATAATAGCGAAAACAAGCCGCTGCATCTCCAATATCTCCTTCTGCCTCACGGTACGTTTTTCCATTATCCATTGTTTCAAGGTATACTAATTCTTCCATATTTTTATCAATTTCATCTGCTATTTTAAATAAATATGATGCCCTTTCAGCAGTCGATGTCTCTGACCAAATTCCGCTATCAAAAGCCGTTCTTGCCACTTCTATCGCGTATTTTGCATCCTCAATCGTCCCCTCAGGTGCATATGCTATACCCTTGCCATTCGCAGGGTTAATAATCGTTCTTTTTTCTTGATCACTAGAGTCTCTCCATTCACCGTTTACATACATTTTTAAATCTAGCACTATATTGAATCCTCCTTTATCGATCGTTTATATATTTATAAGCAATTTCCATGCCAATATTTAAAATTCAAAAGAATCATACATAAAGTGAAACTTTAATTAGCCCTCACCAATCGGGCGTTTACGAACAGCAGGGCTTCCACCTAACTTCTTTGCTCCACCTGAATTTTGAGGTGGGAGTTTTACTGCCCACAAATATCGGGATAAACTGACTATTTTCTTAAAAACAACAAACATTTTATGCATTTCCGCATACACTATTCCATTTTGCATAAAGTGAAACTTTAATCATTTCCGCTACCGCCTTCACCACTCGGGACTTGAATCCCAGAGAATATGTACATGCTGAGCGCACACAAAAAGGAGAAGTCTATGTGACCTTCTCCTTTTTTAGGAATATGAGATGATATCAGCTGCTATCTCTTTTTCACTAACAATCTTTTGATATTTACGACTCACTGAAGATTGGCTGATTCCAAGAGCTTTTGCAGCCTTAGTCGTTGTTTTATACTGCTTCATTGCAAGCAAAATCAATTGTTCTTCTACAGAATGTAGTGCTTCTTGTAATGGTAATACTCTTGTAATAACTGGTTTTGATTTATTAAAGTCATAACTGGGTGTTAAAAACTTACTAACAAACTCCGCTTCAATTACTGGATCGTCTGCTGATACTACTAAACGTTCAATCATATTTTGTAATTCACGGACATTTCCTGGCCATGAATAGAACTCTAGTAAATTAAGTGCATCTGGAGTTAAATGATAATTTTTATTATATTTTTCATTTAACTGTTGTAAGAAATGAAAGGCAAGTACCGGAACATCTTCCATTCGCTCTCGTAAAGAAGGAACTCGCAGTGGAATTACATTGAGGCGATAAAATAAATCTTCACGGAATGTTCCAGATTCGACCATCTTTTCAAGGCTCTTATTTGTAGCAGCAATAATTTGTACATTTATTTTCATAGGTGTTGTACTTCCAATAGGAATTACTTCTTGTTCCTGCAGGACTCTAAGCAATTTTACTTGCAAATGTAAAGGCATTTCTCCAATTTCATCTAAAAATAAAATACCTTGATCAGCTCGCTTAAAATATCCTTCTTTTCCATTTTTATCGGCTCCTGTAAAAGCACCTTTCGTATAACCAAATAGTTCACTTTCTAGCAAAGTTTCTGGAATTGCACCACAATTTAATTTTAAAAATGGCTTTGAAGATCGGTTTCCAAGTTGATGAATTGCCTGAGCAATTACTTCTTTTCCGACGCCAGATTCTCCAGAAATAAGAACATTGGAAGAAAAATCTGCTATTTTTTTAGCTTGGTTAATAATTTGCTCCATTTTCGGACTACAGTAAATAAGCTTCTTAAGAAAACGATCTTTATTTTTAAAGTCATCTAACTCCTTCTTATATTGCTCTGATATCTTCTTTATTTCATGTAATTCCGTCTTCAATCTCGTTGCTTCGGTAATATCCCTGGAGGCAATAATAATACGATGAAGCTCTCCGTTTTCATTAAATACAGGGTTTCCAACTGCTAATATTTTTCTTCCGCTTTTTGTTTCTTGTACAACTGATACCTTTTTTTGTTTTTCCAACACTAATCGCGTAACCGATGGACTAAATAATCCTTTCTTTTCTAGGTCTAAAAGATTTTTTCCTAACAAGTCCTTCAAATTACTCCCCCAAAAATCATTGATAACAGTTTCACTATAACGAATTAATTCCCCTTTATGATTAACAACTAATATTTCATCATAAATGCTAGACAAAATTGCATGTAAATCTTTATTTAAATCCTTTATATATTCAATTTCCATCGCCATGTCCTCGACCATCGGCAAATCTTGCACAATAATAACCATTCCTTCAATACTTTGATCAAAGTTTGGAATCGGACTATAGTCAACTAATACACCCATCTCATTTGTGATTTGTAATTGATTCAAGATCGTTTTTCCCTTTGTAAATACGTTATTAATGTGTTCTCCATTAAAAATCAGTTCTGCTGGTACATTCATAACTTTTTCAGGAGTCGATTTAATCATCTTCAAACCAGATTCATTACAATTTACAATTTTCTTTTCTCGATCTACTACAAAAATCCCCATTGGAATAGACGTTAAAATAATTTTCAATATATCAACACTCTGATTTTCTTGTTTAAATAGTTCTGCAAAAACATCCTCTCTTCTTATATATCCTGTTAGCTCATCCACTTCATTTTTTACTATGGCAATCGGCGCTCCAATAATTTGAAAAAGAGCTGTTAAAGAAATATCTTTACTAAGATGACATATTGTATCTAGTGAAACAGCATTTGAAAGTAATAGCTTAGAAGTTAATTCCTTACTATTTGATAGCAGATCCTTCACATGAACGTATGCAAATAATCTCTCTCCTCTTTTTAAAAATAGAAACGATTCTTTTATATTTTTAACATCTATATTCCATTCCTTTTCAGATTGATCGATAGGTAGAGAAACTATGGGTCTAATTTTTGTATGAGCGATGGAAAACATTCTGCTATTCCTCCTTTGAACTATTTAATTTGTATTGTATCATTAAATACAGATTTTTTTAATTAATCTGAAAATAAAACATTTCTTTCTTTATTTAATAAAAAAAGGAAGATGAGTGCCTCCATCTTCCTCATAGTTCTATCATTAATCACTACCACTAACGAAAAGATCTTCTTGAATATAAGCTAATACCATACCTGGAATTACTTTATCTCCCGCTTCTACTTCTAAAGATTGAACTTCTCCACTACATCCCATCTTAATTACTTCCAGTTTACCATTCATATCTTTAATAGCGAATAATGGCTCCCATTCATAAATTCGAGAATCCTTATCGATAGACACTTTTTCAATTATTCCATAACACGGACTCGTAATAATATCATAATACATAATCAATCATCCCTTTCTTTTATTCTATTAATATTGTTCTTCTAACCTTTGTGACTGAAGAATCATATAGAAAAAGCTTTGAAACTCTTCTATGTCCTCTACCTCAATGCCTAGCCTTGTTGCCCAATATTGTTCCTCTCCAATATCTTCTTGGCTTAATAAAACCATTCTCCCATTTTGAATTGAGGTAACCATTGCTTTTCCAAGAAACTGTTGCGAATACGTAACAGCTATATCGTAACGATGACTATTCGACACAATACAGTAATAACCGATTTGTTGTCTCTCCACTTCTTCTAATAAAATATCCAGTTTCATTTTAGCCCTCCCTTTAGGTTAAAAATGCAACCAACCTCTTAGGCGCGATGCTTCTACAATCTTGCGAACCCCTTCCATATAGGCAGCAATTTTCATATTTACTCCATAGCGTTTAGAAGTATCAAGTACGTTAGAAAAACTAGATGTAATTTTCTCCTTTAAACATTGATCAACATATTGCTCCGTCCAGTAATATCCTTGGTTATTTTGACACCATTCAAAATATGAAACAATCACGCCACCAGAGTTTGCTAAAATATCTGGAACAACCAAAATTCCCTTTTCTTCTAACATGGTTATCGCCTCTTTTGTTGTTGGTCCATTTGCAGCCTCAATGATAATCTTACATCCAAGCTTTCCTGCATTATGTTTTGTAATGACTCCTCCAATTGCCGCCGGAATGAGTACATCACATTCTTTTTCTAACAACTCCTGATTAGAAATTGTTTTACTAAAGAGATTCGATACTACACCGAAAGAATCTCTGTTTTCTAGTAAATAAGGAACATCTAGACCGTCTGGATTATAAATTCCTCCTATAGCATCTGATACCCCGACTATTTTCACACCAATATCATATAAATATTTTGCCAAATAACCTCCAACATTCCCAAACCCTTGAATAATAACTCCCATATTTTGTAGCGGAATTTGTTTTAACTCACTTACTAACTGAAGTGTATACAATACACCTTTAGACGTTGCTGTTTCCCGCCCTTGTGATCCTCCTAGCATTAATGGCTTCCCGGTTATAAATCCTGGAGAGTCAAACTCCCTGATATGGTCATATTCATCTAGCATCCAAGCCATAATTTGCGCATTTGTATACATATCAGGTGCTGGAATATCTTTCGTCGGCCCCACAATTTGACTTACTGCTCTTACATACCCACGACTCAGTAACTCTAGTTCTCTAAAACTCAACTCCTGTGGATTACAAATAATCCCGCCCTTTGCGCCTCCATATGGCAGTCCTGTCACTCCACATTTCAAGCTCATCCAGCCAGCAAGTGCTTTTACTTCTTCTGCCGTAACATCTGGATGAAATCTAATACCACCTTTTGTTGGCCCTGCTGCGTCGTTATGCTGAGCGCGATACCCTTGAAATACCTTTGTTGTTCCATCATCCATTCGAACAGGAATGCTTACTTCTAAAAAACGCATTGGTTTTTTCAGAAATTCGAATACTTCTTCTGGATAACTTAAAAAATGAAGCGCCTCTTTTAATATAGCTTGAAATTCCTCTAAAGGATTTTCAACTTCAACTGTATTTGTATGTTTTTCTGATTGAATCGGCACGATAACACCCCTCTTTATACTTTTACTAATTGTACAAAGCAATAATCGTGCCAAGTGAAAATACTACGTTAATCATATCGTGTCATCCCCTTTACTTATGAATCTTTGAGTGACTTATGCAATGCTGCATGATTATCAAATATAAAAAGAAAAAGACATCGGAACTTATCCGATGCCTTTTTCTTTTTATATTTCCTGTGCTTCTTCAAAATGCATTTGCGGAGGAGCTGAACGGAACATATTTGTAACATATAGAAGGTACCCCATTCCAATAGCAGCCCAGCAAAGTCCCAAAATAAGTGAATGGATATTGAGATTAAACCATAGTACGGCTACAGTAGCAGCACCCAAAATAGGCATAACTAAGTAATTTAAGAAATCTTTTATCGTCTTATATCTTTTTTGCTTGATTATATAGTAAGAAATTACAGACAAATTAACAAATGTAAATGCAATAAGCGCTCCAAAGTTAATAAGAGATGCTGCTGTTTCTAAATCAATGAATATAGCGAAGAGCGAAATAATTCCTACAAAAATAATATTATATACTGGGGTTCTCCAGCGAGGATGGATGTATCCGAATATTTTCTTCGGAATTACATTATCTCGCCCCATTACGTATAATAATCGAGATACACTTGTATGAGAAGCTAAACCGGACGCAAGTGTCCCCATAAGGGTTCCTACTAAAAAGAAAGCTTGAAATAATTTCCCGCCAACATATAGCGCAATTTCTGGGGATGCTGATTCTTGATTTTTAAATACAGATGTATCTGGAAACATAGATTGTGTAAAATACGTTGTAGTAATGAATAAAACTCCGCCGATTAAAGCAGTAAGAAAAATAGCTCGAGGAATTGTTTTTTTGGCGTTTGGTGTCTCTTCTGAAAATGTAGTTACTGCATCAAAACCTAAAAATGAGAAACAAAGAATTGTTGCACCTGCAACTAACGGTGATATTTGTATATCTGATTGAAAAAACGGCTGAATGGAAAAAACTTCTCCTGTTCCCTCTCCCGCTAATAAGCCTTTTATAACTAGAAAAACAAATACGGCCATTACTAACACTTGAAATATTACTAAGAACGTATTGAAATTAGCAGTAACATTTACGCTAATCATATTTATTAATGTAACCAGGAGAACAAAGCCAATGACCCATACCCAACTAGGAACACTTGGGAAAAATGCTGACATATAAATTCTCGTTAATAGTGCGTTCACCATTGGTAGAAACAAATAATCCAATAACGCGGACCATCCAACAAGAAACCCAAGCCTTGCACTAATTGTCTTCTGTGTATACGTATAAGCAGATCCTGCGGTAGGAAAAGCCTTTACCATTTTGCCGTAGCTTGCAGCGGTAAACAACATCCCCGCTAATGCAATAAGATAAGCTCCTGGAACATGACCACCCGTTTTTTCAGAAACGATTCCAAATGTATCAAACCCAACCATCGGTGTCATATACCCGACCCCTAGCATAACAATTGACCAAAGCCCTAATGAACGTTTTAAACCAACTACTTTCCCCACCTATCATTCCTCCTACGTTCTCTATCTAATTTCCATTTAAAAATCGACAATCAAAAGGAAGCGTTTTCAAATAACTATATATCACACCGAGTATTACCTCCCTTTTTGTTACTTTTTAAATATTCATGCAATTTTCAAGCCAAAATTTCTAGCATTTGAAAATTCAATACTAGAAAGAACGTATAGGTGGAGTTGGTCCTCATTTCTTCTCATTTTTTATTCATTTTGACATAAGTTATTCAATCTCTCATACGACTAAATATGAAAAATACAACTTTAATCCTTGTTTTTTCATTCCCACTTCCTCAAAAATTGGGCTTTTACAAGATTAAAATATTCCCATGAAATAATAACATTATGTAAACTATTCATAGCAAAAAAGCTGTCTTTTCTATAAAGACAGCTTTTTCTATAACACTATATTAAAAATTGAATACGAAGTCATCGTCTGCTAACTTTTCAACATTCGTTGCTTTTACGTAACCATTTCCTTTTACAGAGAAGAAGTCATGGTTTTTCGTATCTGTACGTAAACCATTTAAAACGATTGGGTTAATTTCTTCTTCCTCAAACTTCGGCTCAAGTCCTAAGTTCATAAGTCCTTTATTCGCATTGTAACGAACGAAACGATTTACATCCTCTACAAGACCGATAGAAGTGTAAATTTCTTCTGTATATGCCAATTCAATTTCATACAGTTCCATTAATAACTCTTGCGTTTCCGTTTGTACTTCTTGTTGCTCTTCTGCAGAAAGTTCTGTGAAGATTTGTTGTGCTAAAATACCAACGAATACGCCGTGAATTGACTCGTCACGAATTATTAAGTTAATAATCTCACCACTTGCCGTCAATTTACCTTGACCCGCTAAGTAAAGTGGATAGAAGAATCCACTATAGAATAAGTAACTTTCTAAGAACACACTTGCTACCATTGCCATGTATAACTCTTTTTTCGTTACTTCAGGCTTTAATAAGCGACGATAGTAACTAGTAACAATACCAGCTTTTTTCTCAAGTAATGGATGGTTATCTACCCATTCAAAAATATCATCAATTTCTTCTTCAGTAGCTAACGTTGTGAAAATATGGCTGTAACTCTTCGCATGTACTTCTTCCATAGCGCCCATGAAAGCTAATACACTTTTCGCTTGTAAATTTTCAAGATGAACAAGTACAAGTGGCATCCCTTCGCCACCTTGTTTCGTATCTAAAAGTGTTAAACCACCTAATACACGCTTATAAGCAATTTGCTCTTCTTTTGATAATTGTGCCCAAGTATTTTTGTCAGAAGACACTGCGATTTCTTCTTCTGTCCAAAACTGAGCGATGTTTTGCTTCCAAAACATTAAACTAAAATCATCTTCTTTTTTGTTCCAGTTTACCGCACGCATTAAATCGCCCCTTCTCTAAATAAACATAAAAAATTGATAACTAAGCATGAGCAGGGTTCAGAAAAACCCTGCTCATAATGTCTCACTTTTTATATTAAACGGTACAAGCCACGCACTCTTCCACGCTTAATTTACGTGTTCTCGTATAATAAAGACTCTTCAAGCCTTTTTTATGTGCATAAATGTAGTAACGTGCTAACTCACGTGTTGAAATATCACTATTAACATAAAGAATTGTACTAATTCCTTGGTCAATATGTTCTTGAACTTCTGCGATTAAATCAATTAATTTAAACTGATTCATATCATAAGAAGATTTATAGTACCAGAACGTATCTTTTGATAAATACGGCATTGGATAATATGTTGTCGCATTCGCATACGTTCTTGATTCAATTTGACTTACGATTGGCATTACGCTTGAAGTTGCATTTTGAACGTAACTGATCGATTGTGTCGGAGCGATTGCAAGACGATATGAGTTGTATAAACCATTCTTCTGTACTTGCTCTTTTAAACTTGTCCAATCTTCTTTTGTTGGAATATGAATTCCTTCAAATAATTGCTGAATTTTTTCAGTTACTGGGCTGTAATCTGTCGTTTCATACTTTTCAAAGTATGTGCCGTTTGCATAATCAGACTTATCGAAGTCTTTAAATGTTTCGCCTTTTTCTTTAGCGATCTCCATACTTTTCTCAATCGAGTAGTAATTTAACATCATAAAGAATGTACGAGCGAATTCTTTCGCTTCAGCACTTTCATAAGCGATTTTATTTTTTGCTAAATATCCATGTAAGTTCATTGCTCCAAGTCCAACTGAATGAAGCTCATCATTTGCTTTTTTCACAGTTGGGGCATTCGGAATGATCGTCATATCAGAAACAGCTGTTAAAGCTTCCATTCCCGCATGAACTGCTTCACGAATTTCTTTATTTTCCATTACGTTTACGATATTTAACGATCCTAAGTTACAGTTAATATCACGGCGGATAATGTCTTCTGTACCGTAATCATTTATTTCAGAAGTTTCTTGTAGCTGGAAGATTTCTGTACATAAGTTCGACATCTTCACAGTTCCAATATCCTTCAGTGGATGCTGGTTATTTGCATTTGATTTAAACATTAAGTATGGGTAACCAGACTCAAGCTGAATCATAGCAATTTTAATAAGCATATCACGCGCACTAATATCTAGTGGCTTCTTCTTCACTTTCGGATTGCTCATTAATTCATCGTACATTTCGTCGATATCTATATCATCTAAATGTTTTCCGTACTCTTTAAATACTGTATAAGGCGCGAAAACATGGAAAGGTTCGTTTTTCTCAGCAAGCTCAAAGAACTTACTTGGAACGATAATTCCGATTGATAGAGACTGAATACGGCTCTTCTCATCGGCATTTATTTTTTTGGTATCAAGGAATTCAATAATATCCCAATGGAAAATGTTTAAGTATACTGCACCTGCACCTTTTCGTTGCATATTGTTACTCCATATCGTCAAAACGTATGGGGGATAGTCATTTCTGCTATCCTCTCTATATCGCTATAGAGTTCAGACCATATCTTCTTCTCGCCAAATTCTTCATTTAACCATTTATCATATGTTTGATGCACATGAATATGGCATAAACTATAATAAATGTATACACCCTTTGAATTTGGTTGTTTTGAGAAGCCAGGTTCGAGCTACTTAGTCACCTACATAGCCACTTGGTCGTTGAACCTTCTCCTTATCTAATAAATTTAGGAGCTCGGCTGCTGATTTCCTGCAATCTTGGATTTTCAGGGTTCGCTACGTAATTTCTTCGTAGTATCCTACCTTGATATACTCAGGCGTTCCAGCAATTGACCTGGTTTTATAGTTGAGCCATAAAGTTAACCCAACTGATTCGCATACGAAAACGAATCTTCAAGTAATTTCATAACAGGTACTACACCACTTGCGGCGTTATCAATACCTTTAATTTGCTCACCACGTGCACGTAGCTTAGATAAGTTTAAAGCTACTCCACCACCGATTTTCGATAATTGCATTGCAGTATTAATGTTAAAGCCGATTGAATTTAAGCTATCATCCATCTCTAACAAGAAACAAGACACCATTTCTCCTCTTCTGCTTCGTCCCGCATTTAAAAAGGTTGGTGTCGCTGGTTGGTAGTTTTGTTTTACAATCATGCTTGCGAAGTGTTTTGCCTTCGCAACATCACCGCGTCCTAAGTATAATGACACAATTGCTACACGATCTTCATAGCTTTCTAAGTATTGTTTTTGATCATTCGTTTTTAACGCATAATCTTTATAGAACTTAGATGCTGCCATATAAGATTGGAACTCGAAGTTTTCACCATAAGCGATGTTATAAACTCCTTCTACTTCCTCCAAGCTATACTCGTCCAGAACGTTGTAATAGTAATCATGTTCTTTCATATACTCCATTCGCTCTGCCACGCTATTAAAATGAACGGTATTCTCTCTAGCTTCTTCCATAAAGACTTCTAATGCCTCTTTATCTTTATGAAGCTGATAAAAACCGTCCTGCATTTGCGTGATTTCATTATTCAGTTCAATGTGTCGCAATCTCCCGCACCCTTTCTTTAAAATATTCTACATCATTATTTGTTCCAGATAACTCAAATTTTGATACAATAGGCACTTCATATTTAGTAGAGATTTTGTCAGCACTTGCACCAAACATGTCTCCCCAATTACGATTGCCACTTGCAGATACGCCTTTTAATTTTTCATTATTGCGTTCTAAAAAGTCTAAAACACGTTCCGGTACATTTCCAAAACCTGTTGTATACGTAATAAGAATAAAGTCTTCATCTAATACTAGAGCTTCATCAATTTGAACGGCCGGCATATTTAATTTGTGAATGAAACGCTTCACGTTTCCTGTCATAGAATCATATGCAACTAACATTTCCGACCCTCCCTCTCCAATCTATATTCTCTGTATGTCGTTTCTTGATTTCTCTATATATTGTATTACGTTTCAAAATAAGACACAAGATATATGTATAAATTCTTTCTTTTTTTAAATTTTACTTTTCGACATGACCGTCGATTTTTTTCAATACAAAGACTATGAAACAACATTCTAAAACTCATGTCAATAAAGTGCTTTTCAAAAAAGTTGTCAACGAATTTAACCTTATTTTTAAAAAAGTTACCAATATTTTTTGTCATAAAACAGTAAATGCTGGAGTAATATATTTCTCCAGCATCACGCAAAAAAGAACAGATATTAAACGATAATCTGTTCTAACAAACGATTACATTTATCAATTTTACTTTATTAAATATTATACATATTCTTTCGTTCCTCGTTACATACTAAAAGATAACTATTATAGAAAAAGATTATTATTATGGAACTTCAATTTATTTATGAAAAAAATTATTCAGGGTGCTCAATACGCAAAATATCTCTTACAAATATATGATGTGGATTCTCATCTTTATCGAGCATTGTACATATAGGAGCTTCTTCATCAAAGTATACGATCATTCCTTCTACGTACTGATATGTATGTTGAACTTGTACCGTTACTTTAATTTCTACTGCTTGTTCATACGCCCTTTTTATTTTCTGAAGCATTTTTGCTGAACATTTTCGTTTCTCTGGATACATAACCATTCCCATAAACCTATTCCCAGCTCTATCTTTCCACATATAATCCCAATGCGGCAATATGCCTTGTTTAAAATCCCCCATAATTCTCCTCTCCTTTATCTTCTATTTATGAACGTGGTGTTTCTGAATATGTATAAATTACCTGTCCACCGCGCTGTGCGTTCCCGATAATATGTTTAAAATCTTCTCGATTCACAACAACTTCTCTGAACGTATAAAATACATCTTTCTTCGCAACATACTCCTTTATTTCATCATTTTTCAGCTGATCCAAAATTGTATTTGCTAATTGTTTATCCATGTATTTCACCTCTCTGCAATATTTTATTCTATCGCATCTTCTATAGGTCCACAACGGTAAAATTATCCCGTTACTATTATGTAATTCACTTTCATTATTTTTATATCTATATCACTTTATTATATTCGCACTAAATATCATATACTAACATAGCTACTTCTCTATATCAAACTTTTTGATGCCCTGTATAACAAAGTTCCAAATCACTGTTTGATATTTTATTTTATGCTACAATATACATTTAGAACTAGGAGGGATACTATGATTCGGAAAGCAAAAAAGACAGATGCGGTAGAAGTAGCACCTTTATTGTATAACGCTCTGCACGAAATTGCTGAAAAAATCACAGGTAGCACAGTTGAAGCAAAAGTAATACTAGGACTTGAAACATGGTTCGTAAAAGAAAATAATCGATTGAGCTATGAAAACTGTTTAGTGGCTGAACAAGGTGGAAAGGTAGTTGGGGTTATTGTCGTTTATCACGGTAGTGACGCTGAACAACTTGATGCACCAATCCTACACTACTTAAGAGAACTACATGAAGACGAATCCATTACGTTAGAAAAAGAAGCTGAACTTGATGAGTATTATATTGACACGTTGTCAGTTTCAAGTATGTACAGTGGACGTGGTATTGGCTCTAAATTAATCGATGCAGCTGAACTTCATGCAACTGAAAAAGGGCATGAAAAAATCGCCTTACTTGTTAATTTAGAAAACAAACGCGCTTTTTCACTATATGAAAAACTTGGTTTCAAAGAAGATAAAACCGTTATGCTCGTCGGTGAACCGTATGCCCATCTAATAAAACCATTACGGTCATTGGTTTCTATATCTTAAAAGGACAATTCTTTTTTACTTGTTATGCAGGGAAAGAGGCTGCCAAAGGGACAGCCTCTTTTAAATTAATTTTGTATTTAATACATTTCCATCCATCGCCTCATGAAATGTATACGTTGTACATCCCCATGGCTTCCTATGGAAAATAGGCGAACCAGACCACCCCATTGCCCTCAGTTCAGTCCCAATCATCACATTAAAATAACTATGACCTACAAGGGCAATATGTCCATGTACGAGCGCATAGCGGTGCAACATATTAGCGGCTTGCCTTGCTCTTTCTCGTACTTCCTTATAAGACTCAACCTCTTTGCTATAACCAACTATCCATCGTGTACGTCCAATAAACATCCATACATTCGGTTTACATTTCAACCATTTTGGAGCATAAAAACTCGTTGGAACTTCAGCTTCCCTAAAAAGAGGATTTTGCACAAAAGATAGGGAATCCAATAACTCAGCCGCTGACTGTACAGCGCGCCTTTGATCACTTGTTACAACCAGTTTCGCTGATTCAATCGCCTCAATTGTTTCAATTGGTATAGGAGTTTCTTTTACTGTAGTCCCTAAATCATATTGCTTCATCCATTCACGAAATGAAATAATTGTCATTGGCTCTATAGTACTGTCCAAACGACCATGACGAATAAAAGAAATTCGCATTCTTTCCACTCCCCATTCATCACTTACGAACTATATTACGTACTTTTTTTATTGCCATCATACCATGCATAAAAAGAAAGTTATATATCCCCACCACTATCATGTGTTATCGAAGTGTGCACACCATCCAGTCCATCAAAATATGTAGTTGTTTCATGACGACGCACTTTCTTCAACTGTATATATGAAAATAAAAATAATAAAATCGCTATAAAGCTCCCCACAATTTCAAACATCATTTTCCAGCCCCTAATTTCCCCCACTTTAGTAGGTCATTGTATCTTTTATTATACTCCCGTATAAAGATGTATGCATTTTCATCATTCCTCTCCTAAACAATATTTTTTACATATTTCCTTACAAAAAGTGAATATTTTTCGAATTTTTACTTTGGAAACATTTACAAAGTAGTAAATATAGTTCAAAATAAGAAGAAATAAAAAAGCCCAAATTATTCTTTTTTTGGGAAAACTGGAACAAGGAGAGTTGCTTATGCAGATCGCAGAAACTGGAGATATCATTGAATTTAAAGGTGGAATGCAAGGCCGTGTTCAAAAGGTAAATCAAAACTCCGTTATTGTTGATATAACAATTATGGAGAATTTTAGAGAACTAGATATGGAACCTCTTACAGTTGTAAGCCATAAAAACTATACTGTCATTAATCAACATGCATAATATAATAGAAAGAAAGGATCTGTATATCATACAGATCCTTTCTTTCTATATTAACGATTATCGATCTTTTCTGGATATAAATCGTGATTCATCATGCGGTAGTCTGCCATTTTCTCATACTTAGTTCCTGGGCGGCCGTAGTTACAGTAAGGATCGATTGAAATACCACCACGTGGTGTAAATTTCCCCCATACCTCAATATAGCGTGGATCCATTAATTTAATTAAATCATTCATAATAACGTTCATGCAATCTTCGTGAAAGTCACCATGATTTCGGAAGCTAAATAAATATAGCTTTAAAGATTTACTCTCTACCATTCTTTGTTCTGGAATGTAGCTAATATAAATTGTTGCAAAATCTGGTTGTCCTGTTTTCGGACATAAACTTGTAAATTCAGGACAATTGAATTTTACAAAGTAATCACGGTTTGGATGGTTATTATCAAATACCTCTAAAATTTCCGGGCTATATTCAAATACATATTTTGTATTTTGATTTCCTAATAATGTTACATCTTTTAAATCTTCATCTAATCTTCCTGCCATTTTAAACATCCCTTCTCATTATACCCCTCGTTTATTTCCCCATACTAACGCATGAAGCTGAGGCAGTACTTTCGCATCATTCATTTCTTTACAATTCACAGCTTTTTCAATAAGCCACTCATATTTTTCTAATAGTTTTTTTATAAGCACCGCATCATCCACTGTTTTCGTATCATCATTCCCTACTTGTAAGAAAAATGGTACATTCGGATAACGCTCGTGCATCTTAACTGCATATTCAAAATCTTGATCATCGAATACTACTACTTTTAAACTAAAATCTTTCCCTGCTAGTTTATGAATAACAGAATCTAACATCTGAAAATCTGTTTTCATAGTTGAACTTGGTGGTTTTGGAGAAATCGTTACCTCATCAATTTGAAGCAACCAATCTTGCCATTTACTCCCTTGCGTTTCTACCGCTGTTCGCATTCCATTCTCCTTTAATATAGAAAGAAGAAATTGCATATTTTTCAGCAAAACAGGATTTCCACCCGAAATCGTAACATGAGAAAAATTTTCTCCACCAATTTCTACAAGCTCATTCCAAATGTCTTCCGGTGTCATTTGTTTAATTTGATCTTTGGCCGATCCATCCCATGTAAAAGCAGAATCACACCAAGCACAGCTATAATCACAGCCCGCTGTACGGATAAACATTGTCTTTTGTCCTACAACCATCCCTTCTCCTTGAATGGTTGGACCAAATATTTCTAAGACGGGGATTTTACTCATCGAGCATCCACTCCCGTCTTACTTCCGCATAACTAGTCGGCGTCTCAAAAAGACGAACAAATTCAACACGAGCTCCCTTATATTCGTTCGCACGATTATCTTTCGTTAATGCTTCTGCCATCTTTTCATAAATCCAAACGACCATATTTTCAGCAGTCGTATTCATTTCTGGCAATGTTTCGTTTAAATAACGATGATCTAAATAAATTTCTATTTCATTTTTCCAAATCTCTTTTATATCTCCAAAGTCAATTGCAAGGCCTATTTCATTTACATATCCGCTAATTCCAAATACGACTTTATATGTGTGTCCATGTAAATTTTTACATTTCCCTTCATAGCAGTGTAAATGGTGCGCTGCGTCAAATGTAAATTCCTTGCTGACCATTACTCTTTTATTATGATATTTGAGTTGTTCACGCTGAATATCCTTGTCCATTTTTTGCAAATTTTCTACGATGCGAAATCCAAAAAAGTTATCCATTAGTTGCTCGCTCCTTCGCGTTCTTGTAGATACGTATCTAATCCCACTTTACGAAGTTGACATGCTGGACATTCACCGCAACCATCACCAATGATTCCGTTATAACATGTTAATGTTTTTTCTCTAACAAACTCAAATGCTCCAAGTTCATCAGATAATTTCCATGTCTCTGCTTTATCAATCCACATAAGTGGTGTATGAATAACAAACGGATAATCCATAGATAAATTTAATGTAACGTTTAATGATTTCACAAACACGTCACGACAATCTGGATAACCACTGAAATCAGTTTCACATACACCCGTTACAATATGACGTGCTCCAACTTGTTTTGCTAATACAGCCGCAAATGATAAAAATAGTAAATTTCGTCCATCTACAAATGTTGATGGCAATTCACCTTCTTCATGTGTAATCTCCATATCCGTTCTCGTTAACGCATTTGGAGCAAGTTGATTTAATAGGCTCATATCTAGTATCGTATGTTTAATTCCTAGCTCTTTCGCAATTTCCGCTGCACAATCAATTTCTAATTTATGACGTTGATTGTAGTTAAATGTTACAGCTTCCACTTCTTCAAACTGCTGTATCGCCCAAAATAAACATGTTGTACTATCTTGTCCACCACTAAAAACAACAACTGCTTTTTCTTTTTTCATTTCACTCATTCTCCTTCTCTACTACGAATAAGAAGAAAGAACGTTCTTGAACTGTCACAATAAAAAAACAAAACAATACCTAATGATATTGTTGTTTCCATAGTTTTTTATAGAGGGAGTTCGCGAACCTCTCCCATGCAGTGCACGGAATTTCTTCTTTCATTGACAAAGATTATTGTAACATATTGTATACTACCAGAAAAAATTTCTGATTTTTTCCGCTATTTCGCATTTCATTTATTTCATTTTATAGTATGATTAATTTAATGTTAAAAGAGAGGAGGCATCCCACTGGAACTCTTTATTATTTACCTCTTTTTAAATATATTATCTATTCTCGTTACAATGCTCGTATATCATTTATTTTGGAATCAGAAAGGGAAACGATCTCCTAAATTAAATTCAGCCATATTTATTGTATTGTGTTGCCTCGCTACCATACTATGTATCACTTTTGCAGCAAAAACAAATAATGGTTTTCAGTTCGACATGCGACATATCGTATTAATTGTCGGCACGTTAACGGGAGGGCCTATTGCTGGTGGTTCTATTTTAGCTGTATTAAACATTTATCGCTTTTTATTGGGAGGAATAGGTGCGTTTCCATCCTTTATCGCTTCTATTCTCCTATTTATTGTTCTACTATTAACATACAAATTTTTTAATCGAAGTTCTAATCATATAAAAATAACACTTGCTATTTTTTACAGTCTTACTTATGGATTTGGTTGGATACCATTTTTCCTTGCAAGTGTTACAAATGAGGCAGATTATATACCACATATCATTGTGTACGAACTATGTACGATGATTGGTACGATCCTTATTTTATATTTACTACACATATTACAAATGCAAGTTCGTCTCCAAAATGAACTTATGAACGCTGAGAAATTTCATTTAATCGGCGAAATGGCAGCTTCTATCTCTCATGAAATTCGTAATCCTTTAACTGCAACGAAAGGTTTTTTACAACTTTTACAGTCAGATGCATGTTCTGAGAAAGAACGAAAATTATATATCGACATAGCCATTAATGGTATCGAACAAGCAAATCACGTTCTTACAGACTACTTAACTTTTGCAAAACCGAGTATTGAAAAAGAACAAAAATTACAAGTAGAGGAAGAATTACTTCATGCGTTGTCTTTGATCACACCTCTCGCCAATTTAGCAAATGTTCGTATAAATTATATAAAACAAAGTACATCTTTCTTTATCGCTGGCGAAAAGCAAAAACTGAACCAATGTTTATTAAATATTTTTAAAAATTGTATTGAGGCTATGCCTACAGGTGGCGACCTTATTCTTACATTAGTTCCAGACCATAAACATATACAATTATATATAAAAGATACAGGAGTTGGTATGGATCAAGAACAAATAAAACGCCTTGGATCACCTTTCTACTCAACGAAAGAAAAAGGTACCGGACTCGGAATGATGGTCGTCTTCAGCGTCATTCAAGCAATGGATGGAAAGATTGATATTATGAGCGAAAAAGGTACAGGTACAACTTTCTTATTAACTTTCCCACTCATACAAAAAACGTGATGAACTTCATCACGTTTTTTCTGTTCCTTCAACTAATTCTGCAAAAGCTTTCACTTTCCCATGCGGCTTTTGATTTTCTTTCCGAGCTTTCCAGGCGCGCTCTTCTTCTCTCTTTTTCTTTGACATGCTTTTCAACTCCTTCTTTTCTTTTCTCCATATAGTATTCCAAAATGAGAAAGAAAACTATGCATGAGTAAAAAAGAAAAGAAGCGGTTCCCCACTTCTTTCATTTTAACGCTGTAAAATTGCATGTTTCGCTTCTTTTAGCTGTGTAAGATGTCTTTGTTCGTGTAAATCTAGAAATTGAACCCATTGATATAAATTCAAATCATTAAAAATAGGATGTTTTAATCCATTTTCAAATAATTCTTTTTCATCTATTACACTATGAAGGGCATGTAATAATTCTTGTCGTGAATGTTCTAGTAATTGAATTCCTTGCAGTTTTTTCATTAATGTTTCTGTTGGTTTCATTTGTTGAGGAGCTTCCCTTTTATGTGTGCGATCAAGCGTAAGTTGGAGGTCTTTAAATGGAGCAAGTTTTCTTTCTTTTTTTTGCAAAGCATATACAAGGGCAGATGTGACAGACTGTTCAACTAAATGCAAATGATGCAAAATTTGAATAATACTCCATTTATCACGGCGTGGCTTTACATTCACCTCCGTATCATTTAACATTTCAATTTCTGATAACAGCGTGCTTCGTGTAGACTGTAATGAGTGGACTAAAGTTTCTAAACTAACATCCATATTAGATTGAAGCATAGTGCTTTCCCCCCTTTTGTTGGTGAAAAGGGGCGCTCCCCATTAGAAACACCCCTAAAATAATTCTGAATTTTCTTTTATTATCTCATCATTTTTCTATTATGTCGATGTTAAACATAGGAAAAAAGTGCATGTTTTTTACAATTTTGTGTCGTCAACAGCACGTAACCACGCTTCAATTTCTGTAATTACACTTTTTACACACCCTTCAGCGAATGGTGATGTTAAATTTGCAACTTCTACTAATTCTAAGAATGATTTACTTCCACCTTGTTGACAAAGATTCACATAATCTTCCCAAGCCTCTTGTCTATTATCTCTTGCATGTTTCCAAAATTGCAGTGCACAAATTTGAGCTAACGTGTAGTCAATATAATAGAAAGGTGAGCTATAAATATGACCTTGACGTTGCCAGAAACCACCACGCTCTAAATAATCATTATCTTCATAATCACGATGTGGTAAATACTTCTTCTCTATGTTACGCCATGCTGACTTACGTTCTGCTGGCGATGCTTCTGGATTTTCATATACATAATGTTGATATTCATCTACAGATACACCGTACGGTAAAAATAGAAGTGCTGAACTTAAGTGTGAGAAATAATATTTATCCGCATCTTCTTCAAAGAATAACTTCATCCATGGCCATGTAAAGAATTCCATACTCATTGAATGGATTTCACATGCTTCATATGTTGGCCAATTATATTCTGGAATTTCATACTTACGACTTTCATATACTTGGAAAGCATGACCAGCTTCATGTGTTAATACATCAATGTCCCCAGACGTTCCATTAAAGTTTGAGAAGATGAATGGCGCTTTATAATTCTCGATATATGTACAATATCCACCACCAGCTTTTCCTTTTTTCGCAACTAAATCTAATAAATCATTATCGAGCATGAAATTAAAAAACTCATCTGTTTCAGCTGATAATTCTTTATACATCGTTTTCCCGTGATTAATAATCCAATCGGCATCGCCTTTTGGAGTTGGATTACCTGTAGCAAACTCAAAGTTTTCATCATAATAAGCGAGCTTTTCTACACCAATGCGTGCTTTTTGTCTATTTCTTAACTCGGTTGCAACTGGAACGATATAATCTAATACTTGCTGACGATAGTTCGCTACCATTTCAGCATTATAATCTGTACGATACATTCTTGCATATCCTAATTCAACAAAGTTTTTAAAACCAAGTGTTTTTGCGATTTTCGTTCTCACTTTAACAAGCTCATCATAAATACGATCTAACTCTTCCTCGTTCTCAGCTAAAAATCCGTAGTATGCTTCACTTGCTGCTTTGCGTTCACTTCTTTCTTTTCCTTGCATAAACGGAATAAGTTGCGATAACGTTCTTTCTTCTCCTGCAAAGTCAATCTTTGCAGATGCTAATAACTGTGTATATTGCGAAGACAATTTATTCTCTAATTGTAAATCTTTCACTACTTCATCTGAATATGTTTTTAAATCACATTCAGCTAGAGCAAATAATTGCTTTCCATAATACGCTTCTAATTCTTCGCGGAATGGAGAATGAATTAACGCATTATAATACTTTGTACCATACCCTTGTACAACTGGAGAGAATTCATCAAAGAAATCCTGCTCATCCTTATAAAAGGCATCTGTCGTATCAACAGAATGACGAATGTAACAAAGGTTCCCCATTGTACCAAAGTCATTACGAATTTCGTTAATTGAATTGATAACTTGTTTTTGTTCTTCTACAGTTTTTGCGTTATCAAACTTCTCTAAAGCAACAGTAAATTTCCCTTTTAATTCTTCAATATTTGGCCGTTTATATTCATAGTCTTTAAATGACATGAACGAGCCCCCTCTCCATTATATGCATCATTATTATAATTCAATTCTTACTTACAAATCTCCTCTTATTCTTCAGCAAAATGCGGTAGATGATGTCATAAATACATGCACACAAAAAAGCCTTGGATTTCTTTATCCAAAGCTCCTTTGGAACATATCATCATTTTTCATACTTTCCAATTTTTTTCAATAGCTCGAGTAATTCATCCTTCTCATCCTTCGTTAACATTTCAAAAGACTGATATATAACTTGCTCATGACCTGGAAAAATAGAAGCAATAAAGCTCTCTCCAGACTCCGTTAATTGTGCATAAATAACACGCCTATCATTTGGACATGGAATTCGTTTTACAAGCCCTTTTTTCTCTAGCTTATCTACAACGTATGTAATGCTGCCACTAGCTATTAAAATACGCTCACCGATTTGCTGAAGTGGTTGGCCTCCTTTATGATATAGTAATTCTAATACAGCAAACTCAGTTGGATTTAATCCGTTACTTTGTATGGATTTATTTGTAGTATCCATAACAGAACGATGTACACGGGATAATGCAATAAATACTTTTAAAGATTGAGAAATGTCTTCTCGCTCATTATTTGATGTCATACCATTTCAACCCTTCACTTAAATTCTCCGCAACAAAAAGAAAAGCAACGTAGCACTTCATTACAACTTCCGAATGAATATTCACTCATTCCTTTTCCTTTCCCTAATGTAATGCAAATGATTCTTGAATAAAAACATGACAATTTTAACATAGTTTATATATAATGATAATAAAAAAAGAAGGAGTACCAAATTTGAAAGTCAAATTACAAAGCATAGTTTTTTACATACTGCTTGTTATACTGCCAACGATAGGGATTGGTGCCACATTTTTTTCATATCACACTTATCAAATGAAACAGGCAAACAAACTATCTGCTCACACTGTTCTCTTTTTATATAGAGACTATTTAGACCATCACCTTGGTGAAGCTATATCTGCCTTAGAAATGCTCGCAAAAGTCGTAGGGACCGAAACTGGAAACATCAATGGGATTAAACAGATTGTACATGATACCGATGGAAATGATGAACGTTTTTCCGGTCTATATTACGCTACGACAGATGGGATGATTACACTCGCATCCCAAGGCGATTCGCCGCCTATTGACGTTTCTGACCGCCAATACATCCAAGATGCGTTGCAATCTAAGAAAACAACTGTATCATCAGTTATTACAGATCGCGTTCTTGGACATCAAGCTATTATGATTGCGTCTCCAATATTTAATAGACAAAAGGAACTCTCAGGCTTATTATTAGCAAGTTTACGCTTTGACTACATTTCAGCCTCTTTAAATGCTATTAAACCACAATATCATTTCGAAGTGACTGATAAACATGATGTAGTTTTTCTAACCGATGATAATAACGAAACAAGCGATGGGCATTCTAACATGCTTACTACCCCACTCCAAAGATTAAATTGGAAAGTCTCTGTTTCTCCGTTACCTATTCATCAACAAACTTTATACCAGTTAGTTTCAATAGAGTGTATAGCTACTTTATTTTTAATGTCTATTTTATTTTTACTTGCTCAATATATGTTATTAAAACGTCAAACAAAACTAGAAAGACAACAAAATGAACTACAAAAAATTGAATTGGTTGGAACTTTTGCAGCTAGTACAGCTCATGAAATCCGTAACCCTCTTACTGGAATTAAAGGACTCGTTGCTCTGTTAAAAGAGAAATATAAAGATGAACAGGATCAGTTCTACTTTTCCGTAATCGAGCAAGAAATAGAGCGGATTAATGAAATTGTAAGCGAATTTCTTATTCTTGGAAAACCAACTGCCATCATTGAACAAACATATGATGTAAGAACGATTCTTAATGAGGTAGCATTAATTATCCAATCTGAATCGAATCTACATAACATTGTATTTCATTTACATTTGCCAGACCATCCTGTTCATATACGTTGCTCAAAAGACCATATGAAACAAGTGGTTTTAAACATTACAAAAAATGCAATTGAAGCCATGGCTTCTGGTGATACATTAACCATTGTAGTAACAAACAACGAAAAACACGCACACTTGCAAATTATTGATACTGGAAAAGGGATTCCTAAACATATTCAAAAACACCTCTTTCATCCGTTCTTTACTAATAAAGATACTGGAACAGGTCTTGGGCTTGTTATATGTAAACGAATTGTAGAGATGTACAATGGGCATATATTTATTGATAGTAAAGAAAACAAAGGAACGACAGTTCATATAGAGATTCCATTACACATAGTATAATTATCCTTATCCTAAAAGGGTAATTATACTTATTTCATAAAACCAGCTACAAACATTCTCCAAAAATTGTTTGATTTCCCTTCATACTCAATTTGAAAAATAGGAACCTTTATAATTGAAAACCATTTCGGTGTTTGTTTTTCTTTGTAACGCTGATACTGTACGATAAGCTTGTCCAATTCTTGACTAACTTGAATTGTCTCCATACTATTTAACCCACTTGTTAATCCTAAATGAATCATTTCTTCACGTTTCATATGAATATCATGCGAAAGCTTTTCTAATGTGTACTTCCTTTTTACAGTAAACATCCATATCCCCCTTATTTTTCTTCCATACTCTCAACGCCTCATCTACTTTAGCCCTTTAAAAACTTAATTCTATTTAAAATTGAAGAATCAGAAAATTTAACATTTTTCCCCTGTAATTTACAAATCTTTACCCTCACTTTGAGAATTATTACAAATTATTCTATCTTTGTAAATACATTCGCAATAATAGACATTTTTTTCATCTTCTTTTTTGTAAATACTCAGTAAACAGTGGATTCTCTATTTTCAATTTACTTTTCTTCGACATTTTTTGTTTAATTTATGTAAAAACGCAAAACATAATGATGATTGATAAAGTGAACTTTAATCAGTGGGGGTTTTGTCCATCCCCCACTAATTATTAGCCTTCACCAATCGGGCGTTTACGGGCAGTGGATTTTCCACCTAACTTCTTTACTCCAGCCAAATTTTGAGGTGGGAGTCTTACTGCCCGCAAATAGCGGGATAAAATAGAAAGGAAATATTTATATGCGCAAATATACTATTACAGTTCTCATCTTCACCCTGTTCATACCATTCTTCCTCTTTCCTATTCAAGCAAACGCTCATACGAATAAAGTTGCTATTGTCATCGATGATTTCGGCAATAATATGAAAGGCACAGATAAGATGTTATCACTTCCTATTCCACTCACTGTTGCTGTTATGCCATTTCTTCCTTCTACTAAACAAGATGCAATAGCTGCCCATAAAAAAGGGCATGAAGTTATTATACATATGCCAATGGAACCAATTAGAGGAAAAAAAGAGTGGCTTGGACCAAAAGCGATTACAACAGATTTAAGCGATGAAGAAATAAACAACCGACTCGAACAAGCAATTCAAGAAATACCTCATGCAATAGGAATGAACAATCATATGGGATCAAAAGTAACCGCTGATGAAAGGATTGTACGTCTTATACTTTCTGCCTGTAAAAAGCACGGTTTATTTTATTTAGATAGTAAAACAAACCCTAATAGTGTTGTCCCAAAAATCGGTAAAGAATTAGGCGTTCCTATTATTGAAAACCAATTATTTTTTGATGATGTATATACGGTAAGTCACATTTCAAAACAAGCACAATTACTCATAAAAAAAATCCAAGACAAACCCATTATGGTAGCTATCGGACACGTTGGGGCTCCAGGTGAAATTACATCACGTATTATCGAAACTTCTATTCCTAAAATTCGTGAGCATGCAGACTTTATTTTTTTATCTGATTTAGCATTATCTCCACCTTCTGTTTCAAAATAAAATTCATTTCTCGTACTAAAAAAGATACCTATCTACACATAGCAGATAGGTACCTTTCCTTTTCAACTTAAATATAATCTACATGACTCACCCTAAATCCCTTTTTCTCTATCTTTTCAATTAATTGCTTTAATTTTTTTTCATTTAACTCATCCGATATATTTACGATAACACGGCGAATATATTGATCACCGTTATCAAGCGTAAACAGTCCACCGATATTATATGCTTTTAATAATGTCCCAAGCTCTTTAATTGTTCCCTTACAATCTTGTGTTGCAATTGTTAATATATAACCACCCGTCCGCATACCGAACGAATCCTCAATAACATCAAATACATTAGAATGTGTTAAAATGCCGACAAATTCATTATACTCATTTAAAACCGCTAAAAACGGGAGACGACGGATAACGTAAAAAGCTCTAAAAAAAGAATCCTTTTCAAAAATAAACGAATTTGGATTTTCCAGTACATCTTCTGTACTTACATCCTCTAATCTGCTATTACACTTCTTTTCTAAAAGATCTACTTTATAAATAATCCCCGTGAATTCCTTCTCATTTTCTGCTAATACAGGAATTGCGCGAAATCCCGTTTCATTCATAATTTGTAGCGCCTTTTCACCAGAATCATTCGTTTTGCAAAATGTCACCTGCTGTTTTGGCAGAAAATGATATTTAACTCGCAAAATATGTTCCTCCTTACATGTCAACATGTAATCTATATATAATAAGGAGACCTATATTTTATGAGTAAAATTTCTTTTTAAAACGCTTTCATTTTTAAGGGATGATAATCTCTGTGAATACATCTTTATATAACAGAACTTTTTGCCCCTTTTATCATTAAAAGCTTTACGTGATAGTTCATTAAATACTCTATACCTTCCAACCATTTTTTCGCTTCTTCTGGAGTTTTCCCCCACACGATCATTCCGTAATTATGAACAAGGACTACTCCTCCACCTTCAATAAAATTCGGAACATTATTTTCTAATAAATTAGCGAATTTCTTTTCATCTTCTACAATTGGAATTGTCATTTCTGTAATACCGTCTTTTCCAAAAACACGTTCCACACTACGTTTTTCGAATGTTACTTCTCCTTCTTTCCCATATAGCTCTGACATTAAATGACTATCTACAGTCTGTACTTGTAAAATGCATTCTGCACTACTTTTTTTATAAATATCCGCATGCATAAATGACTCTATAGCTGGTTTTTCTTCGTTTTCAAATACTGGCTCACACATGCAATTTACGACAATAAAATCTTCTTCAGAAAATACCCCTTTATCTCTTCCCTCTACATTCACTAAAAATGTTAATGGCTCTTTTGACGTACACATCGATAAACTAATTTTCGTACCATAAAACCAATCGCGAAGTGCCAATTCTGCTTTCACATCTTTTAATTCGTTCCATTTTTTCAGAAAAAATAACATTTCGTCACCCCCGGCGTAATATTAATATAATATTCAAATCCTTTCTATATAAAAGGAATATTTTTTTGATTATTCTAAAAATTTAATTGAATTATCACACGAGAATGCCTTTTTGTCAATATGGTTTCAGCACCTATCGGAAAAATAGGCCTATCACATGTAAACACTCCTGTCTATTTAGCATTTGATTTTGTACATATAAAAAATACGTTATTCTTCTTATTAAAGAATAACGTATTTTTCTCATTTATTATTTTTTTATTGCCCTATACAGAAATTGCGCATATTGCTCACGTGTTACGAAATCATCCCCTAAAAATTTCCCATTCCCGTCACCTTTTGATATATTATTATCCACTAATGCTTTCACATATCCTTCTGCCCAATGACCTGTTGGTACGTCTGTAAAGTTCTCCAAATTATTTTCATTTTCATTTAACTGAAATACTTTTTGTAATACTACTGACATCTCGTACCTAGTTAATACTCCTTCTGGACGAAACTTACCTGTACCATCTCCTTGCATAATTCCAGCTTGTGCAACTGTAGCAATATCTTGCTCAAACATATGCCCTTTCGTATCAGTAAACACCTCTTTCTGCTCTACTTTATTTTCTAATTTCAAGTACCTTTGTACTAAAGACGCAACTTGTCCACGAGTAATACTATCCCCAAATCCAAATTGTCCATTTCCATATCCCTTGAAAATATTTTCTTTCGCTAAATAATGAATTGCTTCTTCTGACCAATGTCCTTTTGGTACATCCTTAAATTCTACTACCTCTACTTTCTCATCTTCTTTAGAAGTATTGTCTTCTTTAGAATTGTTGTCCCCTTTACTTTCTACTACATTTTGAATTACAGATCCTGTAAAGAAGATTCCTGTATCCGCAAATGGATCTTTCACTCCAAATTCATATACTTTCTCACCTGGTGTACTCCATTTCACTACACCATTACTATACGTACCACCATCACTCTTCAGACGGATTTTTGTAGATACCTCGCCGTCTTTTTCGTATATAGGTACTTTTACTTCTTTATTTACTTCTGTATCCTCTAAAAAGACTTTTTGGTTTTGGACATTAATATAAGCTTTCTTACTTAGTTCTATTACTGGTCTAACATCGCGGATTTCATTTGCAACAAAACTTAAATATACTAACTTATTCAACTTACTAACTGGCGATAAGTCTGAAATATAATTTGCTTCTAAATCAAGTTTTTGTAAGTTTACTAGATTTGATAATGGAGTAATATCCTTTAACTCATTATTAGGTAAATCTAATTCTGTAAGCTGAGTCATTTTAGCAAGTGGTGTCACATCTTCAATTTGATTTTTACCGATAAATAATTTATTTAATTGATTCATTTGATCAATACCCGATAAATCTTTAACCTTATTACGCGTTAATACTAAGTCCTTTAAAGGTAATGAATATAACGGTTTAATATCTTCAATTTGATTACCTGCTAAAGTTAAGTATGTTACATTTTTCAATGCGCTTAATGGAGCAACATCCGTAATTTTATTATTTGCTAAATTCAAGTAATCTAGTTGTTCCATTTTCGCTAATGCTGTTACATCTTCTATTTGGTTGCCTGATAGATATAAACTTTTTACATTTTTCATTTCAATTAGTGGTGCAACGTTTGTAATTTTATTATTACTCAAATCAATAGATTCTAAATTTTCCATCTTAACAAGTGGTGTTACATCTGAAAATTCATTACCACGCAAAGCTAAATGATTTAATTGCTTTAAATTCGCAAAGAACGACGGATCTGTTATCTTCGCATTCGCAACTGTTAAAGATTTTAAATTTGGCATATATTTTAATGCACTATAATCCAGAATCTCATTCGTGTTTAAAAACAAGTCCTTTACTTGTAATAACTCTTCTTTCGTAATTGGTGTATTTAAATCTTTTCTATTAAATACTTTTTTATTAACAAGTTCTCTTAATTTGTTATCTATTATCATATTTTGATTATCAACTGGATTATCTGTTTCCGTATTGCCTGAATTAGAGTTATCATCTGGTTTCTCTGTTTCCTTTTCACCTACAGTTGGATCTTTAATTTCAAATTGAACTTGATATTTGTGATCATATCCAATAGCCGGAATAAATATATGCATTTGCATATTGTGCTTCTGCTCAAATTCGCCAATTTCAAATTGGACTACTTTCGTTCCATTTTTTCTTTTATCTTCTGACAGAACTTTCACATCATGAAATACACCAGGTTGATTTCTATCTTCTATTCTAAGATATTGAAAATAATCGCTATCTTGTATTGTTACAGTAACGATTTTTTTCCCATCTTCAATTGCTACTTTAGGATTTTTTATGTACTGAGAAACCATAGATGGCTCATCTTTTTGATCCTTATATATTTTAATCTCAGTATCATACGTGCGATCACTGGCTGCTGCTACCGACTGGTTTGCTTCAATTTTTATTGCTGCTAACGCTGGAGTAGAATACGCAGCAAATGGAATAGCTAATGTTGTTGCTACTACTAGAGCTTTAATATAACTTTTTTTCAAAATAATATCCCCTTATCTTATATATATTCCAATTGATAATTACTATCAATTGCTAACATAATAAATGATAATGAATCTCATTATCAATGTCAACAAGAATATTACATTAAGTTTATATTTCCATAGATAAAAAATAAAAAACCCTTTACTCAAAGGGCTTTTTTGCCTATCGTATGAAGGATTTCACTTTTTTCTTTTTCATTAATAACACCAATTTTTTGCAAAATGTTTGCATACAATACAAGTTTATTATATATCCGTTCCGACATACTTTCCCTTCTTTCCTTCGACCAACTTTTTTTGTATTGGTAAATTATATGAACGAGATGAGAAAATGTGTCCACTTTTTGCATAAATACAAAGCTTTTATTTTTTTACTTGCTGATAGTAAAACTCCCACCTAAAAATTAGGTGGGAGTTTTAACGTATTCAATTCATTTAGCAAACTGTCCATTGAATATTATGCTTTTTGACTTCTTCTTCAAAACTATAGGGCATTTTCTTATCACAAATAATATGTTGAATACGAGAAAATCCTGCTATTCGGTAGTTCCCTTTTACGCCTACCTTTGTATGATCGCATAAAATATACGTTTTCTCAGCTAATTTCATCATCGCTTCTGACAGTTTCGCCTTTTCTAATTCAAAGCTAGAAACCCCAAAACCTTGCAACAACCCATCAATCGAAACGAATGCTTTATGAAAATGAAATTGATGAATTACTTGCTGTGAAATAGACCCCGACACACGTGAATGTTTTGGAGATACTTTCCCGCCTATAAATAAAACTTCACCGTGAAACATCTTTTTATTAATAGAAGAAATTAATTGTGTTGCTACTGGAAATGAACTTGTTACAATCGTTAAATTTTTACGATGAACAAGATATGGCACCATTTGAAGTGGTGTACTTCCATCATCAATCGCAATAACATCTCCATCTTCCACAAACGTTGCTGCTTTATACCCAATTCTTTTCTTCTCTTCTATATGCAGCATCTCTCGTTCTAACATCGGTGCCTCTATCCCAGCTCCCGGAAGTTGAACGGCTCCACCGTACACTTTCTTCAATTTTTTTTCACGATCTAATTCTTCTAAATACCGACGAATCGTCTCTGTTGATACTGCGAACTCTCTCGCTAATTCTGAAACTTTTACTTTTCCTTTAAACTCTACCTTCTCAAGAATTGTCCTCTTTCTCTCTTCACCTACTACAGACATAGCCTCACCCCATTTATATCTACCTCATAAACTGTCTTACTTATACAAAGTTATAATTTTCTTTGTAAGTAGAAATCTCTTCATGAATATAAATACCGCGCTTTTCTAGTTCGTCAAAAATAATTTGTGGATTTTCGAAAGCTTCTTCAGGAGTAATAACACCGACTTTATTAACTACTCCTTTTGCAATTAACTCTGTAGCGATTCCAAATGGGATACCAACATTTCTTGTATAGGCCCTTAATTTCTCCCAACCTACTACAGAACCGTCAGATAGCGGATGCGTATGGTATAACACATGCCTTTGTTCTTGATTATTTTTCATACCTACTACTTCTACATGAAGTGCATAACCATAAAGCTCTGTTGCTTGTCCTTCTTTCGATTTTAATAGATACTTCGAAATACAATCCATAATACCAATTTCTTTACCGTTTATTTCAATTTGATCATTACGCAATATACCATAATCATATAAAGCACGAACGAGCTGCATATTTTGCTCTGGCCAAGTTCCTCTTGTTTCAATAAGCTGTACACCTTTATCTTCCAGTGCCTTCGCTAACGTAATCGTTTCTGAATGCGGGATTATATACTGCATTGTTTTTCCGTAAGGTGCTGGTAATTCAATTTCTCTCGGGCGCGCAAATGGAGGTACTTGCTTAAATTCACCTTCCTCATAAACTGTACGCGTCGGCAAATGTGGATCATATTCATATGTCGTTGTCTCTGTAATTGATGCAGAAAAAGCAATTGGACGATACGAGCCATGACTTACTCGAACTGACTCTACAGTATCTAACTGATTTGCTGCATACATGGCCATCATTTGCGTTACACCTGGTGTCATACCAAACCCAGGTAAACATGTTGTTCCATGTTGGACAAATTTAGAGTGGGATTCATTTTCTTCACCAAATCCATTTAAGTTCACACCGTGACAACCGGCATCTGCGATACAGCGAGTAGACAATCCATTTAACTTTATCGTCGTACCATCCATTACAATGTTATAGCCCTTCATTTTTGCGACCGTATCCTCATGATTTGTCACATCGACTTTCACAAAATCAACACGAGGATCATTTAACCACTCTACTACTTTTCGGCCTTCCTCTTCATTAAAATCGGCTACCGTAATCGCCTCAAAAGATGAAAATTGAACTAAATCTAAAATTGCTTCACGACAAATTTTACCTGCTCCACCTAAGCAAAATACTTTCACCCTATAACAACCCCTTTAGCAATACTATCAACTAAGCGATTAATATCGTCTTCATGTACATCACCGATATTTCCAATGCGGAACGTATCTACTTTCGAAATTTTACCTGGATAAATAACAAACCCATATCGCTTTAATTCATTATATAGCTGCAAAAATTCAAATCCTGCTTCTGGATAAATGAAAGATGTAATAATAGGAGATTGATATTTTTCATCTACTAATGGCTTAAAGCCTATTTCTTTCATTTTGTGCACTAGTAGTTTTTGATTGCTATAATATCGATTGTAACGGGCTCTTACCCCGCCTTCTTCTTCTAATTCAAGCAATGCCTGATAAAAAGCATGTACAACATGTGTAGGTGAAGTAAAGCGCCATTTCCCATTTTGCTCTTCCATCGTTTCCCACTGATCATATAAATCTAATGATAAAGAACGAGCTTGCCCTTTACATTTCAATAGTTCATCACGATTTGCGATGACAAAACCGAATCCGGGAACACCTTGAATACATTTATTCGCACTACTAATTAGAAAGTCAATTTGCAACTCAGCGATATCTATTTCAATACCACCGAAACTACTCATTGCGTCAACCAGTGTAACTTTTCCATATTGTTTTCCCAATTTACATACGTCTACAATTGGATTAATAATACCTGTAGTTGTTTCACAATGAACAACTACAATATGCGTAATCTCTTTATCTTGTTGTAATAACTGTTCTACTTCTGCAATATTAGTAGGCTCCCACTCTTCTGTTTGACTGACCACCACATCTATATGTAACATCTCTGCCATTTGTACAATCCGCTTACCATACGCACCATTTGTACAAACAAGCAGCTTTCCGTTTCTAGGAATAACAGAACCAATTACTGCTTCAACCGAAAACGTACCGCTTCCTTGCATTAAAACTGTTGTGTACTTTTCTTCTTCCTTTGTCGCTAACGATACAAGCCTATTTCTTACATCTTGCACCATCGTGTTATATTCAACATCCCACGTACACCAATCGTATAACATAACTTCTTTTACAGTTTTTGTTGTCGTTAATGGTCCTGGTGTTAATAATAAATAGTGATTTTCATTCATGATCGTGTGCCCCCCTTTATGAAATAATAAGTTCTTGTTTCTCGATATGTTCAATTACGTTTTCAAGCTCCTGCATCGTTTCAATTGTAAAATGAGCCCCATTTTCAATGAAACGATTACGAACTACTTCTATTTTTTCACGAAGCTCTAACGGATCCATATTCTCAACTTCCTCTTCCGTTAAACCGAGCTCACTACTACCGAGGATTACACCAACTGTCCACATTCCAGCATTTCTTCCCTCTTTCATATCTGACACGGTGTCTCCAATTTTTATCATATGATTCATTGGGTATACACAGAGTTCCATCGCATTTTTATAACACATCCACGGATATGGACGACCTGCTGGAACATCATTTGGCGTCACAAGAAAATCAGGTTTATACCCTTGTATTTCTGCTTCTTTTGCAACAATGTCCATCATTTCTCTCGTATAACCAGTTGTTGATCCAATTTTAATACCTCTTTCACGTAGTGAAGAAACCACTTCTTTTACCCCATCAATTGGCGTGGCATAGTACGGTAAAATAGCAAAGAGAATTTCTTCAAACTCTTCATACATCTCATGAATATCTTCTTCTGTTGGTAATTGTCCGAAGACATGCTTCCACTCATTCGAAATACGGGGCATTTCCGTTAATACCCTAATATGATCAATCTTCAATAACCCCATTGGTTTGCGAGCTTCTTCTGCTGTAATTTCAACACCGCGTTTATGAAAAATCTTCATGAATACTTCTAATGGTGCAAAACATCCGTAATCAACTGTCGTACCTGCCCAATCAAAAATAACTGCTTCAATTTTCATTCTATCCATCACCCTTCTTACTTATCTTTTTTGCCATTGTGACGTTCGGTTACGAAGTGCTTTCGTTCCCCATTCATATACAACCCTCACTACAATATTTGTAACAACAATAAGTACACTCATTGCAGCTGCTGGTGCTACATTTCCTGCATCGTCCATATTTACAATTGATACAGCAGCTAGTTTAAAATCAGCCGCATATAAGAACACTACTGCCGATACAGTCACCATTGAATTTACGAAATAGTACATAACCATTTCTAAAATAGCTGGTAAACACATCGGTACTGTTACTCGAAAGAAAGTTTTATAAAACGGTACGCTCATCGACTGTGAAACAAGTTCAAACTCTCGGTCTAGTTTCTTTAAAGCAGTCGTTGCGGTAACAAACGTTACAGAGTAAAAATGAATGATATTTACTAATACTAAAACAGCAATTGTGCCATATAAGGAATGAAACGGATTTGTTACTGAAAGTCCTAGAATTTGAATTGTTGGTTGACTAAAGAAAAAGACATATCCTAATCCAAGTACTAATCCAGGAATCGCTAACGGTACAATAGAGAAAAAGTAGCCTACTTTTCTGAAAAACTGTAGCTGTTCTATTTTTTCAATCGCATAAGCGAACACAAATGTTAAAATCGCCCCGATAACTGCCGTAATAGCTGAGACAATTACACTATTTTTAAATGCTTCAATTCCGTCTCCTGTCAAACTTGAAAAATTAAAATGCTCAAGTGTAAAACTCATATTATATGGCCATACTTTCACACTTGCAGCAATACCAACTGCCACAAATAAAAGAATGATCATAAACGTGACTATGCTACAATATACGAATGAAATAACATCTCTTTTCTTATTATTTATTATTCTGTAAGGTACTGCTTTTGAAGATAAGAGATTCGCCTGTTTTCTTTGCGTAATACGATCAACTGCAAATGCGAAAATAGCTGGGATCAATAAAATCATTCCGACAGTTGCGCCCATGGACATATTTTGCTGTCCAATTACTTGCTTATATACGTCAGTAGCAAGTACGTTATATTGTCCTCCAACAATTTTAGGTGCCCCAAAATCAGTGAAACTAAGTGTAAATACAACGAACATCGCACTAATTAATCCGTATTTCACACTAGGTAAAGTAACCGTAAAAAACTGTTTCACTTTACTTGCACCCAACATATTAGAAGCTTCATATAAACGATAATCAGAACCTTGGAGAGCAATTAATAAAATAAGGAATGCTTGCGGAAATGTATACATAACTTCAGCCATTACAATTCCTACTGGTCCGTATAACGGTATTTGTATTCCTTCAAATAAACCAAACATTCCTTTTGTTATTAACCCTTGATTACCAAATAAATATGTAAGCGCAATACCGTGCATCATCGTTGGTGCGAATAATGGTAATAATGCTATGTATTGAAATATGCGCTTTCCAAAAACATTTGTACGAGCGATCGCATATGCGTAAGCGAAAGCGAGTGTAACCGAAATAATTGTTGTAGCGCCCGAAATCCATATCGTATTTTGTAGTGATTGAACTAGCGTTGGTGTTGTGAAATATTTACTGAAATTCGCAACACCAACAAAAGCTCCATCTTTATCATAAAAGGCTTGTGTAAACAGTTGTAATAAAGGCAATACAAGCATGATAAAAAATGAAAGAAGCATACCAATAATTAATAGTCTTTGTATCCACTCTTCTTTACCGATACGTCTCTTAATCTTTTTTTTTGTACTTTCTGCCTTAAAGTTTTCTAACATCTCCATCTATACAATGACCTTCTTTCCATATGACAACATATGATTTTCTGAGAAAGAGATTTGAATTGGCTTTCCTTTTCTAATAGCAGTTTCCTCTACTTCTGATGCCAATATATCCACTACAATTTTCTCATTATAAAGGTGTGTTTTCTCTTCTATGACCCGCACTTCCGTCCGGTATACAGAACCGCGAAATTCCATGCTTTCTACAACTGTTTTAATACCATTATTTTGTACAACTGTTACATGTTCAGGACGAATCGCATGTTCTTCGTTATTTTTCGAAAAGAAATTAATAGAACCAATAAAATCTGCCACAAACGGATTGGCTGGTCTTTGATAAATCTCCTCTGGTGTTCCAATCTGCATAATTTCCGCATGATTCATTACAACAATTTTATCAGCCATCGTTAATGCCTCTTCTTGATCATGCGTTACCATAATAGTTGTTACTCCCACTTTTTCTTGCAAATCACGCATTTCTCTGCGCAACTTTTCACGCACTTTTGCATCTAAAGCAGATAACGGCTCATCAAGTAACAAAATATCGGGAGACAGAGCGAGCGCACGTGCAAGTGCTACTCGCTGCTGTTGTCCACCAGACATTTGAGCAGGATATTTATCTTTTACATTCAGCAAATCAACAAGTTCTAACGCCGATAGCGCTTTTTCTTTTACTTCTGCTTTTCCATATTTTTTTGTTTTTAAGCCGTATTCAATGTTTTCAAGTGCAGTTAAATTCGGAAATAATGCATACGATTGAAAAACCATTCCGAAGTTCCTCTTTCCAGGTGGTAATGCTGTAATATCTTTTCCATTCACAGCAATACTACCTGTTGTTGCCTCTTCTAGCCCCGCTAAAATTCGGAGCAATGTCGTTTTCCCACAACCACTTGGGCCTAATAAACAAACAAACTCATTTTTTTTCACAGTAAAAGAAATATCCTTTAACGCTGTAAATGCATCAAACTGTTTTTGGATGTGTTGAATTGATAAATATTCGCGCATTTTTCTCTCTCCCACTCACTTACTTTTTCGGTTCTGCTTTTTGGCCAAACTCTTTTTCCCATTTTTCTAAAATTTTGTCACGATTTTCTGCTGCCCATTTAAAGTCATTCTTTTTATATAACTTTTCTGTCACATCTTTAGGGAATCCATCTGGAAGTTTATAATCATTTTTAATTGTCGCAAATCCATTTTTCTCGAAGTATAACTTCATTACATCATCTGTAATTGCCCAATCTAAAAATGCTTGCGCTAATTTATCATTTTTAGCATTATCTTTTTTAATAAGTGCGTTCGCTTCTACTTCCCAGCCTAATCCTTCTTTCGGCAGTACAACTTCAACTGGTGCACCTTTTTGTTTCTCTTTCAAAGCACTATAAACCATTGATACACCAACTGGATATTCACCTGCGCCTGCTAATTTCGCTGGTTTTGAACCTGAATGAGTATAAGTTGCCATATTATCATGAAGTTTCTTCATGTAATCCCAGCCCTTATCTTCTCCCATAATTTGTAGCCATGCAGAAACTGTTAAAAATCCTGTTCCAGAAGAAGCCGGATGCGGCATAACTAGCGTTCCTTTATATTCTGGTTTCGTTAAATCTTCATATGATTCTGGCATCGGTAAATTTTTCTTCTTCAATTCTTCTTTATTTACAGCAATCCCCGTCATAAATGCAGTATTTCCTACCCATTTTTCTGGTTTCTTATCGTCTTTAAATTGCGAAAGGACACGATCTGCTCCTTTTGGAGAGTATCCTTTTAACATATCTTTTTTCTCTAAAGCTAATAGACTAGACGCTGCAGTTCCCCATACAACATCTGCTTGTGTATTTTTTCCTTCAGCTAGCAATTTCGCTGTAATAACTCCTGTTGAATCACGAACAATGTTCAACTTCACGTCTGGGTACTTCTGTTTAAAAGAATCAAGATAAATCGGTACAAGCTCTTCTTCAATCGCTGTGTAAACAGTTAATGATCCAGATAATTTATCATCTTTTACTTTTGCTCCAGCACTTTCTTCTTTCTTTGCACCACACCCCATTAATAACGAAAATACCATTCCAGTTGCTACAGCTTTAAAGATTGTTTTTTTCACTGTCTCTCTCTCCTTTTACAAATCTTATGTACAACTCTAATATAAACAACTAGTGTAAAAGCAGTATTAAACCAACATTAATCTTTTGTTTGTTGTTTGTTTTTGTGTAATACGTTGCTACTTCTATGTTTTTTCGCATTTTTCTGCTAATATCAAACGTGAAATTTACAAATAATTAAAAAAACCTTTATAATCCCACAAAAAAATGAGGCGTTTGTAAAAAACGCCTCATTTTTGTTTACCTTTTTTTGAATTACGATTTGCATACTTCGCACTATTTTCTCCTTCATACTCTAATGCAAATTCTGCATCTGGTAAGCTTTCTTTCGGAGTTTTATTATTATTAATTGCTGCATTTTGTTTTACTTTTCTTTTTACCAACATATTCACCTGCTCTCACGAAATAACTTTCTATTCTAGTTTGAAACAACTTACAGTAATTATTACTGGGAAGTGTTAACAAGTACATAAGAGCTTATAGATGGAAATACTACATACGAACAAACCATTACAAAAAGGAGCGATTACTTTGAAAGAAAAAGAAACGATACAATCGCCAATTTTAGACGAGACGCTCCCTCATCAAATGAACTTTCCTTCTTTTAAAGGCACAGGCAAAAAGATGCAACAACCTTTTATAAATCAATATGATGTTGTAATTGGAGACAGTAAATACGATTCCACTAACAGTCCTCTTAATAATTGGAGTGATGAGGTAGATCCTGCCATTATGGCTGGGGAAGAATGGATCCATCCTACAAATGATATCGGATGGATTGCAGAAGAAAATCAAGAATTACTTAAAAACGAAGTTGATAATAAAAATGATGCTTTTATGCATCCCCAATTCGGAATTAACGACTAAAAAACCATTCTACCTAACATAGGTAGAATGGTTTCATACTATCCAATAATAATTCTCTCTTTCGGATATTTATAGCGAGCTGGTTGCTCTCTTCCACCACTAGCTAAAATAAATGTCAAAATACCGACGCGTCCGATAAACATAAGTACAATGAGTACAAGTTTACCAACAGTTGTTAAATCAGGAGTAACACCTGTTGATAGTCCCGTCGTTCCGAAAGCAGAACAAACTTCAACGATTAAGCTCATAAGCGGTACATTTTCCGTAATAGATAAAATGAATAGCGCTGAGGCACATAATAAAATCCCCATCGTCATAACGACAGATGCTTTCAACACGTCCTCTTCATGTAGCTGACGTTTGAAAACTCGGACTGTTCTCCCGCCTCTTGCAAATGTATATAACGATAATATACTAACTGCAAATGTTGTTGTACGTATTCCGCCCCCAACTGAACTTGGAGATGCCCCAATGAACATTAATATACTCATAAATAAAAGCGTTGGTTGTGATAATTCACGTATGTCCATTGTAGCGAGTCCTCCACTTCGCGTCGTCACAGATTGGAATAATGTATAAAATACAGTTTCATGCCATGACTTTCCTACTAAAAAATGATTTCGTTCTAATAGAAAAATCATAATTGTTCCAACAATAACGAGTACAAAAAATGTCGTTGTCGTCAATTTTGTAAATAACGAAAAGCGAAATAGTTGTTGTCGCCTTTTACTAAGGAATTGTTTTACTTCCATTAACACTGGGAAACCGATAGCTCCTAAAATAATAAGCAACATATGAATCATTTGAACAATATAATCTTTTTTGTACGGAATAAGTGATTGTCCTGTTAAATCAAATCCTCCGTTCGTTGTTGCGCTCACAGCGGCAAAGAAACCGTGAAAATAAGCTTCTTGCCAAGTCGGGAAATATAGTAAGAACCTTGTACCTAACAGTATTGCTCCAATGAGTTCTATCGAAATAATTACAATTAAAATAGAACGCATCAATTCTACAAGGCCCGATAAATTCCCTTGGTTATGGTCTGCCATAATTAATCTTCTTCTTTGCAAACCAATCTTTTTCCCCGTTATAATCCAGACGAATGTACCAAGCGCCATAATTCCTAATCCGCCTAATTGTAAAATAAGGGCTAAAACAATAATTCCTGCCGTTGTAAACGTATCTGAAATCGTAACAACAGACAGTCCCGTAACACTTACCGCACTAACAGATGTAAATAGTGCATCGATAAATGTCCATTTCACTTCAGGCTTCGTAACAAATGGTAAACTAAGCAAAATTACCGATACGACTACTGCTAGTAAATAAAATACAACGATAAGTTGTACGGGACGTAACTTTTGTAAAAACTTTTTTATATCTCTCATTCCATCACTTCGCTACCTTTTTTCTATCGATTAAATAAAGAAAAATCATCACTTTCTTCATTTGTAAATAACTGCTGAAATAGTTTCGCAAATACCATTCCGTATACAGTTCCATTTCCCCCATACGGCAGTGCGTAATATAAATTATGTATTTTTTTATCTTCTTTTAAAATAGGAAGACCGTCATGACTGCCACCAAATGCTGCTGCCCAATAGTACTCTGCCCGTATATTTTTATACTGCGGGAACATTTCTTTTACAATGTTAATAAGAAGATTACGCTTATGCAATAATTTCGTATCGCCGATTTTTTGAATTTTCAGCGCCTCATCTAATCCGCCTATAACAATGCGGTTTTGATACGTTCGACTATACAAATATGGACGTGCTGTTTCCCAAATTAACGATTGCTCATGCCAGCCTTCAAAATAATCTATCTTATTTGTCACAACGGCATAAGACGTTTCTACTGTTGTATTTTTTTCTTTCTTTCCAAAAATTGCTTCATAACCTGTCGCCATAATAATATTCTTTGCTACTATTTTATTTCCTGTATTCGTGTAACAAATTAAATCATTTTGGATTTGTTTAATATGTAATGCCTCTGTATGTTCGTATATAGTAGCGCCCATTTGTTTCGCTTTATGCAAAAGACTATGCGCTAATAAATACGGATTCACTTCTGCATCACCGCTTGTATATAACGCTGCTTGTTTTGCAAATGAATAACGTTTCTTAATATCAGACTCTGTAAAATATTCAACCGGAAATCCATAATGGCGTAACGTATTATATTCTTCTTGTAAAAATGAAACATCCTCATCTCTACTTGCATAATACAAACTATTTCGCGGAATAAAATGGGGATCAATATCGAGAGTTGGCACAACCTTCTCCATTGTTTGCAGCGCTTCATAACAAAGTCTATATGCTCGTACCCCTTTTTCTTCACCAAATGTATGAATAAGAGAGGTTAACGATTTATCATGAACAAATTGTAATAATCCTGTATTTGCAGCTGTGCTACCACATGCAATTGCTCTTTTTTCAATGAGCATAACACGCATTCCAATTTTAGCTAACGAATACGCTATATGAGCACCTGCTTCTCCACTTCCAATTACTAGTACATCACATATCATATCATTTTCTAACGTTGGATAACAAGGTACAGAAACTCCAGAATTCCAAAACAACTTACCAGTCATAAGCTTCATAATTATACTCCTACAATGTATTTTTCTCCTTCCTATGTTTCGTCATTTTCCATAAAAAAATCCAACTAACATAAGCTAGTTGGATTTCTTCTCTTTAATTAGAACGCTCTTCAAGCCAATTTCCAACCGTCGGATATGTTTGCTTTACAGCCGTTCCACCATACACGATAGACATATGTCCTGTCGGTAAACATACATACTGTTTATCTGTGCTAGAAATATGATCAAGTAAAGCTTCTACTTGACATGGCAGAGCGATATGATCACGTTTCGCAGAAATATTTAAGACATTCGCCTTAATATTTGCAAGGTCTACCTTTTGTCCGCGAATAACGAGTTCACCCTTCACTAATTTATTATTTTGATAAAAATCCCGAATCCATTGTCTATACGATTCACCTGGGAACGGAATACCATCGCCTACCCACTTTTGAACTAATTTCCAACTTTCGACGAAGCGCTCATTTTCTGAACGATCGACTAAAGCAACATATGGACCGACAAAGTTTGTAATTGGTTTTAACATCTTATTTCCGAAATCAATCATTTCTGGCGGAATATTTCCGAATGTATCAACCGCTTTATCTAAATTGAAATATTTCTCATCTAATAAAGGACCGTATAATCCTGTTTCAGAGAAATCAAAAGGACTTGTCATAAAAATCAAGTTACGGATTGGCATGTCCGGATGAAGCGCTGCATAAATAGATGTTAACGTTCCACCCATGCAATAACCAAGTAAAGAAATCTCGTCCGATTTTGCAGTTCTCATTACTTTTTTCACTGCTTTTGCAATATAATCGAACACGAAATCATCAAACTTCAAATGACTATCTTCTAAACCGAATGTGCCCCAATCAAGCATATACACATCAAAACCACGATCTACTAAATATTCCACTAAACTATTTCCTGGAGTTAAATCCATAATATACGGTTTATTAATAAGAGCGTATATTAATAAGATTGGAACTCTCTGTGTTTTTTCTTGTTTTGGAATGTAACGATACAGCTTCGTTTTATTCTTCGTCCAAATAACCTCTTTCGGTGTTAAACCAACTTGTGGTTCTGGTTCGCGTAATAAAACTTCGCTCGCTCTTTTCACACGGCGATATGCTTTACGATATTCTTCTGGGTACAACTCCAATTGCTTTTCCCATTCCGTTACGAATGTAGTCATTTTTCCTATCTCCTTTTTGGTCAATTTCTTTCTAAAAAAAGAAGTGCATTCCTGCTATGGATATGCACTTTTTTCTTACTTCATTACATGTATAATCCGCCGTTAATGTTTAATTGCTGACCTGTGATATACGCACCGTCACGGCATAGATATACTACACCTTTTGCAATTTCATCAGCTTGACCAAAACGTTTTTTCGGGATTTTCGCAACGATTTTTTGACGCACTTCTTCTGGTACTTCTGCTACCATTTCAGTATCAATAAATCCTGGGCAAATTGCGTTTACAGTTACATTTGTTCTTGCAAGTTCTAACGCTAATGATTTTGTAAATCCTAGCATACCTGCTTTTGCTGCTGAGTAGTTTGTTTGTCCAAATCCACCAGCTTGGCCAATAATAGAAGAAATACTAATGATTCTTCCTTCTTCTGCTTCCGATATGTATGGAAGTACCGCGCTTGTCGTATTAAATACACTGCTTAAGTTCACGTCAATTACGCGCTCCCAATCTTCACGATTTAATTTTTTGAATGTACGATCTCTTGTAATACCAGCATTATTAACAAGAATATCAACTTGACCAAAATGATTCACAGCTTCTTCTACAAGTCTGTTTGCATCTTCTACTTTAGAAACATCCGCTTGAACTGCATAAACGTCATGTCCTTCTTTTCCTAATTCATTTACTAAGTTTTCAGCTGCTTCTTTACTGCTGTTATAGTTAATAACTACTTTTGCTCCCTCTTGTGCTAATGCTACTGTGATTGCTTTTCCAATTCCTTTTGCCCCACCTGTTACGATTGCTACTTTGCCATTTAATTGAACCATTTCTTTTCCCCCTTAAATGAATTTGTGAACGATTGTTATGAATCATTTTGGTACTCATACTATTGAGTCCATATATTAATTATGTTTCGTTGTTTATACATGAAAAGAGATTCTCCCTCTCTCTTTTACACGTTATAAACAAACGCCATTATCATTTTTTATTTTCTGGCTTATTTACAGGCTTTACTTCTTCTTTTACAGGTACTTGTAGTTTAGCTAGTACTGCATTTTGCTTTTCTAGCAATTCTAAAATTTGATCAACTTTCGTTTCTAACGTGCGCATATCTTGTTTTACTTTCGTAACATCACGCTTTAATGTAGGAGCTTGTCCTAATGAATCCACTTTCTCTTCTAGAATTTCTTCGATGTTATCAACTTTATTTTCTAAGTTAATAACAAGCGTAGCTACCCTAGCGATATCCTCTCTCGTCGGCACATTCACCTGTTCTAAATAATTTTTTGTCGTATCATTTAATGCTTTTTGATAAAACAAATTCAAATCTAGAACGCTGCCCATCCAAGCAGAATATTCTTCTGTTTTAATTGTTTCATTGAGCGCTTTTCCCCAAAATGTTTCGGTTTGTTCATAAGCATTTTTCCATGCTTGCAATGGATCGAATTTTTGATCAATCACTTCGACTACACTCCCTTTTTCGTTTTTGAAACAATTCAACCTATTCACTATTTTCTAATATTCCGAATAAAACTTCAAGTGTATATTTTATTTTTCTTTATTTTCTAACAAATGTATTGACATTAAAAACAGATAGGTGTAAATTGCACTTATAAGCAAAAAATTCCATCTAACTGATTCATGAGGTGATGTACAATCATGCTACATAATGAACCAGAACACCCAGAAAGTTTGGAAAAAAACCAAGCGAAACAACCAAACTCCATGCCAAAAAACTTCTTAGTTCCTTTCTTACTTCTCTGTCTAAAAGACTGGAGTCTTCATGGTTACAAACTTATTCAAATGCTAATGGACATCGGCTTTTCTTCTGTTGACCAAGGTAATGTGTATAGGACACTACGCAAATTAGAAAAAGAAAATCTTATTTCTTCTACTTGGGATACAAGCGAAGGCGGGCCAGCGAAACGAATTTATTCTTTAACAGAATATGGAGAGCAATATTTAACAACATGTGCGACTTCTTTTGAACATTATCAAAATATGTTGCGGACGTTTTTCACGTTATACACCAATGCATTCTTTCCATTTTCTACTTCTCCAGAAAAGGATGAAAAGGATTCTTCATCTTCACCTGGTGGTACAGCAGAGTAATCTGCGTTCACAATATGCAAAAAAACATTTGGAGGTCAAACAATGGAAACTAAGCCATACGAATTAGTCGATGCATTTTGGAAAAACTGGTCTCAATCTCTTTCCCTCTTCTCTTCAGCTGGGAAACAATTAGAGCAACTTACTTTAGAAACGTTAAAACAACAACAAGACGCTTTGCATAAATTAACATCAGGAGTAGATGAATTAGAAAAAGAACTACACCAATTCACTGCTCAGTTCAATAACCAATATACAGACTATGTGAAGCAATTAACTGGAAACTCCTTAAATGATCAAATTAACGAGTGGCAAGAAAAGTGGAATGAGCTTTCTAATCAAATGCACCAACTTACTGTTTCGCCTACGAAAACATCTTTGTCTATTCTTACTCAAACTAGCGGCCAATTTGAAGAAACAACAAAACACTTTATCGAACAACAACAGTCGCAACGTGAAGAGGTTCAAAAACAGTTAGAAGTTTTTTTGGGAGAGTTCAAGTCCAAACAACTAGAACTCGCAAAGCAGTTCGAGGAAAACTCAAAAAATCTATTTACTTCCATCAAGTAAGAAAAATGTGGCAACTAACTGCAGCACAAACAAAACTCTTTCTTCCTCCTACTACATCAAGATGGCTTACATTTTTCGATATGGAAAAGAAGGAGGACAAAATGAATCCATTTCAAGAAGCACAAACTGTTCCGGAGCTTCGTTACGATGAGATTCAAGTCGGTGATCAAGCATCACTTACAAAAAAAATTACGGATGAGGACGTTATCAATTTTGCAAAATTGACTGGAGATGTAAATCCTATTCACATTCTAGACTCTTTTGCAAAAACGACAATGTTCAAAGAACGTATTGCCCATGGCATGCTCGTTTCAAGTTTTATTTCTACCATTCTTGGAACGAAACTTCCTGGCAAAAATACGATTTATTTATCACAAAACGTTTCATTCCGTGCTCCTGTCAAAATCGGTGATACACTTCGCGTTGTGGCAGAAGTTATTAAAAAACGGGACGATAAAAAAATTATCACATTGCAAACAAACATATATAATCAATCTGATGATATTGTCGTAGAAGGTACAGCGACAATACTGAAAAAAGAGTAGCAAATTTGCTACTCTTTTTTCTATCCAAGAACTTCTAATCACACCGTTTACTTCCGTGTATGAGTACGTCGTTTACACATAAAATAACATTACCAGATAGCACTTAGCTAAACTGGATTACTCTTTAAGGATGTGTATCAACATGGTGAAAACAAACAAATTACTAGTTCCGGGTGCAGAGCAAGCACTTGAACAATTCAAATATGAAATCGCACAAGAATTCGGTGTAAGCTTAGGATCTAATACAGCATCTCGTTCTAACGGATCAGTTGGCGGTGAAGTAACGAAACGTCTTGTTGCTTTAGCTCAACAACAATTACGCGGATAACTATATAACCTATGGCTTAGAGGCAGATATTCTCTGCCTCTTTCTTTTTTAACATACATAATAGTGCTTCTTCACATACTAGTAAGAGCAAATCGAAAGGAACGATATGTGAAATGAAACGGATTAACATTAGCATGAGTCCTCCCCGTGTTCTTACTGTATCTTTTATTATGCTATCAATTATCGGTACATGCCTATTGAAATTGCCAATTGCTACAACAACGTCTATTTCATGGCTCGATGCTTTATTTACAACGGTTTCTGCTTGTACGGTTACAGGGCTTGGTGTTGTGGACACTGGTAAAGTATTTACCTTATTTGGCCAATGTGTCATTTTAACACTTATACAAGTTGGCGGGCTTGGCATTATGAGCTTTGCTGTTTTAATCGCAATTATGCTCGGTAGAAAAATCGGCCTTCAAAACCGGATTTTATTACAACAAGCATTAAATCAAACCAATGTCGGCGGAATCATTCGTCTTGCAAAAGCATTATTTTTATTTTCTTTTACTGTAGAATGTATCGCTACTTTACTTCTCTCTTTTGAATGGGTACCAAAATACGGGGTTGCCAAAGGTATATATTATAGCTTTTTTCATTCTATCTCAGCCTTTAACAATGCTGGGTTTTCTGTGTGGAGCGATAATTTAATGTCGCACTCCCATAGCATTCTCGTCAATCTCGTTATTTCTTCCCTCATTATTTTAGGTGGGATTGGTTTTACGGTTATCGTAGATATAAAAAGAAAGAAAAACTTTAAAAACCTTACTTTGCACTCAAAGCTTATGCTCTCTTCTACTCTAATCGTCAATATTATTGCTACAGCTTTTATCTTTATATTTGAGTTCCATAATTCAATTTCCATGAGAGGTTTTACACCATTTGAAGAAGGTATGGCTGCTTATTTTCAAGCGGTTTCAACACGTACTGCCGGGTTTAATACTGTTGATATCTCTGCATTATCAAAACCTTCACTTTTATTAATGATGCTTCTTATGTTTATTGGTGCTGGCAGTGCTTCAACTGGTGGAGGGATTAAATTAACGACTTTTTTGATTATGTTTTTCGGCGTATTTAAATTTTTGCAAGAACAAGATGATATTGTCGTGTTTAAAAAATCCATTAAAGATACGCTCATTGTCAAATCATTAACGATTACTATTATTTCAATTTCGTTTATTTTTCTTTCCATTTTAATTTTAAGCATCACTGAGAAGGTTCCTTTATTAATGAGTGCTTTTGAAGTATTTTCAGCATTTGGAACTGTCGGCCTTAGCATGAATTTGACGCCACACTTAACAATTATCGGCAAAACAATTATTATCTTTATGATGTTTTTTGGAAAGATGGGGCCTTTAACATTAGCCTTTTCATTTGCACGTAAAAAACAAAGAAAAATAAAATATCCCAACGAAGATATTTTAACAGGTTGACAACCGTATAAATTATCCATATAATGAGAGTACAATAGCATATCTCCAAAGGGGAGTAGCGTCCAAGAACTATTTCTTGGAAACAAAGTCGTCATTACGTAGAACTTAGTTCTTCCGGCTTTGTTGGCATTTTCATTACATATGTCTAGCAAGACCTTTGCCTATCAACGGCAGAGGTCTTTTTTGTTTTCAAATTCCTTCCACCGTTGATACGCAGGAGTATGGGGAAACTAAACAGTGGGGAACTTCTTCACTTGTTTAGTCTTTATAGAAATGAGAGGAGAATGTACATGGATGTATCATTATTATTGGAGTATGGTTGGGTATTACTCATCCTAATTGCACTAGAGGGGATTTTAGCGGCTGATAACGCTCTCGTTCTCGCAATTATGGTAAAACATTTACCAGAAGAAAAACGAAAGAAAGCACTATTTTATGGATTAGCAGGAGCGTTCGTTTTCCGCTTCGGATCACTATTTATGATTTCGTTCCTAGTAGATGTATGGCAAGTGCAAGCAATTGGTGCGATTTATCTTATGTTTATCGCGGGGAATCACTTATTTAAAACGTATGTTAAAAAGAATACACATGAAGAAACAGAAGAAAAAGAAGCAAAGAAAAAACAAGAGAACTTTTGGTGGACTGTATTTAAAGTCGAAGTTGCTGATATCGCCTTCGCAGTTGATTCAATTTTAGCTGCTGTTGCATTAGCAGTGACTTTACCGAAAACAGGATTAGGTACGATTGGTAGTCTTGATACAGGTCAATTTATCGTTATCTTTACAGGTGGACTTATCGGATTAGTTATAATGCGATTTGCAGCAACTGCTTTCGTACAAATATTAAAACGTAAACCAGGACTTGAAACTGCAGCATTTTTAATTGTAGGTTGGGTTGGTGTGAAATTAACAGTTTATACGTTAGCACACCCTGCTTTAAATGTCCTTCCGCATTCATTCCCAGAATCCACTCCGTGGAAGCTTACATTCTGGATTGTATTAGTTGGAATCGCAGTTTGCGGTTGGTTCTTCTCGAAAGAAGTAGAAGTAAAAGTAGAAAAGAATTTAGACGAAAAAGCGCTGTAATTACAGCGCTTTTTCTTTTTTCTCGTTTCAATTCCCCTCTCTATTTTTAGAAAAAATTCCATTATACTACCTTTTGTAAACGCTTCCTTTATAGATGTATGTCCTTTTTGTGAAATATTGCACAAACTTATTGAAACTATGAACAAATCCATGTACCTTATTCATATAAGGAGTATTTATAGACGATGTATTAAAGGAGCGTATTACTCATGCTAGAACAAGGATTAGATTACGTTGTAAAACTGGCTAAGAGCAAAAAACAAATGCTAGATATAAATCCAATGCAATATTTCATTCGTGCTGCACTTGCGGGCATTTATATCGGTTTTATTATTGTACTATGTTTTAAATTAGGTAACTTTTTTCATATTGCAGATTCACCAGCAACATATTTAGCTTCCTCCATGTTTTTCGGAATTGCTCTCGTACTTATTATATATGGCGGCGCTGAATTATTTACTGGCAATACGATGTACTTCACAGTGGCAACTTTAAGAAAAGAAACAACGATTTCTGATACACTTCGTAACTGGGTTGCTTGTTATGCAGGTAACTTAGCTGGTGCTTTATTCTTTGCCTTACTATTTTACGCAACTGGAATTTTCGAAGCAATTGATCACAGTCATTTAATGAATAAAGTTGTTGAAGGAAAGATGAATACACCTACAATGCAATTATTCTTTAAAGCGATTTTATGTAACTGGCTCGTATGTCTTGCCTGCTTCTTACCTTCTCAAGTGAAAGGTGACACAGCAAAAATATTAATGATGATGATGCTCGTTTTCACTTTCTTTTTATCTGGTTATGAGCATAGCATTGCAAACTTATCACTGTTTGCTTTATCTTTAGTATCACCACATCCTGAGACAATTTCTTTTGCGGGCGCTATTCATAACTTAATTCCAGTTACAATCGGTAACATTATTGGCGGATCCGTATTTGTCGGTATGGTATATCATTACTTAACAAAGAAAGCACCTGTTGTTGAACAAGAGAAAACTCAATTAGTTGGAGCTCAAACGGAGGAAATTATTCCTTTACAAGCACATATGAAACATTAAAAACTCCAAAGTTTTACTTTGGAGTTTTTAGCTCCCTACATATTTCAAGGCAATATAAGGATTAATTTCCCCGTTTTCCTTCCCTCTCTCTATGCTCTTTTTCATCTGATGCATACCGATGACATCATTTGTATGAAGGTGAATTTCATTAACATATAAACCTTCGTTGCAGAAAGCTTCTACGAAATCTAACCCACTTTTTTCTCCCCATCCCATATTAAAATCAAGGGAAAGAATATTTACATCATAATCCCGAACCATTTGCAAAGCACATTCTACTGTAGTGGCGAGTACATACCCGTATGGACAACTTCTTTGATCATCCATATATACATTCATGTTCTATCCCCTCTCTATTTTGTATACGTGACCAGCATGTAACATATTGCTCCAAGACTAATAAAAGGACCAAACGGAATTTGGCTCCTCATTTTCATACGTTTTAATACTATACCAGCTCCAAAGAAACAAAGACTAAAGCAAGATGCTAAAAATAAAATCATAAAAATCCCTTTCAGTCCCACTATAAATCCAAGCAGCGAAAGTAATTTTATATCCCCTCCACCAAGCCCTTCTGGATATATCTTTTGCATGCAATATAACAAAATGAATATAACGCCACTACCAACTATACTATCTGTCCAAGTGACTAACGGTACAAAAATACATTCTAAAATAAGCAAAAGCGCAAACCAAATTAAAATACGATTAGGTATTAGCATATATACTAAATCTGTAACTGAAATAATTAGAAGTAACGAAAAAAGCGATAAAATGATGATGAGCTCTCTTTCCATTCCAATTACATATACAGTAAGAAAAAATAAACTGCCTGTAACAAATTCAAATACTATGTACAAACTTGAGATTTTGCTCTTACAATTCGTACAACGCCCTTTTTGTATACAAAATGAAATGATTGGAATAAGTTCTTTCGGCTGTAACGTATACTTGCAGTAATGACAGTACGAACGCGGTGTAATAATAGATTCCCCTACTGGAACTCTCATCGCAATCACCATAAAAAAAGAACCAAACACCATACCTATTAACAATGCATATAAATAAGTGAACATCCCTTCCTCTCCTTTCCAAAAGAACATAACAAAAAAAGGAGAGAACTTCTACTTCATATTATCTTTATTCTATTAAAAAAGCAGGCCGTTTTCCGGCCTGCTTTCCCCTATTTTATACGATGAAATATACTGCTTTTAACGGCCCATGTACTCCGACAACAAGATTCATTTCAATATCCGCAGAGTTACTTGGTCCTGTAATAAAGTTAATACAAGATGCGACTGCTTCACCTTTTTCCACACGTGAGTTCATATCCTGAACTGCTTGCGTAATACGAGGTACAAGTGTTTCACGTGGAATAATAGCAAAGTATACAGTCGGTAAAAAGTGTAAAGAACGCCCTTGTCCTTTATGACTTTGTACAACAATCGTACCAGATTCAGCTAAAGTATAATCACTAAATGCAATACCGATATTCGCTTTTTCCGCTATACGCATATTCTCTTCTTTTTTCTCAGGATCCCATACATTTACCTCAACATTTTGCTTTGGAAGCTCTTCTTTAAATAAAGAAGTCAATCCATAGGAATCAAAACGTTCATCTGCTGATAATATAATAGGTCCTCCGCCGTTTTCAACGATTACTTTTTGAATATCTTCACGTAAGCGGTCGTTTGTCGTTTCCACAACAGTTGTATGAATGTTTGTACATTGCTTTTTAAATACTTCTAACAATTCTTCTTGTGAATAATCTTTTAACGTTTCTACATTCACATTACTTTTCCATGCTGGACGTTCTACGCCTTCTGTTTTACGCGCGCGCCCAAGTTCTTTTGCGATATTATCTAGAAAGGACTCACGGTTTTGAATTAATCCTGTCATTATTTGTCCCCGCCTTTCTTATGATCTTTATACCAATCACGGAATCGTTCTTTACTTGGAGCTGGGAATTCACGAATATCCGTCCAGTTTTTAAGTGGTCCAACACCTTTTGATACACGGTTACCAGATGTAAATGGACTCATTGCTGCCGGTGCCATTTTCGATCCCATTTTATATAAAGCTGCTGAAGAAGCACCCATACTAAACATTTTCATTGCTAATTTTTCTGCAAGTGGGGCACGACCTTCTTGCTCAACGATGACTTGACGATGTTTTAATAATAAATCATGTAATGGAATTTTTACTGGACAAGCTTCTGTACATGCTCCGCATAAACTAGATGCATAAGGAAGCTCTTTGTAATCGTCATACCCACCTAAAAGTGGTGTTAATACCGCACCGATTGGTCCTGAATAAATAGATCCATACGAATGTCCACCAACGTGACGATATACGGGACATACGTTAACACAAGCGGCACAACGAATACATTGCAATATTGAACGGAATTCCGATCCAAGAATTTGAGAGCGGCCATTATCAACAACGACTAAATGAAACTCTTCTGGTCCATCTACCTCTTCCTCTTGAATTGGTCCTGCTACTGTTACATAACTTGTTAATTTTTGACCTACCGCACTACGACATAGTAAACCAACTAAAACATCTAATTCTTCCATTGTCGGAACCATACGTTCCATACCCATTACTGCAATTTGTGTTTTCGGAATCGACATGACAAGATCGGCATTACCTTCGTTCGTCACTAAACAAAGAGAGCCAGTATTTGCAACAGCGAAGTTACAACCTGTCACACCAATTTCTGCATCCATAAATTTCTCACGAAGTTGTTTACGAACAAACTTTGTCATTTCGTATGGATCATCAGAATTTTCATATCCAAGTTTTTCTTTAAATACATCACGAATTTGCGTTCTGTTTTTATGAAGTGCAGGCGCAATAATATGTGATGGTGGATCGTTATCTACTTGCAAGATATACTCTCCTAAGTCACTCTCTAACACTTCACAACCAATCTCTTCAAGGGCATGATTCATACTAATTTCTTCAGTTACCATTGATTTTGATTTTACAACTTTCTTCGCTTGTTTCTTTTTTGCAACGTCTTGAATATACTTTGCTGCATCCTCTTTCGTTTTCGCAAAGTAAACGTGACCGCCTCTTTTTGATACATTTTCACTTAACTGCATTAAATAATAATCAAGATTTTCTAACGTATGTTGACGAATTTGTTCACCTAGTTCACGCCACTCTTCCCAGTTTCCCAACTCGTCAGCTGCTTTTAATCGATTTGTATATAAACGCGTTTGTGCAGAAGATACCGCTCCGCGCATAAACGAATCTTGAATTCCATCGCCAACGCGATCATTAAATTTTTTCTCACTGATTTTCATAGACATAGCTTATGTTCCCCCTTCATGAGCGACTATTCAAGACCTCAGCAATATGCATTACTTTTACTTCTTTTCCTAAACGCTCAATACGTCCGCCAATGTTTAACAAACACCCACAATCTGCACCGATTAAATAATCAGCACCTGTTTCCATTACACTATCTACTTTTTCATCTACCATTTGCTCAGAAATTGGAGTCATCTTAACTGAAAACGTTCCCCCAAACCCACAACAATTTTGCACGTTCGGCAGTTCTCTCACAATTAATCCTTTTACGCTTGATAATAAAATTCCTGGTGCCTCTTTTACTCCAAGCAGGCGTGTCATATGACAAGATTTATGAATAGTAGCTATCCCTGGTAAACTTGCACCAACATCTGTAACTTTTAAAACATCTACAATAAATTGTGTAAATTCATATGTTTTATCAGCAACCTTTTGTGCACGTTTAGCCCACTTCGGATCATCTTTAAAAACATGCGGATACTCATGAAACATTGTCGCACAAGATCCAGATGGCGTAACGATATATTCTGCATCTTCGAAAGTTTCAATCATATGTTTCATCGCTTCTTTTGCTGCTTCTACATGGCCGCTATTATAAGCAGGCTGACCACAACAAACTTGTGCTTCTGGAAATTCAATTTCACAACCTAAACGCTCCAATACTTCAACTGTTGCTTTACCGACGTTTGTTTCAAACATATCGACTAAACAAGTAACAAATAAAGTAACTTTCATAACTATAATTCCCCCTCATTACAACTCCGCCAAAAATCATATGGTCATCAGATGACTAAGATTAGAAGAAGTAGGCTCAACCATGGCCTATCCTCTCCCTCTTCTAAAGAAAACGCTTACTTAATCTCTCTCTATTTTATCAGAAAATTAGATTTTTAAAAGATTAAATTACGAATTTATATCGCTTTTACCTGTGACAATATGTTCTACATTTGTTAAATGATCTAGCATCGCTTGCTGCGCTAATTCCACATCTTGCTTTAACACCGCATCATATATAGATTGATGCTCTTCTAAAAGTCGTTCTGATGTTGTTTGTTCACCATATAAAATAATGCGTCTTGATTCACCAATCGTTTCAGCAATCATCTCTGAAACATGATTCATGAGCTCAAGCAAGATGTTATTATGCGAAGATTCTGCAATTCCCATGTGAAAATGAAAGTCTGCTTTTTCGCCAGCCTTCTCATCTCCAATGCTCTTTGCCATTTCATCTAACCACTGCTTCATATTTTGCAAATTAGCTTCCGTACGTTTTGCCGCTGCCGCTCGAACTGCCCCCACTTCGAGCACCTTCCGTACTTCTAATAAATTCAAAATATCCTCTTTCTTCATTAATAACTTGTTATTTAGTGATTTTGTTAATGAAGAAGGATCGAAATTCCTTACATATGTACCTTCTCCTTGTTTCATTTCAATTAAGCCCATTGCTCTTAGCGCACTTAGCGCTTCACGAACAGCAGATCTGCCAACTTGAAACTGCTCAGCTAATTGATGAACAGGAAGTAGTTTGTCACCAGGTTTTAACGTACCATTTTTAATCATTGTTAAAATAGCTTCAGATACTTCTTCGTAAATTTTTTTCGGTTTAATAGATTTGTACTCCAGTTAAATCACCTCAGTATCTTCCAAACAACAATTGTAACGTTTTATAAGAACTTAGCATCCATAACTATTTTAGAACGAATTAGTAAGAAGTACAAATGTTTTGTTCATAAAATAGTCAAATTTTTGATATTTGTTTGATATTAATTAATACATTTACGCGTAACTATTTACCTTCAATATGAAGAGCATATTCCAAAAGTTAGAATATGCTCTCCTCATCTTGTGCTTTTAATTTAATACTAACTGTCGTGCCCTTACCTTTTTCACTTTCTATTCTCCACTCACCGTCATGTATATGAACAATTTGCCTTACAATTGCAAGACCTAAACCTGTTCCACCGTGTTGACGACTTCTCGCTTTATCTACTCGGTAAAAGCGTTCCCCCAGATTTTCTAAATGCTCTCTATCAATACCTATTCCTGTATCTTTTATGTGCAATTCACAATAATCATCGATTTGTTTTAATGTTATTATGATATCCCCGTTTTGATTTGTATAACGTATCGCATTATCTAATACATTATGAAGTACTTGTTGCATACGATCCTCATCAATCATTACGATAATTTCAGGATTTAAATTCGTTGAAATACGAAGGTTTTTTTCTACAAACTGTAACTCGTACGTATTTAGTACATCTTCAATAAGCTGTGAAAAAACGATAGGTTGTTTCTTTAAGGGAAAGTGTTCACCTTCTAGCTGCGCTAGATCTAATAAATCATGAACGAGGCGCTGCATGCGACCTGCTTCTTTATGAATAAGTTGCGTTACTTTTTCCTGTTGCGGCCCCTTCGCTACACCGTCTAAAATAGCTTCACTATATCCTTTAATATAACTAAGCGGTGTTCTAAGTTCATGCGAAACATTAGCTAAAAATTCCTTACGCTTTACATCTTCTGTTTCTAAGGAATTTGCCATTTTATTAAAGGCTTTTCCCAATCGCCCAATTTCATCTTCTGAAGAAATTGTAATCCGCTCTGAGAAATCTCCAGTAGCCAAATGATTTGCAACTCGTTCCATTTGCGAAAGCGGTCTCGTAATGGCGATAATAATTTTTCTACCAATCCATATTGTAATTAAAATCATTGCAAGTGCTAACGGCGCTAAAATAAGACCCATATCAAATATTAAGTCTTTTATACTTTTTAAAGGAATATAAGAGTATACAATACCAACTAATTTTTTATTATCTAAAACAGGGATGACAACACCCATAATATTACGATCAAAATGTTCTTCATACCCTATCTTTGTCACTGTTTTCCCATCTAATAGCGCCTGTCTATCCCCTTCACTTATAAGAGAATGATGGTGAACATCAAAAGGCAAACATGCGCTTAAATCACGCGGATTGTATACGAAAAGGACATCTGAACTAGATATTTGATCATATGCCCTTACTTTCTCTTCAAAAGTGGATACTCCTTCACGTTTATCATATTGCGTGGCAAGACGTTTCCCTTCCATTACTAATGAATCTTTTAAATTATCAACGTATAACTTTTCATATGAGTATAAAGATACAAAATAAAGAAAGGAAACTGTTACACATACTGCACATACTACTGTAAGCCAAAGCTTTTGTACCATCGTAAACATACGTTACACCTCAAATTTATAACCTACACCCCAAACGGTTTGAATGTAGTTTCCACTTTCTCCTAGCTTTAGACGCATCGTTTTCACATGCGTATCTACCGTTCTTGTACTTCCTGCATAATCATATCCCCACACCTTTTCAAGCAATTGTTCCCGGCTAAATACTTGTCCATTATGTTGGCAAAGAAAATATAGTAAATCGAACTCTTTTACCGTAAGAGGAATCGTCTCACCATTCGTCTCGACCCTCCTACTTTTTTCATTAATAAGAATCGGTCCAAATTGAATCTCTTCTTGCTGTTCTTGCTTTGTATATCGTCTTAAAACAGCTTCCATACGAGCAATTAGTTCCCCAGGACTAAATGGTTTTACAATATAATCATCTGCTCCCATACGTAAGCCGTTCACCCTATTCCACTCTTCACCTTTTGCTGTTAAAAATATAATAGGTACATCCGACGTTTTTCGAATCTCTTTACAAACTGAAAGCCCATCCATCTCAGGCATCATAATATCTAGTACAACGAAATCATAATGATCCGTCTCTAATTTTCGAAGTGCCTCTTTTCCATTTTCAGCTTCTCCCCACTCGTATCCGAAGTTATCTAAGTACATTCCGACAAGTTGCCTCATATCACTTTCGTCATCTACGACTAGCACGTTATATTTACTCATTGTCCTTCCCCTTCTCTCTCTATGAGTTGAAACGGTCCTTTTCCGACTTTAATTGTTTGTTTTATTTTCATATTCTTCATATCCATTACGCATACTTCATCGCTATCATAACTAGCTACATATCCTTCTGCACCGCTTTTCAAAAATGCAAATGGATTAGATCCTACTTCTGCAAATCCTACCTCTTGATACGTACTTGCATCAAACTTTCTAAGCGTATTTGAACCGTGACTTAGCGCATATACATACTTATCATCCTTTGTTATATTCACAGGCATAAACGGAGCATGTAAAGAACGCATCATCTCTCCGCTCTGTAAAGAATACACTAATACTTTCTCATTCACTTGACTTCCATCACCATGACCACCAATCCATATTTCTTTCCCATCAGCGCTAACCGTTGCTCCTGTTGATGCTGGTGGAATCATAAAGGACTGTATCACTTCTTTTTTCTTTGTATCAATGGTCGTTAGTTTCGTATCATAAAAGTTGAGTACAGATAACTGGTTATGATGCTCTACCATCGTTATCGGCCCTTTTCCTGTTGAAACACTCCCTGTCTCTTTTCCTTTTATCGTAAAGAACCTTACCTTTTGTTCATTTTGATCGGCAGCAAATAATTGTGTTCCATCATCTGATGCGATAACATTAGCAATTCCTTTTCCAATCTTATATTTGTCCACTTGTCTTCCTTCTGCTAGTGAATATACATACATATATTCTAATTGCTTACCATAAACAAGTATTTCCTCGCCATTTGGAAGTAGCGTAACCCCCGCAATCGGCTCATTTAATTCCCATGTTGTTAATAGCTTCTTTGTTTTTTTATCAATAAAACTAATACTACCTTCCTTTATATTCGTTGTTATAATAACACTTTTATCTTTAGCAATCGGTGTATACGAACTTCCTTGACACCCTACTAATAGAAATAAAAAACAGAGAAGAAAAACATACTTTCTCAAAAGATTCCCTCCATCTTCGGATGATTTCGTTATAATTGTAAAATAACAAATAAATGTGTGGAAAATGTGAAATCTTCCTTTATTAATAAAGTGAAACTTTAATCAGTGGGGGTTTTCTTCATCCACCACTGATTATTAGTTGAACCAATCGGGCTTTTATGGGCAGTTGATCCCCCATCTAACTTCTTTGCTTTCGCTGAATTTTGAGGTGGGGGTCTTACTGCCCATTAATGCGGGATAAACTTACATATATAATGTACAACAAATAGAATTTGAGGTGTGTAAATTATGCTTTTTCCTGATTTAGCGAATAAAATTGTACGTGAAGTACGCAGATTAATTACTGAAAACATTATTATTATTAATATACAAGGCGTTATTATCGCCAGTACAGATGCGGAAAGAATCGGTCAATTTCATGAAGGTGCACTCCGCTGTGCGAAACAAAAGAAAACTGTCATTATTACAAAAGACGATGAACGACGACTGCAAGGTGTAAAAGCTGGGATGAACCTTCCTTTACTATTCCATGACGAAGTAATCGGCGTGATTGGAATTACAGGAGAACCTGAAAATATTTCACAATACGGAGAAATATTACGTAAGATGACCGAATTATTAATTCATGAAAACTACTTTTTAGAACAACTAGAACTTGAGCACCGTTCTTATGAAGCATTTGTCTTTGATTGGCTTCAAAATACAGACTGGTCTCCAAGTTTTCTCGATCGTGCAAAAACGCTTGGCATTGATTTATATAAGAAGAAACAACTTATTTTATTATCAATCGCCCAAGATAATACGATGCTCCAGCGTAAAATTTGGCAACATATGCGCAACATTTTAGCAAAAGAAAATTTATTTGTTCGCTGGGGAAATGATCGGTTTATTTTGTTTACAACAATCCAATCCAAAGAGCAAACCTTTCAATTTTTAAAACGGTTAAAACAAGACTGTGAAACTTTATTTTCTATTACTTTATATATCGGGATTGGACAAACAGTTACGCCAAGCAATATGAACTTATCGTACGAACAAGCATTACGCGCCCTTTCAGTATCACTTGAAACGAAAAAAATTGTATTTAATGAAGATTTACGTTTAGAAATGTGCTTACAAGATATTTCTACTGAAACTCGAGAACAGTTTCTAGAGCGTACCATTGAAAACTTAGTATCATCTCCTGAGCTTATGCACACTTTACGTTTATTTATCGATTATAACCAATCTTATAAGCAGACAGCTGAGCAATTACATATACACATTAACACATTGCATTACAGGCTAAAAAAGATTGAAGAACATACAGGACTTGACCCGAAACAATTCAAAGATTTAAATGTTTTATACTTCGCAATCCTCTTATTAGATAATCATACAAAAAATAACGATAAAATTGATTAATCTTTAGATGATTGTACATAGAAAGAATCCTCCAACTTTTTTATCATTATAATGAAAGCACTGTTACAACGTTTTTTATTATGACGAAATACGTTAACAGTTTGAGGGGGATTTCCAATGTTAGAAAAGCAAATTATTGATTCATTCGTATCTATTGTTGGCGAAGATAATGTAGATACATCCAATATGGGGCGTTTAACTTATAGTTATGATGCCACTCCAAACTTCCAAGCGATGCCTGATGCAGTCATTGCTCCTCGTAATACAAATGAAATAGCAGACGTGTTAAAAGTGTGTAACACTCATAAAATCCCAGTATACGTTCGCGGGTCTGGAACAAATCTTTGCGCTGGAACGTGTCCACTTGAAGGTGGTATCGTCCTTATTTTCCGCCATATGAACAATATTTTAGAAATTGACGAAGAGAATTTAACAATTACTGTACAAGCTGGTGTTATTACACTTGATATTATTAAAGCAGTAGAAGAAAAAGCTTTATTTTACCCACCAGATCCAAGCTCTATGAAAATTTCTACAATCGGCGGTAACATTAATGAAAACTCCGGCGGATTACGTGGTTTAAAATATGGCGTAACACGTGATTATGTAATGGGGCTTGAACTTGTCTTACCGAACGGCGATATCATTCGTACTGGTGGTAAATTAGCAAAAGATGTCGCTGGTTATGATTTAACTCGTTTATTTATTGGTTCTGAAGGAACACTTGGTGTTGTTACGGAAGCTATATTAAAACTTGTCCCTATGCCTGAAACGAAGAAAACGATGCTTGCGCTATATGAAGATATTAACGAAGCTGCTCGAGCTGTTTCTGCTATTATTGCAAATAAAATTATTCCGGCGACACTTGAGTTTTTAGACCAACCAACAATTGAAGTTGTAGAAGAGTTTGCACAAATCGGTTTACCAACTGACGTTAAAGCAATTTTATTAATTGAACAAGATGGCCCGCCCGAGGTTGTCAATCGAGATATCGAAAAAATGGCTAACGTTTGCCGTGCTATGAATGCGGTCGATGTTCGCGTTGCAAAAGATGAAGCGGAAGCAGATGCGCTTCGTACAGCACGCCGTAGTGCACTATCAGCACTTGCAAGACTAAAACCGACAACAATATTAGAAGATGCAACTGTACCACGTTCACAAATCGCTCCAATGGTTGAAGCAATTAATGCAATTGCAAAGAAATATAATATTCCTATTTGTACTTTTGGTCATGCTGGTGATGGTAATTTGCATCCGACTTGTATGACAGATGCCCGTAATGAAGACGAAATGCACCGTGCTGAACAGGCTTTTGCTGAAATATTTGCGAAAGCGATTGAGCTTGGTGGTACGATTACCGGCGAACATGGTGTTGGCGCGATGAAAGCTCCGTATTTAGAAATGAAATTAGGTAAAGAAGGTATTGCTGCTATGCAAGGAATTAAACAAGCCTTCGATCCAAATAACATTATGAATCCAGGTAAAATGTTCGCGAAAGACTCTCGTAAAAGAGTGGTGGTTGAACGATGACCACATTAAATAAAGAAAACATTCAAAAGGAATTTAAAGAACGATTAAGTGAAGATGAACTATTAAATTGTATGCGATGCGGCTTTTGTTTACCAACTTGCCCTACTTACATTCAATCTGGGTATAAAGAATCACATTCACCACGCGGACGTATCGCCTTAATGAAAGCCGTCGTTGATGGTTTAATTGAGCCAGATGAAGATGTTGAAAATACATTAAATGTTTGCCTTGGCTGCCGCGCTTGTGAACCTGTTTGTCCATCTGGTGTGAATTATGGACATTTATTAGAAGAAGCTCGTGATATTATTAATCAAAATAAAAAGTTCTCCATGCCCGTGAGAGCTGTTCGTAAAGTTGTTTTTGAAGGACTATTCCCGCATCAAAACCGAATGCGAACATTAACAGGACTAATCGGATTTTACCAGCGTTCTGGTTTACAAACGCTAACACATAAAACAGGTATTATGAAGTTATTCCCTGAAACACTTGCAACGATGGACCTCGTTTTGCCAAAAGTCCCTAAAATGAAAGCAATGAAAGATCGTCCTGAATTTTTACCTGCTGAGGTGGCGAAAAAGAAACAAGTTGCATTCTTCACAGGCTGTTTAATGGATACGATGTTTTTAGAAACAAATAACGCAACGATGAAACTTCTTCAACTTGCTGGTTGTGATATCGTTATTCCGAAAACACAAAGTTGCTGCGGGGCATTACATGGGCATGCTGGTGAAAAGAGTGGAGCAAAAGAATTAGCAAAACGAAATATAGAAGCATTCGAAGATTTAAACATCGACTATATTATTACGAATGCAGGTGGTTGCGGAGCTTACCTCGTAGACTATGATTATCTGTTAAAAGATGATCCAAAATGGGCTGAACGCGCAAAGCAATTTGTTTCTAAAATTAAAGATATTACTGCTATACTAGTAGAACTAGATTTCCATAAACGTAATGACTTACGACTCACGCCGCAAATCATTACGTATCAAGACTCTTGTCATTTACGTAATGTTATGCGAACATCTTCGGAACCTCGTATGTTACTAGAGGCCATTCAAGGCGCAACATACCGCGAAATGAAAGATGCGGACCGTTGCTGTGGTTCTGCTGGTATTTATAATATTGTCCATTCGGAGTTATCAATGGAATTTCTAGATTACAAAATGGATCGTGTACATGAAACAGATGCAGCGACAATTGTTACTGCAAACCCTGGATGTCTATTACAAATGAAACTAGGTATTGAACGTGAAGGTCTTTCTCATAAAATGAGAGGAATTCACATTGTTGATCTATTATTAGAAGCAATTGAAACCAACTCGTAATAACTCGTAACATACGTAATAATAGGAAAACGGCTATCTCCTTCGTCTATGTAAAGAGATAGCCGCTTTTTTGTCCGCTACAACATTAAAAATATGTTACTTTATTATAAAAAAGAACAACAGAAACATTACAGTTTTGTAAAAATACATCCAGTATATTCCTCGAAAAAATGCTAAAATCATTGATACAATAGGATTCTTCATTTTTAATATAGGTACATTTATCCAAAAACCCCCTCTTAAAACCAAGTATAAAAATGCTGAAAATTCCTTTTATACTCTATGTTTCTCTTATTTCATCCCTTTCCTCCTCTTAGGATAAATTAGGAAAATTTTAAGTCTATGAATTTTTTTCCATCTTTTTTCTCGCAAATTGTATGCTACGATGAATTGGTCAGTCAGACAGGCTGTCAAAAACAAATCGTGTGAAAACAAATTAAAACTTTATATAGGGGGACACACATCATGAAAAAGCGTGTTTTATTATCTGTAGCTGCTGCAACAGCTCTTACTTTAGGAGTATCTTCTTTAGATGCACAAGCTGCAACAGTACAACCATCCAACATAAAGGTTCAAAATATTCAGCATTCAAAAATGATGATGAAGCAAATGAGCCAACAAGAATTACAAGCATTCTTACAATCTATGGGAGTTGAATCATTAGCACAATGGAACCAAGGACAATTCCAACAAGATTGCTTCATTCCTGGTCAACAGCCTACTGAAAATGTTGTTACTGAACAACCAACAGCTAAGCCAGAAGCTCAAAAGCCTGCTGAGGAAACTCAAAAACCAGCTGAACAAAAGCCTGCTGAAGAAGTTGCTAAACCAGAAGCTCAAAAACCAGCTGAAAACAACAATACTCAAAACGAAACACAAAAACCTGCTGAGCAAAAGCCTGCTGAAGAAGCAAAATCTTTAAGCGAATTCGAACAACGCGTTGTTGAATTAACAAACGCAGAGCGTACAAAACAAGGCTTATCAGCATTACAAATCGATACTGAATTAAGCAAAGTAGCACGCATTAAGTCTGAAGATATGCAAAAAAACAACTACTTTGATCATAACAGCCCTACATACGGGTCTCCGTTTGACATGATGAAGAAATTTGGTATTTCTTATAAATCTGCAGGTGAAAACATCGCCCAAGGACAACGTACTCCAGAAGAAGTTGTACAAGCTTGGATGAACAGTGCTGGACACCGTGCAAACATCTTAAATAGTGGCTTCACTCATATCGGTGTTGGCTATGTAGAAAGCGGCAACTACTGGACACAACAATTTATTACGAAGTAAATAAAAAGAGAGTCTTCTAGGAGAAGACTCTTTTTTTATGTTTCATAGCTTTCTAATATGTATGCGTATAAAATGTAGAACATAAACAAAATAGACCCGCAGCTTATTACACTAATTAACAAGTAAAATCCCCACTTCAGGCTCAAAAGCAACGAAAATAATATGCTACATGCCATCACTTGAAAGATTCGCCTACTAACTAAACGGATTTTTTGTAATTTGATCGGTTCTTTCTCTCTATCCTTCACCTTTTTAAACACTTTACTAAACATAAAAAGAAACATACTAATTCCAATCGTTAGTCCTGTCTGAAAGGATATAATACTTCCCAAATTAATAAAGAGAATTAGTATATGGACAAACATCATAAATAAAGTAATACTCATTATAAATCCATTTATAATGAAATACTCCCCTTCATTAAACTTATATATATTATGTAAAATAACATATACTAATCCATGTAAAATAATAATAAGGACAGGGATAAATAATACGACAACTTGTTTACTCATAAACTCGTTCGCTCCACCATTCTCGTTCCAATGCACTGCCATACGAGTTGGTAAATATGGATAAATACATAGAGTAAGTAAGAGACAAGCGAAAAATATCCCTAGCATATATTTATATTTGATCAAGTAATTCTCACCTCTCTTTTCTCTTAACGGCTTCGCCTCTTTCAGAGAAATCCCTGCAAAAATCTACCTTTTTCAACTTTAAACTTACACTTTACCTATTTTCTCTTTCAAATTTTTTCATTGTATCGTTTAAATTTGTAGGGAAAGGTACGTCAACAACGATCTCTTCTTTCGTAATCGGATGCAAAAAATTAATCTTCATCGCATGTAACGCTTGCCCGGACATATATGTTGTTTGCCCACCATATAATACATCCCCAACTAATGGATTTCCATTATAGCTCATATGAACGCGAATTTGATGTGTTCTACCGGTTTCTAACTGTAACGTTACGAGCGTCGCATTTTGTTTTTTAAAATATTTCTCTACTTTATAATACGTTATAGCTTGGTCTCCCTTTGGAGAAACACGGCGCCTTGTAGCATGATGTCGATCTCTTCCGATGGCCGCGTCAATTGTCCCTTGCTTCTTTTTTACTTTTCCTTCAACAAGTGCCGCATACGTTCTTTTAATTTTCCGTTCCATTAATAAACGATCCATAATTGCACCCGCAATTCTATGTTTTGCGAATACAACACCACCTGTCGTATCTTTATCTAATCTATGGATATGCCGAACCTTCGTCTCTAAACCTTGCATTTGAAAATGAAAAGCAACAAGATTGGCAAGTGTTCCCGTCCCATTTTTTTCAGAAGGATGTGTATCCATTTGCCCCTGCTTATTTACAATGAGTACGTGATCGTCTTCAAACACTACATTTAATTCACCATATTCCGGCTCTACGCCGTACTCCTCCTCCATAAACATATGAACTTGTAACTTATCTCCTTCTTTTAAAAGTTCATTCCATCTCCTTTGTTCTCCGTTAACCGTAACACCTTTTTCCATACGAAGCTGATGTAATAACTTTTTTGGTACTTCCCATTCTACTTTTAACAACGACTCAATACTTATACCATTCCACGTCGCTGGAACCGTAATTTCGCACCATTCGCCCTTTTTCTTTGTTTCCATACTATAATCACCTTATTTCTATTGATTCTCTCATTGTAACGGAAAACATAATTTGATGCACCGTCAAAAATAGAGGACAGCCTTATAATCGACTGTCCCCTCACGCTCTAAGCCTTTTCATTTCCTGCAACACTTCTTCAGCTTTTTGTTCATACAATAAATCTTTAAAGAAATCCGCCAATCGTTTATAGTCGTTGTACGTATCTAATAAGTCGTCTATTTTCTCTCCTTTCATAACTTGTTGCTTTTGCTTCATTTTTACTGGATAACGATACCCCGATACTTCTTGTATTTTGTAATACTCATCCTCTACTTGAATAACTTTTACAATTTCCTCTTCTTCCGCATCCATCGTATACCCGTCAAAGTCTCTAAGCAGTTCATAAATAATATGAGTCCATTCATCTTTTGGATAAAACCCTTTTTCCAACCGATAACCGACAATGCGATACATATGCCCATCGTTTTCAGCAAACTGTACTGTATCATTTAGCTTAAACTTAAAATAACGAAACATTGCCTTCACCTACTTGTATGTAATGTTCTTATCACATACTATGCGCAAAATATGGGCCCTGCTATTCATAAAAAAACTCATCTTATAGATGAGTTTTTTTTACGATGATTTTTCTCTTTTCTTTCGAAATGGTAGCCACCAGTTCCAATCCCCAAACAATTTCATTAAACTTGGTACGAGCATAAGACGGATAATTGTTGCATCAAGAAATATTGCTAATGCAACCCCAAGCCCCATCTGCTTTACTGGTAAAATATCAGTAAAGGCGAACGCACCGGTAACAACAATCATAATTAAAGCGGCGGACGTAATAATCCTACTTGTCGAAACAAGCCCTTCTAACGTTGCTTGATCGTTATCTCCTGTTTCTTCATAAAGCTCATGAATACGTGAAATAAGAAATACTTCATAATCCATGCTAAGCCCAAATACGAGGCCGAAAATAAAGATTGGTAATACAAATAAAACTGAACTCTCTTCTAATCCGAAATGACCACCTTCAAATAACCAAATTACAATTCCAATTGTTGCACTTAAACTAAGTACGTTCATAATAATAGCTTTAATTGGAATGAGTATAGAGCGGAATGCGAATAATAAAATGACAAAGGTTGATCCAAATATAACAGACATACCAATTGCAACTTTATCTTTAATTTCATCTTCTAACTCTTGCTGGAACGTCGTCATACCACCCAAATAATAAGTAACATCATTTTCTTTATAATTCTTTTTGAAATCACGAACCCATTGTTTTGCGGTTTCTGTACTTGGCTTCGTATCCAAAAAGACTTCCATTGTTGTTTTATTCCCTTTCGTATACGCTTCAAATACAGGAGCTATTTTCGCAGCCTCTGGCGACTGTAACATTCCAGCAACTTGATCTGCTTTCATTCCATTTAGCCCGTCATATACACTTTTCACCTTATATACTTGCTTATCGTCTTTTAACTTTTGAACAACAGCTTCTATCTTTTGTAAACTTTCTTTTTCTGTTATATCTTTCTTCGTCTCTACTACTAATGTCACATCAGCGTGTGTTTGGACAGTTTTATTAAAGGCTTCTTCATACTTCTCAAATGCAACTCTCGTATCACTCTTTTCAGGTAACGCTTCAACACCAGGAAACTGCAAGTTAGCTGTACGTAGCGGTAATAAACAAATAACAATAAATGTTGTAACAACAATAATCATGACGATTGGATGTTTCATTACAAACTGTGCAAATTTACGCCATACATTTGATGGCGTAGGCGCCGCCTGATTCTTTTTTAATATCCTTTTACCAATTAAAGATAATAGCGCCGGAAGAAGTGTGAGCGAAAACAAAATGCTCATAATAACGACAATCATCCCGCTAATAGCAACAGACTGAATATAATCTATCTTAAAGAAAAATAAGCCTGATAAACCGACGAATACACATAACCCTGAAAATACGATAGCACGCCCTGCCGTTTGATACGTAATCGCTATCGCTTCTTTCACTGTTCTCTTCGCAACTTCCTCTCGAAAACGATTTACAAATAACAGTGCGAAATCAATTGATAATGCGAGTCCAATCATCGGTGCAACATTTAACACGAAAATAGATAGCTCTTTATCACTACCTATAAAATATAAAATCCCCATCGTACTAATGACACTAAGCGCGCCATTTACAATCGGTAAAATAGACGCAATCAGACTACCAAATGAGAATAATAGTACGAGAAAAGCAATAGGTAATCCAATCATCTCTGCTACTTTTAAATCATTTTGCGTTCTTTCATTAATCTCTTGATTAATTTTCGGATATCCTGTCGGTGTTACTTTTAATACGCTATTACTTTCCTTCTCGATTTTCCCGGCAAATTGTAATGTCTTTTCCATTCGTTCTTTATTTGTTTTCCCGGAAAATAAAATCGTCGCATAACCGATATCATCTTGTAACATCTCTTTATTTTGCATTGGATGATGGAAAGATTCGTATTTTTCTTTCTCTTCAATTTGATTTATTATCCCCTCTATACGCTTTTGGAACTCCTCATGCGAAGTATCCTTTTCCTTCTCAAAAACGAGTAAAAGTGTATCTTGAGACTGCTTAAAATCTTTATCTAAAATTTCTTTCGTCTTTTGATAATCCCCTTCTGTTTGGAAACCATCACCGCCCAGTACTCCTGGAAGTTTTGGAGCAAAAATACCGAGCACTATCGCAAGTAGTAGTAATGCTACAATTACTGTATAACGAAATTGATACAAAAAAGTTCCTAACTTCCCCCACTTATCAATTTTATGTACATTTGTCTTCACACATTTTCACCTACTTTATATAATTCACTTGTCATTTATACTTTATCACATCTCCCCATAAACAAAAAACGTCTAGAAAAACTATAATACTAGTTTTTCTAGACGTTTTTTTATCTCTCGTTATTAAGTCCCAATCTCTCGGTAAGTAAACGATGACAATAAATTGCGATGATTAACAAAATGCCACCTGCACAGTAACCAGCCAAAATATCAGTCGGGTAATGAACATTTAAAATAACTCTACTTAATCCAATCAATATAATTAATATGCCCATCGAAATCGTAATACCACATTTTCCAGCTACACTCTTCAAATTGGCAGCAATGATATAGGCAAGAAAACCGAATGTTATAATAGATAGCATTGCATGTCCGCTTGGGAAGCTATACCCAAGTGCGTCAAGTGCCTCATTTAATGATGGGCGGTCTCTTTTTGCAATTTCTTTTATTCCCTTATTAACAAGGTGTGTCGTTAATATAGCCATTGGATACACAATCATAGCAGCATAATAACGCTTTTTCCAAAAAACGAGCAAGCTTATAATTAGTGTCGTTATAACTCCAATTGCAGATCCTAGCTTTGTAAAGTATGAGAAGAATGTAAGTGAGCTTTCCGTTTGTAATCCTTTTACCATATCACGTACGTATGTATCCATCATTGTAACACCACCTACATGTACCCTCCAAGCGATGATGCTAAATAGAACAAACAATAAAATGATACACATTAACTCATACTGATGTAACTTTTTCTTCAATCGATTTCCTCCTACTATGAAAAAATGCGATTTCTACTTTAGAAACCGCATTTTCTTACTTATTTACCTTTTGTTTTCAGCTCTGTCCAGTAGCGATCGTAGTCTTTTAACTTATCGTCTACATCAACAAGCCACTCTGTACGATCTAATTCTTCTTTTGTTAAGAAGATCATGTGATTATCACGATATTCTTTACTATGAAGAGGATGAGCTTTTTCATTTGGATTACTGTAACCAATTGACTCGTAGTTTTTCACACTTACTTTTTCATCTAATAAGTAGTTCATAAACTTCTCTGCAAGTTCTTTATTTTTCGCACCTTTTGGAATTGCTAACGTATCAGCCCAAATTGTGCCACCTTCTTTTGGTACAACGTATCCTACATCTTTATTGTCTTTCGCAATGAATGCTGCGTCTCCAGACCAAACTGTCCCGATCCAAGCATCTTCTGTAATGAATTTTTGTTTAATATTATCTGTATCGAATGCTAATAAGTTTGGAAGTAGCTTCTGCAAATCAGCAGATGCTGTCTTTAACTGTGCATCCTCTTTCGTGCTATTAGAGAAACCGTTTTTCTTAAGTCCCATTCCTAATACTTCACGAGAATCGTTTAATAAAGTAACATGTCCTTTATATTTCTCGTTCCATAAATCATTCCAGCTTGTAGGTGTTTCTTTCACATACTTTTTATTGTATGCAATTCCTGTTACACCCCAAGTATATACTAGAGAATACTTATTCTCTGGATCAAACGCAGGTGTTTTAAAGTTAGAAACAAGGTTCTCGATGTTCGGGATATTCTTCTTATCTAAAGGCGCTAATAAGTCCATCTTCGCCATCGTTTTCACCATGTAATCAGATGGCTGAATTAAATCATATGTCGCGCCACCAGCTTGTAATTTCGCAAGCATTTCTTCATTACTTGCATATTTATCGTAGTTAATTTTCACGTTATATTTCTTTTCAAAATCTTTTAAAACTTGCTCATCAAAATTGTCAGCCCAGCTATAAATGTTTAATTCTTCTTTTTTCTCACCACAACCAGCAAGTACACCTGCAGCAAGACTGAAGCTAATTGCTATACCAGCTAATCTCTTCACTAATTTCATCGGTTTATTACCTCCTCGTTCTTTCTATATCATTCGTATTATAAAGGAAGGTGTCCTCCAGAGTTCTCTTCACCGTCTGCACCTTTATTACGGAAAATTTCCGATAGCACCATTAATCCTACAATTACAACAATTAATATTGTAGAAAGAGCATTAATTTCAGGTGATACTCCACGCTTAACCATACTATAAATGTATAATGGCAATGTTGTTGATCCTGGTCCTGATACGAAGAAACTAATTACAAAATCATCAATCGATAATGTGAATGTTAATAATGCGGCTGAAATAACTCCTGGTGCAATTGCTGGAAACGTTACATAACGAAACGTTTGCCACGGCGTTGCTCCTAAATCGTTTGCAGCCTCTTCTAAATCACGTCCCATACCAGAAAGACGTGCCGCTAAAATAACAACAACAAATGAAATACTAAATGTAATGTGTGCAATAATAATTGTTGTTTTTCCAAGTTCCATACCTAATTGACTAAATAGGATAAGTAAAGATAATCCCATTAAAATATCAGGAATTAAAATTGGTAAATATACAAGACCGTTAATGGCCCCTTCAAAACGATATTTGTAACGGTGTAATGCAATAGCAAAAATCACACCAAGAACTGTCGTCACAATTGTCGTTATAACAGCAATCGTCATACTATTTACAAACGCATCAATAACATCTTGTTTTTGAAATAAATCTGTATACCAATGGAGTGTAAAGCCCTCCCATTCCGCATTAATGCGAGAATCGTTGAAGGAATATACCATTAAAACCATCATTGGAAAATACAAAAACAATAAGATTAACCAAGAATAAGAAACTAAAAACTTCTTCATTTTTGCCTATTCCCCTCCGTTTCCATCATATTTATATACTTTCGTTGCACGATAATATAAGTAAATTAACAGAACAGAGAATAGAACAACAATCATAGATAACGCGGAACCAAACGGCCAGTCACGTGAACCTAAGAATTGGTTTTGAATTACGTTTCCGATTAATGCTACTTTCGATCCACCCATAACGTCTGATACAACAAACATTCCGATAGAAGAAACGAATACTAAAATAGAACCAGTTGTAATCCCTGACATCGTCATCGGTACTGTTACATTCCAAAATGCCTTTACTGGTGTTGCTCCTAAATCATAAGCCGCCTCTAGCTTACGCTTATCAAGCTGCTCAATTGCTGCATACACTGGTAAAATCATAAATGGTAATAAAGAATATACCATTCCGAGTATTACAGAAGGCGTATTATATAGCAGATTTAAAGGTTCACTAATAATACCTAGTTTCAATAGCAATGTGTTTACAAGTCCTTGTGAACGTAAAATAACAATCCATGCGTATGAACGAACAAGAAAGTTAATCCAGAACGGAATCGTTGCCAATAATAGAAGGATAGAACGATATTTACGATCAACAATTGTAATTGTATAGGCGAATGGATAACCGATTAATAAACATAGTACTGTCGTAATAACAGCTATCTTCACTGTTTCCCATAACGTCCCCATATATAATGGATCAAACACACGTGCTATGTTATCTAATGTAAATTTCATTTCCACTGTCCCGTATGCTCCGCGCTGCATGAAGGCAAATGCTAATACGAACAGAAGTGGAATTAGGAAGAAGAGTAACAGCCATACGACTGTAGGTAATGCGAGTAATTTCCCTTTCTTCAATTTAAGGTCACCTCGTCCTCTTGCTCCCAGCCTACATATACATTATCTCCAATGCTCCACTGCGTTGCTTCTTCAGCAGTTTGATATGCCATTAGTAATTCCGCTGTTTTCTCCTCACGTACATATAGCTTTTCCATATTTCCAACAAATTCAATATCTTCAATATGTCCAAGATGGTATTCTTTTAAAATTGGCTCTTCAACCGAGCGAACTTTTACATTTTCAGGGCGAACTGCTACGTAGTTTTCCCCATTTTTCACGATATTATTTTCACCGATGAACGTTGCAACAAACAATGTTTTCGGCTTATTGTAAATTTCCTTAGGCGTGCCGACTTGTTCGATATGCCCTTTATTCATAACGACAATACGGTCACTCATACTCATCGCTTCTTCTTGATCGTGCGTTACATATATGAACGTAATTCCTAAATTACGTTGTAAGTTTTTCAATTCACGTTGCAAATCTTTTCTTAACTTAAAGTCAAGCGCTCCAAGTGGCTCATCTAATAGTAATACACGTGGGTTGTTTACAATTGCTCTTGCAATTGCTACACGCTGCTGCTGTCCACCAGAAAGCTTCGAAGGTTTACGATTACGGAACTCAAGTAACTGCGTTAAACGCATTGCCTCTTCCGCACGTTCTTTCTGTTCTGCTGCTGATACTTTTTGCATTTTCATACCGAAACAAATATTTTTTTCAACATTCATATGTGGGAATAGTGCGTAATGTTGGAACACTAAATTCATATGACGCTTGTATGGCGGCAAATCGTTAATCTTTTCATCATCTAATAAAAGATTCCCTTTAGTTGGGGTTTCAAATCCTGCGATCATACGAAGTAAAGTCGTTTTCCCGCAACCACTCGGTCCTAAAATTGTTAAAAATTCTCCTTCTTTAATATCTAAAGAAAGAGGGGGGATAATCACTTGATTTCCAAAATGTTTTTCTACTGCTTCAACTTTAATAATCTTTTTCATTTTCCCGTCCTATCTACCTTAAATTTTAATTTTTATATTCATGAATAAATATTTATGTTCTATAGACTATTTTTTTGTTTCGATCCAAACAAAAATGGTTGTTTAGCAGCGTTCTCTTCTATTCTTTATGTAGTATGTTTGATTCATTTTCGCATGATACATATGTCGAACAGAAAAACCCCTTCAGTTGCGAAGGGGTTTTTATCATACGGCTACGCCTACTGATAAACACCATCATCATTTTAACAACTTTCGTATGAATTTTAAAGCACTTTTTGTAGAAGAGTAACGAATTTTCATGTCGAATGCTGTAGATTGGGACAAAATGCTTTTATAATGGGAAAAAGTCCGAAAACTTTGTTCACCATGATAGCTGCCTAATCCACTACTTCCAACGCCCCCAAAAGGTAAATATGGCGTTGCAAGATGATATACGACATCATTTATACATCCTCCGCCATATGAAATATTACTCGTCACTTTCTCTTGCACTTTTCTATCTTCAGAAAATACATATAGTGCTAACGGCTTTGGATGGTGCTGAATCGTTTCAATTACCTCTTCTATTTTTTCATATTCTATAATTGGTAAAATCGGCCCAAAAATTTCATCTTCCATAACAGCACTTTGCCATGTAACATTCGTTAACACTGTCGGCTCGATGTGTAATGTTTCTTTCGTATAATTCCCGCCAATCACAGGTTTACCGTCTTGTAAAAATGTACATAGACGTTCAAAATGACGCTCACTCACAATTCGCACATAATTGTCATTTTGCAAAGCATCTTTTCCATATTGCTCTGCGATTTCATGTCTTAATGCCTCGATTAACTGCTCTTTCACTGAAGAATGAACGTACATATAATCAGGCGCTACACACGTCTGCCCAGCATTCAAAAACTTCCCCCAAACGATACGTCTTGCGGTTACATCTAGCTTTGCATCTTTATGTACAATACATGGGCTTTTCCCGCCAAGCTCTAACGTAAGAGGCGTTAATTTTTTCGCCGCTGCTTCCATCACAACTTTTCCGACACCAACACTACCTGTAAAGAAAATATAGTCAAACGGTTCCTTTAAAAGTGCAGTGCTTTCCTGAGCACCGCCTTCTACTACCGATACAAGCTCTTCTGGGAATAATTCACCTAACATTCTCGTAAGCACTTTTGAAACGTTTGGCGTTAACTCTGACGGCTTTAAAACGACTGTATTGCCAGCTGCCAATGCTCCTACGAGTGGTGCAATTGCTAATTGAAACGGATAGTTCCAGGGTGCGATAATAAGCGTCACACCATACGGTTCTGGCACCACTTTCCCCTTCGATCCAAAATGAGTAAGAGCTGTGCGAACACGCTTTGGTTTACTCCAAGATGAAATATGCTTCATTTGAAAAGAAATCTCTTTTAGTACATATCCAATTTCTGTTGTAAATGATTCGTGAACTGATTTATTCAAATCTAATTTCAACGCTTGAAAAATCTCATCCTCAAAACGCTGAATTCCTTCATAAAGCTTCTTCAAATTATTCTTTCTCGTCTCTAGACTTCTTGTATGTCCTTTGTAAAAATATTCCTTTTGTTTATTTACAATAGAGGAAATACTCATGCACTCACCTTCTCCCACTATTTTTATCCAATTCTTTCATTATTTATATAGACTTCATATGTAACAAATTTCTATTCTTAAAGTTACATTATATATAACTTTTCCCTTTATATAAAATTCATTGCTCACAAAAAACTACCGAAAGAAAATCTCCCGGTAGTTTTACTGTATTAACGGTATAAACGAACAGCACCTGCAGAATTATCATCAGCTTGTCCTACTACTTCAAACTTCAGACCAAGCTTCGGTAAAATACGTCCTGCATCTGGAATCTGCTCATTAATATACTTTTTAGAGTCATCGAACTTCGGTACCCCTGGTAATCCATCGTATACGAATGTTCCACGCGTTGGAGATACAACTTTCCAAGCTGGCGTTTTGTCGAATGAGAACGCCGCATCAGCAATTTGGAATCGCGTACTGCTTGTAAATGTTGGTTTGCCATTTAAAGTTCCTGCAATTGCTTCTGGATGAGAGTCAACTACACCAAGGAAACCATGTCCTGGATGTATGCCAACCCAGTTATCTGTGTAAGCTGAATCCGCATACCATACAACCATACCAGTGTTATATACTGGACCGCGAGCAAATTTCAATGCGTTATCTGAACCCGCATAGTTTCTCCACTCTACATAGTAGTTATGCTTTTTCTTATCCATTCCGTTAGATGCAACGAAACCGTCCAATTTGAATTGTGGTGTACCTTCTGCATCATCAGAGAATGCAACATTTCCATCTACAGTTAGTGACGCATTATCAAGTGTAAATCCATTTAACGCCAATCCACCGTCTGTAATATATTCAAATACTAGTTTCACTTTCTTACCTTTGAATTGACTTAAATCATATGATTTATCAACCCATTTTCCATTTGTCGTAGCTGCATTTCCACTATTTGCTTTCTCACCAATTCTTTCAATCAACGTTTTTTGTCCATCTTCTGTTACAGCGTGTACTTCAAGGAAATCGTACTCTGCTTCGATTTCATACAATGACTTATAATCGAATTTTGCAGTCGTTGCTTTCGTTAAATCGAATAGTGGCGTTTCCATCGTTGTATGAAGGTCATCACCTTTTGTGCTGTAGTAATACTGTTTACCAAATGCAGGCTGAATTCCTTTTACATCTTTATCTGGTAAGTTAACACGAATCAGACCTGGACGATCTGACTTCGTAACACTTTGGTCTAAGTATGTTGCAAGACCGATACCTTTATTTAATTTCTCGTAATCTACTTCTACGATATTCGCCCAGTTACCACCGATTGTTTTTTGGAAAAACTCTTTATTTTGTGGTGATAAACTCGTTGGCGTTGTTCCTGCGATTTTACCAGCCCAGCTTCCTCCACTCATAATAGACCAAGCTTCAACCGGTTCACCATCACCGCTATACTGTGTATCATACTCATCTGGAAGACCTAAATCATGGCCATATTCATGTGCGAATACACCAACCGCGCCATCTTCTGGTTCAATTGTGTAGTCGAATGCTGCCATATTTCCGCCCCAATATGGAACTTTCGCTTGTGTACCTTCAATTGCGAATGGTTTTGGTCCAACTGTCCAGCGATGTGACCAAATTGCATCATCACCTAATTTACCACCGCCAGCTTCTTGTCCAACACCCGCATGAATAATCATTAAGTGATCGATTAAACCGTCCGGTTGATTTTGATTCCCATCACCATTTACATCATATTGATCGAACTGATCAAACTGTGATAAATCAAGTCCGCTATCTACAGCTGCTTTTAATGCATCTTTTACTAGATCACGTGGTCCTTTTGGTCCTTTATTATCATGACCTGTACCAGCATCTGCACCGTAATCAGCAGCTTTACCTGGAACTGTTAACCATTTTGTGACTGTTCCGTCCACTGTGTAACTACCACCTGATTGCTCTTCGTAATATTGTTTAAACGTTTCGATTTTGCTTCCATCATCTAACGCGAATGGCTCATCACCGAATAACATTTTTTCATAGTGTTCTTTGTTAAAATCGTTAGAATACATGTAGCCAGGTTCTTTATCAATATTGTTATGCTTGAAATCAGCATACTCTACAAGTAAAACGAGTACTTTATCTTTACGAACTTCACCGTTATACTCTTTTTGCTTAGCAGGTGAAGTTGGTACTTTCCCATTTAAGCCTCCTCTAACTGGACCTGTTCCTGCTGTAGTCCCGTTTGCTGGCTGCTCTGATTTTTCTTTCGTATCTGCCTTTGCATCTTTCACTTTCTTTAAAAAGTCCGATGCATCTTTCGTAAGTTGGTCCCCATTTGTCGCTTCTTTCCCAGGATTTTCACCCTTCTTCTTCTCTACATACTTTTCGACAGCTTTCTTTGTTTCTGTCTCTGAAGCTGACGAATCAATTACCCCACGATTTTTTAGCGCATTTGCTAATCTCTCTTCTGGGATTAAGTGATCATCAACTGGACTTGTAGCTGTCTTGTTCCCCGGCGTTTCCGCATATACAGACTGGCTTCCAGCACCAAACGACAAGCCTAGAACAGCTGTCAAAGCAATTGATGATAACACTTTAAATGGTTTCTTTTTCATCCCTTATTGCCTCCCCTAATATAAAATATGTATTACATACTTTATATTATTAAAAATTCAATATATTTTCAATATTTAGTTATATTATGTAATTTTTTTAATATATTTGTAAAAATTTCATAGTTAGTATACGAATATATCACAATTCAACAATGTTTTCAGAAAATATTGAAAATATTTGTCAGAAACTTTATAATCGCCATAGAGGGAATTTAATGGGGATTTTATCTTTGTTTCATCTACAAAATATTTGATAATTCACTATATAAAATACAAAATCCGATTGTATTATCATATATTCTGTAGCAGCAATTATGACCACTAATTAGGGAGGAATTACATTTGTACAAAGATAAGGCTGACTCACTAGATCAAGAATGGATTGATTTAATACTTGAAGCTCTAGATGCTGGCATTGCCCTGCAAGATATTGAACACTTTTTTCAACGTATGAAGCATACGAGCCAGGCTCAATAGCCTCGTTCTTTTTAACGAAGTTTATGTTATAATAATCACATCATAAGACGACTACATATTGATAGAAAGGTGCGCAAATATGATAGGAGAACGTATAAAACGCCTTCGTTTACAAAAAGGCATTTCATTAACAGAACTCGCCGAAAAAGCTGGTGTCGCTAAATCTTACATTAGTTCTATAGAACGGAATTTACAAAAAAACCCTTCTATTCAGTTTCTTGAAAAAATTGCAGCTGTTCTACAAATTCCAGTTGATACTTTACTTCACGATGAAACAACAACGGAGGGTCATCTAGACTCCGAATGGACACAGCTCGTTAAAGATGCGATGAGCTCTGGTGTCTCAAAAGAACAGTTTCGTGAATTTCTCGAATTTACACAATGGAAGAAAAATCAACAATAATACATATAAAAGAGTGCTTAAAACGGGCACTTCTTTTTTTCTTTATAAAAAAAAGCGGGGAATCCCCCGCTTTTTTTATTTATTATTTTTCTTCTCCATCTGTTTGGTTAGCATTGAATGTCCATTCTAAGTTCAATGAATCGCCTTGGAATTTGTTTTGATCTTGACCATTCTCTTCGAATACAAATTGTACCCATAGATAGTCCTCTGTACCAGCTTCTAAGCCACCCTTTTCTCCCCACTCAGGAGCAAAGATGTCTTTAGCTAAAAGATCTGGATCAGCATTTTGTAAATCAGCTAAAGTTGTTTCATATACAGGCTCACTTTGCTTATCCCAGTTCCAAAGGAATTTCACTTTAATATGCTTACCGAAGTCTTCACCAGCATTATCACCTTTTGCATCTTTCACAGTATACTTTGTCGCTAATTTAACATCTTTAATTGCTAAAGTACCGTCGTTCTTTAATAAGAACTCTTTCTTAACAGAATCCCCTGGTTTTAAATCTTTAATATCTACAAGCGTTTTAGGGTTTAATGTAAGATCTAACGTCCCAGCTGCAAATGTATTGTTTGATACTTCTTTATCGCTAAAGTAAGCGAATGTTCCTCCACCAATTAAAGATAACCCCAATGCTGCTGATGCAACTCCCATACCTAATTTCTTTTTCAGACTCACAATCAATTCCCCCTAGCTGTTTTTTGTATTTTTATCTCTTATTTCAAAATAAGAGGTGTAACTAAAACTATATTAGCTTAGCTAATATTTGTTCTTTTTTGAAAACCTTAAGTTCATTATAACGAACAAGACTATATAAATACAATATATATTTCATTTTTTTTTATTTATCAATATATTTTTGATTTTTCTGATTTTTTATAAATATAATTTGATAACTTAACCATTATTCATATTTAATCCTATAAGAAAAGAAAATAAGACAAAGAGGTGAGGACTGACGTTTCCTCACACTCATATAAGCATTATCTTTTTACAAGCTATTTACAGCTAATGCATTCGTATTCACCTTGCACCACTTTGTTATTCTCCAGCTGTTTCACTGGATCAGTTGAAGTGCCTTTTCATGCTCCACTTGATCAGGCTGTTTATCTATTTCTATTTTTTCTGCTCTTCTAGCTTTTTCTGTTCTTCTACTTTCTTCTGCTCTTCTAGCTTTTTCTGTTCTTCTACTTTCTTCTGCTCTTCTAGCTTTTTCTGTTCTTCTGCTTTCTTCTGCTCTTCTAATTTTTTCTGTTCTTCTAACTTCTTCTGTTCTTCTAACTTTTTCTGTTCTTCTGCTTTCTTCTGTTCTTCTAACTTTTTCTGTTCTTCTATTTTCTTCTGTTCTTCTAACTTTTTCTGTTCTTCTGCTTTCTTTTGCGCTTCTGTTTCATTCTGTTTCTTTACTGTTTCATCTTTTAATAGTTGTTGTAGAGCCTGAATTTGTCCATCAATGGCTTGCAAACTAGCTTCTTTATCAACATAATCACGCTTCTCTTTAATACTATGAAAACCTTCGTTCACATACAAGGATACTTGATGAATTGATTCACTTTTGTTCACTTTTAATTCTTCTTGTATTTGATTATAAGGCGTTTCTATTAAAGTATATACTTTTTGTAAAGCCTCCTTCTCAGAAGCAATTTTCTCACGCCCTTGCTGCCATACAACAATTGCTTGTTCTATTTCTTCAATAGAAGTAACTTTCAATTTCGCTTTCATTTCTCCATACTCATGTCCAATAAGCTGTTTATGTTGCTCAGCTTGCTCTTTTAACGTATCAACTGTTTTCGGAAATATAATCGCTGTAGAAAGAGTGGCTTCTACTTTCGTTTCGTGAATAAATGAAGCTTCTGTATACGTCATCACTTGAGAGCCTAAATAAAACGTAATAGAGCACATACACGGCAATATAAGCATCCTTTTTAATTTGCGAGGTGTTTTCAGCATCTTAATCTCTCCCATCGAACAATGTGTTCTTTATACAGAACGTTACTTTTATTATAATAAAGACCTGTACAAAATGATAGCCATATCCTAGAAAAATACATTCCAATCCACGCTATTTAACTGTAAAAGGGGCTATCAAATTGATAGCCCCTTTTATAATATATTTATCTTTCTGTACCATCTGTTTGTTGTGCATCAAACGTCCAAGTTAAATTTAGTTTATCGCCTTGGAATTCATTTTGGTCTTTTTTATTATCAACAAACTCGAATTTCACTGTAAATTTATCTGACTTACCTGCAGAAATACCTTTTTCATCCCAGAACCAAGCAGATAAATCATTGTCTACCGCTGTAAGTGTGTCACCCTTCAATTTATCTAGCGTTGTTTCTTTTACAATTGTTTCATGCTTATCTACATTTTTTAAGAATGTTACTTTAATATGTTTACCAAAATCATCTTTATTGTCGCCCTTCGCATCGCTTACTTTGTAATCTGTTTTTAGTAAAACTTTTTTAATATCTAAAGAGCCTTTATTTTCTAGTTTAAAATCTCTTTTAATTGTATCGCCAGGCTTTAAATTCGATACATCAACAACTGTTGATGGGTTTGCCGCTAAATCAAGTGTACCAGCCGCAAATGTATTATTTGACACTTCTTTATCGCTAAAGTATGCAAATGTTCCTCCACCAACTAATGCTGCTCCTAATACTGCTGATGCGATACCCATTCCTAATTTTTTCTTTAAAGTCATGTCCATATCCCCTTAATATATATATATTTGTTAACTTCCTAAACGGAAAGTATAACCAAACGAACTAGACGGATTGTTCTACTTTTTTATCTTTCTTTTCTCCGTCAATGCTACGAATAGCGCCAAAAATAGAAATTGCGGAATAGCCAAGTAAAAAGACTCCAGGAATAATGAGAAGTAATGCTGCTCCCGCTTTTGAACTCGCATAATTCAGTCCATAACCAACGTATGGAACTGTAATATCTGCATACTTTCCAATTACATTCTCTGCAAGTACTGGTGCTAAATCTGGTCCGTTGTTGTTATCTCCTTTTGTTTCATACATTACTTTTCCATTTGTATCTTTCACACCGATAATACGGTGAGTGATAATTTTGTCATCTTTCTCTTTAAACGTAATAACATCACCTTTTTTATATTTAGAACCATCTTTCGTTGGCTCTATCGCAATGATTGATCCTGTTAAAAATGTTGGTTCCATCGATCCTGAAAGAACGCTCTTAAATTGATATCCCATCACTGTTGGATCACCACCACTCGCTTTTGAAGAAATAACTACAAAAGCTAAACAAACCATTACCGCAAATAAAACAAATGAGATAACGTTGCTAATCACCTTCCAAATTAATTTCATCGTCTCTCTCCCTCTCTGTTGTTTTATATCATTTTGAAATTAATAACGCTCTAATTGTTCTTTAACAAGAACATACACAAATAATATAACGAACAAATAAGAAATGCAAGGTGAAAATTTACAATTATTAGTTAAATCATTTTTGAAATGCATACAAAAAAGACCGTGACAAAATCTCATCACGGTCTACTAGCAATTTATTTTTCTTCTGATTTCATCCCTTGGTTATTTCGGCGCAGCACTACATATAAAATCGCTCCAAATAATAAAATCGCACCTATTCCAACACTTATCACTTTCACATTCGATTCCTTTACTTCAGGTGCAACTGTATCTTTTTTAGGCATCGCAAAAGTAACATCTTCTTTTGAAAGAACATTTATAGTCGCAATCGTTTGATTATTCTTTATAATATCCACCGCACCAACTACTTCACCGCGATGAATTCCTTTTTGATACAAAGATTCTTTATCCACTGAATTAACCCGAAAAGCCGTTTTTATATTTTTCCCTTCATCTTTCTTTAGCATAAGCTCAGCACTTTTTTCCAACTCAGAATCAACATCTTTATTTAAATACGTTGTCTTTTGATGCCAACTATGTTTATCTAGTACAGTTTGCTTCGTAAATTGCCCAAAAGAATATTCCGCCATCTGCTTCAAATCTTCATAAATTTCAGGTCTTTGAGAAGCCATTACTACATTTATAATACGATTACCATCCTTCTCATTTAATAAAACGAGCGTATTGCGTGCTTCATTCGTAAATCCTGTCTTACCACCCATACTATATGGATTTTCAAAATAAGTAGACTTATTAAAAATAGAAACTGTTTGCGTAGATGTCGTAACCGTCGTTCTTTTCGTATTCATCGCTTGTAAAATTTCAGGATACTTTTGCACACCTCTCGTAATCATGGCCATATCATATGGCGTCGTATAATGATTTGGATCATGCAATCCATTTGGCGTTACAAAATGACTATCTTTAGCCCCTAATTGCTTCGCCCTTTCATTCATCATATTGGCGAAGTTTTCAACACTTCCTCCAATACGCTCCGCAATCGCATACGACACATCATTCGCACTCAGCACCATTAAAATCATAAGTGCAGTATTTCTATTAATAGTCTCACCAGGGTGAAACTCAATTTGATAATTACTCTTCTCTTGATCTAATGCTAATTGTGAAAACGTAAATTGATCCTCTGGCTTCGTATGCTCCATCAGTAAAATCGCCGTTAACACTTTCGTCATACTAGCAGGGAACGCACGATGATGTGCATTTTTGTCGTACAACATATCTCCTGTTTTCGCATCAATCGTAGTCGCAAACTGACTAAAAACATTCGGCCCTTCCGCAGGTGGAGGTGCCACTTGCTCCGGATTTACTCCAATATTCGTCTCAGCATATAACGTCATAGGTGTCAAAAAAAATAAACAAATAACCATAACAAAAACCGAAATTTTCTTAAAATTTACCATATGACTCTCCCTTTTCCCTTTACTTTCACATTCTATAAAATACCTCTACCAACCTATATGTAATTTGTATTAATTTGGAAGAATATTCACTTTTTTTACTATATCACACTTTTACGATTAGGAACATAAATATACAACAAAAAATAAGAAGGAATTACTCTTTCTTATCCTTCTCATCAATCAATGAGTCTATTAAATTTTGACTAGCTTCCTCAGGTGTAATCTCATCTGTCATCCCCATAAACGACCAACCTTTAGAATCGACCCACTCAACGAACTCTTGTAAAAACTCATCATGCGTCACATCCACATCAAGAATCGAACCATCAATCGAAATCGTTCTATTTCTAGACACACGCATCTTGAACGTTTTTCTTACCATTACAATTATTCTCCCTCTACTCCTGAATATTTATAAATATCTTGTACTTCTTTTATACATGATTTCTTGAAAATTGTAAAAAGGATATATTGGCCAATTTGCATATTAAAAATGAAAATCTCTTATTATATAACCCTCACACTACATTCATTTAGTCATAAATTACGGAATACATCATATAAAAAAACAAGCCAACTTACATTATATCACACTAAATACACTTGACTTTAGCACAATGAAATCGAATATATTAGAAAATACCTTAAAATGAGGAGGAACTCCATGGCGCGTTGTACGTATTGTAAAACGAAGTGGAAAATAAAAGATGTATGGTCAATACTCGTGACATTTGAAAAAAATTGTCCGTATTGTTTCGGAAGACAATATCTATCAAAGAAAACATTGAACGCTATGCCAGAACTTATAAGCTTACCTTTACACTTCTTATTCCCTTTTCTTGTTGATTTAAGTGATGAAGGTCCTTTGGATTGGTATCGGAAATCATAATATACCCGGTTTATTCAAAATCCACTTTCAATTAAATGCTCTTCTTATATATCCCTTAATACGCTACTAGCGTGATTCCAAATACTTTACCTTTAAAAAATTACCACGAAAATATTGTAAAATTTCAGTTAATTATATATAATTGCTTTAGCATAATGATTAAAGATGCTATTACATAAGCATTTTTTAAGATCCCGTAGCTCAGCAGGGAGAGCGCCACCTTGACAGGGTGGAGGTCGTGAGTTCGAGCCTCTCCGGGGTCATATCCTTTTGTATCAACTGTTGATAATTTCATATTTTGACCAAAACTAACGGTGAGTACCGCTCAAGTTTTGATTGAAACTCCTCCTTTAATTCTAAATGAGAATGAAGGAGTTTTTTTTATATCTTTAACATACTTCACTGAAAAAGAAATCGTAAAAAAACGACAACCCCACAAACGAAAAACTAGTAAAATTTCAAAAGAAGATTCTGTTGAGCGTGTATTTGAAAGAGTTGTTGACAGCAAAGTAAAACAGAATTTACGCCCCAAATCATTGAATCAATTCCTTCTTATGTTTAATAGTATAAAAGCATTTCATGAAACACAAAATGCTCAAATATTCTATATGACCGATATTACAACAAATTTTATTTATGACTGGGTTTATTGGTTAAAAAATGAATATGTACGCTTTGATGGCCATATTTACGTTCCTGAAAGTGCTCAAACTGTTGGATTAGCGGATGAAACTATCGCTAGTAGAATCAAGCGTTTGAAAACATTCATCAATTGGTGTTTGCGACAAGAAATCATCACCAAAAATCCATTTAATAAATTCGAGGGATTTCGTAAAGATAATACGCAAATTGATTTTTTACCAATATACGGTAATTACGAGATGAAACGAATGAAAAGGCAAAATGTTCATTCAGCAATGGGTGTTTTTCTACGTGAAGAATGGTTAAAGGATATGGAATGAAGGTACAAATCTATAATTAAAGATGTTAAAAAATCGTATCATCAAAAAATTAAAGAAAATGTTAATGAGACTTTATCAGGCTTAGCATGGTGAAAAACGAACTATAGTATTGGTTCGTTTTTTATTATGCACTTTTGCATACAGGATTATTCTCTCTTGTAAATTGGTAATAATAGTATATAATAAAAATAATATTTTACCAATAAAAGGTAACGAGGAAGGTGGGATAAGTAAATAACCAAAACGTATTAATAGATTTATTCTATGTAAATCATGATACATATATGGAATCAAAACTATGAAATTTTATGTAGAGATTAGATCACTACAAGATTAATAGCGAATACACTCGAGGAAAAACAGCGTTCGATTAGATTAATGTTATAAAACTACTTAATGTGACATCTATCGAACGAATTGAGAATATACTTAGGGGGAATTTTAAGTGAAAACATTTGGTAAAGTATTATTAACAGGAGCTTTAGCATTGGGCGGTTTCACGGCTATGAACATTAACACACCTGAGGCACATGCTGACGGAGCAAGTGAAGGTTGTCATTATATCTGTGGTCCTGGCGAAACAGTGAACGGTGTTACAGTTCAAGTACATTCTACAGAAGTTACTTTTGGTAACAGCACAATTGCAAGAATTACAAATGACCGAGCTGAAGACATTCATTACAATGTCACTCTTGAAAAGAAACGTGGAGACAGCTGGGGAGAGTTTGAAACTAATTTCCATTGGCAAAATCAATGGGTTCCAGCTGGAGCAAATGATGAAATTTCAACTTTCACAGGATATGGAGAAAACATTTACGACAATGGAACATATCGCTATAAAGTTGAAGTTGTAAGTGCTGACGGTTCTGTAGATACAATTTACACAGCAGGAATGACAGTTACAGGAAGAGGAGAATAATCATGAAAAAATAAGCTTTTCGGAGCTTATTTTTTTATATATAAAATTGAATATTAATATTCAGAAATAGATAGGTAGGGAACGAAACAGTCCCTACCTATTTTATAAATTCCACGTATTTACCTAATGGTGCATATGTGTTTATGATCCTACTTCTTCTTTTTCTATCGTTTGCAACATAAGGTTTTTTAAATTATCAACGCTTTCTAAATTGACAACACATTCTTTTATATTTATTTATTTATATGCATTTTACAACAACAAAGAACTACATAGATTAACCATGTAGTTCTTTGTTGTTGTAAAATGAATGGGCTAATCTTATTTCTTCCCTAACTTGATTGCCTTTTTTATATTACTGAATGCACCTTTACCATATAATAATACACCACCGCGGTAAACACGGCTCGTTAAACCAATCATCATACATATTGTTACTAATAGAATCGCTAATGTGAGCGCAATCTCCCATACTGGGATATTGAGGAATCCAATTCGTACGAGCATAACAATAGGAGTAAAGAAAGGTATATAGCTAGTAATGGTAACAACCGTGCTGCTTGGATTTGACATTCCATAAAGCGCGATATATAAAGCAGCAATTAACATAAACATCAGTGGCATAACAGCTTGAGAAGATTCCTCTATACGACTAATAACAGAGCCGAGTAGACAAGATAATGAGCCATATAATAAGAATCCTAATGTGAAGAAGAGAATCCCATACACTACTAGAGTAGGAGCAACAGAATTTAAATCAATACTATTTAAAATACCATTTTTCGATTCATTAATTGCTGTTTTATACCCTACAGTTGCGACCAAGCCCCAAATTATTATTTGTGTAATACCTGCCAATAATGTTGAGAAGAGCTTCGCATATAAATGTTTTGTAGGCGAAATACTTGAAACAACTAACTCCATTACACGAGAAGATTTTTCTGTTGCAACATCTGTAGCTAATTGTGCAGCATACATTAATATCATTACATAATTTAGCATGATAAAGGTATTAATTAAAATTCCTACACCCTCTGTATGTTCTCCATCTTTAACCTTATCTGAAACAGTTTTGGTTTGTATTTCTACTGGCATTGTTAACACCTTTAATTCATCTTGCGATAGATTCAATTGCTGAGCGAAATTAGAAGATTGTATTTGAGATAAAATAGTTTGAACCTTGCTAACATCTTGCTGATTTACATCTGTCTCAGTTATATACGTAGCCTTTAGTTGTTTATTATCCAATTCCTCTACAACGATTGCATATGTATAATCACCATTTTTAACACCTGATTCTGCTTTTGGTTTATCCGTACTACGCTTAACATGTATCTTACTATCGACATTTTTAAACACTTGATTAATAGTTGTATATAATTCTTCTTTTTCTGTAACAACAACAACTTGATCGTCCTCGTTACCTGCAAAATAGTTATAAATCTTGTCAAAATTCATCAATCCTATAATTAACATAGAAATTATTATTGTAATAGCAATATATGATTTAGCTTTTACCTTAGATTTATAGTTTTGTAAAAAAATCGTCCAGAAACTATTCATGCTGTGTACCTACTTTCTCAATAAAAATGTCATTTAGTGTAGGCTCTTCTACTGCGAACTTTTTAACATACCCTAATTTCGTTATCTCTTTAAATAAAACATGCGAAACTTCTTCATATGAGATTTTAAGAGTAACTGCATTCTTACGTTTCTTCATACTTTCTACACCTTTTATTTCTTTCAAATGGTCAAAGTCATGATCGCCAACGATTACAACATTCTTTTTACCAAAGTCACTTTTAATTTTGGCAATGTCTCCTTGAACAACAGGTACTCCTTTGTGCATGATACAAATGTGTTGGCATAATTCTTCCACATGTTCCATTCGATGTGAACTAAAAAGAATCGACGCCCCTTGTTTTTGCATATCAAGAACAGCTTCTTTTAACATTTCAACATTTACTGGATCTAAACCACTAAATGGTTCATCTAAAATTAAGAGTTCAGGCTTATGTATAATCGCTGTTATCAGCTGAATTTTTTGCTGATTCCCTTTTGAAAGTTCTCCTACCTTTTTGTTCAGATACTCAGTTATATTAAAACGCTCCAGCCAATAGTGAAGTTCTTTTTCTGCATCTTTACTTTTCATGTTCTTTAATTTTGCAAAAAAGTTAACTTGTTCTTTGACAGTCATTTTCGCATAAAGCCCACGTTCTTCTGGTAAATACCCAATCTTATCCGTAACATCATAATTTATAGGTTTACCATTCCATGAAATGGTTCCGCTTGATTTCGATAAAAGTCCAAGTATCATTCGAAATGTAGTCGTTTTACCTGCTCCATTCCCGCCCAAGAATCCAAATATTTCACCTTTTGGTATCTCGATATTCAAATTATTAACTGCAACATGTTCGTCAAATTTCTTTATTAAATCTTTAATTAGTAAACTCATTATCCACACCCTTAATTCCCAAGATGATTTATTTATACAATTGTATATCCGTAGTCAACAACAATATTTTGACCTCTAATGGCATCGCTTTTATCAGACATTGAAAATAAGATGACGTTTGTAACATCTTAACTTCTAACAATTTCCCTATATGGTATTTTTTTCAACAACTTATTCCCTTCAAAAATCATTCATTACCAACAAATGTTATATTTTTCATTATAAGGTTAGCATAAGATTTAGAATAACCAATATGCAATTTTGCATATTTCAATATTTTTATAAGGTATTTCTTTGAAAAAATTTTCGTTATGTACTTTAAAACAGCTTATTATTGCGCCACCATTTAAGTTTTGTTCCTTAAACGTGTTTATAAGCTGCTCAACAGATGAGTCATTCGCTTCTATTTTTTCAAAAGTTCTTGCTTTCCATCTCATAACGCTCACTACTCTCTATTAAAAATTTGTTTCTTCATTATTATAGTACTTACTTTAACATCGGCCTTACTACTCTACATTCTTCACTATGAGGCTCTTTTACGAGTATGGGCAGCCTTTCATCCTCTTCTTCTAAAATCATTTCAAATACTTCTGTTTTTTCTTCTAATATGTTGGATTCACTATCTTTAGTAGGATGTTTGCTCGTTTCAATTTTCTTTGTTACTTCACCAAGTCTTTGTCCGATTTCTTCTGCTTTGGCAGGTTCATTCGTAACGTAGTATTCTTGGTTCTCCCATACTAACATAGGTGGCACTTGTTCTCGTTTGTTACATATTATATAAGTAATACTAGCTATAAGTAGTAGACATGTTAATTAAAAGAAGATAGCTTTTTTGTTCATATACTATTCTCCTTATCTATCATTTTATTGGATTATATAATACACAAAATAGATAGTAAATGGATTTTATGGTAATTTTTGTTTTATTTTTAAAAAGAAAAACCTTACAAAAGTAAGGTTCCGTTTTTAAGTTCTATAATGACTGATTTATTAAAACGATCATTACGATAATCGCTATAAACATAACAACTAAGCAGCCGATCATTTTATAAAATCCTCGTTTCGTTAACGTTCCGCCTTGAACGTCTTTACGAATAAATAAGAATACGGCTAAAAATAATACAAGCCCCATGCCAAAAGCATACATCATTTGCATATGTTAATCTTCCTTTCTCTTTTACATCTTAATATCTTTTCGATAAAACAACAAACGATATAAAAACTGTACTCATCGTGAGTGCCATAAGTATGTTCAATAGTTCAGTAGCAGATAGTGTAAGTATTTTTAAGTTTAAGCCGATAGAGAAAAGAAGATAATATGCGGTTAGTGCAAAAAAGGTCACGAACATCCCTTTATAACGAATAAGCTTCATTCGCTCGTCTTTTTCTTTAAATTGTGGGTGCAAGTAACTTAGGCAGAAACTCATAATCATCATCCCAAGCAATGGATAAGTTATAGCCGGTGGTGCAGAATGCGTCATTATACCTGTTAATATCATAAATCCACTCATAAATAGAAAAATAATTCCCATAATAACGAAGTACTTTTGTGAATAATTCATCCTTTCTCCCCCTCTTCTTTTCCTTCATAAATAAATACATGTTCTATCGTTGTCTGAAATGTTTTTGCAATTTCAAATGCTAACGGAAGTGACGGATCGTATTTCCCTTTTTCAATTGAGATAATGGTTTGTCTGGAAACTCCAAGTTTCTCAGCCAATTTTTCTTGAGATAGTCCAAGTTTTTTTCGATATTCGACCATTTTATTTTCCAAGGAAATTTCTCCCTCCTTCCTTATACCGAGTATATACGTAAAGGAAACTTTACGTCAAGGTTCCTTTACATTCATTTCGTTTATTTTTCATTCTATTTATATAGAAGAAACTTTTTCAAATTCAGCACGTCTATTTTGAAATGAAACATGGAACAATGTATATAGCCGTTACTATATCTCCTCTCCGTTTTTATGAAAATTTAATATCTCCATATTTGTTTTATCCTTTTAAAATGTTTCATTCTGCTCTTTATCGGGTGAAATGCGCTATTGTTTTTACGTTGTTTTTCGCCATATTTATAGAAACTAACGGTTTATGAAGCATTTTTTATGTATAGCCACTTTTTTTGTAGAAATCCTTCATTTTCCTTTCGATATTTAACACTATCGAGATAAAGTTTATGGTAAATTCATAATTTTTTATTTTTTATACTATATTCCGTTATATTGTTGTATAATATCAATGAAAGCGCTTATTATTCCAATATACATAATTCGAACTAAACTTTATCGAAACATTCTGATAGTTATACTTATATTTAAATGCAACAATTATAGGTATTAATGTAGGTATACCAAATATATCCACCCCGTTTTCCCGTGAAATTACTTTATAACATGAAAGATTAACTTGGGTGATAAGTTATTGTGAATGTTTTTTTACAAAACAGATAAGTAATAGTGTTTGGTATTATGTAAATTATTGTAATAACATAAGAGTAAAGAAAAACATTTACATTGATTATTGGTTCATCAATTATTGAAAAGAGCAAAATGCACCTTTTTGTATGGAAAAAGGATTATATGCATTGGGAGGTTTAAACAAATGACGAGGAAGAATACAACGACAAACCCTTGGGCCAAGTTCCATGGTCCGAACCTTGGTTATGTTATTGAACAGTATGATCTTTACGTAACTGGAGCAGGTTCTGTTGATCCGGAATTACAAGAGCTTTTTGAAATTTTTGGAGCTCCTTCGTTTCAAGATGATGTCGTAACAGGGGACAACACAGCAACACATTTTTCTCCTCAAAACACAGGGAACATTGAAAAGATTCTTAAAGTCGTTCAACTTGTTGAACAGATCCGTTCTTTCGGGCATACATTGGCTCACATTAATCCGATGGAAGATGCTGCAAACGGACAATCTCTTATCGAGAAAACAATGAACGAACTGAGCGATGCTGACTTGAAAGCGATTCCAGCAAAAACAGTATGGCAAGATGCACCAGAGGGTATTCACACTGCACTTGATGTAATTCATAGATTAAAAGACGTTTATACAAAATCTTTAGCTTATGAATTCTCACATATACAAGATAGTGAAGAACGCGCGTGGTTGCATCAAATGGTGGAATCAAATTCATTGCGTCAACCATTATCAAATAAAAAACGAACTGCTCTTTTAAAACGTTTAGCTGCTGTTGAAGGTTTCGAGCAATTCTTGCATAAAACATTCGTTGGTCAAAAACGTTTCTCAATAGAGGGCGTTGATATGCTTGTACCTGTACTAGATGAAATTGTTTCTGAAGGTGCTAAAGGCGGCGTAGAAGATGTCATGATTGGTATGGCTCACCGCGGTCGTCTAAGCGTACTCGCTCACGTATTAGAAAAGCCATATAATCACATGTTTGCAGAATTCAAACATGCAAAAATAGAAGGTGCAGTGGCAAATGCTGGCTGGACTGGCGACGTGAAATACCATTTAGGTAGAGAACAAGTCGTTGGTAATGAAGAAGTTAGCACTCGTGTTACATTAGCAAATAACCCGAGTCATCTTGAGTTCGTTAACCCTGTTGTTGAAGGTTTCGCACGTGCAGCTCAAGAGAATCGTAAAAAATCTGGTCTTCCAGAACAAGATACTACAAAATCATTCGTAATTTTAGTTCATGGTGATGCTGCATTCCCTGGTCAAGGTGTTGTGTCTGAGACACTCAACTTAAGTAGATTGAATGCATACCAAACTGGCGGAACTATTCATGTTATCGCAAATAATGCAGTCGGCTTTACGACTGATAGCTATGATTCTCGTTCTACTAAATATTCAAGCGACCTTGCAAAAGGTTTCGATATTCCGATTGTTCACGTGAATGCTGATGATCCGGAAGCTTGTCTTGCTGCTGCAAACCTTGCGATCCAATATCGTACGCTGTTCAAAAAGGACTTCTTAATCGATTTAATCGGTTACCGCCGATATGGTCATAACGAAATGGATGATCCAGCAGTTACGCAACCACAAGTGTACAAAAAAATTAAAAATCACCCAACTGTAAGAGCAATTTATGCAGATCAATTACAATCTGCTGGCGTTCTGAATGCAGATGAGGTTGAAACAATTACTCAGTTTATACAAGAGGAATTAAAGGCTGAATACGCACAAGTGCCACCAGCTGATACGAGTGCTGCAACAATTCACGTTAAAGTTCCAGAGGTTGTTGCAAAAGGAATTCAACCGATTGACACTGGTGTTTCAATTGAATCACTTCGTGCAATTAATGAAGGACTATTATCTTGGCCTGAAGGCTTTAACGTATATCCAAAAGTGAAGAAAATTCTTGAGCGCCGTAAAGATGCTCTTGAAGAGAACGGTAAAATTGAATGGGCACTTGCTGAATCGTTAGCATTCGCTTCAATTTTACAAGAAGGTACGCCAATTCGTTTAACTGGTCAAGATTCACAGCGTGGTACATTCGCGCACCGTCATATCGTATTACACGATACTGATACAAACGAAACTTATTCACCATTACACCGTTTACCGAACATTAACGCATCATTCTCTGTTCATAACAGTCCGTTATCAGAAGCTGCTGTTGTTGGTTACGAATATGGTTACAACGTATTTGCTCCAGAAACTCTTGTGATGTGGGAAGCTCAATACGGTGACTTCTCAAATACTGCGCAAACATTATTTGATCAATATGTTTCAGCAGGAAGAGCAAAATGGGGTCAAAAATCTGGTTTAGTTCTTCTATTACCACACGGTTATGAAGGTCAAGGGCCAGAACACTCTAGTGCACGTCCAGAGCGTTTCTTACAATTAGCTGCTGAGAACAACTGGACAGTTGCAAACTTAACGAGCGCGGCACAATACTTCCATATTTTACGTCGTCAAGCATCTATCTTAGGAACAGAAGCTGTTCGACCGTTAGTGCTTATGACGCCAAAGAGTTTATTACGTCACCCACTTACGCTTTCAACTGCTAGTCAGTTAAGCGAAGGACGTTTCCAACCTGCTTTAGAACAAGAAAACCTTGGTGCGAAACCAAATAAAGTAAAACGTCTTGTTTTAAGTACAGGTAAAATGGCAATTGACTTAGCAGCAGAAATCGAAAGTGGTAAGCATGAGTACAGCCTAGATGAAGTTCATATGGTTCGTATCGAGCAGTTGTATCCATTCCCTGCTGAAAAAGTTCAATCTATTATTAAACGCTTTAAAAACTTAGAAGAAATCATTTGGGTTCAAGAAGAACCTCGTAATATGGGCGCATGGCATTACATGGCTCCAATTCTGTTCGAACTAGCTGGGGATAAAGTGAAAACAGGTTACATTGGACGTCCGGATCGTTCTAGCCCATCTGGTGGCGATCCATTCGCTCACAAAGCTGAGCAAGAATTAATCGTTGCACACGCTTTAGATGTGAAGTACAACTTCCGTCAAGATAAACAAGAAATTGAAGTTTTCAGCAACTGAAAGTAACAATGAGTTTTTCAGGCTTGGCTGTGGCAGATAGTCTGCCACAGCCAGGCTAACAAATGGAGATTACCGAAGATTAAAGAAGATAAAACACACCGTTAGGCAAATAAGGGGAGGACATTTAAAATGATCGAAATTAAAGTACCTGAGCTTGCAGAATCTATTTCAGAAGGAACTATTTCACAATGGCTTATCAACGTAGGCGACAAAGTTGAGAAAGGTGGCAGCGTTGTTGAGCTTGAGACTGACAAAGTCAATGTAGAAATCATTGCAGAGGATTCAGGTATTGTATCGAAGTTACTAGGCGAACCTGGAGATACAGTTGAAGTTGGTGCTACTATCGCAATTTTAGATGCAAACGGCGCAGCGGTTGAAGTAAGCACACCTGCTCCGGCTAATGAGCAACCAAAACAAGAAACTACTGAAGCACCGAAAGCAGCAGCTCCAAGTGCTGAACAAAATAAAGCGTTGCAAGGTTTACCAAATACAAATCGTCCTATCGCATCACCAGCTGCTCGCAAAATGGCTCGTGAATTAGGAATCGATTTAAACGAAGTACGTAGCACAGATCCACTTGGACGTGTGAGACCACATGATGTACAAGCTCACGCTGCAGCGCCAAAAGAAGCACCAGCTGCTCCAAAACAAAGTCCGGCTCCAGTTGCAAAAACTGAATTTGAAAAACCAGTTGAGCGTGTGAAAATGTCCCGCCGCCGTCAAACAATTGCAAAACGTCTTGTAGAAGTTCAACAAACATCTGCAATGTTAACTACATTTAACGAAGTTGATATGAGTGCAATCATGGAATTACGTAAAGAACGCAAAGATGCTTTCGAGAAAAAACATGATGTACGTCTTGGCTTTATGTCATTCTTCACAAAAGCAGTTGTTGCAGCATTAAAACAGTTCCCATTATTAAATGCTGAAATTCAAGGCGATGAGCTTATCATTAAAAAATTCTATGATATCGGTATTGCAGTAGCAGCTCCAGATGGATTAGTTGTTCCAGTTGTACGCGATGCTAACCAATTGAACTTCGCTGAAATTGAAAGCGAGATTCGTAATTTAGGTCTGAAAGCACGCGATAATAAACTTTCATTAAAAGAGCTACAAGGTGGTACATTTACAATTACAAATGGTGGTGTGTTCGGTTCTCTAATGTCGACACCAATCCTAAATAGTCCACAAGTAGGTATTCTAGGGATGCATAAAATCCAAGTACGTCCAGTTGCAATTGATGCAGAGCGTATGGAAAACCGTCCAATGATGTACCTTGCACTATCTTACGATCACCGTATTGTTGATGGTAAAGAAGCAGTTAGCTTCCTTGTTGCTGTTAAAGATATGCTTGAAGATCCAAAATCATTATTATTAGAAGGTTGATAGATTATTAATCTATTAAAGGCTGTAGAATGAATCATTCTACAGCCTTTTTTCATTATGTTCATATGGGACAAATCACACTACATAGACTAATAATGTATGCCTAAAACGTAAGGGGGATAAACATGAATAACCTTCCAGTTCATGCAAAACTTAAAGCAAATAAGGATACTTTCTTCCTCCCCGATTCAAACGGGGGTGTTTACTTTCGAAATAACTCCAGTTCATTCCGTATGGATGGTGATGGGATTTATGACTGGATTGAGAAATTAATGCCTATGTTTAACGGTAATCATTCTTTGACAGAAATAACCGATGGTCTCCCTCTCCCCTATCAAAATCGTGTATTTGAAATTGGAGAGATTTTATATGAAAATGGTTTCGTTCGTGATGTAAGCCAAGATGCTCCCCACGAATTAAACAGTGCATTACTCGACAGATATGCTTCGCAAATTGAGTTTTTAGAAGCTGATTCCCATTCAGGCGCTTTAAAATTCGAAACGTACCGCGCAGCAAATGTGCTTATAATTGGTTCTGGCGATATGCTTACTTCCCTAGTTTCTTCTTTATTAGAATCTGGTTTACCTACATTTCATTATCTTGTTACAGATCGTGCTGAAACAAACTACGATCGAATTCATGAATTAAGCGAACGTGCATATGCAAATGATGACAATGTACTCATTCAAGAAATAGATATTACAATTGATCGCCCTTTACATGAAGTATTCGAGCCTTTCGACTGGATTTTATACGTTTCCCAAAATGGAGATATTGAAAGTTTAAGAGCAATCCATACTATTTGTAGAGAGTTTAAGAAAAATTTCATACCAGCTATTTGCTTATCAAGAATTGGTTTAGCTGGACCCGTCGTAACCGTAGACCGTGAAGAATGCTGGGAATCAGCTTGGCATCGTCTACACGAAACTACTTTACAAAGTGAAAATCCACCTGAACCTTTCTCACCAATTGCATCTGCAATGTTAGCAAATGTTATCGTTTTTGAGTTATTTAAACATGTCGCTGAAGATTCACATAGGCAGCATAATCCTCAATTCTTTTTATTAAACTTGGAAACACTTGAAGGAAAGTGGCACCCTTTCATAAAACATCTTCTCGCAACCGATGAAATCTTTACAATTGATACGGTGCAAAATCTTCAAGAAAACCTTGCCCAACGTTCCGGACAATATACTTCAACTGAACTTTTTCGTTTTTTTGATGCGTTAACTTCTAAAGAAGCTGGCATATTCCACATGTGGGATGAACAAGATTTAAATCAATTGCCTTTATCACAGTGCAATATTCAAGTTGCAAATCCATTATCAGACGGACCTACCTCTCCCCTTCCTACTATAACTTGCGGTGGATTAACTCATAATGAAGCACGCCGCGAAGCTGGCTTAACAGGAGTTGAAACATATGTAGCTGAAATGATTCATCGTCTTATCCCCGAACATACTGATATCGGTATTGGTGCTGGGGAAACGATGACAGAAGGTGTATACCGAGCACTCCAAAAACATTTAAATAATAAGTTATATGAACGCCAATCACATATGCTAGAAGAGATTACAGAGCTTTATTTAACCGAAATTCATGATAAACATTGTAGGTTTTACTACGATGCTCTCTCTACAATTCATGAAATACCTAAAGTAGGAATGAGTGAGGAGTTACTTGGTTTTCCTGTCGTTTGGATCGGTATTAATGATAGATGGTATGGTGCGGTAAATATTAATATAACACTCGCATTAAGAAATGCTCTGCAACAAGCACTCCTTCATATTCAAAATGAAGAGATTCCTTATAAAGCTAATATGTTACCGGAATCATCCATTGTTTTATATAGTACGGATCCTGTTAGAGTAGCAATACAAGAAGAAGAAGAAATTCCAGGCGTACAGTCTTTACAAGTTGCTTTGCAAAATTTAACGGAAAACAACTTGTATCCATTCGTTTTTGATTTAGCTATTGAGTCATTTTTAAGAGACAACTTAGACGGTGTATATGGGGTATTAATTGCAAAGGAGGATGACCAATGACTCAAAACATACTACTTATAGGAGATGGCCTACTCACAGACTATGTACATGAGCAATTGTGCAAGCAATATTCACTCATCCGCCAGCATACAATTACAGAAGCTCTCCCTGAAAACATTCATCTTGCTCTCGTTTTACATGACGGGTCTCCTTCTTCCGTACATCGTGATGCTGAGCTTATCTTTCGCTCAAATAATATTCCGTGGCTTCGCGCGTTTACTTCGTTTGGTGAAGGTATTATCGGTCCTTACGTGAAGCCTCTTACAACTGGATGTTCCCACTGCGCTGATGGACGCCGGTTTATAGCTGGCTTTGATCAAAAAGAAATGTGGGAACTACAACGAAAATATGCATTAAAAGCAGAGAACGTGACGAGGCGTGATGTACGCGCCACCCAAAATGGAATGTTACAAATGTGCCAGCTCATTCATGCTGAAACAGAGAAAATATTAGCTCATGGATATTCTTCTTTAGAAAACGAACTCATTTTACTGGACTTACAAACGTTACAATGTACCCGGAATTCGTTTCTTCCAGACCCTCTCTGTCCGGTATGCAGCAATTTGCCTGACGATACAGCAGATGCAGCGCAAATTTCTTTACAACCAAGTTTGAAAACGAGTACTGAAACGTATCGCTGTCGTTCCATTCATGAGCTAAACACATTTTTAACGAGAGACTATTTAGATTACCGGACTGGTATTTTAAACGGTAAAATGCAACATTCTCTATTACCGTTTGCTGATGTCATTATAAACATGCCGTTACTGTTTGGAAATGAAGGTGTCGCGGGCCGGACTCATTCATTTTCACTTAGTGAAGCAACCGCTATTTTAGAAGGTTTAGAACGCTATTGCGGTATGTCGCCTCGTGGAAAAAAAACAAATGTACATGGCAGTTTTCGTGAGCTAGAAGATATTGCACTGAATCCCCTCACACTTGGTGTGCATACAAATGAACATTACAATCGTGATAGTTTTCCATTTAAGCCGTTTGATCCTGATTATGAGCAAAACTGGGTATGGGGATATTCTTTATTACAAAACCGACCACTTCTAGTTCCAGAATCAATCGCTTATTATAGCCTTGGTCATAGAGATGCTTTCGTGTATGAAACATCAAATGGATGTGCAATTGGTGGTAGTTTAGAAGAAGCAATTTTTCACGGCATTTTAGAAATTGTAGAGCGTGACGCCTTTTTGCTCACTTGGTATGCCGAATTACCTCTTCCCCGTCTCGATCTTAGTTCAGCCAATGATACTGAATTGCAACTAATGTTGGAACGCTTACGCACAATTACTGGATATGAATTATACGTTTTCAACGCGACGATGGAACATGGTATTCCGAGCATATGGGTCATTGCGAAAAATACAAGACAAGATGGTATGAATCTCGTCTGTGCTGGCGGCGCACATATGGAACCAATTCGAGCTGTAAAAAATGCAATTCACGAAATAGCAGGCATGTTACTTATAACAGATGAAGAGCTTGAACAAAAAAGAGAGAAATATGAACACTGTTTACAAGATCCATATCTTGTTTCGCAAATGGAAGATCATAGTATGCTGTACGGATTGAAAGAAGCTGAAGAGCGTCTTCACTTCCTTTTACGTGATGATGCTCCAGTGCAAACGTTCCAAGAAATGAATGCATTACAATCATTTGATATGGATTTAACATCTGATCTTCATCAACTTTTAAACAGGTTACATCAATCTGGACTTGAAGTAATTGTTGTAGATCAAACGGTCCCCCTTATAGAAAAGAACGGCTTACATTGTGTAAAAGTAATTATTCCAGGCATGTTACCGATGACGTTCGGTCACCATCTCACTCGGGTTACAGGACTGGATAGAGTGTATACCGTACCGATGACACTTGGATATTGGGCTGAGCCTTTAACGAATGAAAGTTTAAATCCACATCCGCATCCGTTTCCATAATTCATAGTGAGGGGGAAATTTGATGCAACCTGATACTTTTTTACATCATCTCCATTTTTCTATTAATGAAATTATGTCGTCCGATAAAGAGATTGACTGGGAAGACGCACCACTTCCTTATAAATTATATCGAAATTTACCAGTAATCCCTCTCTCTTTAGAAATCCCATTAACTTTGCGGAATTCTTCTACTAAACCTAACTTAGAGGAAATCGGTCATTATCTTTGGTACTCATTTGGTTTAACACAATTATGTCAGCCTACTACTAACCTAGAAAATAATAAAACAACGACTCTATTTCGAAGATTCATCCCTTCTGGGGGTGCTTTATATCCGAATGAATTATATATGTATTTAAAAATTGATCATTATCCAGACGGCATTTACCATTACGACGCCGCGCATCACCGTCTTATCTTACTTCGCGAAGGAAATTTCGATTCTTATCTTACAGAAGCACTCGGCAATCGTTGTAACATACATTCTTGTTTTGGTGCTGCATTTGTATCCACTATGTTTTGGAAAAACTTCTTTAAATACAATAACTTTTCGTATCGTCTTCAAGGATTAGATAGCGGTGTTCTCATCGGTCAATTACTTGAATGCGCAAAACAATTTGGTTATACAAATGGTGTATATTTTCAGTTTCTAGATCGGGCAATGAATCATTTACTTGGACTGTCAGAAGGTGAAGAAAGTGTGTATGCTGTTATTCCTTTAAGTACAGAACCGAATACAGATTGGTTTCATGATGATCATCACGAAAATAAAACTATTACTTCTCATGACTTGTTGCAGCAAATCCCGCCGTTAACACATGAGCATTTCGTTCGTTCAAAACATGTAGATGACTATCCGATGATAAAAAAAATAACCGCGGCATCTATGATTGAATCGACAGAACACTTCCAAACATTTACCTGTGAAGAACGACAACAATATAGTGCACACGCTATGCAGCTACCTAAAGTGGAACGTTTATCATATGATTTCTTACAACTTTGTAAAAAACGATATTCACCTGATTCTGACTTCATTTTAACGAAATGGGATGCAGCCGAGCTCGCTACTTTACTACAAGAAGCGAGCCTCTCCTTCCCTTATTACAACGACCTTGATGGCAAGTATGTAAATGAAAACGCACGAGTCTCACTATATGGATGTTTTTATAACGTAAAAGACATAGAAAACGGCGCTTACGCTTATAACAGTAGGACACATTCCATACAGCCAATTCGGTACGGAGATCTTCGTTATTCTCTGCAATCCAGTATGACGATGGATAACGTAAACCTTTTTCAAGTACCACTTTGTCTACATGTAGTCGGAAATAAAGATTACTATAAAAATAAATTAGGTTATAGAGGATATCGCATTCATCAAATGGAAGCTGGCATGCTCGTTCATAAACTCGTTTTAGCTGCGACCGCTATGGGGATGGGCGGGCACCCGTTACTAAGTTTTGATACAAATTCATGCGATCAATTGTACGGGATTGATGCCGGAAATGAAACTTCACTCATTCAAATTCCGGTTGGGGCTTACAGGGCGCGAAATTGGCTAAAAGGGTCCTTGCATAATTAGAAGCACGCCGATTAATGGCGTGCTTTTTTTAAAGGAGTTAAATTATTAAAAGCGAAATAAATACATATTCTTATATAAAAAATGATATGAAAGAAGTATTTCGCGTCTTAAAACCGAATGGATCCTTTTTACTAGTCGCTGAAACTTTCAAAATCCAATATCATATGGATAAATTTAAGACGACCGAAGAATTAGTAAACCTTTTTTATGAGACGGGATTTACAAGCGTGAAATGTTATGAAGAAAGAGGGTGCCTTTATTTAATAGGAAATAAGTAAAAAAGCAGACCTTTCAAGGCCTGCCTTTTTTACTAGATTACTTTAAAAATACTCTTAATTTGTCTTGCAAATAACCAGTTTTTCGTACCGTAGTTATCATTTAGACTATCTAAATTAATAGCTTTCCCGTTAGAAAACTTTAGTTCTAACGTTGTATTTTTGTCATTTGTTTTTAAGTTGCTATTTGTAATGTCATCATACTTTAATTTTTCAATCTCAATATACTCTTCCTTCTCTTCTCCGATAACGACGTGATCTTGGAAGAAGAAGAATACTTCTACTTTCTTACCGAAACAAAATACGTTTTTCGTATAAATTAATGTCGCGTTATCAAGTCCGACACATACTTCTTTCATCTCTTCAACAACGTTTCCTAAGTCTTCTTCGTTTCTTGCATTTGATTCAGCAATCCATTCTTCGATTGTATTCATGTTAATTGCCATACTGTGCCCCCTGGTTCGTTCATTGCTTTATTAAAAAATAAATACTATATGACAATATAAGCGATACGTACTATGTTTTCAAGGGTGAACGGTATATTCAAAATAAAGTGAAACTTTATTTATTCCCCTTTCACAAAAAAAATAGCACTTAAAAAAGTGCTATTCCGCTCTCCTTGCTGCTTGTTGAATTGGATCCCAAACGCTGTTATATGGTGGTGCGTAACTTAAGTCGACATCTTCTAAATCGTGAATACTCATTTTATTGAAAAGTGCCATTGCGATAACATCAATACGTTTATCTACGCCCTCTTCTCCAATTACTTGACCGCCTAACAATTGTTTCGTATCGGCGTGATATAGTAATTTCAAGTGAAGTGGCGAAGCACTCGGGTAATAGCCTGCCATATTTGTTGAATCTACTTTGACCGTCTTATACGGGATGTTTAGCCCTTTCGCTTCTTTTTCATTTAAGCCTGTTCTTGCGAGCGTCAGATTCATAAATTTAATAATGCCCGTACCTAACGTACCTTTAAATGCTCTTCGTTTATCAACCATATTGAGTCCGGCAAGTCGCCCTTGTTTATTCGCAGTCGTTCCGAGCGGGATATGATCATGAGTTTCCTTTATAACATGGTAATGCGTTGCACAATCACCAGCAGCGTATACGTCTTTCACATTTGTTTGCATATAAGCATTTACTTCAATTGCACCTTTATGAGTTTTACGTATATTTGTCCCCTCAAGAAAATCAGTATTTGACTGTACACCGACAGATACTAAAACGAGATCAGTTTTATACGTACCTTTATCTGTTTCAATTTGTTCCACTCTTTCTTTTCCTTTAAATGCTTTTACATTTTCATTCGTTAAAATTTCAATATTGTGTTTATCTGCTTCTTTATGTATATATTCAGCCATATCTGCATCATAAATCGTACCGATATGATCATTTCGCTCAATCATTCTTACTTTCTTACCAAGTTCGACGAATGTTTCTGCCATCTCTAGTCCAATTGCACCGCCGCCAATAATAGTTACATCCTCAACTTTATTCGTTTCTAGCGTTTTTAATATGCGCTCAGCATCCGGAATTGTTTTTAAAAGATGAACGCCTTGCAAATCTCGCCCTTCCCATTCTGGCATAACAGGACGCACTCCAGTCGCAATTAATAAACGGTCATACGGAAATTCAAAAACATCTTTCGTCTCCGTATGCTCTGCGTACACCATTTTCTTTTCCGTATCTACTTTCGTTACTTCATGACGTACTTTCGCATCAATTCCATATTTATCACGAAACGTCTTTACATCGCGTGCAATTAACTTTTCAGTAGAAGCAATAACACCACTAATCACATACGGTAATCCGCACTGAGCGTATGAATAGATTTCACCTTTTTCTAACGTTACAACATTTGCAGTTTCATCGTTTCTAACAATTTGCATTGCTGCACTCATACCTGCTGCATCTCCGCCAATAATGACATAGTTCACTTTACCACTCCTTCTTTTTTACATACTCTTTACGATTTCCATATTTTATAGAAATAACACCTACTTCCATTGTAAAGAAAGAGAGTTCTATCTACAAATTTGGTGCACAAACCTATGCATGAATAGGTATCCGTCGTGTCTTATAAACAAGATGTTTAATATGCTATAACAGCAACTATTGAAAGTAGGTGAAACATACATGTGCGCCGGCCTTCTCGCTCAAACTCCAGAGGAACCGCAAGAACCGAAAGCCGCCATGCCACTTGATCAAGAATTTTCTATTAACGTAACACTTTATAGTGCTCGCGCTTGGTTATCTAATGATGACACTTTCGCACAAACGATTTGGAAAGGCTCTCGCTTCGCTTCAGCATCACACGCTGGCAAATCCATCTTACCAATCGGTACTGTTAAAATTGTAAACTTATCTGATGATACAATAACAGTTACTGCATCATCAGAAAAAGATGATACTCTCAAAATAGTCGTACCCCCTCGTTCTGAAGGTGTTTTAACATCTAGTGCATTATCTGATGTGCAAGCAAGTACATCAGGAGGAGCAAGTAAAGTCACATTCCTCTTTCATATCTTTTTCTCAAGGGATCCTGGTCCAGCTAAATAACCATAGAAAAGGTACAGCTATGCACTGTACCTTTTTCACGTGTTTATTCTCTTGATTTGATCAATTCAACATTATAAGTTTCAATATCTGTTAGCTTTCCTGTAAAATACGGATTTTCTCTATACCAAGACTGTTTTGAAAAATACGCTTGCATATCCTTCGTTTGAAACATATGTCCATGTCTTGCGTATATTTCGTTTCTTGCTATTTTCAATTGTTCTTTCGATAAATATGTTAAGTCCGTACTCGTTAATTTTCGAATATCACTATCAGGGAAGATGAAACCATTATATACATACCCAGTCGTAGGCGGAGTAACATTGTAAACAACTGTTTTTTCTATACTTTTCTTTTGGAATGGAAGATTATAAGCCGACAATGCCGTTACCGTTTCTACCTTTGTCGTTTCCCTGCCGTTTTCTCCATTTCGTTCTAAATAAATCGCCGCACTTCCATCAGTCGCTATCGGTCCCCACGTAATTTCTTCTCCGGTCAACGCTGTAACTGGCTTTTGATTCACGTATAATGTCGCACCAGCTTCATTCGTTTGAACTGTAATATATTGCCCTTGCAACGTTAAATCTACCGTTACATTATTTTGACTTTGTTTCATAAGTACAACCTTTTCCTCACGTGATAGTTTTACATAGTCATTTTTATATTCAGATTGAAATACTTGAGTTCCAGGAAGAAACGGTCCATATTGCTTCTCAAACTTTTTGTCATTTGTCTTATCAATTTCTTTTCCGTTCAATTTTAAAGATGTACCTTTTTCATTTGTAAGCAGAGTCGTATAATACGTCTTTGCTTTCAATTTATACCGATCAAATAAAAAGAAATGTTTCCCATCTTTCGTTAAAGAAAAATCTGCTCTTTCTATTCCATCCCCTTGTTTTTCACCTTGCCTCAAATATTCTTTCAATTCATTCACATAAGATGGATTTTCTTTTATATATGAAAATAGAGGCGTTAAACTCTCTCTCGTTACAATAACGGCTGGATCATCTGTCGTGGTGATCTCAGCTAATTTCTCCCCGTCCCTCTCTTGTAAAATAGTAATAATTCTCTCTACTTGCGATGATTGTGAGTAATATGAAGATCCATACGCATATAATCCGCCCAATACTATAATAAAAAATGTTAAAAGTGTAATTCCAATTATTGTCCCTTTGCTCATTTTCTGCTTCTTTACTACAGGATCCCGCCTCTTCGTCCCGCAGTTTTGACAAAATTGCACACTGTCTTCAAAATGAGTCCCGCACTTTGTGCATACATTCATCCGTTCAACCACCTTTTCGTTAGAAGCCTGTTAATCCCCCGATAAAGGTTTGGATTATCGTTTTAATGTAAGACCAAAACACGATAAACGTTGCAATTCCGATTAAAACATTTGCGATAATAAGTGTGTACACAGGATCTAATCCGCCGTTGTCTAGTTTTAATATAGCTACAATTATACTAATTACCATATACGTTGTAGCTATCCATAGTAATATTGGTAAAAAAAAGATTAATAAAAAACTAAAAAGAAAAGAAAGAACTAGTATAGCAATAGCTGGCGTCGCTATCGTCCCCCATATACCGAATGCTTCAAGAAAAGAAAAAGATGATTTCATCATCTTACCACTTACAAAAATAATAAATCCGACAAATAAAGTTAAAATTAATAAAAAGAAAAAGACCATTACAGATTCTCCAAAGAAAGTAGGAGTAGATACATCTGGTACTAATGTCCTCGTAACAGTCGCCGCTGTGCTCATCATTCTATAAAAAATACATGCTCCTAAAAAACAAATAAGTACAAGGCTTGCAATTCCATTTCGCACTTCAATATTTCCACTTTCCATAATGGCCGATGGTGATTTAAAAGCATTTTTAAAGAACTGAAAATAGCCACTTGCAAATTGTTTCGCTTGCTCTACCGTTTCATTCGGACGAGTTTCCTTTACTCGTGCCGGGCGCGATAGCTGCCCTTCTGCCTGCCCACCACTCGCTACCACTTCTTCCGTTAACGAATGTCCACAATTCCCGCAAAACCTTGCTTCCGCTGCATTTTCAGTATTACATGCCGGACATTTCATTCTCTGATTCCTCCTTAAGCATATACCTTATAGGGTGTTACAAATTCAATATATGACTTTGTACATAAAACATGACTACAAGAAAAAGAATATGAAATCCTTCTTTTAAACGAAACTATGTGTGCTAGTATTATAGAAAAATAATGGTATTATGAAACAGAGCAAATAAAGTGAAACTTTAAACAGATTGGATGAAGACAGTGGAATTTGTAAACTCGATTTTTCAAACACTCCTTACAAGTGTGATCCAATTATTTTCTTTAATTGGTGTCATCATTGTAATTGGATTTATATTAGGTTATTTAGAATCTCTCACACGAACGTATTGGTCGAGAGCTTTTGGTAGGAAGGGATTTCTTTTAACTGCATGGATTGGTGTTCCCGTCCATGAACTTGGGCATGCAATTATGTGTCTAGTATTTCGTCATAAAATTGTAGCAACGCAGTTTTTCCCAACAGATACAAGTCAGGGAGCTTTAGGTTACGTACAACATCAATACAATCAAAAAAGTATATACCAACGAATCGGTAATTTCTTTATCGGCATCGGTCCTATTATTTCTGGTATTACTGCCTTAATACTTTTAATGCGCTATTTCGTACCAGCGTCATATTCTTTATTTAATACGACTCTCGAAACAACTGTTGCATCGACTTCTATTAACTTAGACATGATCCAAAACATGTTTTTATCAACATTCTTTTTATTAAAAAGCTTGTTTACAATGAACAATTTATTGAATCCTTCCTTTTGGTTATTTTTATTTATCGCCATTTGCATTTCCGCACATATCGCTTTAAGTAAACCAGACATTAAAGGATCAATAGACGGTGTTATCGTCATGTTTATCTTATTATTTTTATTCAATATAATAGCGGGACTGTTTCAGTACGATAGTAACCAACTAATCGGTAAAATGATGAAGTATAATATGTATCTCATTGCATTTTCTAGTGTAGCGCTTCTTTTCTCTTGTATTTCTACACTTGTTAGTTTTGGGTTTTATAAAATGAGAAGAGGGCGTTCATTGTGAACGTCCTCTTCTCATCAATTATTTCTCTTATAATCACAATGCTCAACCGGAACACGAGCGTGCCCTTCTTCATCGGTACACCATGACTGTGACTGAAAGGCAAGAAAAATACCAATCCACTCTTCCTTCTTCTCAAAGTGAATCAATATCCCACCGTCTTGCCATTTGCCATCATCACCTTGCCATTTCTCTACATTCCCTTGATTCATATGAATATCGTGTATACCGTTTCCAGGTGTAAAGTGGAAATACGAATCCGGAACCTTTTCTTCTGGTCCCCACCTTTCACCAAACGCGTAAATAATTGCTTTTTCTTCTATTGCTCGTTTTATATAACGTTCTATTTTTTCATTTAAATCATTATCAGATCCCGATTTTTCAGCAGGTAAAGGAATCATTTGTTTTGAATCAAATACATTACCTCTTACGTAGTCTAAAGCTACTTTCGGTTCATTGTTTTTTATTTCTGTAAAACCGAATGGTAATGTCGGTAAAATGTGAATAGCTTCTGAATCAATATGTTCGCTTGCAAAATATAAAACTTCTGACGGATAACTTTGCGACTTTACGTTAATTGCAATACGATAATCTACTTCTGCTTCGCCTTGTAAATGAACTTGATAATGAGGTGTTTTCCCTTTTCCAATCTTAGATTGTACAACTGTACCTTTTAATACACCGTAGTTTTTTAAGGGCATCTCTTTCATCTCCTATTCATTTAGTAGAAGCTGTTCATACTTTAGGCATTATCCATATAAAAAGAAAATCCTCCTTTCCCAAGAGGATTTCTTATTTTCTCAACATATACCAAACAATAACCTCCACCACTACAAGCAACACCGCACCAAAAATCATTAACGTCGTCTTCTTTAATAGTTCATTTTCACGATAAGGGATATTACATAAATACGCGCCTAGTGTAATCCGTGATGGACAAGCGATTGTGGCTACTGATGATGCGGTGTTTTGGAGCGTTGTGACGTATTGCCACGGGAGTGCTACGTTTTGCGCTGTTTGCATTTGTAGCTTTATAAACATCGCATTTGATCCTGCGTTACTACCTGTTAAAAAGCCTCCGATTCCCCCAATAAACGGAGCAACGAAAACGAAAAACGTCCCAAATGTTTCACCAGCTGTTTTTGCGAGTAATGAATGCATACCAGATGCGCCCATTAGTTCTGAAATGGCGATGAACATCGTCGTTGTAATTGCGAATGGAATCCATTGTCTTATCGTTTGCGAGAGTGATTGTTTCATAATATTAGATGGAATGCGGAAGAAAATAATTGTAAATAAACAAGTCATGGCGAGCCAAAACCCTGGCGAATATAGTAACTCTAGTTTGTAAGAGTATGATTTTAAATCGAGAACTGCATATGACCTAAGAAAATCATGTAATGCTGGAACGAGGCGAGAAAGTAAAATACAAACTGTTAAGAATATATAAGGGCTAATAATTTTTATAATAGATACTTCTCTCTCTACAGCCGCAGCATGTTCTGTTATAAAGTTTTGCTCACTTTTCCCTTTTAATTTAATGATTAGAAAGCCAAATGTAATGGTAACGATAGAACTTAATATCCCTGCTAGTTCAACACTTACGTATGCGTTAGAAAGATAGATTCCGAGAGAAAATAATAGAAAGAATCCTACTCCTTCCTTCCACTTTTCTATAACTGCCTGCCAGCCACCGACAACGTATAAAGAAAGGAAGATAAAATATGCGAAAATCGGGATGCTTAATAATGCTGTATTTGTACCAAGAATTGTGAGCGGCATGTTAATAAGCTGAGAACCGATAATCGTACCCGTTGCCATTGCGCCCCATGAACTTGCAAGTAAACCGATAAACGATAGTAGCACAGCTTGAAACGGTTTATAACCGAGCGAAAGAAAAATAGGTGCTGCGACCATAAAACCAATTCCGAATCCACTCACTGATTCAATAAGTGGACAAATACCAAAACACATAAGAAGCATTTGCAATAATCGATCGCGCGTGACTTGTTCTAGAAATCGTGCTACTTGATCGATGTATCCCATTTTGTTCATGAGGTGAAATAAAAAAATACCGAAAAATAAAACGTATCCGACAATAAAACAAATTAACCACCCTTTAATTGTTGCGTGTACAGTTTCACTTATCCCTAATTGAAACGTTGGCGAGAGTAAAACGATTCCGACAGAAACGGCATAAGAGATTAATGAGGCTCTTAATGACGTTTGTTTAAACAAAAACAAACAAATAAAAATCATCATAATCGGGATAAGTGCCAACAATATGGCCATGCTATCATCTCTTTTCGTAAAAATTGCAATTTTTAACTATTATATAACAGATGTTATGATTTTCAATTATTTTTATAACAGATTTAAAAAAGGAGCTGCTTGGCTCCTTTTTTGAATAACTAATATTTTATCTTTTATCCTGAAAAACCGTCTGCTGTCCAATCATTTTTTCTAGTACAACAAACACAATATAAGCACATATTACTTGCAATACAATATTCCCAAGTTTTATTAATTCAAATGAATGGATCCATTGGAATAATTCACTTAATAATACAATCGAAACGATACTAAATAGTTCTATACTAACCGAAAATATACATACTTCTAAAATAGATTGCTCTTGTATTCGATTTAATTGGGAAAAGATGAATACATATCCTAAAAACAGAGCCATCAACTCTATTTTCGTCATGCTAATGAGCCAAGCGTATAATGGTACAGTTAAAAGAAGATATAATAGTTTACGTCTTAGCATGCCTTCTCACCCTCTAAGTTATAAGTATTTTCTGTATATTTTAACATTTATTACACAAAAGAAACAGAAGAGACTTAAGCCTCTTCTGTTTCTTTTACTGCATGTATTAACTCACAAATTTCTTCTCGCTTTTCATTTTCTAACAGCTCAATGACTTTACTTCCAACGACAACGCCGTCACATATTGTAATCATTTCTTCAATTTGTTCTCGTGTTGAAATACCGAATCCTGCGACTACTGGTAAGTGGACGTGTGCTTTTACTTTTTCTAAGTAACTACGAATCTCATCTTTAAAGTTTTGACGTACTCCCGTTACGCCCGCTACTGTAACGGCGTAGACGAATCCTTGTGATTCACTCGTAATTTTTTCGATTCGTTCAATAGGGCTCGTTACGGTAACGAGTGGAATTAAAGCGATATTCGCCACGCGAAGGAGCGGTGCAATAATGTCTTGTTCTTCATACGGTAAGTCTGGAACGATAATACCGTCCACCCCTGCTTCAAGACAGCTCTCAATGAAACGTTCCTTTCCGAATGCGAGTACTGGATTTAAATATGTCATAAGTACAAATGGAATTTGAACTTCTTGCCTCACCTCTATTAATGCTTGAAAAATACCTTTCAATGTTACACCGCTATCTAATGCTCTTTTTCCTGCCCTTTGAATAGTTGGACCGTCTGCGACTGGATCTGAGAACGGAATACCAATTTCAACGATGCTTGCTCCTGCTTCATCAAGAAAACGAATTCTTTCTTTTAACTTTTCAAGTCCACCATCTCCGCCCATTACATACGGAATAAATGCTTTCTTGCCATTTTCAAACGCTGCTATAATTTTTTCTACTCCCATTTTTTACACCTCTTCCATATAACGTTTTATACTCTCTACATCTTTATCACCGCGGCCGGATAAACAAATGACAAGTCCTTCGTCTTTCTTCATTTGCGGCGCTAGTTTTAAAGCGTATGCAACAGCATGTGAACTTTCTAATGCCGGGATAATCCCTTCTTTTTTCGTTAATAATTGAAATGCTTCTAACGCTTCTTCATCTGTAATGGAATGATAAGAAACGCGGCCAATATCTTTTAGCAAGCTATGTTCTGGCCCAACACCTGGGTAATCCAGCCCTGCCGAAATAGAGTGCGCTTCTTGAATTTGCCCTTCTTCATTTTGCAGAAGGTACATCATCGATCCGTGTAAAACACCGACACTTCCTTTCGTTAAAGTGGCTGCGTGCTTTTCTGTGTGAACACCTTTTCCAGCTGCTTCAACACCGTAAAGAGCAACTTCTTCATCGTGTACGAACGGATAAAACATTCCCATTGCATTACTACCACCGCCAATACAAGCAACGACTGCTTCTGGTAATTTTCCTTCTAACGCTTCGTATTGCTTTTTCGTTTCTTTCCCAATTACACTTTGGAAATCACGAACAATTTGCGGGAATGGATGTGGCCCGAGAACTGATCCCATAATGTAGTGCGTATCGTGTACATGTGAAACCCAGTAACGAAGCGCCTCGTTTACTGCATCTTTTAATGTGCCGCTACCTGCCGCAACGCTTTCTACTTTCGCTCCGAGTAATTCCATTCGGAACACGTTTAATTTTTGTCGTCTCACATCTTCTTCTCCCATGAAGATGACGCATTCTAAACCGAAAAGTGCACATACAGTAGCTGTTGCAACTCCGTGTTGTCCTGCTCCTGTTTCAGCGACAACTTTTTTCTTACCCATTCTTACCGCAAGAAGTGCCTGACCAATTGTATTGTTAATTTTATGAGCTCCCGTATGATTCAAATCTTCACGCTTTAAATAAATCTTTGCTCCGCCGCAATACTTCGTCATATTTTCCGCAAAATAAAGCGGTGTTTCTCTTCCAACATACGTTTGTAAATAATGATCTAATTCCTTTTGAAACGCTTCATCTTGCATCGCTTCTTTATATACTTCTTCTAGTTCTAATACGGATTGCATTAACGTTTCTGGAACGTATCGTCCTCCGTATATACCGTAATGACCTTTTTCATCTGGATATGCGTAGTTCATTTTGAACACTCCTTCGCTTTTTTAATAAATTGTTTTATTTTCTTTAGATCTTTCTTTCCTTCTGTCTCTACTCCGCTGCTCACATCGATCATATATGGCTGAACGGTTCGAATTGCTTCTTCTATATTAAGGATGTTTAATCCGCCAGCTAATATCGTTTTCTCTCGCAACTCGTTTGGCATATGTGCGAGTAACTCCCATGAGAATGTCTTTCCGTTTCCTCCGTGGAACTTTTCTTTCGGGCTATCAAATAACAGATAATCTGTATCGTATTTTTTCGCATATTCAATATCTTTCTCTAAAGCTACTCCTACCGCTTTTATAGACGGAATATTCAATCTCCTAATTTGATGATTGTCTTCATCCCCATGTAGTTGCACATGCGTTAACCCGCACTCCTCTGCAATTTTCTGGATCACTTCGACTGATTCATTTACGAAAACACCTACCTTGAAAACGTGGGCTGGAATTTCCCCAATAATTTCTTTCGCTTGTCCTGGAGTGATTTTCCGCTTACTTTCTGCAAAAACAAATCCAATTGCATCTGCTCCGTATTCGCAAGCATGTTTTGCTGTTTCAACATCAGTGATGCCGCAAATTTTCACTTTCATATGTTCACCTTACAGTCTTCGAAAAAGTTACTTATAGAAGATGATGTCATAAGTGCTTCTCCAACTAATACACCTTTTGCACCAGCTCGTTTGACGCGAATAATATCTTCTTTTGAATGAATGCCGCTTTCACTAATCCAAAGTAGGTTTTCCTCATTCAGTCGTTTTCCGAGCTTTTCAGTTTGGCTTAAATCTACTTCAAATGTTTTTAAATTACGGTTGTTAATACCGATAACGTGCGGATTTAATCGGATTGCAATTTCTAATTCCTGTTCATCATGAACTTCAACAATCGCTTCTAATCCTTTTTCTAGCACGTAGTTATAAAGCTCGTTTAATTTCTCTTTTGACAATGCTGCAACAATTAATAAAATAAGATCTGCACCAGCTTCATACGCTCTATCAATTTGGATTTTATCGATTATAAAATCTTTACATAAAAGCGGAATGTTACTTTCTGCTCTTGCCGTTTGTAAGTCGTGAAACGACCCTTTAAAAAATTGACCGTCTGTTAAAACCGAAACTGCTCCAGCACCGCATTCTTCATATGTTTTCACTTGTTTTGGCACATCAACGTGTAAATTAATATCGCCTTTTGATGGAGACGCTCGCTTTACCTCTGCTATTACAGTAAACCGCTCTAAAGCTTTTACAAGTGAGTGTGTTTTCCTTTTTTCTTTCACTGGTGAATATGTTTCATATAACTCCGCAACTTCTACTTTCTTTTGCTCTACAATTTTGTCTAAAATCGTCCCCATTTTAATTCACCCTTTCTAATTTTTCATGGCTTGCTGCAATTAATAAGTTTAGTTTGGCTAATGCTTTTCCAGAGTCAATGCTATGTGCCGCTAGTGTAATTCCTTCTTCAATCGTTTCTGCTCTTCCATTTGCGAAAAGGGCTAGACCTGCATTTAATAAAACAGTATCGCGATAGACACTCTTTTCTCCGCTTAATACTCCGAGCGTAATCTTTGCATTTTCTTTTGAATTCCCACCTCTAATTTCTTCATTTTTCACTCTTGAAAAACCATACTTTTCTGGATCAATACTCATTTCTACTATTTCATTATCTTTTAAAACGACGACATGATTTTCTCCCTGTAATGATGCTTCATCTAAAAAGCCACTTCCGTTTACGACGAGCGCTTGTTTTCTGCCAAGTTTCTGCAATACTTCCGCTACCGGCAATAACATATCTCGCTTATAAATACCGACAAATTGTGTTTCTAAATTAACCGGATTCGTCAACGGTCCAATTAAGTTAAAGATCGTCGGAACGTTTAATTCTTTTCTTATTTTCATAATGCGTCTTAATGCTGGATGCATCGCTGGTGCGAATAAGAAGGCAATACCTACATTCTCTAATAAATAGTCAATCTCACCCGGCGTACAGCTTATGTTTACACCGAGTTCTTCTAATAAATCAGCACTTCCTGTTTTACTAGAAACAGCGCGGTTTCCATGTTTCGCAACCTTTACACCAGCTCCGGCAAGTACAAATGCCGATGTTGTACTAATATTGAATGTTTGCGCACCGTCACCACCCGTTCCGCAATTGTCCATCGCGCCTTTTATATGATTTGAAAACGGTAATGCCTTTTCGCGAAGAGCACGAACGAGACCGTATATTTCTTCTGCTGTTTCGCCTTTCGCTTTCAGCAATACTAAGAAAGCTGCAACTTCACTTTCCAATATGTTGTCACTTAATAAAAGAAGTCCCGCTTCATACATTTCTTCTTCTGTTAAATGTTGTCCCTCTACTAATTTTCGAAGATAACTGTTCATACTCTCTCCTCCTCTTTCACTTCTGCTAAAAAGGCATGTATTAACTTTCCGCCTTCTTCTGTTGCAATTGATTCTGGGTGAAACTGTAATCCGAAGAGCGGATAATAGTTGTGACGAACTGCCATGATTTCTCCGTCATCCATCGCTGTCGCAAGTATGTCAAAACACTGCGGCAAACTATTTTGCACTGCGACGAGTGAATGGTAACGCATTGCAGTTAGCGGCTGCGTTACGTACGAAAAGATTGACGTTCCGTTATGTTTCACACGCGATGTTTTTCCGTGTTTAATGCGCTCTGCTCTAACAATTTCTCCTCCAAATGCGGATATGATCGCTTGATGGCCGAGGCAAATCCCTAAGATGGGAACGTTCTTATAAAAATGACGAATAACATCGATACAAATTCCAGCATCTTCTGGTTTCCCAGGTCCTGGTGAGAGCACAATTCCTTTCGGCTTCATCTCCTCTAATTGTTCAATTGTTATTTGATCATTTCTTACGACAACAATTTCTTTCTCGTACTCGCCTAATAGTTGATACAAGTTATATGTGAACGAATCATAATTATCGATAAGTACAATCATTTCATAACCTCCAAAAGCGCTCTCGCTTTATTTAATGTTTCTTCATATTCAGCAACCGGGTCTGAATCGTAGACGATACCCGCTCCTGCCTGAACGTACGCTTTCTCGTCTTTTACAACCATCGTTCGAATTGCTAGCGCCATATCAAGGTTTCCTGAGAATGAAATATATCCAACCGCTCCGGCATATACATTTCTTTTTTCATGCTCTAACGTATTAATAATTTCCATCGCCCTTATTTTCGGAGCACCTGATACTGTACCAGCTGGTAAACAATACGCTAATGCATCAAATCCACTCGTTTGTTTTCGCAATGTTCCGTAAACTTCAGATACAATGTGCATAACGTGAGAGTATTTTTCTACTTTCATATATTTATCTATCGTCACAGAGCCAATTTCACTTACTCTGCCAATATCATTTCGTCCTAGGTCCACAAGCATCATATGCTCTGCTCGCTCTTTCTCATTTCCTAACAGTTCTTTTTCGATTTCCTCATCTTCCTGCTTCGTTTTCCCTCTCGGCCTCGTACCAGCAATTGGGTTTGTCATCACTTTATCCTCTCTTACTGATAACAAACTTTCCGGCGAAGAGCCAAGTACAACATAATCTTGAAAATCGATATAGAACATATATGGTGATGGATTTGCAATTCGAAGTTTCCGGTATAATGCAAATGGATCTCCAATACATTCACTTTGCAAACGCTGGGATAATACAACTTGGAAAATATCTCCGGCCCGAATGTATTCTTTCGCTGTTTCTACCATTTCACAAAATTCTTTTTCAGTTATTGAAGAAGTGAATGATAATATTGATTGTATTTCATTTACTTCCGCTTCTTCTCCCTTTAGCACTTCCTCTTTGTATACTTGCAATCTTTCGTATACTTCTTCATAAGAAGCTGAATCGTCTTCCCTGCATACATATACAAATGACAACTTTTGGCGTAAATGATCGTAAACGGTAAACTCACGATATAGTAAAAGGTGTACTTCTGGAATATTTAATGGATCGTGTAAATCTGCTCCAATGTTTTCATACTGCCGAATGACGTCATAGCCAATATATCCAACTGCTCCCCCGCAAAACGGAAATGGACTGTCTACTTGCGCTGGTGCGATTACCTCTTCTAGCATTTGCAGTACGTTACCCTGCAGCTTTTCTTTTTTCCCATACATCATTCGCTCTACTTCTATACCAACGCTTTTCACTTCTCCATAAGGATTACACCCTAAGTAAGAATAGCGCCCTTTATCTTGATGAAGCTGCGAACTTTCTAATAAAAACTTTTTCTTTCCCTTCATACGTCTATATAAAGAAATTGGCGTAATGCTATCTCCTTCTTCTTCAGCAATTACTAAAAATGTGTTTCTTTGCTCTTTTTGCTTCATAAATTCCTCTTTTGTCATCATGCCTTTCACCTCACTCTGAAAAATAAAAAAGTCCCCTACATATCGAAATATGTAGAGGACGATAAATTCACCGTGGTACCACCTCAGGTTGGACGCAAAAGCATCCCACTTTATTCAGGTACAAAATATATACCTTATCCTTGTAACGGCGGAACCCGGGTTGCCTACTGAAAATAATTGTTCAGCATACCTCTCGTAAGCCCATTCCGTATATGGCACCGCACCGGGCTCCCACCTGTCCCCGACTCTCTGAAACGTCTCCAATATACGTACTCTTCTTACTTAAACGATTTAACATATTTAATTTTTTGTACACAAAAAGGGAGTACTCATCCTATAGAAAGGACGGGTACTCCCGTGGTGCCACCTTAATTCGTTACGAATGTAACGCACTTTGCCGTATCAAAAAATAATACGTGTCTCTTGTATCGATGAGATCATGTCGCCAAAGCCTACTTCTTTCGTTTCGGTTTGGAAGCTCCGAAGCCCATTCCACATCAATCCCATACTGATTCGCACCAACCATCAGCTCTCTGACATGTTCATCATGTGTACTCTTCTTCATCAACGCTTGCATTTTTTTAAGTTGCACTCATTATAGACCTAACTTTTTTCACAAGTCAATACTTTTTTTAAAAAAATATTTCTCCCTTCTTTCAATATTATATTGACAAAACAACGTGTTTTTATGTAAATATAATAAATACTCTATTAAAATTAAGGTTTTTTCGTCTGAAATTTATATATTTAAAAAGTAAAACGATGTCAAAAAACGCTTACATTTCTGAAAATTCGTATTTCTGTATGGATTTTTCAGAATAATCATGATAGATTATAAATATGCATAACGCATCAAAAGACATGACAAAAGGAAGGGGAACTACATGAGTACGCAGATGTTAACTTTAACTTCTATCTCTATTTACATGCTCGGGATGTTAGTAATCGGCTATTTCGCCTACAAACGAACGTCCAACTTAACAGATTATATGCTTGGCGGGCGTACACTAGGCCCCGCAGTAACAGCATTAAGTGCTGGAGCATCTGATATGAGTGGTTGGCTTTTAATGGGATTACCCGGTGCAATGTTTAGCGTTGGATTAAGTAGTAGTTGGATTGCGATCGGCCTAACACTAGGCGCATACGCAAACTGGCTTTATGTCGCTCCTCGCTTACGTACCTACTCTGAAATTGCAAACAACTCTATTACTATTCCAGAATTTTTGGAACACCGTTTCCACGACAAATCTCACATGCTACGCTTAGTATCCGGACTTGTTATTATGATTTTCTTTACTTTCTATGTAGCTTCAGGATTAGTTTCAGGCGCTGTATTATTTGAAAATTCATTTGGTATAAACTACCACGTTGGATTACTCATTGTAGCAGGCGTTGTTGTAGCTTACACACTATTTGGTGGTTTCTTAGCAGTAAGTTGGACAGACTTCGTGCAAGGAATCATTATGGTAGTTGCCCTTATTCTTGTTCCTATCGTAACAATTATGAATACAAACGGACTTGGACCTGCATTTGATACAATTCGATCTGTAGATCCAACACGTCTAGATATTTTTAAAGGTGCCTCTACTTTAGGAATGATTTCTTTATTCGCATGGGGCCTTGGTTATGTTGGACAACCTCATATCATCGTACGCTTTATGGCAATTTCGTCTGTAAAAGAAATTAAAAGCGCGCGAAGAATTGGTATGAGCTGGATGATTTTCTCTGTTGTCGGAGCTATGTTTACTGGTCTTATCGGTATTGCTTACTATTCACAACAAGGTTTGACATTATCTAACCCAGAGACAATTTTCCTTGAACTTGGAAAAATTTTATTCCATCCACTTATTACTGGATTTTTATTAGCCGCTATTTTAGCCGCTATTATGAGTACAATTTCTTCTCAGCTTCTCGTTACTTCAAGTGCAGTAACAGAAGACTTATATAGAACATTCTTTAAGCGTTCTGCTTCTGATAAAGAACTTGTATTTGTCGGTCGTATGGCTGTTCTTGGTGTTGCTTTAATTGGGTGTGCATTAGCGCTTAAACAAAATGATACGATTTTAGCTCTTGTTGGATATGCTTGGGCTGGATTTGGTTCTTCATTTGGACCTGCTATTTTATTAAGCTTATATTGGAAACGTATGACGAAATGGGGCGCGCTTGCTGGTATGATTTCAGGTGCAGCCACAGTAATTATTTGGACACAGTTTAAGTTCCTAAAAGATTTCTTATATGAAATGATTCCTGGTTTCGCTATTAGTTTAATAGTGATCATAATTGTTAGTTTACTAACTAAACCTTCAAAAGAAGTTGAAGAGCAATTTGAGAATTTTGAAAAACAACATATTCATAATCTATAAAAAGAAAGCTCTGCTGTTACGATAACAGCAGAGCTTTCTTTTAACCGTATTTCGACAATATTCTTCTCGAATTTAACAATTTCTTTATGTTTCGTTAAATTTACTATAACATTCTTCCTTTATATTATTAGTATCGACACCTATACAGAAAGGGGACTCCACAATGTTAGCATCTTTACAGCAACAACATATAAGAAAATTTTCACCTATCACAAACACTTCTACTTCTCTTTTAAACATACAACCTAATCCATCCAAAATTTCAATTGCTCCTTCTGTTATATCTGTAATTGGTATTCACATACAGAAAAATAAGCTTAAAATAAAAACCGGACAAAGTGCTGATTTATCAGCTTCCGTTTTGCCAATGCAGGCAAAAAATCAAGAGCTTATTTGGACAAATATGAACTCCGACGTCATCACCATCTATCCGAAAGGTGAGACAGTAACGATTACTGGAAAAAGTGCAGGAAGAGCAGTCGTAATTGTCACAACTGCTGAAGGAAAATTCCGCGACTTATGTATCGTTCACGTACAACCTTATATGACAAATCCAAAGTGACATAAAGAGAGTAGATATGAATCCACTCTCTTACTTTATTTCAATCCCAGGTTTTTTTCTTTTTAACAACAAAATAAATTCTTCTTTATTTCTTGGAGAAATAAGTTCTGTTTCATATGATCCGTAAACAATTTCTAATCGATCGAATGATAGTGCATAGGCGGCTAACGGATTTTTCGTGCTCGAAATTTGTTTTATATCTCGTATAAATATGCACTTTTTAACGAAACCCGATCTAATAGTAATTGTTTCTTCCCCAACAATATATTTTGTTGAAAACCAACTCCAAATAAATAGTATGGCTAAAGGAATTGTAAAAAATAAAAGAAAATATTCTCTCCCTGCAAATATGGGAGCAAAACACGCTCCAATGCCAACGAAAAAAATCGGATATAACCATACATCTTTTTTTGATGGAAATTCCACTAAACTTCCCCTCCCTTGATTTAAGTCAATGAATCTCCTCCTCTTCCCTATTACAATGAAAACAACATTAGAATAGGAGGACGTATTATGACTGAGCGAAATTTTGCCTTATTTGCAGGCACTTCTCTTCTTATCATGGCATTCACTGCATTTTTTTCTTACGGTTTTGTTCACGGAAATCTCGTTGTACCAAGTAATGCGAGCACGACACTCCATAATATTCAAACTTCAAGTTCACTTTTCAAAGCAGAAATTTTCGGATGGATTATCATTTTTATTACGGATATTATCGCCTCGTGGGCTCTTTATTTCTTTCTAAAACCTATCCATACTAGCCTCTCATTGCTAGCTACCTGTCTTCGTCTTATGTATACAGCTATACTTGGTATTGCTATATTCAATTTAACATTTGTATTACTTCTTTCAAAAAGCACAGTTGCTAATTCAGAAGCATATACAATGTTATTTCTAGAAGCTTTTGAATACATTTGGTCTGTAGGATTAATCATTTTCGGCTTACATCTTCTCACCTTAGGGTACGTAACCTTTCAATCTAAAAACATACCGAAGACTATTAGTATATTACTGCTCATTGCTGCAATCGGCTATATCATCATTAACGTAATGAATACGATATTTTCACAATATGATGCGATTATTTCCATTCTTAACGTTGTCTTTCAACTACCGATGATCACAGGTGAACTAGGATTTAGTATATGGCTATTACTTAGAGGTGGAAAAAACTCTACTGTTTGAGTCGTTTCTTAATTCTGCTTAATGATTCTGGCGTAATACCTAGATAACTTGCCAATTGATATTGAGGAACACGATCGATTAAATGCGGTCGTTTTTGTAATAATGATTTGTAGCGCTCTTCTGGTGTCGATGTAATAAATAATGTAAGTTCTTCTTGTACTTCACCAAAATTGTATTCAATCATTTGGCGCGTCATTTCTTCTAACTGTGAATATTTCTTATACATGTCCTTTTCACTATACAGATCGCCAACTACAACTAGACAATCTTCTAGGCACGTTAACGTATGTGGGGATAATTTATCTTGTTTATGATGATTGAAATTTGCGATTGCTTGTTCTTCTGTATAAAAATTTGATGTAACTTCTTTTCCAGATTCATCTATACAATGTTGCCTCACGCATCCTTTTAATACAAAATAACATTTAGACGGAACATCTCCTTGCCCTAGGAGCACTGTTCCTTTTTTATACTCTTCAATTTGTAATTCTTCTACGATCATGCGCTGCTGCTCTGGACTTAATGTTGTAAGATTTGTCATGTATTTCATTAAAATCTCTTTCATTTGGTCTCTCCTTCCCCCTCTATATTTGTATGAGAAACGTATGATGTAACTCCACTATATATTATCTTTTTTCATGCTACATGGCGGGAATTCCCCCTATTAATCTGTTTTATTTTCTGCATGGAACAAAAAAAAGAGAAGTTACCAATAACTTCTCTTTTCGTATATTAGAATAAACTCGTTATAATTCCTGTGTATAAGCCGGTTCGTTCACCACATTTTTTGCTGTTCGCTTTTGTTGCTGTAGTAAGAAAACAGATACACCAAACAATACGAGCATGCTACCGATAATTTGCATTGCGTTTAATTTCTCTCCAAGTAAGAAGAACGCTAGTATAGATGCCCCAACTGGTTCTCCTAAAATACTCATTGAAATCGTTGTTGCATTTACGTAATTTAATAACCAATTATTAATGACGTGTGACACTGTCGGTACAATCGCAAGTAAAAGAAAAATACTCCAATCCCACTTCGTATAGCCTGTAAATGGCACTTGAAGTATAACGTTATAAATCGCTATAAATATACCAGCGAAGGCAAATACAGTGAAACTATAAATCCAATGAGATACTTTCTTTACTGTCGTTTGTCCGATAAATAAATAACCGACAACTGCAATTACACTTAAAAAGGATAATATATCCCCATAAATTGCTTGCTCACTTAGCCCTAAATCTCCCCAGCCAATACACATTACGCCTAGTATCGCAATTCCCATCGTCGCAATTGCTGGATAGGTTGTTCTTTCTTTAAATAAGAAAAAACCTCCCACTAAAGATACGATCGGTTGAAGTGCTAAAATAATCGTCGAACTAGCAACTGTCGTATGCTTTAAGGATTCAAACCATAGAAGAAAATGAAGAGCTAAAAAGAAACCAGATCCAATTAAAAATCCCCAATCTTTTATTTGAATCCTACTAAACTCTTCCCGTTTTTTCCAAACGATCGGCAGCATAATAAGTACGATAATCCATAATCGATACATACTTAAAACGGAAGATGGTGCTGAGGACATCTTTGCAAAAACAGCTGCGAATGAAATTGCTATAATGGAAATTGCTAGTGGTAGTGCGATTGATCTTTCTTGTTTCAAATCCTGTCTCCCCTCTCACCTGTAAAAAATCCCACTTCATTATATCCGTTTTCTTTCACAACTTAAATACTAATTTTTTAGATTCTTCGTACCATTATGGTAAAATAGAAATTAAGGCACCTATTAGTGATTATTTCTTTCCTTTTCACTACAAGCGTCGCTCTTACAATCATTACAGTAAATTTTTATTTAGGGGGATATACATGAATCAAACAATAGGGAGAATTGAAGAAATTTCATTTTTTAGTACATCACTTCAAGAGGAGCTTACACTTCTTGTTTATTTACCAGTAAATTACACACCTCTCCATAAGCATACGGTTGTTATTGCACAAGATGGTAGAGATTATTTTCAGCTTGGTAAAGCGCACCGTGTAATTGAGCGTCTTCGTGAAACTGAAGAAATCGACCGCACAATTATTGTCGGTATTCCATATAAAAATGTACACGATCGTAAGGAAAAATATTTCCCAAATGATGTAAAGAATGCTGCTTACATTCGTTTCCTTGCTCATGAGCTTGCTCCATATATTGATGCAAATTATCCAACGTATCAAATGGGTAAAGGACGCGTTTTAATTGGAGATTCTCTCGGCGGTACAGTTTCCTTCATGACCGCACTTATGTATCCGCATACATTTGGTAAGGTCGTTATGCAATCACCATTTGTTGATGAAACAGTCATGAACTTAGCAAAAGATTTCAAAAATCCGGGGGCGCTGGATCTTTATCACGTAATTGGGACCGAAGAAACAGCTGTCAAGCGTACAGACGGACAAGTGTCTGATTTCGTAGAACCAAATCGCGAGTTAAATAAATTACTTACAGATAGAAATTTCATCACGCATTATGAAGAGTTTGAAGGGAATCACACATGGAAATATTGGCAAGCAGATTTACCAAAAGCATTTTCTCATATTCTATCAATGAAATAATAGAGAGCGGTATTCAGAATAATTTGATATAATAGATAAAGAGATTTATTCTCAAAATCTAACTAGACTTGCAAAGGGAGGAATTGGAACATGAAATTAGGAATTGTAATTTTCCCATCAAAAATGATTCAAGATAAAGCGAACGGATTACGTAAACGTTATGATCCGCATTACGCATTAGTTCCGCCACATATTACATTGAAAACACCCTTTGAGACGCAAGATGAACAATTAGAATCGATTGTGAATGAGTTACATACAATCGCAAATAAAACGAACCCTTTCACCCTTCATGTTGGGAAAGTCGGTTCATTCGCACCTGTTAATAATGTTCTTTATTTTAAAGTAGAAAAAACACCTGAACTTACTTTCTTAAATGAAGAAATGCATAATGGTTTCTTTACACAAGAGCGCGAGTACTCTTTCGTACCTCATTTAACAATCGGTCAAGACTTATCAGACGCAGAGCACGCTGATGTATTAGGTCGATTACGTATGAAAGATTTCTATTATGAGCAACCAATCGATCGTTTCCACCTTCTATACCAATTAGAAAATGGAACGTGGACTGTACATGAAACATTCCACCTTGGAAAGGAGAACAACTAATTTGCACGCACAAATCGTACAAACGGACGAACAACTAAGAGATGCATTCTCTGTACGTAAGCAAGTATTTGTAAATGAGCAACGTGTTTCTGCAGAAGAAGAGTATGATGAGTTTGAAGAGATTTCAACACACGTTGTTATATATGATAATGATGTTCCAGTTGGTGCTGGTCGCTTCCGCATCGTTGATGGAATAGGAAAAATGGAGCGCATTTGCGTACTAGCTTCACATCGTAAAAAAGGCATTGGTAAAATCATTATGGATGCACTTGAAGCGTATGCGAAGGAAGAGTCTCTACCGAAATTGAAACTCCATGCTCAAACACATGCTGAATTTTTCTATAAAAAGCTAGGATACGTGACGGCTTCTGATGTGTTTATGGAAGCAAATATCCCACACGTCGTAATGATAAAAGAATTATAATTTTGTAGCAGGAGGTAGCCCCTCCTGTTTTTTACATTGCTATTTTCTTTTTCTTCCGCTAAAGTTAAATGTTGATGCTATAGTTTTGAAGGTGAATATATGACACAAGAAAAATTTTCACAAAAACCGTTAACACACGCTGGTATTCCGCAAGCGGCGTATCATATTCCGAAAACATCTACCCATTTAATTATGGAAGAAGATGCAGATGCGGCGTATTTCCGCGCTTTAGAACAGCAAGGTGTTTATTTAAATGAAAAACAGTTAGAAGCAGTGCAAACGACAGAAGGACCTGTCCTTACACTAGCTGGTGCTGGAAGTGGTAAAACATCTGTTTTAACAACTCGCGTTGGTTATTTAGTTAACGTAAAACATGTCCATCCGCGAAATATTTTGCTGCTGACGTTTACACAAAAAGCAGCTGAAGAAATTCGAAGCCGTGTAGCGAATTTACCTGGTATGAATCATGCCGCAAGTAGCTATGTCGTTGCTGGTACATTCCACTCTGTCTTTTTAAAATTGCTTCGTAGTCAAGGATATAATCAGCAAATTTTAGCAAATGAAAAACATAAACAAATTATGATAAAGAAAATTTTGAAAGAATTGCGCTTAAAAGACGATTATGATGCCGAAACGATACTCGCTATGATTTCACTTGAGAAAAACAACTTGAATCGTCCGAAAGATGTAAAAGCGAAAACACCGGTTGAACAAGAGTTCAAAGAAGTATACGAACGTTTCGAAGAGGTAAAACAACGACACAATTATATCGATTTTGACGACATCTTATTAGAAATGTATTATATGTTAGAAAATAACGCTCCCCTGCTTACTCAATTACAAGAGCGTTTTCATTACATTGAAGTAGATGAGTTTCAAGATACGTCGTATGCACAATATGAAATTGTAAAATTGTTAGCCACGCCGAGAAATAATTTATTTATCGCAGGTGATGACGATCAAGCGATTTACGGCTGGCGAGGGGCAAGTCACCAAATTATTTTATCTTTTCCAAAGGAATTTGATAATACTACGATTATCGCACTTAATACGAATTATCGATCTAATCCATTTATCGTAGGACTTGGAAATGAAGTTATTAAGCTCAATCAAGAACGTTTTGATAAAGAGCTATATTCTGTTCGTAACGATGGCATACAGCCGTTTTATGCACGACCTGTGACAACTCTTGATGAAGCAAATCAAATTTTGCAACTCATTCAGGAAAAAGTAGATAGTGGTGAACGAAATTATAAAGATTTTTGTTTATTATATCGTACACATTCTGTAAGCCGTTCTTTACTTGATCAGCTTACAATTCATAAGATTCCATTTATTAAACATGGAGCGAGCCAATCGTTCTACGAACATTCTTTAATTAGGCCCGTATTAGATCACTTACGACTCGTGCTTGAACCGTTCCGCCTCGAATCACTTTCAAATATATTACCAACAATGTATATTGGCCGTGATGAGTGCATTTCATTTATTGAACGTGAACAATGGAAATATGGTGAGGGCCGTTTCCCTTCTCTTCTTCATTTTCTATTACTAAACCCAAGCTTGAAACCTTTTCAAGTTAAAAAAGTAAATGAGCGAATCGATTTTATTAAGTTTATAAAAGAACTTGAACCGAAAAAAGCATTGAAAGAAATTATTCATGGTAAAGGAAAGTATTTAGAGTACTTACAAAGTAATGACCGTTCTTCCTTTACGATGCATAAGGACATACAAGAAGAAATGTTAGAAGAATTAATGGAATCAGCAACTCGCTTTACGGATATTCCAGCTTACTTACAATTTATTAACGAGGCCATTCAAGGTCAAAAAGAAATGGAAGCATTAAAAACAATGCCGCAAAAAGATGCTGTATCGCTTATGTCAATTCATAACGCGAAAGGCCTTGAGTTTCCATGCGTCTTTTTACTCGGAGCAAGCGATGGTATATTGCCGCATACTTCTTCTTTAAAAGATGCAAATGACCGTGTGACGGAGACTTCTGAAGCATTAGAAGAAGAACGACGATTACTCTATGTCGCCATTACACGCGCAAAAGAAGAACTTTACATTTCCTCCCCGCAATTTTTCAGAGGAAAGAAACTAGATATATCTCGTTTTCTATATACTGCGCAAAAAGATTTACCTGAAAAGACATCCATTAAATAATGGGTGTCTTTTTCCATATCACGATATGTACATCCCCTCTATATAAATTCCCTGTTTCTATCCTGAGAATTAACGTAATATCAACCATATCCCGTTCATATTGTAATAGTGTATGTCAGAACTCACGATAAGGAGTGAACATAATGAGCTGCAATTGTAATGAAGATCATCAACACCATGATTGTGATTTCAACTGTGTATCTAATGTCGTTCGTTTTATACATGAACTACAAGAATGTGCAACCACAACATGTGGATCTGGTTGCGAAGTTCCATTTTTAGGAGCACATAACACTGCATCAGTAGCGAATACACGTCCTTTTATTTTATACACAAAAGCTGGAACACCTTTTGAAGCATTTGCACCATCTGCAAGCCTTACTAGCTGCCAATCTCCAATTTTCCGTGTAGAGAGTATAGATGATGATGACTGTGCTGTATTGCGTGTATTAACTGTAGTTTTAGGTGATGGTACCTCTGTACCACCTGGTGATGATCCAATCTGTACATTTTTAGCTGTACCAAATGCAAGATTAGTATCAACCTCCTCTTGTATTACTGTTGATTTAAGTTGCTTCTGCGCTATTCAATGCTTACGCGATGTTTCTATATAAAACTGAATACTAATTTAAGCATGGATTGGGTGGCAGATGATTCTGCCACCCAATCCATGCTTAAAAGGTATTATTATGTATTTTTTATAAAATTGGGAACTTGTCTAGAACATAGAACCTGTCCTTTTCATTAACTAAAAGTAGAAACAGATAAAGGAGTGAAAAACATGTTCTCTTCTGATTGCGAATTTAATAACATTGATTGTGAGGCGAAACCAGCTAGTACACTACCTGCCTTCGGTTTTGCTTTCAACGCTTCTGCACCTCAGTTCGCTTCACTATTCACACCACTACTATTACCTAGCGTAAGTCCAAACCCAAATATTACTGTTCCTGTAATAAATAATACAGTAAGTGTCGGAGACGGTATTCGAATTCAAGTAGCTGGTATTTATCAAATCAGTTATACATTAACGATCAGTCTTGATAACGTTCCTACTGCACCAGAAGCTGGTCGTTTCTTCTTATCATTAGGTACACCAGCTAACATTATTCCTGGATCAGGTACAGCGGTTCGCTCTAACGTTATTGGTACTGGTGAAGTAGACGTATCCAGTGGTGTTATTCTTATTAACTTAAACCCTGGTGACTTAATTCAAATTGTACCAGTTGAACTGCTTGGAACTGTAGACATCCGTGCTGCAGCATTAACAGTTGCACAAATTAGCTAGTAAAAAGCGGTATTTCTTAATTGAAATACCGCTTTTTATTTTTACAATAAAAAACACTCACCGTAACATGAGTGTTTCATTCTTCATATTGTTTTATTGTATTCTTCTTTTTCCCACAGTTGCATCCCTTTTTTTTCACAAATCCTTGTTGCTGTAACTGTTCTTGATATGCCTGTTGGTGTGCTTGTTGCTGTTGCTGTATGTTATACCACTGCTGTAGATCATATGAATTTTGCCTTGGATTATTGCTCACAGCAAACATCTCCTCTACTGTCAATTCTGTCTATTTACTATATGAACAACTCTTTATTTCCGTTCCCGCATCCTCTTAAACTCCGCTTTTTCTAACATCATGAAGATTTATCCCGATTGGTGCGGGCTGATAATTAGCGGGGGATGCCCCACACTGATTAAATTTTCACTTTATTATTCTCCCATAAAATATCCTGTAATTGTTTCAATGATCGCTGCTGCACCTGCAATGGCTAATAATGCTAGTACAGGCTCTGCAACAATAGGAATCCATTTATATAAAACTAATAAAAAAGCACTAACCCACACACCTGTACACCAATAGCAGCTTAATAATTCTCCAATCCACTTTCTTAATCCTTTCCCTTTCACCTTTGTAAAAGTCGATACACTTCCATCAGGCTCTGTAATCTCTAACTCATCAATAAACGGTCTCCGCAAAAAGGCTGTAATTTTATCATAAACAATAAGACGAGTTAACCTAAATGCAGCTAGCGCAAAAATAAAAAATAAAAGCCAGCTTGTAAATAACATAATTCCACCTTCCCTATCCTCTTTAGCCTATTTAAAAAAAAAGGTCTTAAGATTGTGACCAAATCTCCCCCACTCCAATATCTTATTAATGTAAATACAAACAAGAAGATAAGGAGTGACATTAATGAGTTGTAACGAAAATAAACACCATAGCTCTTCTCACTGCGTAGTTGACGTCGTAAAATTCATCAATGAACTACAAGATTGCTCTAGTTCAACATGTGGTTCTGGTTGTGAAATTCCATTTTTAGGAGCACACAATACAGCAGCAGTAGCAAATACACGCCCTTTTATTTTATACACAAAAGCTGGAACGCCATTTGAAGCATTTGCACCATCTTCAAGCCTTACTAGCTGCCAATCTCCAATTTTCCGTGTAGAAAGCGTAGATGACGATAGCTGTGCTGTCCTACGTGTGTTAACTGTAGTATTAGGTGATGGGTCTCCTGTACCACCTGGCGACGATCCAATTTGTACGTTTTTAGCTATACCAAATGCAAGATTAATCTCGACATCTACTTGCATTACTGTTGATTTAAGCTGCTTCTGTGCTATTCAGTGCTTACGCGACGTTTCTATAGTTAAGTAAACTAAAAAACTATTGGGGTGGTAGAAGCTTTCTACCACCTTTACATATTTAAAAGCCGGCCATATCAATCGATTTGATGTCTTCTATAGATAATCGAATATCTCTCATACTATTTGGTGGCATAATGGATACAATGCCATTACGGTAAGATATAATCGATCCTATATATGAGACGGTCGTCGTTCTTATTCTACATCTTATTTTTGGAATGTAATGAGGACGATTTAATAAAAAATGAATTTTTTCTTCATTATTCATATCCTTAAAGGATTTATTGTAAGGGACCGTTCTCACTTGCTCTTCCTCTACTTTTTCTTCCACCTCCACTTGAGGCTCCTCTCGTGGTTCTTGTTTCTCTTGTTCTACCACTTCTTCCACAGCACTACTTACAATACTTTCATTTCTATTACTTTGCTCTTTTTGATCCTCATCTTCGAAATTCGTTAAAATAATTCTTTTTATTTTCGGTGCAGCGAGTTCTAAATTTACTTGTGCAATATATAACAACGGTTTTCCAACTGTTGAACTTTTATTTTTATTCTTCACACTCGTCCCTCCCACTTCCATACGTAGCTGGATAAATCGTGTACTATTATAGTTATATTCATAACGTGGCTAGAACTTTCGTTAAAAATCGTTCTTTCTGGGAACAATTAAAAAGGACAGTCTCAACGTTTAGAGACTGTCCTTTTTAAACTTTAATTCCTATTATATTTATCCTAAAATATGATATCCTGAATCAACATGAATGTTTTCACCTGTTACTCCGCGTGCTAAATCACTGAATAAGAATACTGCTGTATCTCCAACTTCTTCTGGAGTCGTCGCACGACGAAGTGGTGCGCGTTCCTCAATTTCTTTTAAGATTGAGTTAAAGTCGCCTACACCTTTCGCAGATAACGTACGAATTGGTCCTGCAGAAATAGCGTTAACGCGAATGCCATGTTGTCCTAAATCGTTCGCTAAATATTTCACGCTAGCTTCTAACGAAGCTTTCGCAACACCCATAACGTTATAGTTTTTCACAACGCGCTCGCCGCCAAGGTATGTTAAAGTTAAAATATTTCCGCCTTCTGTCATCACTTTCTTCGCTTCTCTTGCTACAGCTGTTAAAGAGAATGCACTAATATTTTGTGCAAGTAAAAATCCATCGCGAGAAGTATCTACAAATTCGCCTTTTAAATCATCACGATTTGCAAAAGCAATACAGTGTGCAACACCGTGAATTGTACCAACTTCTTGCTTAATAGTTTCAAAGCAAGCTGTAAGTTCTTCATCATTCGTTACATCACAAGGTAATACAAGTGATTCTTGTCCTTCTAATGTTTCCGCTAGTTCACGAACATTTCTTTCTAAACGCTCTCCTGCATATGTGAATATTAATTTTGCACCTGCATTATGCAAAGAGCGAGCAATTCCCCATGCAATACTTCTTTGGTTCGCAACGCCCATAACAACAAATGTTTTCCCTTGTAATAGTTCCATGATATATCCTCCCAGAAATACTTATACTTGTTATTAGTACCTGATACTATAATTATAGTACCATAAAACCTCTTAAAGGCAAACAAAAAAGTCACTAACATAAATTTGTTAATGACTTTTTGTTTCTATAAAAAACCTTTCTAATCCTTCTTCCCAAGTAGGCATTTGTAAAAAACCATTTAATTGTAGCATTTTATGCTGAAAGATCGAATATTTCGGTCTCACTGCCGCCGATCCAAATTCCTCAGTCGACACAGGTAACACATTCACTCTTATTTTTGTATGCGAAAATATTTTTTGAGCAAATTCAAACCAAGAACATGAACCGCGATTTGATACGTGATACGTACCGTATAAGGATGTATGAATGAGCTTATTAATCACAGTAATTAAATCCGCCACGTACGTAGGAGAACCAACTTGATCAGCTACAACAGATATGTTTTCTCTCTCTTTTCCTAATCGTAGCATCGTTTTCACAAAATTATTTCCATACTTACCATACAACCACGATGTACGAACTATAAAATATTTATTATGTAACTCTTTTACGAACTGCTCTCCTGCAAATTTAGAAGCTCCATATATATTTATCGGTGCTGGATTATGAAATTCATGATAGCCATCCGGTTTGTCACCTGGAAATACATAATCGGTACTGACATACACTAACTTAGCCCCTACTAATTGTGAAGCAACCGCTACATTTCGAGCTCCAATCGCATTTATTAAGTAAGCAAGATCCTGTTCTTTCTCAGCACCATCTACCTTCGTATACGCTGCACAATGAACAATTGTATGTGGCTTTATTTCTTGTACCACTTGCTTAATTCGGGATATATTTGTTACATCTAATAACTTTTTATCAAATGGATATATGTCATATTCCTCAGAATTCAACTCTTCTTGTAGTTGCTTCCCTAGCTGACCGTTCGCTCCCGTTATGATAATCCGTTCTTTCATCTACATGCCCCTTACTTTTCTTTTAGTGGTTTCCACCAGTCCACATTGTTTTTATACCATTCCACCGTTTCTTTTAATCCTTGTTCGAACGTATACTTCGGTTCCCATTCAAACTCATTCTTCATTTTTTGTGCATCAATCGCATAACGACGGTCGTGACCTAAACGGTCTGTTACAAATTCAATATCTTTTTTCGTTTTTCCTAAAAGTTTTATAATTTGTTCCACAACATCTACATTTGTTTTTTCGTTATTTCCGCCGATATTATACACCTCTCCTACACATCCCTTATGCAAAACGGTGTCAATTGCACTACAATGATCCGTTACATGCAGCCAATCCCTTACATTCAATCCATCACCATATAATGGTAGTTTCTTTCCTTCAAGCGCATTCGTAACCATTAAAGGAATTAATTTCTCAGGATATTGGTACGGTCCATAGTTATTAGAACAACGTGTTACAACAACTGGTAATTGATACGTTTCATAATAAGATAAGGCTATCATGTCGCTACTCGCTTTACTTGAAGAATATGGACTATTAGGAGCTAGCGGGGTTTCCTCGGTAAACTTTCCTGTTTTCCCTAAAGAACCGTATACTTCATCTGTTGATACTTGCACGAGTTTAATATGTGAATATTTTTTCACTAACTCCAACAGCGTGACTGTACCTATTACATTCGTATCATAAAAAGGAATTGGGTTTTCAATACTACGATCCACATGTGATTCAGCTGCGAAATTTACAATTACTTGCACGTCACGTTCCTTAACAACATGTTCCAGCAGCTCTCCATTTTGGATTTTCCCTTTTACAAATGAGTAGTTAGGATTTTCTTGAATAGACTTTACATTATTTAAATTCCCGCTATATGTTAATGCATCGTAATTAATGATTTTATATGTTTCATAGTTTTTTAACATATAGTGAATGAAATTACTTCCAATAAATCCAGCTCCACCTGTAACTAATATATTCATAAACAACTCTCCTACTTAAAAACTATCTTCATATTCCTGAAGTAATGGTAATATTCGATCCTTATCGGACAAGATAGGATTTGTTACCGGCCATGGAATTGATAATTCTTTATCTTCCCAAAGCAAACCGGAATCGTGATCAGCACTATAATACTCATCTACTTTATACATAACAATTGTATGAGGTACAAGTGTACAAAAACCATGAGCAAATCCTTTCGGCACTAATAATTGCCTATGATTATCCGCACTTAAAATATAACCTCTCCACTTTTTAAATGTAGGTGAATCTTTTCGCAAATCAACGATAACATCATATATTGCACCTTGCATAACTTGAATGAGTTTCGTTTGTGCTTTCGGATTTTTTTGAAAGTGTAGCCCTCGAATCGTCCCCGAATGCGCTGAATAAGATACGTTATCTTGCAGAAATGAATGCGTAATCCCTAACGATTCTAGCATCTTCTTATTATAACTTTCAGTAAAAAAACCTCGCTCGTCTTCAAACAATCTCGGTTCTAACAATTTCGCATCGGTAAAATTTGTTTCTACAACTTTCATATTTTCACCTATTCTCCATTAAACTGTTTCCCAAAGTTTATATCCCGCGCTAACGTATTCGCTCTTTGAAGAGAAGCATGCGTTCCCGCATCAGTCCACCAGCCACTCATTTCATTATAAGTAAGTACTCCTCGTTTTAAATACCAATTATTTATATCTGTAATTTCAAGTTCCCCTCTTGCGGAAGGTTTTAATTCTTTTATATAAGAAAAGACTTTCGAATCATACAAATAAATTCCCGTAACAGCATAAGAACTTTTCGGCTCATTCGGCTTTTCTTCAATTTCAATTATTTTTCGGCCTTGAATATGCGCTACACCAAATCGCTCGGGATCTTCTACAGATTGAAGCAGCACTTTAGCCCCTTCTTTTTGACTTGTAAACTCTTCAACATACGGGCAAATATCATCTGAAAAGATATTATCTCCTAATATAACTACCATCCGATCATTTCCTACGAAATCTTCACAAAGTCCTAGCGCCTGCGCAATCCCACCCGCCTTATCTTGCACACGATACGTAAAGGATACACCAAACTCTTGACCACTTCCTAGAAAGCTCACAACATCTCCCATATGCTCTTTACCGGTAATAATCATAATATCTGTAATTTCACATCGCTTCAGCTTATATACCGCATGATAAATCATCGGATACCGCCCAACGGGAAGTAAATGTTTATTCGTTACTTTCGTTATTGGATATAATCTCGATCCTGTCCCGCCTGCTAAAATAATCCCTTTCATCCTTCATCTCTCCCTTATGATGGAGATAGCACCTCTTTATAATGTTCCACAAAAATCCCCCGGTATTTCTCATATGTATCCGCATCAAACTCATCTCCGTTGTAATGAATACACCATAGATTTGCTTGATTAGGGATACCAATTAAATATCCAGCCTTTTGAAATTCTAAAGACTGTGACACATCATAGAAATGGAATCCTTGAAACAAATCCTCTCGCCACGGAATATCATACTGCGTTGCCATGAGTAAACCATCGATTGCTTGCACTGACATAAAAGATTGATTTCCATAAAACCCCTGATCTAAATTTAATAATTGATAATTCTGTCTTCTGTACTCAATCACTTTCCCTACTAAATTTTTTCCTTCCCACCATATCCCGTTACTCGGTAAAAACTGAGCACCAGCTACTCCAATTAAACCAAGCTTTTCATTTTCTTTAAAAAGCGAAATGAGGGTACAAAACATATCACGATTAATAAGGTAAGTATCTTGATGTATATATACTTTATATTTCGCCGGATATGAAAGTGCTCGATTGTACGCACTTGCCATACTTTTCGCATCTCGTATCGGAAAAATTTGCACTACATAGCCAGGGGGAACAACAATGTTTCTTATTTGCCTTTCGCATTGCTCGAAAAGCTCTTCATTATTTACACAAACAACGACTAATATTGTATGATCTTTCATTTTGTAGCCCTCTATTCTTCCTTATTCACATCTGACATATAGTTCTCTACAAATACTTTTCTATACTTTTCATAGTTCGTCATATTTACATCGAAATGATAATGAATACACCAAGCATCACGCTGCACAGGGACACCGACTGTATACCCAGCTTTTTTAAATTCAAAAGATTGGGATACATCATAAAAATCAAACCCATCAAATAAGTCCTCTCGCCATGGAATATCATATTGTGTCGCCATCAATAAACCGTCAATACATTCCACAGGAATAAATGTTTTCGATTCATGAAATGGTTGCTCTAAACTTGCCATATAAAACAAATCGTTCATATAACCAATGACTTTCCCGACAATCCCACGCCCTTCGTTCCATACACCATTTGGAGGAACATATTGGGATCCAACCATCCCAATCATCCCAAGATGTTCATGCTCCTCAAATAATTGAATTAATCCGTATAGAAAGGCTCCATTTATAATAAAGACATCTTGGTGTAAATACACTTTATACTTCGCTGGATGTGAAATGGCTTGATTGTATCCGCTCGTCATACTTTTTGCATTTCGAATCGGCATAAATTGTATAGTATACCCAGGAGGTACTGCCAATTTCAATATATGTCGCGCACATTGTGCATACAATTTCCGATCATTTATACATGTAACAAATAGTATTGTTTTTTCTGCAGCACTCATAATTGTGATTTTTCTGCTTCAATAATATATTGAAATACAACTGTCTCAGCCATGAAGCCACTTCCAAGACGATACTTTTTACAAATTCCATATAACTCTTCAATAAGTGGCTCATATATTTTATGATCAACATATACACGATCTACTTTACTAATAGAATATCCTGCTTTTAAAAACATTCTTAGCATTTCATTAAAAGTAAAGAAACGAATATGCGTTTTATCTAATAATCCATATTCTGTATACGTCCAATTTCCAGCGAGTAAGGGAGCTAATACTGAAATGTGCGCAACGTTTGGTATGCTAGCTAAAATCACACCATTTTCTTTTATATATGGCTTTACTTTCTTTATGACAGCCCACGGATCAAATAAATGCTCTAATACATCCCCGAATATGACACAATCAAATTGTTCCTTCTCATAAGGAAGATCCATTGTTTCTATATCACCTAAAATAACATGATCTAGTTTTTCTTTCGCTTTTTCGGCAGCCTCTGGGAACGCCTCAATTCCTGATACACGTGCTCCATTTTCTTTTATAGCCGCTCCTAATGCACCGCTCGAGCAACCAATATCAAGAACTTCTTGCCATTCCTTTTTTATATGCTTGAATAAATTAGGATTTATCGCATTATAATAATGTTCAGATTTTTCTTCGTATAAAGAACTTTTCTCCCGATTCATTTCACACACTCCTTATGCAAATTGAATTTGAAATATAAACAAAAGATATTCTACAAAGGATGCCATCTCTATTGGTTGCATTACCGATAATCTAATATATAGCCATTCTACTATCATTAGAATAGCGACAAGTCATTTCCTAAAAATAGAACAAATTACATTTTATATTGTTTATCATAGATGCCTCTAAAATATTTACGGTTATATTCAATCGCAGCATTATTCGGAACATAAGAAGCTGCCAATTCATTATAATAATAAGCTTTATCTTGATCTCCTAATCTGCTATAACAAATACACATTTGTAAATATGGAATCCACGTATAACTAGCCGGACTGTGAAAAGGACTATCCTCTGCTAGCGGCACTTCAGTTGCTAGCTTAAACCAAAATATCGCTTCATTATACTTTTGTTGTTCCATATATATATATCCTATTCTTGTACAATTCTCTCCTCTAGGAATACCATAACGAAACGACTTCGTACAAGTTTCAACTGCCTTCTCCCAGTCTCCTAACTTCGCATAACAATCTCCTAACTTACCACATGCATAAATTTTCTCTTCATGCCATCCTTCCTCTTGATTAAGAAATGTTTCATACAGAAGAACCGCATCGTCGTATTTTTGATTATCCATAGATTCATTACCGTAATAAAATAAATCTCTCGGGCTTAATTCTTCTCCAGCTGCTACAGCATTTTGAAAAATTTTCAAATTACGATTCGTTATTTCTTTTTCTTTCTTATGCGTAATGGCGACATTACTATTGTAAATCTCACCAGAAACAGCTAAATACTCATGCACCTTTCCAAACCATTGAAATTGTTTTTCACGCTTTACAAGTCGATATCTTCTTGTGCAATATAAAGGTTTCCCATTAGAATCCATTACAAGATAATAAGGCATAGAAACAGCGTCAACTTTACAATCTAACTCTCGTTTTAATGTTTTCAGTGATTCTTGAGCTTCCTCTAATAACACATCATCAGCATCTAACCATAATATATATTCTTGCGTTGCTTTTGAAAACGCAAAATTTCTAGCTGCCGCAAAATCATCAACCCACGGAAAATCGTGTATGTTAGAAGTGTATTTTGCTACAATTTCCTTCGTTCGATCAGTGGATCCTGTATCAACTACAATAATTTCATCAACAATTTTTTCTACCGCGTCCAAACATCGATCTATTGTATTTTCCTCATCGCGAACAATCATACATAGACTAATTGTAATTCCTTGCTTGTTCAACATAATCACCCTCTTCCAACTCAATCATATGTTATACATACAATAAACTTTCCATTTTTTTAACTTGTTCAAGCTATTTAAGATTTCTTTTTAATAATTCAAATGTCCGTGTCATTTTCTTGTGATTTTGCATCTACTATATAATGAAAGCTTTATGGAGGTGAATTTATGTCAAATAATAATTATTCAGATGGCTTAAATCCTGATGAATTCTTATCAGCTAGTGCATTTGATCCTAATCTTGTAGGTCCAACTTTACCACCAATACCACCGTTTACACTTCCAACCGGGCCAACTGGTCCTACTGGGCCGACCGGGCCGACTGGTCCTACCGTACCTACTGGGCCAACTGGTCCTACTGGACCTACTGGACCGACTGGGCCTACTGGGCCTACTGGGCCGACTGGAGACACTGGTACAACTGGCGCGACTGGAGACACTGGCGCAACTGGACCTACTGGGCCGACTGGAGACACTGGTGCAACTGGACCTACTGGGCCGACTGGACCTACTGGGCCGACTGGGCCGACCGGGCCATCTGGATTAGGACTTCCAGCAGGATTGTATGCATTTAACTCTGCTACAGTTTCTTTAGCTCTTGGAATTAATGATCCTGTACCGTTTAACACGGTTGGATCTCAGTTTGGTACAGCAATTTCTCAATTAGACGCTGATACTTTCATCATAAGTGAAACTGGATTCTATAAAATTACTGTTATCGCATATACTGCAGCAGTAAGTTTATTAGGTAGCCTTGCAATTCAAGTTAATGGAGTTAATGTACCAGGTGCAGGCACAAGCTTAATCTCACTTGGAGCACCTATCGTTATCCAGGCAATTACACAAATTACAATAACTCCATCAATGGTTGAAGCAATTGTTACTGGAATTGGATTATCATTAGCTCTTGGTACAAGTGCATCCATTATTATTGAAAAAATCGCTTAATTTTTTTACTTAGCAGTAAAACTGATATCAGTTTTACTGCTTTTTCAATTATGAATTCAAGCATGAAACTTTCACTATCTACATAATCATATTGTTGTATGACATTTTGCAGGAGGCACAAATATGGAAAATAAATTTGCTGTTCAGCTTTATCTCGAGTTGTTAAAGAAAACAATTTTATTTGAAATATGGCTAGAGTATGAGCCATATTTACCTGCTTCATTACATATTTCTAAGGAACTTCCATATGAACCAGTTACCGTACCACTTCCTTTATTCATTAAGCAATATGCTGAAAACCATAACTTGAAAATTGTGAAACCAGATGTTTTAAAAAGTGAACGTCAAGATGGGATGGATTGGCCAAGAGCAGCACACAGTATGATCGGCCGGGAACGAATGAATCAATTACATGAAGCACTAGAAACAGTTGTCCGTGAAAATATAGAAGGTGATTTTATTGAAACAGGTGTGTGGCGCGGGGGATCGTGCATTTTTATGAATGGTTTTTTACAGGCAAATAACATTACTGATCGTAATGTGTGGGTTGCAGATTCATTTGAAGGTTTGCCAACACCGAATTTAGAACACTATCCGAAAGATTACGGAGATTATTTACACTCTTTCGATTACTTACGCGTTTCTTTAGAACAAGTACAAGAGAATTTTAGAAAATATGATTTATTAAATGATCAAGTAAAATTTTTAAAAGGCTGGTTTAAAGATACTTTACCAACAGCACCAATAGAAAAAATCGCAATTGCACGCCTTGACGGTGATATGTACGAATCCACAATGGATGGTCTCGTGAACTTATACGATAAAGTTTCTAAGGGTGGCTATATTATTATCGATGACTATGGACTACCAGCTTGCGCAGAGGCCGTGACAGACTTTAGAAATCAAAGAAACTTAAAAGCTCCTATTACTAAAATTGATGTATTCGGGGTTTATTGGCGAAAAGAATAGGGCGAAACTTTATTCAGTTAGGGTTTCTCCATCTCACACTAATTATTAGCCTTCGCCAATAGCATGATAAATAAAAACAAAAGCTCCCATTACTATTTCCAGTTGTTCTAGGGAGCTTTTTACATATCGCAACAGTTCTAATATCGTTTCCCCTCCCACTATAAAATGTTAGCTGCATATTAAAAATGTTGGTTCCCTATTTACTACAAGGAAGGAGTGAAATTATGAGCGAGCTTGAAAAAAAAATCGCATTAATCCCACCTCCCGAACTCGTCCAATATGTAGGTGGCGACTTTCAAAAGGTTGGAAAAGAATTCACAAAGCATTTTATTCAAATTGGCAGTTTAAAATCCAATGAAACAGTGTTAGATGTAGGTTGTGGTGTCGGTCGAATGGCGGTTCCATTAATGAATTACTTAGGTGATGATGGAGCTTATTATGGATTTGATTTATTTAAAGATGGCATTACATGGTGCAAAAATAATATTTCAACTGCCCGTAGCAATTTCCATTTTGAACACGTTGATATATATAATCAATTCTACAACCCAGAAGGAAAAGAAGATGCTTCTCAATACAAATTTCCATATGAAGACGATTCATTCGATTTTATTTTTTTAACTTCTGTATTTACCCATCTCCTTCCGAAAGAATTAGAACATTACGTATCTGAGATTGTACGTGTTCTAAAAAAAGATGGGAGATGTTTTATTACCTTCTTTCTCATTAACCCTGAATCATCCTATTACTTAAATTCTGGGCTAAGTACATTAGGTTTTTATCATCAAATTGAAAATTGTTATGTTGTGAATAAAGATATTCCTAATTTCGCAGTTGCCTATCCTGAAGAAGATATCCGCACCTTATTAAATAAACATGGCTTAGAGGTAATTAATAAACCGCATTATGGTTTATGGTGCGGCAGAAATGAGTATACAAGTTATCAAGATATCGTTCTTACAAAAAAAGCTTCTGAAAGGTAGTTTCGTATGAATAATAAAAAAAAGTTACCTCTCGTTTCCATCCTTATTCCCACTTATAATCGACCACATTATTTCAAAATTGCTCTAGAAAGTGCATTAGCACAAACTTATCCAAACATTGAAATTATTATAGGAGACGATAGTACAAATGATGAAACAGAAATCTTAATAAATGAACAGTATTTACCTAATTATAAAAACATAACATACATTCGAAATACCACTACTTTAGGACAATTTCATAACGATCTTATGCTCTTAGAGAAATCTAATGGGGAGTATATAAATTTTTTAATGGACGATGATGTGTTTTATAATCATAAAATACAAAAAATGATGGCTTATTTTGAGCAAGACACAAATAAAAATCTCGCTCTTATAACTTCTTATCGAGTACGTATTGATGATCACGGGAATTTAATTGGAGATGCTCATCCAACACAAAGATTATATAGCGAAGACATTCAATTAAACGGAATATTTTTAGGCGACTGGATGTTAAAAGGTGGACATAACATTATCGGTGAGCCTACAACTATTCTGTTTAGAAAACAGTTACTCACTGAACCTTTCGGCACGCTAAAAGGAAGGCACTATTCTTGTAGTGTCGATATGGCATCATGGATTTCCTTACTTTCTAAAGGAGACGCAGTATACATATCCGAACCTTTAAGCCAATTTCGCTACCATACTGGGCAACAAATACACAGCAAACTCCTTGAAGGATCTGAGGATTTTACGCACCTCGTTATAACTTCAAAAAAATACGGATTTTTACAAGATAATACAGATTATAGACTAGGTCTAATTAGCGCTTATAAATGGTGTAAAGGTTCCTTAGAATATTATAGCCAGCTACCAAACCTCATTCCAGATGCACATGTACGTCTTTCCCATTGTTTGGACATAATTATAAAAGAGCTACATCATTAGTCTATTCTGCGAAAATAAAATGTGTGAGCTTTACGTGAATAATGCGTATAGTTCATACATTCTTTTTAAACTATGTGATGCACCAACTAAAACCCACTAATATAGAGAGCAGTAGAAAGGAATTCATACAGTGAAAGATCCGAACACTCAATATCAAATAGACTACATATTAATATTCATTTTATTTGCCATTGGGATTGTTAGCTGCTTTGCTATCGCAAGTGCACAAGCTTCTTTACCACCATTTTTACAAAACGTAAATTTTGTATTAAAACAAATCCAATGGTATGCCATTGGATTTATCGCCATTGGTGTTATTATGGTTATTGATTTCGATCGCTATAAACAAATTGCTTGGTATTTATATAGCTTTGCACTCATACTTCTAATTGGCCTAGAACTTCAAGTTCCTGGCGCCGTTACAATTAAAGGGGCTACCGCGTGGTACAGACTTCCAGGCATCGGAAACTTTCAGCCTTCTGAAATTATGAAATTATTTTTGATTATCGTCGTTGGGCGAATTATAGCGAATCATAATGAAAAATACCTTTTTCGGACAACTCGTGAAGATTTCATTTTACTTTTAAAAATATTTGCAGCTAGTTTACCTCCACTACTTCTAATCGCAAAAGAACCTGATTTAGGAAACACAATGGTCATTTCAGCGATGCTTGCAACAATGGTTTTAGTTTCTGGTATACGTTGGCGCTTTATCCTCGGATTAACCTCCGGTATTTTCGCCATAGGCTCTACCTTAACATATATTTATTTCACGCATACAGAGTTCTTTAAAGAGCACATTCTAAAAGAATATCAATTAAATCGCTTCTATGGTTGGCTTGCACCTTATGAATATGACGCACAAGGATACCAATTAAGACAAGCATTTTTAGCTACTGGATCAGGAGAGATGCAAGGAAAAGGATGGGAAAATAGACAAGTATATTTTCCAGAGCCACATACAGATTTTATTTTTACAAATATCGCTGAACAATTCGGTTTTTTAGGAGCAAGTGTTATTATTTCATTTTTTTTCTTACTCATTTACCGAATGATCCATATCGCTTTAGAAAGCAATGAACCTTTCGGTAGTTATATTTGCGCTGGTACAATTGGAATGTTTACGTTCCAAGTATTCCAAAATATTGGGATGACAATTGGTTTACTCCCTATTACAGGAATAACGTTACCGCTTATGAGCTACGGCGGGAGTTCACTGCTCACATATATGGTTGCTATTGGATTTATTTTAAACGTACGCTCAAGAACTAAAATCTTTATGTTTAAATGAACCATATCGAAAAACGGTATGGTTTTTTTCTATGTCCATTTTAGATATACTAATGAAAAAATGAGCTGGAGGTTTAAATATGAAATATGACATTATAGGTGATATTCACGGATGCTTCCAAGAGTTTCAAGATTTAACAACGAAACTAGGGTATAGCTGGGATAGTGGTATCCCAATTCATAACGCAAAACGAAGGCTTGCATTCGTTGGTGATATTACAGACCGAGGTCCTCATTCATTACGGATGATTGAAATTGTATGGGAGCTCGTAATAAATAGAAAAGATGCTTATTATGCTCCAGGGAATCACTGTAATAAACTGTATCGTTTCTTCCTTGGACGTAATGTTACAATCGCTCATGGGCTCGAAACAACTGTTGCAGAATATGAAGCATTGCCTTCTAATAAGCAACAAATAATAAAAGAAAAATTCATTACTCTTTACGAACAATCACCGCTATATCACATACTGGATGAAAAAAATTTAACCGTCTGTCACGCTGGTATTCGGCAAGATTACATAGGAAGACAAGATAAAAAAGTACAAACCTTTGTATTATATGGTGATATTACAGGCGAAAAACACCCTGACGGCTCACCTGTCCGCCAAGATTGGGCGAAAGAGTATAAGGGTGAAACATGGATTGTTTATGGACATACACCTGTCAATGAACCTCGCTTTGTGAATCATACAGTCAATATTGATACTGGTGCTGTATTTGGTGGTAAACTAACTGGACTACGTTACCCTGAGTTGGAGACCGTTTCTGTCCCTTCTTCCCTACCTTTTGTCCCTGAAAAGTTCCGCCCAATTTCATAAAGTGAAACTTTAATCAGTGGGGGTTTTGTTCATCCGCCACTGATTATTAGCCCGCACCAATCGGGATAAATACCTCTACTTAATACAATTCACGATTTGCAGAGGATCATGGTGTTTTCTAGACATATTCCACACTAAAACTAGATAAAGCAATTAAAAAAAGATGCAATAAAGTGCATCTTTTTTTAATTGCACGGCATATACTGTCGCAGGAGGTGACGGAATGAAGAAAAAATCTTCTAAACAAAAAAGAAAATTCCACCCTTTATACCATCCCATGTATGGAATTAACAACTGGTGCAGTATTCGAGCTGCAGCTATAGAAGAAATAGAAGAACAAGAGTCATCAAAAAAAAGCAAACCGAGAGAAACATATGTCTCTTTAGAAAATGCTGTTATGAGGCGAATTATAGATAGCAGGAAAATAAAAGCAAAACAAAAAAAGAAGCTCGCTTCTAATAATGATGAACCTGTGCTTAATTCGGAAAAGATACAAGAAAATATAGAAGAAAACATTCCTGCAGCAATAAAGGAAAAAGTACAACCAGAAATTCCAGCTACTATTATAAATCAAGTAAAAAAAATAAAAGAAGCATTAATCTCGGGCAACGATGTACAAATAGAAAGATCCGCCCCTATTCAGGCTCCTGTACCTACACCTATAAAAAAAGAAAATAACAAAGGAGCTCGTCACGCATATAAAGAAGGACTTCACTCTAAAGCTGATGGAATCGCTTCACATGCAGAAGGGCTTCTTACACATGCAACGGGTCCCTTTTCTCATGCAGAAGGGACAAAAACAAAGGCAACTGGACATAGTTCGCATAGCGAAGGAAGTGAAACGACAGCAGGCGGCTCTTATTCTCATGCAGAAGGAAAACATGCAATTGCTTTGGGCGAAGCAGCACATGCAGAAGGAACCGCAACTATCGCTAACGGATTCTCATCTCATGCGGAAGGAAATCATACATCAACAGCTAATTTTGCAGGCAGCCATATTATGGGTAAATTTGGTACAGCAGAAGAAGCTTATTCCTGGTTTATCGCAAATGGGACAAATGACACTGATTATAATATAGGTGCCAAATGGCTTGCCCATAACGGAGAAATGTATATCGATGGTGCTTCTTACAATGCAGGTGGTACTGATTTTGCACAAATGTTTGAGGCAGCAGATGATAGCCCTATTGATATCGGCTATTTCATTACATTTAGTAGCGAAGAAAAAATTCGAAAAGCTACTTCAAATGATTCATTCATATTAGGAATATCTAGCGCTACCCCCGCTCTCATAGGAAATAGCGGTGCTTTAAGTTGGCAAAAACGCTATAAAACAGACAGCTTCGGAAAACGTCAATATACGCGTACGGATACGCAAGAAATACGACCTCTTTTAAATACAGAATGGGATCCAGCTTGTAAGTATATATCAAGAAGAGACCGTACTGAGTGGCTTCCTGTCGGATTAATTGGACAAATGTTAGTACGTGATGACGGCACTTGCGAAACACACGGATATTGTCGTCCGAATGATGACGGCATTGCCACGAAAGCTGAAAGTGGCTTTTTCGTTATAAAACGTACTGGTGAAAATCAAATTTTAATATTATTCCGCTAAAAAAAGGGAACAAAATTCTTTTTATGATAAGAATTTTGTTCCCTTTTAATTGTTATGTAAAGCGTATTGCATATCCTCTGGGATACTTACGGTAAAAGTCATTCCCTTTTCTAAAATAGGATGATAAAACGTCAAAGATGTACTATGCAGCGCTTGACGTTTTATCACATCTCTTCGGCCACCGTATAGATCATCCCCAAGTAGCGGATGTCCTATATATGCCATATGTACACGAATTTGATGTGTTCTTCCCGTCTCGAGCTCAAGCGCTACATGCGTCTTATCGGAAGAACTCTCCATCACTCTAAAATGAGTAACAGCTCTTTGACCATCTTCACAGACAGTTCGCTCGATAATACTATCCGCTTTTCGTCCGATTGGCGCGTCAATCGTTCCTACTTCTTCTAAAATAGTCCCATGAACGATTGCCTCATACGTTCGTTTCACCCCTTTTTGTTGATGCTGCTTCGATAAAAGGTGGTGAACGAATCTATTTTTCGCAATTAGCATAAGCCCTGAAGTATCACGATCTAACCTCGTCACAATGTGCACCGTACTTGCAAGATTTTGTTTATCATAATGATATAAAAGAGCGTTTGCAATACTTCCTGACGGGTGCTCCCTAGACGGAATCGTCGACATATTTGCTTCTTTATTTATAACAAGAACCGCATCATCTTCATATACGATACATAAAGGGATCTCTTCCACTTCCATCCCTTCACTTCTTTCCTCCACTGGAAAAAAGATTTGTAACTCTTCACCAGCTTGTAACTTGTGACGAACACTTGTGTGTTGACCGTTTACTTCAATTGCTCCCCCGCGGAACTTTATATCCGTTAAAGCAGCTTTCGAAATCCCTTTTGTTTTCAAAAATTCTCTAACTAAAGTTCCCTCTTCAGCCAGCCCTATATCCCATTTCAATGTAAATCTGTTCAAATATATAAACCCTCTCTATTTATCTGCAACAAACGAGTCACGAACACGTTTCCAGAATGGGAACGGACGGAAACGAACAAATCGTACTTTCTCGTTTGCAACGCGATACTGAATTGATTTCACATCTTGATGAACCATCGTCAAATGATCCACGGTAATTTGCATGTTCATTCCTGCAGCCGGCTTTAAAACGCATGTATGATGCTTCGGCAGTACGAGCGGCGAACCTACCGTACGAAATACACGATTGTTGATAGATGCCATTTCTGCAATTTGAATCGCTTCAATAGAAGGGTGAATAATTGCTCCGCCAAGCGCCTTATTATACGCGGTACTTCCTGAAGGAGTAGAAATACAAAGACCATCTCCGCGAAACGTTTCGAAATACTCTCCGCGTATTTCCACTTCTGTTACTAATGTACCTTCTGCACTTTTTACAGTCGCTTCATTCATCGCCAAATACTGCGACTCTTTACTACCATTCACATAGCGAATAATCACTTCTAAAAGTGGATATTCAACCACTTGGAACGGTGTTTTAGCGATTGCAATCACCAACTTCTCTACTTCCGTCGGTAACCAATCTGCATAGAAACCTAAATGCCCTGTATGTACACCAACAAATGCGGTTTCATCTAATCGATTATAGTAACGATGGAATGCATATAAAAGCGTTCCATCTCCCCCAACAGAAATTACAATATCAGGTTCCTTTTCATCCATTGTAAACCCAAAATCTAACAAGTATTCTTTCATCGTACTTGCTAGTGTATCTGATGATTGATCTCCCTTTGACATAATTGTAAATTTCATCGCCCAACACCCTTTAGTTTATGATTCAGAATCTTTCGTTTCCTGCTTTCGTGAAAAGACCTTTTGCGCTTCTTGAATTTCAAGACGAATGGAAGACATTTCTTCATCTAATAAAAACGCCGCTTCCGCTGCACGTTGTAAGCGTATTTTAATATCTTCAGGAAAACGTCCACTATATTTGTAATTTAAAGAATGCTCAATCGTTGCCCAAAAATTCATTGCTAACGTGCGAATTTGAATTTCAACTAACACTTTTTTCTCCCCCTGTATCGTTTGAACAGGATAACTAATGACAACGTGGTAAGAGCGATAGCCGCTATCTTTCTTTTGCGTTACATAATCACGTTCTTCTACAATGTCAAAATCATTTCGTTTTCGAAGATATTCTACAACAGGCTTAATCTCATCTACGAATTGACACATCATTCGAAGGCCCGCGATGTCCTGCATATCTTCTCTAATTCGGTCTAGCGGTACATTTCTCTTCTCCGCTTTATCAATAATACTTGCAACCGACTTTACCCTTCCTGTTACAAACTCAATTGGAGAATGCTCCGTTAACATTGCAAATTGAGTACGCATTCCTTTTAGTTTCACTTTCAGCTCCGCCACCGCTTGGTGATACGGTGCTAAAAATTCTTCCCAATTACGATTCATTTCAACCACCACCAAAATCAATCCATTTGCTTATAGAAACACTTTTTCTACAGCAGTTACTAGTTCTTCTCCGTAATTTGCATTACCTTCAATATTTTCAACTAAATACTCTACTTCTTCTTTTAATCCTTCTAATTCTATTTCAACATCATTCACGCGAATAAACATCGCTGTATCTTTATTCATCGCTTCATGCACTGCTTCCCAGCATGTATGCGGAATACTTACATAAATGAAAGATGATTCATTTTCTAAGATATATAAAAATGATAAATTGTCTGAGTCTACAAGTACGTGATTACGCGCACTTAACTCCTTTACCTCTATTTCAGTATTTTCTGCACAAAAAATAAGCGCATTCTCTCTCGTTTCTACGCTCTTAACTTGAATTTTATTTTGCATACTCGAACTCCTCCATCTCAACTTCCTGTCTTACTTAACAGTATTATTGTATCATAACATGGACGCAAACAAATAAAACATTGAACCAAATTTGCGAAAAAGCGATAATGTGGAAAGAATTATTTTTCAAAAGGAGCGCATACAATGACACAAGAAATTGAAATTGAATTTAAAAATATGGTTACAGAGGAAGAATTCCAAACATTATGCAAATCTTTTTCTATTGAAGCATTTACAAAACAAGTAAATCACTACTTTGAAACGCCTCACTTCTCTTTAAAAGATACGGGCTCTGCACTTCGTATTCGTCATAAAGATGGAACTTATACATTAACATTAAAACAACCTGCTGAAATTGGTTTATTAGAAACTCATCAGTCTGTAACAGAAAAAGAAGCACAACTTATGATGGAAACAAACACAATCATTCAAGGAACTGTAATGGATCAGCTACACAAATTACAAATTCCCGTTTCCGCTTTAACTTATATGGGTAGTTTAACAACAGAAAGAGCTGAAATATTATTTGAAGGCGGAACGCTTGTCTTTGATCATAGTTTCTATTACAATCACGATGATTATGAAATTGAATACGAAGTGCAAGATGAAAAGACCGGTAAAGCAGCATTTATAAGGTTATTAAAGCAACATAACGTACCAGTTCGTCATACAAACAACAAAGTAAAACGCTTTTTCCTTGCCAAACAAAACGAAGAGCGCTAAAGTAAAATTTCCATCAGTGAAGAAGAGCTGTACTTACGGCTACATTTCACCTTTTTGAAAAGCAAAAGATTTATTAGCAACATATAGAATAAGCAAAGAATGTTATGAAGGCTGTTTAGTTGCTCTTCATAACATTCCATTGCTACAATAGATATACATTTCATGGAAAAAGGGGTTTATAAAGGATGAGCAAGCAACCGATGACACCATTTGAAGCAATCGGCGGTGAACAATGCATTGCAACATTAGTGGATACATTTTATTCCTATGTCAGTGAACACCCTGACTTATCTCCGATCTTCCCGGATGATTTAACAGAAACTGCTAGGAAGCAGAAACAATTTTTAACACAATATTTAGGTGGTCCTAATTTATACACTGAAGAACATGGGCATCCTATGCTAAGAGCACGCCATCTTCCGTTTGAGATTACTCCAAAACGCGCAGAAGCTTGGCTGTCATGTATGGAGCAAGCAATGGATGATACAGGAGTGCACGGTCATATAAGAGAGTTTGTTTTTGAACGTTTAGCATTAACTGCTCAACATATGGTCAATACTCCAAATGAAACAGGTGAAGTGTAATGGATAAGCAGGAAGCAAAGCATATAAATATGCCTTCTCCTTCCACATGCGAGCATAAATCTGTAGAAGCATATTTATTTATTGATCCACTTTGTAAAGATTGCTGGGATATCGAGCCATTTATTATTAAACTATGGCTTGAGTATGGGAAATACTTCTCTATTCGTCATATAGTAACAGGAAAAGTGGACGGGGCGAACGCTTCCTCACACAAATGGAATAAACCTGCTAATATTCGATTTGTGTGGGAAAAGACAACAAGTTTACAAGGTTTTTCATGTGATGGAAAAGTACATATGCAAGAGGCGTCGTCAACACCGTATTTAGTTTCGATGGCAATTAAGGCGGCGGAGTTGCAAGGCCGAAAAGCAGGTTCGAAGTTTTTGCGAAAACTCCAAGAATACATTTTTCTTGAAAATGTATCAAACCCTGACTGTGAATTATTGCTTACATGTGCTAAAGATAGTGGCATTGATGTAGAGGAATTTAAAAAAGACCTACACTCAGTTAGCGCAAAAAAAGCTTTCCAATGCGACCTAAAATTCACAAATGAGATGCATATTACAGAAATACCTTCCCTCCTATTTTTTCATGCAAATTCAGATGAGGAAGGTATTAAAATCACAGGGATTTATTCCTATGATGTATACGTACAGCTATTAAAAGAACTGGTAAAATGCGAAATTGAGCCAGAACCATTACCTCCTTTAGAAGTATTACTAGAAGCAACACAATTTATTTCTTCAAAGGAAATCTCATTTATATATGACTGCCCTCAGCAAGAAATAGAGCGTGAATTAAAAAAATTACAACTAAAACGAAAAGTACAAATGATTGAAGTGAAGTGCGAGCGTTATTGGAAATGGATAGCAAAAGAAAAAGACCTGGTGTAAACACCAGGTCTTTTTCTTTACGGCTTATAAAAATATTAAAGGGGATGGGAGAAATTTTCACGTTCAAACAAAGGGGTATATGTTTGTATGTGAATTCGTTCACGCTTATTATATTACAAGATTCGACGTCAGATGACAACCCCTTTTGTCGAATTTCACATTTTTGTCACATTCTAAACGTTTTCATTTTTGAATAAGCTATAAAAAAGAACATTTAGGAGGTTTTATTAATGAAAAAGTCTCATATCGCTCTAATTTTTCTAGCTTTCATTGTTTCTTTTTTCTTGTACATCCTTTCTCTACTACAAGCTTTTCCTAAAATTATTGCCTTCCCTCTTTTATTCGGAGTTATCGTCATCGCTGTCTCTTATTTCAACTATAGAAAACGATTTAAAGGATTTTAATTACAAAAATCAACTGTAAAACTGCCTTCTAATTTAGAAAAAGTAAGGAAATCCTCCTTATTTTTTCGACAAATATCGACAAAAACATTTTCAAACAAAAAAGACGAGGATAAAATCCCTCGTCTTTTCTCATTACTTTTCTTCAAATAATAACGCTTCTAATTCATTTAATTTCTCTTCAAATACTTGAAGTGCCTCTTTCACTGGTTCAGGAGATGCCATATCAACTCCTGCTTTTTTCAACACTTCAATTGGATAATCGGAGCTTCCCGCTTTTAAGAATTCGTTAATGTAACGTTCTACTGCTGGTTGCCCTTCTTCTAAAATTTGTTTAGATAACGCAGTCGCTGCACTAAATCCTGTTGCGTATTGATATACGTAATAGTTGTAATAGAAGTGCGGAATACGAGACCATTCTAAACCGATTTCTTTATCGATTACTAAAGCATCCCCGAAATATTTCTTATTTAAATCGTAGTAGATCTCCGTTAACATATCTGGCGTAACCGCATGTCCTTCTTGTACTTTTTTATGAATGATATGCTCGAACTCTGCAAACATTGTTTGACGGAATACAGTACCACGGAATCCTTCTAAATAATGATTTAATAAATATAGACGCTCTTTTTTATCTTCTGTCGTTTTTAATAAATAATCATTTAGAAGCGCTTCATTACACGTTGATGCTACCTCTGCAACGAAGATTGAATAATCACCGTATACGTGTGGCTGTGTCTTTCTTGTGTAATAACTATGCACCGAATGACCAAACTCATGAGCAAGTGTATATAAATTATTTACATTATCATGCCAGTTCATTAAAATATACGGATTTGTTCCGTATGCACCAGATGAATATGCTCCGCTTCGTTTGCCTTTATTCTCGTACACATCTACCCAGCGATTTTCATATGCTTCTTTTAAAATTTCAACATATTCATCACCAAGTACGTTTAAAGATTTTAATAACAGGTCTTGCGCTTCTTCATACTTCACATTCATTTTCACTTCTTGTACAAGTGGTGTATATAAATCGTACATATGAAGCTCATCAAGTCCTAGTGCACGCTTACGAATATCAATGTAACGGTGTAATAAATGTAAGTTGTCATTTACCGTTTCAACGAGTTGATCGTATACTGCTTCAGGAATATTATTATTGCTTAATGCTGCTTGGCGAGCTGAGTCATATTTACGAATACGTGCATTGAAATTATTACGTTTCACTGCCCCGCTTAACGTACTTGCAAATGTGTTCTTAAATTTCCCATACGTTTCAAATACAGCTTTGAATGCATCTTCGCGAACACGACGATCATCACTTTCTAAAAACTGAATGTAACGGCCATGTGTTATTTCTACCTCTTCTCCATCCTCACCTTTAATAGATGGGAATTTCAAATCCGCATTATTCAACATACCGAATGTATTACTTGATGCACTCATCACTTCAGATGCTTCTGCTAATAACGCTTCCTCTGCCTCAGATAATACGTGCGGGCGTTGACGTGTAATTTCTTCTAATGCATGCTCATATACACTTAGTTCTCGATTTTCTTGTAAGAATGTTTGCAATGTATCTTCTGAAATAGATAAAATTTCAGGTACGATATACGCTGTGCTACTAGATACTTGTGAGTATAAATTTGTTGCGCGATCATTCAGTGCTTGATACACAGAGTTTGTTGTATCTTGATCGTAACGCATATGTGCATATGTATATAGCTTACCTAATCGCATTGAAATTTCATCTTCATATTGCAATGCCTCAAGCAAATTGTCTGCAGAGTCGCCAAGCTTCCCTTTAAATTCAGTTAACTTTGGCAATAGCTCTTTAATAGCTTGGAATTCTTTTTCCCATTCTGCATCTGTTTGGAAAATATCTTCTAATCGCCATGTGCTTGCTTCTTCAATCTCATTGCGATTTGGTAATGATTTTGCTTTATTTTGTTCAGACATTCTGTAAGCCCTCCTTTAAATATCTCTACTTAAGTACAATTCTGTTTTTCTTATGTAATTCCTTCACGTTCATTCTTTATTATATCCCCTTTTTCTTCTCTCATGTTGAACTTTGTCTCAAATAGAGATAGTGCGTGCGCTAAGCAAATTTCATCATATTTCATAATTTCTCCCTCTGTTTTTACCAACACAACATCTCTTATTTTTCGATACTTATTAATACCTATTTTTATTAATACACCTGCATAACATAAAAATGTCATATACTCCGCAACTGCTACCTTCCATATATGTTGTGCAAAATACGGAAGTAGACGCCTCTTCGTATATTTTGCTACATAGTTACATACGTATTGCAGAGAAATATACTCCCCTACCTTAAGCATACCTATACACTTCAAATAAAGAGAAGCTTGCCATATAAATGGATTTGTTTGAAAAGCAAACGCGGATGGGAGCGGAACACCGATTTCAGAAGGAAAGCTCGCTGGGGTACATTTATATTGATATAAGAGGCGGAGTAGTGACTTATGATTATAATTCCAGATAGATAGAGCGTTTTGCCGAAAATGGTTCTTTTTTCTCTTCCATTCTTGTCCTAATACCTCTTTTTGGAAAGGAACAGAGGAAAAGAGCATGTCAACAGTAGTCGTATCAGTTGGTAAATAAATAGTATGTGAGAAAGAGACATTTGTAGAAAACGGAGTGATAAATGCGCATTTCATAAACGATTTTTGTTTCGGACAGAAGAAAATAAGAAACGGCTGAGGATAAGATTGTAAGGAGAAAGCCAGAAGTGAGGAAAATTTCATCCAATATGCAGATTGCTTTTTTAATTGATTTCCACCAATGATCCAGATGACCTGTATACCAGCTTGCCAATACGAGTATGTTCGTTTAGAAAGCTGTTCTATGGAGAGATTGGCGCATTGATATTCAATCGCAATTTCCCTACCTGCTCTCTCTACGAAAACATCTGGTCTTTGCTGGATTTTTGGAAGGTAATGCTCTATATCCACATAAAAATTTTGACGTTTCAACCATCTATATAACAATTCTTTACCGTGCATATGATACATAGATTCTGCTTCATAAAAGGTAAGACATGAATCCACTTTCTTATGAGCAAAATGCCAGCTCTTTTGTGTTCCTAATTTCATTTGCACTTCTTTTCCGCAAGCTGTACAAAAGAATTTTTCTCGTTTACGCATTTCGCGTAAACGTTCTTCATCCCGGTTATATAATAGATGAATTTTCTCTCCGCTTTCTCTCCTTGCAATAAACATCCACCATCACACCCTTTCAACTTCTTGTATTCTACAATTTACTACAAATTCCTCTCAAAAAAAGAGATGTCCTAAATTAGGACATCTCTTTCTATAATAAAGGTGATAATAACCGATACGTCGATTCAACAATCCGCCTATGAAGACGTCTCTTATGAAATCGGTCAACATGAATTTCACTGGATTCTTCTAAATCGTCTTTAAAATCTTGAACGAGCTTTCGAATGCTACCTGTATCATATAAAAAGGCATTTACTTCAAAGTTTAAATGAAAACTTCTCATATCCATATTAGCTGTCCCAATTGATGCGAGATCAGAATCCACGATGACAACTTTACTATGAAGAAAACCTTTTTCATATTCATATATTTTTACTCCTGCATCTAATAACTCCGGAAAGTACGATCTTGATGCATAAAAGACAGTCCGCTTATCTGGCTTACTTGGCATTAACAAACGAACATCAATACCAGCAAGTGCAGCTACTTTTAATGCAGATAAAATATCATCATCTGGGATAAAGTATGGTGTTGCAATCCAAATCGATTTCCTAGCTGAAGCAATCATTGCAAAATATAAATGTTTAATTGTTTCCCATTTATTATCCGGTCCACCTCCAACAAGTTGGACTCCGCCCCAATGATCACCCTCAACTGCTTCCGCTTGTAAATATTCAGGTGCTAATACCGCCTCACCAGTCATATAAAACCAGTCTTGAAGGAAAATTAGCTGTAAACTTTGAACTGCTTCACCGCGTAAATATAAATGCGTGTCTCGCCAAAAACCGAAATATTTATCCTTCCCTAAATACTCATCACCAATATTTAATCCACCTACAAACCCTTCATTTCCATCTATAATAACGATTTTTCGGTGGTTTCGATAATTAATTTTATCGTTTAAAATTGGAAAGCGCACAGGGAAAAATGGAATCATTTCTACTCCTGCATCATTCAATTCTTCAATATACGAATTTGATAATTTAAAGCTTCCAACCGCGTCGTATAAAAAACGAACGACAACGCCTTCTTTTGATTTTTTTATTAAAATATCTTTAATTTCTGTACCGAGCTTGTCATCACGCACAATGTAATACTCCATATGAATGTGGTGTTTCGCTCGATTTAACCCATCTAAAATTGCCTGAAACGTTTCGTCTCCATTTGTTAATGTCCTCGTTTCAGTTTGAAATGAAATATTTAAAGCACCTAGTCGATCTGCTAAACGAAATAACAATTCTTGATGCTTATGATTTCGTAAAATCCGTTCTTCGTAATCTTCGTGTCCCTTATATTGTAAAAACGCCTGTTCATCGAGTAATGCCTTCTTTTGGAACATTCTTTTTCTACGAAAATTTTGTCCAAATAAAAGATAAGCAAAGAAACCGAACACCGGAAAAATACCTAGTACGATTAACCACGTAAGTGTTTTAGACGGATGGCGGTTTTCTAAGAAAATAACACATCCAATTAAAAATGCGGAAACCGTAAATAAAATACTAATAATACCTAAAATAGAAACATCCTTTATCCCAATGACATCCGAATAAAATGCTACATCAATAAACATGCGTAATGAAACAAATAATGCGAACAATAGTAGAAAAAAGAAAAGTAGTTTTAACGTGTTTTTCATCTCTTACCTCCTTACTAAGAAAGCCTTCCTATTCTTCATAAAAAAAGCCGATTTCATACTATAGAAATCGGCCTACATTTTAGGAGGGAAATTGTTGCGAATTGTCTCAAGCGCACGCTCTTTCACAACCTGTTTCCCATACTCACTTACACGGTGAATCGTTAAAGTAGATTCTTCTCCATATTCTAAAACAATACTTAAAATACGATCAATTTCTTCTTCATCATGTAGCACTTCATCGAATTCCACATATACATAATATCGGTCCTCAAATGAATGTAATTCATCTTTTATATCTTCAAAGATAAGACGATGACTTAATGAAATAACATCTTCAAAATCATTAAACTTAATTAAAAAGCCAAACGTACCATCTTCATTAAAGTTTGTTCCTATTTGTTCTTCTACCTCTTCCACTAATTCTTGCTGGAATAATGATTCGATGCCTTCATCTAGAGGAATGTCTATAATTTTGTCTACACCTATTGGTAGTTCCAGCTTTTGTCCATCCTTTGAAAGCTCCGCTTTCGTTACAAGTACTTCAATCCCTTTATCGACTGCTTGCACTTGGATCCATAACGGCCCATCGATAAAGAAATCATCATGATCACGAGCTTCGTCCATCATCTCCCAAAAGAGCTCTTCACTTCGTTCGCGATCATACCAAATTTCTTCACGATTAAACCCTCTGTCCTCTATATCAATGTACGTAATAAAAAATTTCATCGTATGGTCATTAATTCTTTCAATATCCAAAATACAACGCTCCCTTCCTGCTTAGAATTGTTATGAAGGGATTCCCCACTCATATGACAAAACAATAGATTCTTGTACTCTCATTTTATGATAAGATTCTCCAGAAGGGAAATAAAATCGATTTATTTTACAAAAATAGTTATATACCTATCTGTATTCGACTTTTTACATAAAGTGAAACAATAATCAGTATTTTTTTCATCCTCCACTGATTATTAGCTCGCACCAATCGGAATAAATATACCATTATACCAATTCACTGCTCGCAAAAAATTTGGACATACATTCCCATATTCCCTCGTACACTGTAATAAAGTGAAACTTCTATTAGAGGTGATTATTTTGTCCCTGGGAGTGCGGGATCAAAACTAGACAAACTTTCTTCACCACATACATATATTTCGCTTATTAAAACATCATAAATGGAGGCAGACGAATGGACTTAGAGTTTTTAACATCTGTACTACTGATTGTCGGTATCGATGTTGTACTAGGTGGCGATAACGCAATTGTCATCGCACTAGCTAGCCGAAATTTACCTGAAGCAAAACGAAATAAAGCCATTTTGATTGGTACTATGTTAGCAATTGTGCTACGAATTCTCCTCACGATACTAGCTGTCTATTTACTTGATATCCCATTTTTACAACTCACCGGCGGAATTTTACTTACATTAATTGCGGTCAATTTACTCACTGATAATAACAACGACCTTTCTTCTATCAAAGGAAAAACGACTTTATTCCAAGCTGTGCGTACAATTGTATTCGCGGATCTCGTTATGGGGTTTGACAATGTTATTGCCATTGCAGGAGCAGCTCACGGAAGACTTTCACTCGTAATTATCGGTTTATTCATTTCTATCCCGATTATCATTTGGGGAAGCAAACTTATTTTAATACTCATGGAACGCTTTCCATTTCTCATTTATTGCGGAGCAGCAGTTCTCGCCTATACAGCAGGAAAAATGATTACACATGAAGACAGACTTGCAACGTTTTTTCATCATAATCCTAGTTTTTCCACAAGTATCCCTTATTTGTTCATTTTCACCATTTTATGCATAGGCTTTATCGTTCAACAAGTACGATTACGTAATGTTAAACAGTAAAAAAAAACCTTCTACTCTATAATAGGTAGAAGGTTTTCATATTATTATAATTAATTTACAAGACGCTGTGCTTCACGTAATTGGAACGTTCTTACTGTACGTGGTAAGAAACGACGGATTTCATCTTCGTTGTAACCTACTTGAAGGCGTTTTTCGTCAATCATAATTGGACGACGTAAAATACCTGGATAGTCACGAATCATCTTATATAAATCTTGAAGTGGTAAAGACTCTAAGTTCACATTCAATTCTTGGAAAACTTTTGAACGAGTAGAAATAATCTCATCCGTTCCGCTTTCTGTCATACGTAAAATCTCTTTAATCTCATCAATCGTTAATGGATCTGAGAAAATATTACGTTCTGTATAAGGAATATGATTTTCCTCTAGCCATAATTTCGCCTTTCTACAAGACGTACAGCTTGGAGAACTATATAATGTTACCATACAAAGCTCACTCTCCTTAAAGAGTACAAATTCTGTACTAATTACAGTTTAAATTTCTAACTTCCGCAATTTTTCGCGATAACTTGTCTTATAGCAAAGTAAAAAATCGCAATTCATGTAAGCAACAATAATTACTTTTAATAAGTAACTTCTATAATCATTATACAATAGTTTTTGCAAGAAATATACAGTGAATTTACTGCTAGTTGAGAAAATTCCTCCGTGTACTCCACTGCTATGCAACATGATTATACTCAGTAAAACTGTCCTTTAACAACGGTCCTCAACCCTTTTGATACTTACTTTCTACAATAATCTTCACTTGATATACAATTACAGTTTCATAATCTTCCCCATTAAAAAGAGAGCGTTTTCTTACCTTTTCCCGACAAAACAATTGAGAAATGTAAGACTCTAAAGGTTAGAAATAAAAAGGAACATTTGTTCTTATTTTAACAAATCTCTCCGCTCATGTCTATATGCTTTCTAAAGTAAATCGAATATTTTTCTGACATTTCTTTCTTTTTTACCATTTATCTCATACAATAAAAATACAGACAGACAAAGGGGGAATTTGCATATGATCGCTTTTTTTACTGATTTTATCATTGTTGCTACCCTCATCATCGGAATAACAGCATTGATTGGTGTCATTACAAATAGCATCGGTGAAAAACTCTTTGGTGGGAAAGAAAAAATGAAGTTTGTTAATAAAAGTTTAGATGTACAATCTGGCTGGAACCAAGTTGGCGGAAAAGGCATTTATAAAAAACGTACGTACTAAAAAAAGCAGGTAATCACCTGCTTTTTTTTGTTATTTTCCTACTGATGCCCATTTGAAGCTTACTTCGCCACCATACTTATGGTTGTACATATCTTTAATTGTTTCTCTTTGTAAATATGCTCTACCACGTTGATATACTGGAACAATCGCAGCGTCATCAAGTAACATTTTTTCTGCTTCAAGTAAGTTTTTCCAACGAGCATTTACGTCGCTTCCATCTTTCTTCGCTTTCATAATAATCTCATCGTACTTCGGATTAGAATACTTCATTTTATTTTGTGCCCCATCAGTTACGAACATATCAAGATATGTAACTGGATCTGGGAAGTCTGCACTCCATCCAGAGAATGACATTACAAAGTCGCCCGCATCTTCTAATTTTAGTTTTTGCGCGAATGGTTGTTGTTTAATTTTCACTGTTAAACCTGGTAAATTCTTTTCTAACTCACCTTTTAAATATTCACCAGTTTTCTTCGATAATTCAACGTCTTCATTTAATAGCTCTAATTCAATTTCGTTTTTACCAAGCTCTTTTTTACCAGCTTCCCAATACTTTTTCGCTTCTTTTACATTTGGTTTTACAATATCTCCATTTTCAACACGGAAATCTTTTTTATCCGGTCCTTTAATGAAATTGTCAGGAATTAATCCCGTCGCTGGCTTAGAACCGTTATTTAATAATGTATCAACGAATGGTTTACGGTCAAAACCAAGAGAAATTGCTTTACGAATATTTTTATTTGCTAAAGCTGGGTCTTTTTGATTTAAGCGAAGGAAGAATACAGATGTATCTTCTACCGTTTTGAAATCTGGTTTTCCTTTATATTTATCGATGAACTCTGCTAATAACGTCGCTCGATCGACTGCGTTTGTTTCATATAAATTAATTGGCGTAGACGTATCTTTTACAATATTAAAGTTCACTTCCTCAAGCTTCACTTCTTTATTGTCCCAATATGATGAGCTCTTTGTCATTTTGAAGCTACGTTCATGTTGCCAATCACTTAATGTAAATGGTCCGTTATAAAGTGTTGTATTTGCTTCTAAACCAAACTTCGTCCCTTGCTCTTTCACATACTTTTCATTAACAGGATAGAAGATCGGATAGACCATTAAATCAACAAGATATGGAATAGAATTATCTAATTCTACTTCTAGCGTATGATCATCAATCGCTTTTACACCTAATTGGTCTGGACTCATCTCTTTTTTATTAATTTTCTCAGCATTTTTTATATCGTACATAATGTACGCCGATTTCGCAGCTGTATCTGGATTAATTGCTCTTTGCCATGCATACACGAAATCTTTCGCCGTTACAGGTTCACCATTTGACCATTTTGCATCTTCACGTAATTTAAATGTATACTTTTTACCATCTTCTGACTTTTGGAATTCCTTCGCTACACCTGGAACTAATTTATCGTCTTTCCCAAGGCGGTATAGGCCTTCCATCGTATTGTTCATTACTTTTGAAGAAACTGCATCAGCTGATAACGCTGGGTCCATCGTTGGAATTTCTTGTGTTTCAATTAAGTTAATAACTTGCTTCGCACCGCTTTTCCCGCTATCCCCTTTTGCGTTCGCTTGCGGTTCATCTTTTTGGTAGCCACATGCCCCTAAAATCATGCTCATTGCTACTGTTGATGCTACAAAAACTGGTATCTTTTTTTTCATACTTCCACCCTCCAAAAAAAATGTTAGCCCTTTTATTTTCAAACAGAAAGAAATATATATATGTTCTAATAATTCATATTATACACATAAATATATTCTTTGTATATTTATATTTCTATTTTATTAAAATTTTCTGTTAACACCACGTGCCTTTGTAAACGTTTCACACTGCGTTTTTATTGAACTAAAGTGTTAAAAATGACCATTTTTATACTTTTCTAAATTATCAGAGAAAAATAAATTTTATATTCTATAATATCTTACGCATAATTATTCCTCCTTTTTTGTCATAAAATGAAGGTTTATTCATATTGAAAATATGTAGGCTAAAATAAGTGCAAAGGATATGAAAGTGTGTTACGATACACTTTGCTAAAAATAGATATCGGTAAAGAGGGGACGGACATGACAGCAATTCGCTCAAAAAACGGGCCAACAGAGAAATTAAGTTTATTCTTATTAACATGGCCTATTTTTCTAGAAGTTTTTCTTTTTATGCTGATGGGGATCGCTGATACTTTCATGTTAAGTGCATTATCAGACGATGCTGTATCTGGGGTTGGTGCAGCGAATCAATACCTTCATATCGCGATTTTAGTACTAGAAGTCATAGGGAATGGTGCAGCTATCGTTGTATCCCAATACCTCGGTTCTAAACGCTTTATGGAAGCATCAAAAATATCAGCATTAGCCGTCACATTAAATTTAGTGGTCGGACTCATTATAAGCGCTGGTTTTCTTTTATTTTCAAAACATATGATGATGGCAATGAATTTACAAGGCGATGTACTAACGTATGCACAAAGCTATCTATCCATCGTCGGAGGAGCTATTTTCCTTCAAGCTATTATTAACTCATTAGCCGCAATTATCCGCGTTCACGGCTTTACAAAGCAAGCAATGTTTGTTTCGCTTGGAATGAATATTATTCATATCGCCGGAAACTACGTACTTATTTTCGGGAAATTCGGTTTCCCTGAACTTGGTGTGCAAGGAGCCGCGATTTCTTCCGCTGTCAGCCGGTTAATCGCACTTATCGTTTTCTTCTGGTTACTGTACCGCGTTATGGAATACCGTGTGAAATTACAATATTACTTCACTTTATCAAAAGAATACGTTGGCAAAATTTTAAAGATCGGCATTCCATCTGCATTCGAACAAGTCATGTATCAAGCTTGTCAAATTGTCTTCTTATATTACGCAACATACTTAGGTACCGAATCGTTAGCTGCAAGACAATACGCTACTAACATTTCCATGTTCACTTATTTATTCGCCATTGCTATCGGTATGGGAACAGCTATTATCGTTGGACGCCTAGTTGGCGGAAATGAAAAGGATGAAGCTTACACACGCGTATGGAAAAGTGTACAATGGGCGATTGGCGTAACTTTATTTATGGTCATGCTCGTTGTTACATTCCGCACACAATTAATGGGACTATTTACGGATAATCCTCATATTATCGCTCTAGGGGCAAGCGTTCTTTTACTAAGTGTACTACTTGAAACAGGACGGACGATGAACATCGTCATCATTAATTCACTTCGTGCAGCTGGCGATGCAAAATATCCTGTTTTAATCGGCGCATTCTCCATGGTGTTAATGAGCTTACCACTCGGTTACTTTTTCGCCTTCCATTTAGACATGGGGCTCGTTGGTATTTGGCTAGCGATTGCTATCGACGAATGGACGCGAGCAATTATTATGTTCTTCCGCTGGAGAAGTAGATCGTGGGAAAATTATGCACTTGTTAAACCAAATGAGCAAGATGAGAGTGTTTCTGTTCAGGCGCAGTAAAATAAAAGTGTTTCTAAATGAAGAAAAAGTCGGCTGGATTTCAGTCGCCTTTTCTTCATTCTTGGAAACTCTTAATTTGCTGTCTTTAAACAGAAAAAGAACTTGGATAAAATCTCTTTATACTAAATTAAGTTTAATTAGTATAAAAAATAGAGCCATCCTTCTGTAATAGAAGAATGGCTCTACTTTATTATTGATAGATTTCTTTATATTTCTTATACTCTGCTTCAGAACATAATACAAAATGTCCTGGGCGAATTTCACGCATTGTTGGTGCTTCCTCACCATATTGATGTTGAGATGGATCGTATACGATACGTTTACGATTGCGCTCATAATCTGGATCTGGAAGCGGAATTGCAGATAGTAGTGATTTTGTATATGGATGCATTGGATTCGCATATAACTCTTCACTTGTTGTCAACTCAACGATTTGACCACGGTACATTACACCAATGCGATCACTAATGTATTTTACCATTGATAAATCATGGGCGATGAATAAGTATGTTAAACCTTTTTCTCTTTGTAACTGTTTCAGTAAGTTTACAACTTGCGCCTGAATCGATACGTCAAGTGCTGAGATTGGTTCATCAGCAATGATAAATTCAGGTTCTACAGCTAGCGCACGAGCGATACCGATACGTTGACGTTGTCCGCCTGAGAATTCATGCGGGAAACGGTTTGCGTGCTCTTTATTTAAACCAACTGTATTTAATAATTCATGAACACGGTCCATACGCTCTTTTTTGCCTTTTGCTAGTCCGTGAATATCAATACCTTCTGCGATAATATCCCCTACTGTCATACGAGGATTTAATGATGCATATGGATCTTGGAAAATCATTTGCATTTTACGGTTGAACTTCTTCAGCTCTGCACGTGATTTTTTACCATGTACATTTTCACCATCGAACAACACTTCACCAGCAGTTGCATCATATAAACGAATAATCGTTCTTCCAGTTGTCGATTTACCACAACCTGATTCTCCTACAAGACCAAATGTTTCTCCTCGGTAAATATCAAATGAAATATCATTAACCGCTTTGACAACACCACCACTCACGTCGAAGTGCTGCTTTACATTTTTTACTTCAATTAATTTCTCACGTTGTTTAGTCATGTTGTTCACCTGCTTTCATTTGAAGAATGCGTTTTTCAACGACTGCCGGTGGTTTTACTTCTGGAGCTTGCTCGTGAAGTAACCAAGTTGCCGCATAATGTGTATCACTTACTTTAAATAAAGGTGGGTCCATTTCAAAATCAATTTTCAATGCCTGCGGGTTACGTGGTGCAAAAGCATCACCCTTTGGCGGTTTTAATAAGTCTGGAGGCGTTCCTGGAATCGCATATAGCTCGTCCTCTGCACCATCTAAGCTTGGCATAGATGCGATTAAGCCCCATGTGTATGGATGTTTTGGATTGTAGAAAATTTCATCAACAGTACCAATTTCAACAACTTTACCAGCGTACATAACCGCAACTCGGTCTGCAACGTTTGCCACTACACCTAAGTCATGCGTAATGAAAATGATTGCTGCTTCTGTTTTTTGCTGAATGTCCTTCATAAGTTCTAAAATTTGCGCCTGAATTGTAACGTCTAGCGCTGTTGTCGGCTCATCGGCAATTAATAATTTCGGATTACAAGCTAACGCCATCGCAATAACTACACGTTGTCTCATACCACCTGAGAATTGGTGAGGATATTGTTTTAAGCGTGCTTCTGGATTTGGAATACCTACAAGGTCGATTAATTCTAACGCAACTTTACGTGCATCTGCTTTACTCATCCCTTGGTGTTTAATAAGGCCTTCCATAATTTGATTTCCAATTGTCATCGTTGGATTTAATGATGTCATTGGATCTTGGAAAATCATCGCAATATCTTTACCGCGTACTTGCTGCATTTCTTTTTCTGTTAGTTTCGTTAAGTCACGACCTTCAAATACGATTTCACCGTTTTTAATACGTCCTGGAGGATTCGGAATTAATCCCATTAACGCTTTAGAAGTAACTGATTTACCAGAACCAGATTCTCCTACAATCGCTAATGTCTCTCCTTTTTTCAAATCAAAAGTAACACCGCGTACAGCTTGTACTTCACCTGCATGTGTATCAAAGGAGACTTGCAAATCTTTTACCTCTAGCAATGTTTTCATTTTTACTTCTCCCCTCTTTTACTTACGCATTTTTGGATCTAACGCGTCGCGTAATCCGTCTGCAATTAAGTTGAATGCTAAGATTAACATACTGATGACAACCGCTGGGATGAACATCATATGTGGATACGTTTGAATTGATTTATAACCATCATTTACAAGAGAACCAAGTGATGCGAATGGTGGCTGAATACCTAGTCCGATGAAGCTTAAGAATGCTTCACCAAATACCGCTGTTGGAATTGTAAACATTGTCATTACGATAATTGGTCCCATTACGTTCGGAATTAAGTGCTTCACAATTAACTGTGTATTCGTTGCCCCTAATGTACGAGATGCTAATACATATTCTTGGTTTTTTAATTTTAGGATCTGTCCACGAACGATACGCGACATCCCTATCCAACCTGTAATTGCCATCGCAAGTGTAATTGACCAAATACCTGATCCCATAATGATTACCATTAAAATAACGATGATTAAGTATGGAATACCGTTAATGATCTCCATAATACGTTGCATAATATTATCTACCCTGCCGCCATAGAAGGCTGAAATACCTCCATATGCAACCCCAATTACTAAGTCAATCGCTGCTGCTAAAAGAGCGATATATAATGATACTCGTGTACCTTCCCATGTTCTTGTCCATAAATCACGGCCAAGATCATCTGTACCAAACCAGAAGTACTCTTTAATATCACGTTTTTCATATTGGTCAACACCATATTGATCTGTACCGTCAAATGGTAGCCAATGAACATTTTCAATCACTGGAATTTTCGGTGGCATTTTCGCACGACCTAAATCCTGCTCTTTATAAGAATGCTTACTTACCATCGGTCCTAAAATTGCTAGTAGTACAATAAGCATTAATAATACGAAACCAAACATTGCACCTTTATGTTGGAACAAACGTCTTCTTACATCTTGCCAAAACGTTAAGCTTGGACGGGCAATGACTTCATTATCAACATTACTCTGATTGGCTTGTTGAAATAAATCTGGAGATAATTTTTGTACATCTTTCATCATTTTTTCCCTCCCGCTAAACGAATACGAGGATCAATAATTCCGTATAAAATATCGACAATGAAAATAACTAAGATGAAGATCGCACTATAGAAAATTGTAGTTCCCATAATAACTGTATAGTCATTCACTGTAATCGATTTAACGAATTGTTCCCCAAGTCCAGGTACAGCGTAAATTTGCTCAATAACTAGTGTCCCTGTAATTAATCCTGCAACCATTGGTCCTAAAATTGTTACAACTGGAATTAATGCGTTACGCAGTGCGTGCTTGATAATGATAACGCCTTGGCTAATTCCTTTCGCTTTCGCTGTTAAAATGTAGTCTGCTTGCATAACCTCAATTAACTCTGCACGAGCGAAACGTGCGATTGTTGCGATAACTGCCATCGATAAGGCAATTGTAGGCATTACTGTAAACTCCGGTCCTTTCCAGAATGCTACTGGGAACCAACCAAGTTTTACCCCTACGAAATATTGTAGTAATGCGGCGAATACGAATGAGGGTACCGACATCCCGAGTACGGAAATAATTGTCGCCCCATAATCGACCCACGTATTGTTACGAAGCGCCGCAACGATTCCTAAAATTAAACCGATAAATGTTCCTAATATAATCGCTTGTAAACCAAGTTGTGCTGATGGTCCAATACGATCCACAATCATATCTGTTACTGGGCGGTTATCATATTGGAATGATACCCCTAAATCACCTTTTGCTAAGTTACCTAAGTAACGTGCATATTGAACTGGTACCGGATCATTTAAACCATATTTTTCAAGAATGATTTCTTTTTGTGCCGGTGATAGCTTCTCCTGGTTTTTAAGCGGAGAACCCGGTAGTAATTTCATCAAAAAGAAAGTCAGTGTAGTAATTAAAAATAATGTCAAAGCCATGTACACGAAACGTTTTAATACATAACGTCCCATAGTCAAGCACCTCCCCGTTTTTCTCAAAAGCAATAAGATAGTTTAAAATATTCTTACTTTTATTTTTTTAAAATAAGAGCATATGCCCATCATAGGCATATACCCTTGTAAACGATGGAAAAAAAGATTATTTTTGTTCAACAGATGCCCATTTGTAAGTTAATTTACCACCATAGTTAATTGGGATAATATCTTTTACGGCACCTTTTACCACATATGCTGAACCTTTTTGGAAGATCGGAGCAATAACTGCATCCTCTTTAATTAATATTTTCTCTACTTCTAAAAGGTTGTTCCAGCGAGCTTGTAAATCTTTTGTATCTGTTTTTGCTTTTAGAATTAGCTCATCATATTTCGGATTAGAATATCCTGTTTTATTTTGTGAACCATTCGTAACAAACATATCTAAATATGAGACTGGATCTGGGAAGTCTGGACCCCAAATACCAAACGCCATATCATATTCTTGAGAGTCTTCTAACTTATTTTTTTGTGCGAATGGCTGCTGTTTAATTTTGATCGTTAAACCAGGTAAGTTCTTTTCCATCTCACCTTTTAAGAATTCGCCAATTTTTTTCGCATCTTCATTATCGAAGCTTAAGAATTCTAGTTCAATTTTATCAGTGCCAAGCTCTTTCTTTGCTGTTTCCCAAAGTTTTTTCGCTTCTTTTGAATCCGTTTCAACTAGATTTCCATTTTCAGCACGGAAGTCTTTTTTATTCGGACCTTCAGCGAAATCTTTTCCAACAAATCCGTAAGCACCGATTGCGCCGTTGTTTAAAATAACTTTTGCAATGTTATCACGGTCAAAGGACATTGAAATTGCTTTTCTTAAGTTTTTATTACTCAAATACTTATTATTTTGATTAAATCTTAAGTAGGCAACTCCAGCTTCTTTTCGTGTTTGGAACTCTGGAGTTTGTCTAAATTTATCAACAAATTCTGATGTTAGAGCCGCACGATCAATCGAATTTGTCTCATATAAATTTACATCAGTCGATGTATTTTTCACAATATTGAAATTTATTTCTTCGATTTTAACCGTCTTGTTATCCCAATATGATGGGTTCTTCTTAAATTGGAAGCTTTGTTCATGTTTCCAATCACTCATAACGAATGGCCCGTTATATAATGTTGTATTTGCCTCTAAACCAAACTTATCACCTTGTGATTTCACAAAGTTCTCATTTAGTGGGTAGAACACCGGATAAACCGTTAAATCAATAAAGTAAGGAACGGGATTGTCTAATTCCACTTCTAATGTATAATCATCAATCGCCTTTACACCTAATTGGTCAGCAGGTAATTCTTTTTTATGAATTTTTTCTGCATTTTTAATATCGAACATAATGTATGAATACGTCGCTTTTGTATCTGGATTTACTGCTCTTTTCCATGAATACACAAAGTCTTTCGCTGTTACAGGTTCCCCATTCGACCATTTCGCATCTTTTCTTAACTTAAATATGTATTTCTTCCCATCATCTAGCTTTTGGACATCTTCAGCAATCCCAGGCATTCTCTTTTGATCTTTGCCAGTACGATATAAACCTTCCATCGTATTATTTAATGCTGTTGAAGATGCAGAATCTGATGCTAACGATGCATCCATTGATGGAATTTCAGATAACTCTGTTAAATTAAGAATCTGTTTTCCGTTACTACTACTAGTAGTGTTTTCTTTTCCTTTTGCTTTAGCGTCCTCTTTCTGGTAGCTACACGCGCCAAGCAACATACTTGCAGTTAAAGTTGATGCAAGTAATAACGGTATCTTTTTCTTCATGTTGTGTTGCCTCCCCTAATTGCACTTACTGTACCCTCACTTGTAGAAAAGTAGAATTGAAAGAATAATCTCCAAGTTTCTACAATTTTCATTATACATATAATATGACGATTGTGAATATAGTTTTTTGTTTTTTTGTTAAAATTTTTAATAAAATGTTTATATTTTTAATTTTTTGTAAAGGGATACGTTAACATTGCTACCATCATCTTGAAATTAGAACCTTAATTGCGTATAATTTTCAAAAAATTATTTATATTACTTATTATAACTTTTATAGTATAATAATTCTAGTAATATTTTGACGGAGGGGAATATTTTGAATAAAGTTTTTTTTCATACTTGTATACTATTTTTGGTTGCGATAATCGCTTCTAGTGTGGGCGCATTCCTCGTTTCATCTCATTTTTTGTTGAATTTTGTCAACATCTCATTCTATATTGCATTGGTTTTTATTCTTATAGGTGGTTTTTTATTCATATTTCAAAACGGATTTTTTAACGTAACAATTTACGCATTCCAAAGAGTATTTGGTACGAATAAAAAAATTGACTCTTTAATTGAAGAAGCAGAGGAACCTATCGATAAGAAAGAACGTATTTATAAAACATATTCATTCAAATGGACGTATCCGATTTGTATTACCGGTATCGTACTTGGGTTGTTCTCGATCCTCATTAGCTTTACTATTTTGATGTAGTTTGCAAACACTATCCCATATGATATAATAATCAGCAAAACATTTTTTTATAAAACTTTAGTTCTTTCATATTAAAAGAGCTTAGGTAACAATAAATAAATTTATATGTATGCGATGATAAAGAAGAGTACATATTGAGGCAATTTCAGAGAGCTTGTGGCTGGTGTGAACAAGTAATTGCGCAGTATGGAATGGGCTTTTGAGCACCAAACCGAACCGAAAGTAGTAGGCTTTGGCGTTATATCCAGACGTTATTATGGATCTTGAGAGATTTCACAGCTGTGAAATAATTAGGGTGGTACCGCGGTCCATTCGTCCCTATGTAATTTGGGATGAATGGGCTTTTTTGTATGCCTTCTCTTCCCCATCGCACATTCAATTTTAGGAGGAATTACTTATGTCAGTTATCTTTTCTGGTATTCAGCCGAGTGGAACAATTACACTTGGAAACTATTTAGGAGCTATGAAGCAATTTACAGAGCTTCAAAATGAACACGACTGTTATTTCTGTATTGTAAACCAACATGCGATTACAGTACCTCAAGATCCCGTACAACTTCGTAAAAACATTCGCAGTCTTGCTGCACTTTATGTAGCATGCGGCATCGATCCTGAAAAAGCTACTTTATTTGTACAATCAGAAGTACCAGCACACGCTCAACTAGGATGGATTATGCAATCAGTTGCTTACGTTGGAGAATTAGAGCGTATGACGCAATATAAAGATAAATCTTCTGGTAGAGATTCAGTTCCAGCTGGATTACTAACGTATCCACCATTAATGGCTGCTGATATTTTACTTTACAACACTGAAATCGTACCTGTTGGTGATGATCAAAAACAACATATGGAATTAACACGCGACCTAGCAGAGCGTTTCAACAAACGCTTCCGTGAAGTGTTCACTGTTCCTGAAATTCGTATTCCAAAAGTAGGAGCTCGCGTTATGTCATTAACAGAACCTACGAAAAAAATGAGTAAATCTGATCCGAATCCAAAAGCAATGATCAGTATGCTTGATGAACCAAAAACAATTGAAAAGAAAATTAAAAGTGCTGTAACTGATTCTGAAGGTATCGTGAAATTTGATAAAGAAAACAAACCTGGAATCTCTAACTTATTAACAATCTACTCTTCATTCTCTGGAAAAACAGTTGAAGAAATAGAAGCAATGTACGAAGGAAAAGGATACGGGGACTTCAAAGGCGACCTAGCACAAGTAGTCGTAGAAGCAATTCGTCCAATCCAAGACAAATATAACGAACTAATCAACTCACCAGAACTAGACGAAATTCTAGACAAAGGTGCAGAAAAAGCAAACCGCGTTGCATTCAAACAACTACGCAAAGTAGAAAACGCAATGGGACTAAGTAGAAAACGTAGGTAACTTATAAAGCGGAGGCGACTGCTTAGCCCTGACGGCTAAGGTTCTTTCGCATAAAAGGCGCTTTTTGTCTTCTTATGCGGAAGGTTCTTAGACACAAAGAGCTTGCTGCCAGAGCTGGATTACTACAAAAAGCGGAAGCGGCTCGCTCAGAATGTGAGGGGGATGGAGCTCCTGACGTAGAGGCGCTTTTTGCCTCGCAGGAAGGCGCGAAGCCACCGAACATTCTTGTCACCTCCATAAAAAAAACCGCCAATTGGCGGTTTTTTTAATTTACCTTCTGCTCATTTTCCATTTCCCATAACTTTTCAAAAAACGGCTGTCCTTTTACAAGGCGCTCACATAATTGCTCGTGCTTCTCAGACCATCCAGTTTTCGCTTCATCATAAAGTTTAGCCCAAACATCTTCAAACTCCATATGTTGGACCATTCCGTACGCTGATGGATCCCACTCTGTGAACCAATAGCGAATTTCAGCTGGATTTTTCGTTGTATGTAATTGATCTAATGCCATAAATAATAATTGTTTTAACTGTCTTTCTTTACGAGTTAGGCCGTTCATAATGAAAGGCGACGGCGATAAAATATGATGTTCTTTTTCAATATCTTCCACTTGGAACTCATACTTTTCTGCTTGCACATTCTCTACCATCTCATATACCATCTGTTCTTGACGCGGTATAAGCCTACTTTTTCTAATTGGCACATTATAGCCGATTGAATCAATCGCAATAATTCCTTTTCCATCTGTAACTACAAAACAATATTCTTGTTGCAAACGTTCGTGATTTTTACGAATATAAGCCTTATGATATACGTCTTCCAATAATTTTTGTGGAAGCTCTAATAATTCGTTCTCGATGTAATGATATAATGTGGCATCTACTTTTAATAATGGCACTTGATCTAATAGCTCAATCGTATCATCTTTCCGCCATTCGTAAAAATGACAAACGTTATACCCATTCTCTTCACCTTCAAACCAATTTACCCATACATCATGTAGATATAACATTCACTACCCCTCACTTCACTACTGTTTGTACCAATCATTATGTTCAGTTTCGCTTAACTTTATTCCACTTGAGGAAATATATTCTAATTATTATTTTTTCTTCTATAATATAAAAAAAACAGGAGATAGCTCCCCTGTTTTTCATGAAACATGAAATGTATTTGCTTTATTCAATATTTCTTTCGCATCTATAGATAATAAAGAAAGTGTATTTTCTCCTTCAAATGCTACACAATCTTTCACAATATGAAATCCAAGTGCATAGCCAAGCATTTTCGGATACGAGTGCAGTCCATTTAATAAAACATCATGCTCCCTCGTACCTCTCTTTACGCCTATTCGTTCTTGTATTGAATTCCTCCAATAATAAATAGCATCTTCTTTTGAAATGTAAGTAGTCCACGGTGCACATCTTTTTTCTGTATACCTTTCATACACAGCTTGCTCAGCTAACCCTTCCATAATCATCGTATCAAGTAATGTATACTCTGTTTCTTTCGTCTCAATTTGATGTAACCTACATATATGATGGTATTCATGCGTTAATAAAGCTTTTAGTTCCTCTACTGAATTACGCCCACATACGAATAAGAAAATAACGTGACGCATAGATAAGCCAGCCTTCCCGTTATATTCCTCTTGTACAGTTCGATTGTATGAATCTGATAATAAAATAAATATAGGGACATCTGGACCTTTTAGCCAACCTTTCAATTTTTCATACTCCATGCTAAGTTCTTTCCAAATTTCTTTCTTCTCTAACTCTTTAATTTCCTGCTCCCCCCGCATTACTGGGCGATACATACCTTTAGAGACTAAAAAGCGATACAGTCTCTCTTTTGGCAATGGAATATACTTTGTAAATTTCTCACAAAGCTTCTCTGGACGTCCATAATACAGATGTAACCATTCTGCCGTTTCAACAACCCCCAACCTTCATCCCTCCTTTTCTTATGTATATGCAAAAAAGAAAGGAACGTAAAGGTGATTAAAAATAAATAAGGTGTCTTTTCGTAATACTTTACGAAAAGACACCTTATTGTACATATTATTTATATGCTTTAAATACTAATACTGCGTTATGACCACCGAATCCTAATGAATTACTTAATACAGCTCGCACTTCTTGATGCCTCGCTGTATTTGGTACGTAATCTAAATCACATTCTGGATCTGGTGTTTCATAGTTAATCGTCGGAGGAATTACTCCGTCTGTAATTGATTTAATAGAGAAGATCGCTTCAACAGCACCAGCTGCTCCTAATAAATGACCTGTCATTGATTTCGTTGAGCTAATCGCTACTTTATATGCATGCTCACCGAAAGTTTCTTTAATTGCCATCGTTTCATACTTTTCATTTGCATCTGTACTTGTACCATGTGCATTAATGTAATCAATATCTTTTGGCTCTAGACCTGCATCAGCTAAAGCTTGACGCATCGCACGAACTCCGCCTTCACCGCCAGGAGCAGGCATTGTAATATGGAACGCATCACCAGTTGCACCATAACCAGCAATTTCCGCATAAATGTGAGCACCACGTGCTAATGCGTGCTCTAATTCTTCAAGAATAAGAATTCCTGATCCTTCACCCATTACGAAACCGCTACGATTTTTATCGAATGGGCGGCAAGCCGTTGCTGGATCTTCATTGAATGTTAATGCTTTCGCTGAGCTAAACCCAGCGAATGCCATACTTGTTAATGGCGCTTCTGCTCCGCCTGTTATCATCGCATCAGCATCACCGCGCTGGATTACTTTAAACGCATCACCAATTGAGTTTGCTCCAGATGCACAAGCTGTTACAGAGCAAGTATTAATTCCTTTCGCTCCTGTAGCGATTGACACTTGACCTGCTGCCATATCTGGAATCATCATTGGTACGAAGAATGGGCTCACGCGGCGCGGACCTTTTTCAGCAAAAATCTTAAATTGTTCTTCGTATGTTTCCATACCACCAATACCAGAACCAACCCATACACCAATGCGTGGTGCATTTTCTTCTGTAATTTCAAGCTTCGCATCTGCAACTGCCATTTTCGCTGCTGCTACTGCATATTGCGTAAAGCGGTCCATACGGCGCGCTTCTTTTTTATCTATATATTTTTCGACTTCAAAGTCGTTAATTTCTGCTGCTACTTTTGCAGGAATTTGTTCTGAATCTATTCTTGTAAGTCGTCCGATTCCGGATACACCGTTTTTAATGTTTTCCCAAGCTGTTTCAACATCTGTTCCGATCGGTGTAACAGCTCCTAGCCCTGTAATTACGACCCTCTTTTTTTCCATACAAAATACACTCCTTTTTTTCTCTCAGTCCTTATTTACCCCAACGAAGAGCTACTGCTCCCCATGTTAACCCGCCGCCAAAACCGACTAGTATAATTAAATCACCATCTTGAATACGTCCATTTTGCAATTCCTCTACCATTGCAATTGGAATTGAAGAAGCCGATGTATTACCGAACTTTTCAATTGTCATACTCATTTTTTCTTTCGGTAAATTTAATCTTTCTCTTGCAGATTCCATAATACGAATATTCGCTTGATGTGGTACTAAGAAGTCCACATCCTCTTTCGTAAGTCCCGCTTTTTCTAACACGCGAAGACAGGAATCACCAAGTTGGCGAACAGCAAATTTAAAGACTTCTCTGCCGTTCATCATAACATACTCGTCTTGATAAAGATGCTTACCGCCACTTCCGTCCGCTCCTAATTCAAAAGAAAGTACACCTTTCCCTTCCGAAACAGCTCCCATTACGATAGCACCTGCTCCGTCCCCAAATAGTACTGCTGTATTTCGATCGTTCCAGTCTACAATTTTAGATAGTTTGTCACTACCAACTACTAATACATTTTTATAAGTTCCCGTTTGAATAAATTGCTGCGCTGTAATCATTCCGTACATAAAGCCAGCACACGCTGCACTTAAATCCATTGCGGCTGCGTGTTTTGCGCCAATTGCTTCTTGGATTACACAAGCTACTGCTGGGAATGCGCGATCTGGCGTTACTGTTGCCACTAAAATAAGATCGATATCCTCTCCGCTAATCCCGGCATCTTCAAGTGCTTTTTTAGAAGCCTCTACCGCCATATATGAAGTATCTATTGTATCATCGGCAATGCGTCTTTCTGCAATTCCCGTTCTCGTACGAATCCATTCATCAGATGTATCTACGATTTTCTCTAAATCGTGATTTGTGACTACTTTTTCTGGCACATATCTTCCGATCCCTAAAATGCCCACGTTCACATCGCAGCCCTCCGTTTTATATCAATTGTTATGACTTGGTACTAATTTTAAAACATAAATGTACTTTTGTCTAGAATATATTTCAGCTAAAAAAATAAGACAGCGTATTACTAACTTTATTTTTCATTAAAAGAAACAGAAAAATCCCTATCCTTTCAAAAGATAAACTTCCCAATACTTTTGACCTTACTCCGCTCGAAACAAAAAAAGCCCTTTCCGCTTCTATCCACAGCTCGAGCCTCTCTCCCATCAAAAAAGAAGGGTTTGGTTTTATTCTTTATCTGCTTTCCCTTCAAAACTAAGACCTTCTCCTCATAACCTTCCCCTTTAGCCTCATCATCCCTCAGGTTTCACTCCACTCGAAACAAAAAAAGGCCCCAACCGCTTCTATCCACGGCTCGAGCCTCTCTTCCATCAAAAAAGAAGGGTTTGGTTTTATTCTTTATCTGCTTTCCCAAGCTCATATGCTTCGCCCATTACTTTCATCAATAGCTCTAACACCGGCTGTGCTTTCTCCATATCAAGTGCAATTCCATTAGAATCTAAAATTGCCTTTGCTTCTGGTAAATGCTTCATTGCGATTTGTAAAAATTGCATACTTTTTTCGTTCATGTAATCTCTTCCTCTCCATTAAAGCTTTTCAATCAATTATCCATACAATAGTGTAACACGCATGCTACCCTTCGTATAACTCTTTATATTTTTTCATATGTGCCAATTGTTTATTTAAACCGAATTCTACTGGTGTATTTTTTTGAATAGAAATAACCTCTACAGCTTCATCTCTTACTTCCACATTTTTGTTATTTACTTTATCATCTGCATGTAAAAGACTCATACCTTTTTCCCATAACTCTTCTTTTCCACTAAGTAAATTATATATACCGAGGTGTTTGACATTCATTCCATTTTCCCATAAATATTCACATACATCTTCAACGTAAAGTAAATCACTTCCTTTTTCTCCATTTATACAACGGCACTCTTTTTCATCAAGTTCTGATAAAATAAGCTGATGATACATCATAAACGACGGTTGCCATGGCCCATATAATGTAGGAACTCGATATGCACTATATTGTAATTCGCCTTTTTTCAACCCTTCTTCCACTTTCGAAAATAGATGTTTGTTTTCGGATTCTTCAGTGCTTCCTATTTCAATAGAAGAAATTAGATTTAACTTTACTTTATTTTTTTCACACATCTTTACGATTCGTTTTAAATATTGTAATATGACCCTTTCATTCCGAAATCCACTTTGCTGATTCGGCTCATACAAGCAAAAATAAACTGTATCGAAACTCTCTTCCTCTACCGATCGCCATCCGTCTTCATCCCTTATAGAATAGTACGTAAATAACGCATTCCGCCCAATCAACAATAATTTCTCTTCATTAATTTTTGTCATACTATCAAATTCATCAAAATCAAGACCATATACTTCTACTTCTTCTGCAATCATTTTATTCACAAGGTGATAACCTACAAACGTAAGTGCACCTATAATCAGCACGCGTTTCATACCACCAACCCTTTCCCCTTGAAACAAATAGCTCCTCATTTATGTATATGGGAGCTTCACAATTCTTCTTCATATTTTTTAAAGAAATCAGTCGTTTGTCTAACCATTTTATATTTCACATCTTGCAGATGGAATAAAACAGAAGTATCGCATTGATTGAATTGCCTCATTTTCTCGTATTTACGTAACAATTGTTTTCTTCCTCTTTTTTCCTGTGTTGAGACAAAAACTTTAACAGGTACACAAGATGGCAGAAGCGTAAATGATTTCTTATTTATTTTTGATTCTAATTCTTCTTCTTTGGAATCATACGCCAAACTTAATTCCTTCACTAATCTTTTGTAAAAAAACTTATGCTCTTTCTCAAAATCCACATATTCTGGTAAATCTAAACACGGATTTAACATAACGACAGAACGTATACATTCAGGGTATTTGTTCATCATCTCCAGTGCTACAAGCGCTCCCATACCATCTGCCATAATGTGCATTTTCGCATTCAATGTCTCTTTTCTTAGAACGACATCATACAAACGTTTTGCAAGACGAACAGCTCGATCGTTCCCCCAATGCCTTCCGTATAAGTTAGATGAAAAGACCGTATATCCTTTTTCAATAAGGCCCTGTAAAAAATAAGCTCTCCCTGCATGCTGTGTCCATAAACTTGTACCATTCTCAATAAAATAGTTATAATCTCCTAGGAGCATAACAGAAAATCCATTTGGCTTTTCCGGTAAATAAATTACACATGGTTCTTTTTCTAAGTAAAAAAAACGTTCCGTAATACTCATTTTTCCCCCGCCTTATTTTCTAAACGTATAAAAGTACTCTTTATAATGTATGAACAGAATGCAAATTTGCGTTGAAAAATCTACAAATATTTTTCTATATTCTTTTTTCAATTGTGTTACAATAAGGACAGATTGAACGAATAGAGGTGTAAAATATGCGTTTCATTTGGGCATTAATTTGGTCGTTCGCACTTGTACATATGATGAGCTATGTAATCGGCTCTATGACTGGCGGTACATACGATTTTAACCAAGCGTCTATTTTCTCAGTTGTTCTTGCGGTATTAGTATTAGCGATTGCAGCTGCGATTCCAAACGAGCCAGTAGAACAACACTAAAAAAAGAGTCCGGATTTTATCCGAACTCTTTTTTTACTTCACACGCACGACTAATTCGTTATTTTCTACATCAACCACTACGTGACTATTGTCAGTAATCGCTCCTGCAATTAATTCTCTCGCTAATTTCGTCTCAACTTGCCGCTGTACGTATCGTTTTAACGGACGAGCTCCGTACAGCGGATCGAATCCAGCTTCTACAACAAATTCTTTTGCAGATTCCGTCAATTCTAATGATATGTGGCGATCTGCTAAACGCCCTTGTAATTCTTGTACAATCTTATCAACAATACCTTTAATTTCATTCCTTGTAAGAGGTTTGAATAAAATAATTTCATCGACACGGTTTAAGAATTCTGGTCGGAAATGTCCTCTTAATTGTCCCATTACAAGTTCTCTTGACTCTTCTTTAATAGAACCATCTTCTTCTAGCCCTTCTAATAAGTGAGCAGATCCAATATTTGAAGTCATAATAATAACCGTATTTTTAAAGTCTACTGTACGTCCTTGTGAATCTGTAATGCGACCATCGTCTAACATTTGTAATAAAATGTTGAATACTTCTGGATGTGCTTTTTCGATTTCATCTAACAAAATAACAGAATATGGTTTACGTCTTACTGCTTCTGTTAATTGTCCACCTTCTTCATATCCAACATATCCAGGAGGCGCTCCAATTAAGCGTGACACTGCGTGTTTCTCCATATACTCAGACATATCGATACGAATCATTTGCTCTTCACTGTCAAATAGTGTTTGCGCTAACGTTTTTGCAAGCTCAGTTTTACCAACACCTGTAGGGCCTAAGAAAATAAATGAACCAATTGGACGATTCGGATCTTTAATGCCAGCGCGAGCACGAAGTACTGCGTCTGATACAAGGCTTACCGCTTCCTCTTGACCGATAACACGCTCTGATAAAATTTGTTCAAGACGTAATAATTTCTCCCGTTCACCTTCAACGAGTTTTGCGACAGGAATACCAGTCCACCTTGAAACAATGTCTGCAATTTCTTCTTCACTTACTTCCTCGCGTAATAAGCGATTCTCTTGTTTATTATGTGCACCCATCTCTTCCGCTTCTTTTAACTCTTTTTCGATAGCTGGAATTTTCCCGTGGCGAAGCTCAGCTGCTTTATTTAAATCGTAATTTCCTTCTGCTTCTTCTAACTCACGGCGCAAGCGCTCTAAATGCTCACGTAAGTCACGCACTTTATGAATGTCTTCTTTTTCTTTCTCCCATTTCGCTCTCATACTACTTGCAACTTCTTTTAAATCCGATAATTCACGTTGCAATGTTTTTAGGCGCTCTTGACTACCTAAGTCCTTTTCTTTCCCAAGAGCAGCTTCTTCAATTTCCAGCTGCATAATGCGGCGCGTTACTTCATCTAGTTCTGTTGGCATAGAATCAATTTCTGTTCGAATTGTTGCACAAGCTTCATCAACTAGATCAATCGCTTTATCAGGTAAGAAGCGATCCGAAATGTATCGATCTGATAAAACAGATGCTGCTACAATCGCGCGGTCATGAATATTTACACCGTGATAAATTTCAAAACGCTCTTTTAAACCACGTAAAATGGAAATTGTATCCTCAACAGTTGGCTCTTCTGCTAACACTTGTTGGAAACGTCTTTCTAACGCTGGATCTTTCTCAATATATTTACGGTATTCATCTAATGTCGTTGCCCCGATACAATGCAGTTCACCACGCGCTAACATCGGTTTTAACATATTCCCCGCATCCATCGCTCCTTCTGTTTTACCAGCGCCGACGATTGTATGAAGTTCATCAATGAATAATAAAATGCGACCTTCACTCTTTTTAATTTCATTTAATACAGCTTGCAGACGCTCTTCAAACTCACCACGGAATTTCGCTCCAGCTACAAGCGCACTCATATCTAAAGCGAAAATTGTTCTATCTTTTAATCCTTCTGGGACATCTTTTTTCACAATACGCTGCGCTAATCCTTCAACGATTGCTGTTTTACCAACACCGGGTTCACCAATTAAAACCGGGTTGTTTTTCGTTTTACGTGAAAGAATGCGGATTACACGTCGAATTTCACTATCGCGACCGATAACAGGATCAATTTTCCCCGCTCTCACTTCCGCCACTAAATCACGACCATATTTTTCTAACGCTTCATAAGTTGCTTCTGGATTTTGACTAGTCACTCTTTGATTCCCCCGAACTGTCATTAAAGACTGTAATAAGTTATCTTTCGTAATGTGAAATCTTGTAAGTAATTGATTTATATCGCCTTTTTCTTCTGAAAAAGCAAGCAATACATGTTCAACTGAAATGTAATCATCTTGCAATTTCTCCGCTTCTTTTCCTGCTCTTACAAGCAGTTGTTGCAAAGCACCTGTTACATATAATTTCCCTGCCTCTGCCCCGCTTCCAGTTACAGAAGGTTTTTTCTTAATTAAACTTTCGGCGCCTTGCTTTAACGCTTCTATATCGACATTCATTTTTTGAAAAATACGCACTGCTAACCCATCTTGCTCTTCTAATAATGTAAACAAGAGATGAACAGTATCTACTTCTTGATGATGATGAGATACCGCTAAAGATTGAGCACTCATAATCGCCTCTTGTGTTTTTGTTGTCATTTGATTTAAGTCCATCTTTACAGTCCTCCAAATGTTTGACTTTCTTTGACCTTTAATTTGATTATACGCCAACTGACTTTTTTATACAATAATTTTGCTTATGTATTTTCAAACTTATTATTGGAAAAAGAAAAAAGTAACATTCATTTTCCTAATCAAAAAAGCCGCAATAACGATTGCGGCTTCTGTTACGGTTTTCTTTTATATGTCCACTGACGGTTATGATTTGCGTTCTCTGGAAACTTTTCACCGGCAGTTAATTGTACCATTTGCGGATTTTTCACCATACTTCCCGTTTCACCAATTTCTACGTAAATGCCATCATTTGGCGCTTTTTGCCCTGAACGAAACCTGCGATTTTGTCCCATTTCCATTCTCCTTCCATGACGTCTTGCCTCATTAGTATATCCATTTTAAAAGAAAGCTTTTCTGTCATGTTTAGGAAACAAGTACTACCGTTTACCCATGTACATATATATAATTACACAACCTTAAGCAGGAATTATTGGCATATTTGTTGAAAAAAAAGAAACCAACCAAAGTTTAGGCCAGTTTCAAAGGAGAGTCAAACATATACGAGAAGATTACATGTTCATTATAAGCCTCATCATACGAGCAATGTAACCCTTTTCACAATTTGTACATAATGAAAGAAACATTGTTTGAACTTTCTAAAAAGATATTGACTTTCCCTAATTTCCAACGAGAAATAGTAGACACCACAGCGCTTCGCGACGTAAGATGGATATATAGTGAAACTTTCATCTACAGTAGTTTCACCCAGTCTAACCTCTTATTTCTGCATATTAAAAACGGAAATACAGATAGAATCAAAAAATTTATTATAAGAGGTGAAATTATGAACAAACAACATTTAATCGCATTAGACTTAGACGGAACTTTATTAACAGACAACAAAATAATTTCTCCAAGAACGAAAAACACAATTGCAAAAGCAAAAGAACAAGGACATATTGTCGTTATTTCAACAGGACGTCCATTCCGCGCTAGTTACGATTATTATAAAGAACTTAGCCTTAACACACCAATCGTAAACTTTAATGGAGCTTACGTGCATCACCCTCTTGATTCAAGTTGGGGAACACATCACTCTCCTCTTGAACTTTCAACAGCGCAAGAAATCGTCCGAGCTTGCTTTGATTTCGGCGTGAAAAATGTCTATGCTGAAGTCATCGATGATGTGTATGTCCGTGAAATTGATGAAGATAAAAAACATATTTTTGAATTCGGTTCTCCAAAGATTTTCACAGGAGATTTATTAAATATTTTAAACGACCATCCAACTTGCTTATTAATCGATGCACATGACGAGCATTCTGCTGCAATTCGCCAACATTTAACAGATATGCATGCTGAAGTCATCGACCATAGAAAATGGGGTGCACCTTGGCCAATTATTGAAATTGTAAAAAGCGGATTAAATAAAGCTGTCGGATTACAAAAAATTTCAGGCCATTATAACATTCCTAAAGAGCGAATTATCGCTTTTGGTGATGAGGATAACGACTTTGAAATGATCGAATTTGCTGGTCATGGAATCGCAATGGGTAATGCGATTCCTGAATTAAAATCACTTGCAAATCATACGACATTAACGAATGAAGAAGATGGTATCGCTCTATATTTAGAAGAGGTTCTTGGATTGTAATCTAAAAATTCCCTGCTTATAGTTTCTCGCTAAACGCTCATACTATTATTAGACGCAAAAGTCAGCGCGTCAATTGTTTTCAGCTAAATAAAGGGGGTTTTTCGAATGGGTAAAAAGAACAAATCAAAACGTTTTATCCAGCAAGGAGCCGATGCTGTTATGAAGCATGATGCAAGATTCCCGTACAGAGGTACATTAGCTGAGGCAGAAAAAGCGAGAAGTAACTCTTCATTTGGAGGGGTTTAAATGGGGAATTTACTATTCCAACAAGCTAGAGACGCTGTTTCAAGTGCCGTTTCTTGTTCAAGTGGCGCTGAACAACAGGAACTCGTTTATAGAGCAAAAAACTCTTTGCACTCTGCTTATGCAAACTCTTCAACTGCTGAAAAAGTTCAGCTACGTGAAATGCAGGAGCAATTGCAAAACATTACGAATTCGCATTAAAAAAGGAGGACCAGTTTTGGTCCTCTTTAATCTTTTCTAAACAATCCAAACACACCGACCGTTTGCAGTATATTTGTAAATGCACCTGGGTCCACTTGTTTAATAACCCTCTCTAATTCATACAACTCGTAACGAGTAATAACAATCATTAACATTTCTTTATTTTCATTTGTATAAGCACCTGTTGCTGGTATAGTTGTAATCCCCCTCACTAAGCGAGAGTGAATCGCTTTTCGCACATCTGCCCCGTTCTTTGTAACAATTAATGCCGTAATCTTCACATGACGGGTATGAATCGCATCAATAATTCTCGTTGATACATACAAAGTGACTAAAGTATATAATGCCTTTTCCCATCCATATACGTAGCCAGCAGCGATAATGATAAGTGCATTAAAGAAGAAAAAATACGTGCCGACAGGCTTATCTTTTATTTTTGATAAAATCATAGCAATAATATCTAGACCACCTGTAGAAGCCCCCCACTTTAAAGCAACCCCTACCCCAATCGCTGAAATAATCCCACCAAAAATCGCATTCAATATAATATCGTGCGAAACCGCTCTAACTGGGATAATTTCTAAAAACAAAGTCATAAATACAACACAAAGAAAACTAAAAAATGTAAAGGCCTTCCCAACCTTTTTCCACGCTAAAATAACGACAGGAATATTAAATAAACTAAACAATACCCCCGTAGATATATGAATAGATAAAAAGTCACCTAATATTTGTGACAATAATTGAGACAATCCAGCAAAACCACTCGCATACACTTTCGCTGGTGTTAAAAATAAATTCATCCCAATCGCATTTAATAAACCCGCAATAATTACAACGACTAACTTCTTAATAAGTTCAGTATAATTCAGCTTCAAATCCATTTCTAATCCACCTTTAGTATTCATGAATGCACCGCTATACATAGTCTTTACGAAAAAGGAAATGATAAACATACAACGTTTAGAAATGGAGTTGATACATATGCCACATACTAGCGATAACGACAAAAAAGCACGCGACAATAATGCAAAGCGCACTCAAAAAAATGAACAAGAGCAAAAAAATATTCAGCAAGGAAAACGTGCATATTCTAAGAAAACCGATCACCTTTGATTACATCGTACATCAACTTTAATGTTGATGTACTTTTTTTACATTTTACAGGGAAAAAACATTAAAAATTCACTTCATGTTCACTTCTATATTCTACAATAGCGATAACATATTCGGATGAGGTGTTAGCATGAAAGGAAAAAGTACATTCATTATCACTGCACTAATAAGTATATTAATGCTATCTGCTTGCGGACAAAAAAATGACTCGGCCACAATCGCTACAACAACAAACTCAACCATTACGAAGAGCGATTTCGAAAAACAATTGAAAGATCGATACGGAAAAGACACGCTATACGAAATGGTAGCACAAGATGTTATTACTAAAAAATATAAAGTATCTGATGATGCAGTAGATAAAGAGGTAGAAAAAGCAAAAGATCAATATGGAGAACAATTCAAAGCAACACTAGAAAATAATCGTTTAAAAGATGAAGAAGATTTCAAAAATCAAATTAAATTCAAACTTGCATTGAATGAAGCGATTAAACAAAGCGTTACAGAAAAAGATGTGAAAGACCACTATAAACCAGAAATTAAAGCTAGTCACATTTTAGTAAGTAACGAAAATGAAGCGAAAGAGATAAAGAAGAAATTAGATACCGGCACTTCATTTGAAGAATTAGCAAAACAAGAATCTCAAGATTTAGCATCAAAAGATAATGGCGGAGACCTCGGATACTTCGGGGCAGGCAAAATGACACCTGAATTTGAAAAAGCTGCCTACAAATTAAAGCCCGGCCAAATTAGCAATCCCGTAAAATCACCAAACGGCTATCACATTATTAAACTAACTGATAAAAAAGATTTACAACCTTACGATAAAGTGAAAGACTCTATACGTAAAGACTTAGAAGAAGAACGTCTTGCCGACCCTTCCTTCGGTCAAAAATTATTACAAGATGAATTAAAAAAGGCGGATATTAAAATAAACGATAGTGACTTGGAAGATACATTTTCTCATCTTTTTGGGAAAGAGAAATAAAAAACGAGGGTGCAAACTTTTTGAACAGTATGCATGATGGTAAATGAGATTGTATCGGCGGTTTTTCGAATATATCGATTTACCGACAAAAATTAACAACATAAAGAAGTAGGCTACTTGAGCAGCCTACTTCTTTTATTCTTTCATTAATACTTTCAGCTTTTTCTTCAGACTTTTATAATGCCAATTAATGTGATCTAGTTCTATCTCTACTTCAATTAATATATCTATTAAGTCGTCTTTATTTTGCTGAGATTTCATAATATTTTCAAGCAATTTTTCGAATCTTTCACTACTCTCATATATATCATTTAAATCCACCGCTAATATTTCACGTTCTTTTTCAGGGCATACTACGGAAAGACGGTTTATTAATTGTTCTAGTACATTATCTTGCACTTCCGTACCTCCGTTTCAATATCTCATCTATTCTTTCTTAATCTCTTGTAACAAAAGCATACAAAATTCAACTGAAGCTATTAGGGGGCACCATACCCAAAAAAGAAAACTGTACATTTAGACATTAAATTGACGTATTTCAATTTATTCCCTGTACGTTAAGGAATTAGTTTGTATATTTGTGGAGATATACGAGACAGGTGTGAATTTAGGGGAATCCAATATTTTCTATTCAAATATGATAGAATGAAAATATATCCAAAAGGAGGAACAACAAATGAACTCAAACACAAAACAGTTTATTTATGATATCCAGCAAAGAAAGAACAATTATATGGAAAATGTATTAATAGCAATACAACACCCTAAAAAAGAGCAATCTGAACAGGTCATTCAAAATATAGTAGAGAAGATGGATATGATGATTAGTTTAGTTACTACTTATATGAGGATTGAATCAGGATCTACGGAAGAATTAGAAGCACTTCAGGAAGAAATCATTCATGCTCAAGCATATATTCAAAAACGAAAATTTGAAGAAACACAGAGATAAAACCCTGTATTTTTATTTGATCGTCTATGACGCCAATCTGTTATAAATCAAATTAGATGTAATTTGATCATTGTTTTGGCATAATCCATACAATTTGTTGAATACCTACAATATGCGGCACCGTACCTTCAATGAGCAAATAATTCGGTTTCACATTTTTTAACTTACCTCTTACAGTTTAAATAACCACATATTTACCAATTGCTGAATGTAATGTCTGATATACGCGGGGATTAGGTACACTTACCATATTGTGTTTACTAAAGTCATTTCCTGCCAAAAAAATAATTAATAGGAAATGATATGGGGATATTTTGAATGTACATCCAGGTTGTTCCTTTCAAGATATGTATCATTTTAAATACGCGCTTTATTAGAATACTGCTCATACTTTTTTTGAGATTCTTTCGTAATACGTGCGGTAAGTAAAATTGCTAACAATAAAAACACTCCATATTTTCCCCCTGTAGCTCCTATGATAATCACACTACTACAAACAAGTACAATTAATAGGAGAAACGAAACTGAATAAATACGGTCATAATTCTTTGACATCTTTTCGTATTTTATGCGTTCTTTCCTTGCATCCATCTAAATTCCTCCTTTACATTATCCATTTCACTATCAAATAAATCTCGCCCTTAAAAAGGAAACCATATATCGTTTTAAATAATTAGTTTGTTTTTTTAGCAACTAATGTATATAACATGAAAAGAAATCCTACCAATGTTAAGCTTTCCACTATGATAATCCCGACCCTCTCCTTCCTATTAATCCCAACACATCAGATGAAAATTATGTGTATCCCATATTAGCTGCAGCAAACAAAAAGGATCCTCCCTTCTCTTAAAGGCTGATCCTTTTCTTCGTGCATTCAACTATTTTTAGCTATTCTTGATTAATTAGAATAACAGCTGGTCCATCTACACGAATTCCACCAACTTCGATTTTTTCATAAGGCTCAACTGTAATAGAAATGACCCCTTCCCGCTTCTTTAA